>CP081161.1:2153333-2840000 GCA_025141675.1 Rhodobacteraceae bacterium S2214
TTCCTTGAAGGCCGCGCTCAGTTGATCGGCATCACAATCGACGAAGACTGTCCGGTAATTAATACGCCTTTACGGCAACTTACGGACCTCTTTTCAACCTTGCGCGCCATTGTCGTTGGCATCAGACGTGATGGGGTTTTGTTCGTGCCAGCCCCCGGCGATCAAATCTTTCCGGAAGATGATTGCTACATTTTCACAGATACCAAAGACCTGACACGGACGCTCGAAATCTTCGGGAAAACACATGCCAAGCAAGAACGCATTGTCGTCGTCGGCGGCGGCAACGTTGGGCTAGGTGTCGCCAAAGTTCTGGAAGAGCGGACCGAACGTGTTCGGGTCAAAGTGATCGAAAAGGATCGCAGGATTGCCGAAAACGCGGCCGATGCGCTGAATCGCACAATCGTGCTGCACGGCGACGGGCTTGATTCCAGCCTTCTGGAAGAGGCGAACATCACCAATGCTGACGCCATTCTAGCCGTGACGGATGATGATAAGACCAACCTTTTGACGTCCGTACGTGCCAAGGAAATGGGCTGCAAAATGGCGATTTGTCTGATCAACGATCCGACGCTGATCCCATTGATGGGCCCGCTAGACGTCGATGCCTACATCAACCCGCGTGCAACGACCGTATCGTCTATCTTGCGCCATGTGCGTCATGGACGCGTGCGCGGCGTCTATTCGATTGGTGACGCCGAGGCCGAAGTCATCGAAGCGCAAGTGCTCAGCACATCGTCAATCGCCGGTAAAAAGATCAAAGACGTCGCATTCCCGGAAGGTGTCTTGGTCGGCGCGGTGCTAAAAGGCGATAAGTTTGTGAAACCAACCGGTGAAACGCGGATTGAAGAAGCCGACGTGATTTCCATTTTCGCGATGTCAGCCGACGTTCCAGAGGTCGAACGCCTGCTGCAAGTGACGATTGACTTCTTCTAATGATAAAAAGCCTGTCCCGCGTTCCATTTTTCGTCATCCTGATGGGGATCGGGTCGTTGGCGATGATCGTCCCCGCGGGCTTTGGCCTGTCGTTGGGGGATTACGTCACCATGCGTGTCTTCTTCTATGGTTTCATTCTGTTCGGCACGCTGACGCTTGTCATGGGGCTGGCCACCGCGGGCTATGAACCAAAGAACGTGGCGCGCAGCCAGCTTTTGTCGCTGCTTGCGGCGTTCACAGTCCTTCCGTTTATGTTGGCTATTCCGTTCTACGAGGCTGTCGGAAACACAACGATCCTCAACGCGTGGTTCGAAATGGTGTCGAGCCTGACAACCACGGGGGCGACACTTTACGATAACGCGGGCCAACTGACGCCAGCGCTGCACCTATGGCGGTCGCTTGTCGGGTGGCTTGGCGGGCTCTTGGTTTGGATCGCAGCGATTTCGATCTTCGCACCAATGAACCTTGGCGGTTTCGAAGTGCGTGCGACGTCGGTCGCGGGCAGGGGAACCGCTTATGGTGCCGCACAAGAAGCCCGTGCGGTTGATGCGGGCGAACGATTGACACGCTATGCGCTGCAACTGACGCCACTTTACGTGATGCTGACTGTCGCTCTTTGGGGCGGTCTGACGCTGCTTGGGGAATATTCCTACGTGGCCCTTTGCCATGCAATGGCGGTGCTATCCACGTCAGGGATCACGCCAATTGGCGGTTTCTATTACGCCGCTTCAGGGTTCTGGGGCGAAGTGCTGGTCTTTTGTTTCTTCGTGATCGCAATTAGCCGCCTTGTCTTTAGCAAAGGGCTCGCTGGTGAAAACGATGAAGGCTGGTTCCATGATCCCGAATTTCGCATCGGTATCACCCTAATTGTTCTGGCATCGGCGTTCCTATTTCTACGCCATTTTGTTGCGGCCATCGATGAAACCACCCAGACCGAACTTGGCGATAGCTTTCAGGCGATCTGGGGGGCACTGTTTACCGTTGCATCGTTTTTGACGACCACTGGTTTTGAGTCGGCAGATTGGGTGGAAACAACCAACTGGACAGGATTGCCGACTCCAGGACTATTACTGGCAGGCCTCGCCTTGATCGGTGGCGGGGTGGCCACAACGGCTGGCGGCATCAAACTGCTGCGTGTGTATGCGTTGTATCGTCACAGTGGCCGCGAACTCGAACGTTTGGTCCATCCATCTTCCGTAGGCGGTGGCGGCCGCGAAGCCCGCCGTATCAGACGGAAAGGCGCGTATATTTCGTGGATCTTCTTCATGCTGTTCTGCGTCAGCATCGCGGCGGTGATGGTTTTGTTGTCCTTGACCGGCGTGCAATTCGAAACCGCTATGGTTCTTGCCGTTTCGGCGCTTTCCACGACAGGCCCCTTAGCGATTGTGGCCGCAGAGACACCAATTGCGTATTCCGGCATCCCAGACCTCGCCAAAGTCATTCTTGCCATGGCAATGGTATTGGGTCGGCTGGAAACGTTAGCGATTATTGCATTGTTTAATCCAGAAATCTGGCGGAACTAATCAAAGACGGCCCTCAATTTCGGGGGTTTAACAATTTCGTAGCGCAGGACATACTGCCATTAACGAAGATGAGGACGGCCACGCGTGGCCATAATAACAATAAAGGGTTCACCTATGGCCTCAGATAAAGCCAACCTGCAAGACGCTTTCCTGAACAACGTGCGTAAGGCGAAAGTACCTGTCACCATATTTCTGGTGAACGGGGTCAAGCTTCAGGGCGTGATTACTTGGTTCGATAGCTTCTGCGTACTTCTGCGTCGTGATGGTCAGTCACAACTGGTCTACAAAAGCGCGATCTCAACGATCATGCCAGCGCAGCCGATTTCACTTTATGAAGGCGAAGAGTAACTTTGCTTGAACACGACCGGCCCATTACACGGGCTTGGGTGCTGCACCCAGACGTAAAGTCAAACCATTCACGCCGATTGGCTGAACCCGCTTTGGAAGAAGCGGTGTCTTTGGCCGCAGCTTTGCCTGACCTTCAAGTGGTCGGGTCTGAAGTTGTGCGCCTGCCAAAAATGCATGCGGGTATGTTGTTCGGCAAAGGCAAGATCGAAGAACTGAAGCAACGGATCAAATTAGCGGAAGTCGAGCTCGTACTTGTGGATGGCCCAGTTAGCCCCGTGCAGCAGCGCAACCTTGAAAAAGCGTGGGACGTGAAACTGCTGGACCGCACAGGTCTGATCCTCGAAATCTTTAGCGATCGTGCGCGCACCGCTGAAGGTGTTTTACAGGTTGAAATGGCCGCGCTGTCGTATCAGCGAACGCGACTTGTCCGTGCTTGGACCCACCTTGAACGCCAACGTGGTGGTCTTGGGTTCGTCGGTGGTCCGGGGGAAACCCAGATCGAAGCCGACCGTCGCGCCATTGATATGCAGTTGAAGGCCTTGCGGCAAAATCTTGATAAGGTTGTGAAAACCCGCACCTTGCACAGGGCAGGGCGCGCGAAGGTGCCATTCCCGATTGTAGCCCTTGTGGGCTACACCAACGCAGGCAAATCAACGCTGTTCAACAAACTGACCGGTGCGGAAGTTTTTGCGAAAGACATGTTATTTGCCACGCTCGATCCCACCATGCGCAAAATTACTTTGCCGTCCGGTGACGATGTCATCATGTCGGATACCGTGGGTTTTATCAGTGACTTGCCGACCGAACTTGTTGCCGCGTTCCGCGCCACCTTGGAAGAAGTGTTGGACGCCGATCTGATTGTGCATGTCCGCGATATTTCGCATGCGCAAAGCGAAGAACAATCCCACGATGTCATGCAAATTCTTGAATCACTTGGCGTCGCCGAAGGGTCACCGCTGATCGAAGTGTGGAACAAGATTGATCGCGTTGACGACGAAGCCCGCGAAGCGATGATCAAAACGGCAGACCGCACCGATGATCTCTACGCGGTATCAGCGATCACTGGCGAAGGAATGGCGGGTCTGCTGGATGATCTTGCCAGCAAACTGAAAGACCCGCGCAGTGAAGCCGTGCTTGAACTCAGCTTCGCACAGGGGCGCGAACGCGCTTGGTTGTTTGATCAGGGAATTGTCACCGATGATACCCAGACGGACGATGGGTACAAGCTGACGGTTTTCTGGACATCGCTGCAAAAAGCACGGTTCTCGCGTCTTTGATCACGATGCCTGCCGCATGGTGGACGGCACGTCTTTCCAATGCACAATTCGTCCGTGGCCAGCATCTTTTGCGCTGTAAAGTGCCGTATCCGCACGACTAAGCAACAGATCGATGGGATGATGCGGACCGGCTTGGACTACACCGATAGACATCGTTAACCGAACGCTGCGGCCCCCCATCGCATGCGTTTGTAGTGCCTTTAGCGATATCTCATCAGACATCGTATCGCACAATGCTCTGACATCAGTCTTTGACTGGACCGGAATGAAAGCCGCGAATTCTGTGCCGCTTAGCCTGCTGATCACATCTTGATCCGTCGTATTCTTACGCAGGACTTCGGCTATCTGACGCAAACACTGATCGCCGAACGCATGACCGTAGGCGTCGTTGATACGTTCGAAATTATCCGCGTCAAACAGTGCCATAACTCCTTGCGGGTATAGCAATCGCATCGTTTTGCTCCGGTTGATGAACGCAAGACGATTTGGCAAACCAGTCAGCGGGTCGCGCAATTCAGCTCCTTCAAGGCGGCGTTGCAGATGGCTTAGATATGTCACGACGCTCATTTGGAAGACCAGCACAGGTGCCGCCGCAAGTATGATAAGCCAAAATTCAGACGCCCAGCCCAACGCGCCAACGCTTGAAAACAGGTCGACATTGGACAGATAAGATACCGCAGTCACAAGCGCGCAGAACAGGATCAGCTTCAGTAAAAGATCCCGTAAGGATTTTATCGCAAAACCCGCCACGAGCCGCGGCATCAATTTGTCTAACCAAGTCATCCATTCCAGATAGCTTGGCGGTCTTAATAACTTGATAAGACTACTGCCCCGTTGGTGTCAGAGACGTCACACCTACCGCCGCCGCCCGTGCAAGTGCCGGATCAAGCGACATTGGCACGTATTCACCACGCCGCCATAGTTCACCCATGTTGTCGTAATAGCGCGATAGCGGGTGCCCTGATTGACCCGTGGCGCTGACAAAGACCGAACTATCGGGATCGGCAAAGTCATAGACACCGCGATACCCCGCCGCATGCACGTTCTGGAATGGGTTCGGTCCGGTGCCCGACGTTTTGCCCCGTTGCAAGGTATTATCACCGCCAGAGGTCGACTGCCGGATGTTCACAAACCAACTGAGCAGCGGCACATTCCCCAGAACTGGATGATCGTGTGTGGCTTGGTGGGCATCCCCCCAACGTAGCGCGGCGACTGTTGTTCCGTGGTTTTCATCAATCCAGATCAGCGCGTCATCAAGGGCTAGGCGTGAAATATCGGTGCAGGTCTCAACAGGTGCAGATTGTACAACGTCACACCATACAGATGCGCCGTCGATGTCGCGGAAAACGCGTTCAATAAACACGGGGTCTGCATGGGTGAACTCAGATGCAAGAGGCCCCAATTCATCGCGTGTCAGACGCTTGTGCAATTCACGCAGCCAAGCGGCGTAAATCAATGGTTCGGGCAGGTGTTCGTTCATTTCCCCGTTCCACGCGGCCAACAGCTCTAACGCTTGCTGTCTGCGGCGTTCAGGTGTGCCATCAGGGGCTGCTTCACCTGTGAACCATAGATCAGCGCCCATCAAAGGAAGCAGTGATCGCGCGGTATAGCTGACGGTATCCAACTGCGCCTCGATGAAGCTTTCACGGGTATGCACTTCGCGCGCTTGCATCAGACGTTGCCACCGTTTGATCCGCTGGGTGTCGCCCCACACGTAAGACACATGGTTCGGAAACGGGGCATCTGAGGTTTTGTTGTTTGTGTTACCCAAGATATCACCTGACGGATCGGTGAATTCAGGATTATCGGCATACGGCAGTCGGCCATACCAGCGGTTTGCATCGATATAACCGAAGCTTGGCAGGCGGCCTTGGCTTTGATGGTTGGGTGTACGGGCAGGGATCGCGCCAATGGTCTTTAGCCCAATCCGTGTGCGATCTGCGACCGTTAGGTTCTGCGACGGCGCGACGTAATCTTCTGCAGCTTCAAAAGCGTCCGCTATGTTCTTAGCCTGCATCATTTTGATCGCGGCGGACATCGTGGTGTCATCGCGCGACAATGCTGTCCACGCCAATGATACGACATGCCCCGGCGGCGTGATAGTCGACAGGTCGAACTGATCAGCTGGAATAACCGGCCCGTTCTCTGTCGCGCGCAAGCGGACAGTTACAGCTGATCCTTCACGGACGTTGATGATGCTGTCGCGTGTTGTGAAGGGCGCCCAGCCACCCGGCGTCCGGTATTCGCTGCGATCATCGGGGTTAACCTCTTCGATGAACAAATCCTGATCATCGAGGTAGCTGGACGTGATCCCCCAACCAATTTGATCACTCCGGCCAGTCATCACAGCGGGAACCCCCGGGATCGTGCCACCGATCACACCGCCCGACGCAAGCTCAAGCCGCGCCAGATACCAGACGGTCGGTGCGGTTAGTCCAAGATGCGGGTCATTCGCAAGCAAAGTACCGCCCGTCGCCGATCGTGTTGGTCCGGCAGCCCAAGCATTCGACGCACCTGCCAATGGGGCTGGTTTGACAGGGGACAACGGATCAAACGGCGCACGCGTGTTCGCGGCATAGCGCGGGACATTTGGGACAAGGGACGCATATTCGGGCAACATCGCAATGCCCATCCCGGGATCATCGGGCAGGATGTCGACGACCCGATCAGGCGGCAACATCAACGATGTGCGGGCCCGCAAAACTTCGTTCTCAAGATGCGACGACAGTTGCAATGCCATCAGTTTGATCACCGCAATGCTGTCTGCCGGCTGCCACGGCGCTATCGCATGGTTGAACATCCACATCTCGGGCGCACCGCGGCCTCGTGCGCCTTCACTCACTTTACCCAGCCAAGCGTTTACGCCGTCAGCATAGGCATCAAGCGCGACACGGGTCTGGTCGTCCTGATCTTCAACGGAATCAATCGCGGTCCGGTAAAGGTCGAGGTGGCGCAGCAACTTATCAATCGGCAGCGTCCGTTCCCCGAACAATTCGGACAACCGACCCTGTGCCGTGCGGCGCAGCATCGTCATCTGCCACATACGATCTTGGGCATGGGCATAGCCGAGCGCGAAATACACATCCGCGTCGTTTTCGCCAAAGATATGCGGCACATTCGCGTTATCGCGCACGATTTCAATCGGCGCGATGATGCCGGAGACGGCTTCGTCAGCTGTGTATTCCGGCAATGACCTGGACGCGAAGTAATAGGCGAGGACAAAAACGACCACACACAACGCAATCAGCCCAGTAATGAACCGCATCAGCCACCGAAAAACGAGCGCCATGTGTAACCCTTAACGTTATTTGCTTCGGGCCTTGTAACGCCTCGTGAAACCAAGGACCACTCCTTGGTTGCCACTACTTTTCGGGCATCAAACCACGCGGGCTAAACCGCAAAACCAACAGCATCACAACACCCATGGTCAACAGCCGCATATGCGCCCCAAATTCGGACATACGCACAGCGAACCAGTTTGTCGGATCAAGGCCAGCAGTAGTAACTTCCGCGACCCAAAGCCCCAAAGGTTCAACCATGACCCAAAGCCACCAGATCAGGAAACCGCCAAGCACGGCACCAAAGTTGTTACCGGACCCACCAACGATCACCATCACCCAGATCAGGAACGTAAAACGCAGGGGTTGATATGACGTTGGCGTCAACTGACCATCAATCGTGACCATCATCGCGCCAGCAATGCCGCAAATCGCGGACCCAAGGATGAAAATCTGCAAATGCCGTGCGGTGACGTTTTTACCCATCGCTTCAGCTGCGGTTTCGTTGTCGCGGATCGCGCGCATCATGCGGCCCCACGGAGAACTCAGCGCCAGTTGGGCCAATACTAACAGCACAACCAAGAACACGGTAAAGATCAATGAATACCCAACCTTGACCCACAACGTGGACGCTGTGACAGGATCAAGACCCCAGCTTGCAGCGCGTTCAATAAAGGTCGGATCACTTTGCAGATCGATCTCGTAAGGCACGGGACGGGGCAGGCCGGTGACGTTCTTCACGCCGCGCGACAACCAGTCTTCGTTCTTGATGACGGCAAGAATAATCTCGGCAATGCCCAAGGTCGCAATCGCCAAATAGTCTGACCGCAGCCCAAGCGCTGTCTTGCCAATGACCCAAGCGGCACCAGCTGCGAACAGACCACCAACAGGCCAAGCAACAATCGCCATCCAACCGTAGTCTTTGTAGTTTTCACCACCAAAATTCAGACCACCGATGTTGCCTGTCGATGCAGGATTGATCGCCTCAACACCCGCAACACCGCCGTCAAACACCCAACGAAACACGAAGAACCCGACGACGAGAATGCCAAGTGTGGTCAGTGTCCGCACGTGGCCCGGCGCCATTTTTGCACGGGCAAGGACCGTCAGCACAATCGTCGCAGCGCCCATAAGCAGACCTAGCAACACGCGCCAGCCACCTGCGGCCATCGCGCCTTCGGTTGGTGGCATCGAAATCAGAACGGCCGCCAAGCCTCCCAAGGCCACAAAGCCCATAATCCCGACATTGAACAAACCAGCAAAACCCCACTGCAGGTTGACGCCAAGCGCCATGATCGCAGCGATGAGGGCGAAATTCAGCATCTTAAGCGCGGAATCCGGCGATCCACTGAAAATCCAGAACTCGGTTGTGCCTTCCAGCAGGTATAGCCCTGCGACAAACAAAACGAGGAATGTGTTACGCAATGAAAGGCTCATATCGATTGCCCCTTAAACAGGCCGGTCGGTTTGAACAGCAGCACGATGATCAGGATCGCAAAGCTGACGGCAAATTTGTAATCGGTGGACATCAACTGGACGAGCCCATCGGGCTCGAGGTTCTCGGGCATGATGTAGACAAGGATCTTTTTCCAAGCGTAAGTGATCGTCACCTCTGCAAAGGCGATTGTGAAACCACCAGCAATCGCGCCCACTGGATTACCAATCCCGCCGACGATCGCAGAGGCGAATATGGGAAGAAGCAGTTGGAAATAGGTGAACGCTTTGAAAGACTTATCCAAACCGTACAACACACCCGCAGTCGTGGCCAAGGCAGCAACGATCAACCATGTGACCATCACAACCCGTTCTGGATTAATGCCGGACAGCAGCGCGAGATCCTCATTATCGGAAAAGGCCCGCATGGATTTACCCGTGCGCGTTTTGTTGAGGAAGTAGAACAACAGCGCCATGACGATGATCGCAACGACAAGCGTAATCGCCTGCGTGGATTTAATCGCCAAACCTTCGCGCAGGCCTGTCATCTCCTTGAAATCACGGGCGGAAATGATGAATCGTTCGCCATCTGCAAACCGAATATCGCGGACGCCGATCACGAAGCGTACGATGCCGTTCATCACAAACATCACACCAAGCGACACAATCACAAGGATCACAGGCTTGGCTTTCTGAGCGCGGTAGAACTTGTAGACCACTTTGTCCGTGCCAAGCAGCAACAACGCACAACCCGCGATCCCGAACGGTAGAGCAAGAAGGGCGGTCGGCAACGGCCCCAATGAGATGCCCCAAGACTGAAACAGCCATGTGAAAAGGATGGTGATCGCGGTCCCGAATGCCATCGTGTCGCCATGGGCAAAGTTTGAAAATCGCAAAATACCGTAGATCATCGTGACGCCCAAAGCGCCGATCGCAAGCTGGGCACCATAGGCCAGCCCCGGTACGATCACAAAATTCGCCAATGCGACTAGCGCGTTTAAATAGTCCATTAAATCAGACCCTTCGTCGTCATTTCTCATCCTTTCGGATGGTGCATTTTCCTGTGAGCCGCGTGCCGGCAAGGCTGTTGCTGACCACAGCATCGCCATTCGGTTGCATCACAAAAAGTGTTGTTGTTCCGCCTAGCCCCTCGGCCTCAAATCCGCGTGTGTCCCCGATTAGAAACGGGGTCGCTGGGAATTGCTGCGTACCATATGACACCACAGTCGCCGCACGGCGCGGTGGTTCATTAGCATCAACGGGGGCGGCAAAGTGGTTGCGATCTATGAAGAAATCCAAAGCCGCACCTTGCATATCACACAGCACAGTCTCGGCCGATACCGGACCCGCTGCCATCGCCATTGCTGATACCGCTTTCACCATCATCCGCCCAAGAAACTCGCGCGGACTTCGGGGTTGGCCAGTAGTTCTTTACCCGTACCTGTATGCGCATTGCGCCCCTGTACCAGAACATAGGCTTTATCCGCGATTTCAAGCGCTTGCCGCGCGTTCTGTTCCACCATCAGAATGGGGATACCTGTGCGGGCGACTTCGATGATCCGGTCGAACAATTCGTCCATGACGATAGGTGATACACCCGCTGTCGGCTCATCTAGCATCAAAACCTTGGGCTGGGTCATCAACGCCCGACCAACAGCAACCTGCTGACGTTGACCACCAGACAATTCGCCCGCGGCTTGATCACGTTTATCGCGCAGGATCGGAAACAGATCATAGATCTGTTCCATCGTCGGCTTGATATCGTCCGTGCGGATGAACCCACCCATTTCAAGGTTTTCTTCAACAGTCATCGACGGGAATATATTGCGAACCTGCGGCACAAACCCCATGCCCTTGATCACGCGGTCTTGCGGGGACAGGCTGGTGATATCCTCACCATCCAGACGCACGGATCCGGAATGCACGTTCAGCATCCCGAACACAGCCTTCATCGCCGTGGATTTACCCGCGCCATTCGGCCCCACGATCACAGCAATTTCGCCCTTTTCGACGGCAATGGTACAGCCGTGCAGAATATCAGGGCCTTTGCCGTAGCCGCCGGTCATTGTATCGCCAATCAAAAACGGCTCAGACATGTCGTGCTTCCAATTTCATCTGTCCAAAACAATCCACTGCGCACCCGATCACGTTGCAGCCAGCTTGTCTTTGTTCTTCAATCCAGTGCCCAAATAGGCCTCGATCACTTGTTCATTTGCTTTGATCTCTGCCAGTGTGCCTTCAGCGAGCACCTTGCCTTCGGCCATACAAATAACCGGATCGCAAAGCCGTTCGATGAAATCCATGTCGTGTTCGATGACGACGAAGGTGTAGCCGCGTTCTTTATTCAATCGGATGATCGCATCACCAATTGTGTTCAGCAGGGTACGATTCACGCCAGCCCCGACTTCGTCGAGGAACACAATTTTGGCATCGACCATCATCGTCCGGCCAAGTTCCAACAGCTTCTTCTGTCCACCGGACAAGTTGCCCGCTTTTTCATGGGTCAGATGATCAATTGTGAGGAATTCGAGAACTTCATCGGCTTTCGCGCCTAACGCTCGTTCTTCTTCGGCGATGCCGCGGCGCCCAAACCATGCGTTCCAGAGCGTTTCACCTGATTGGGCACCGGGCACCATCATTAGGTTTTCGCGAACAGTCATGGATGAAAATTCATGTGCGATTTGAAAGGTCCGCAGCAACCCTTTATGAAATAATTTATGCGGCGGCAGGCCTGTGATATCTTCACCCGCCATTGTCACACGACCCGCAGTTGGTTCATGTACGCCCGCGATCACATTGAAAAGCGTGGTTTTTCCGGCTCCGTTCGGGCCGATCAATCCTGTAATTGTCCCTTCGCCGATTTCCAACGACGCACCATCAACAGCGCGAAAACCACCAAAGGTTTTCACCAAATTCTCTACGACGATCATGATCCCCACCTACCCACGCAATCAGCGTGTCTTATCGTATGGGGCGGCGCGGGATAAACCCGCACCGTCCCAGTGTTTCAAGTCCGATTAACGGTAACCGATGGTGGAATATTCGCCGTCAGCGAATTCGATCTCTTGGTAGTTACCAGCAGATTCACCCGGTCCGATCAGTTCAACAGCGGATGCACCAACGTAGTCGATGTCTTCGCCAGCTGCGATCAGTTCAAGACCTTTGGCTAGTTCACCCGGCATGATTTCAACGCCCGGTGCGTTTGCGACGTCCATCACGTGATCTTTGAAGTCAGCAGAATCAGAAGACCCAGCCGCTTGCATCGCCAACATGATCAGGGCAGCAGCGTCATAAGATTCAGGTGCGAATGCGCCTGTACCGTCAAAGCCAGCAGCTTCAGCCAGTTCAACAAACTTGCCAGCACCTGCGTTGTCAGTACCCGGGTATGCGCCGTAAGAACCGTTCAGTTCCTCACCGAAGTTTTCGTTCAGCTTTGCGCCAACCATGCCGTCTGGGAAGTAGAACGTGTCAAACGCGCCAGAATCAAGCGCACCGCGCACAACGCCGGAACCGCCTTGGTCAACGTAGCCCGCAACAACCAGAACTTCGCCGCCAGCGGATGCCAATGCACCAACTTCAGCCGCGTAGTCAGCTTTGCCGTCTTCGTGTGCGGCAGAGATTGTCACCGTGCCGCCAGCTGCCTCAAAAGCACCTTGGAACGCATCAGCAAGACCCTTGCCGTAGTCGTTGTTTGTGTATGTCAAAGCAACTTCGGAAATGCCGCGATCTTGCAGGATTTCTGTGATGATCACGCCCTGACGTGCGTCAGACGGGGCTGTGCGGAAGAACAGACCGTTGTCTTCTGCTGTGGAGAGGCCCGGTGATGTCGCGGATGGCGAAATCATCACTGTGCCGTTTGGCAGTGCCACGTTGGACAGGATAGCACCTGTGACGCCGGAACAATCAGCGCCCATGATGGCGTTCACGCCTTCGGCTGTGATCAAACGTTCTGCAGCAGTTGTCGCCGCACCCGCATCGATACATGTGGAATCGCCGCGTACTGATGTGACGGTTGAACCGTCGAGCAATGCGCCGGATTCGCTGACTTCAGCCATGGCGAGTTCAGCACCAGCACCCATCGCAGGTGTGATGGATTCAAGTGGACCGGTAAAACCGAGGATCACACCAATTTTTACGTCTTCAGCAAAAGCCGCACCAGCAGTCATTGCAATGGCTGTTGAAGCCATCAAAAGATTTTTCATTTTTTGTCTCCCTAGTGGATGTATTTGTCATCCTGCCAAAAAGTTTACGCAGAGCATTTCAAAAAGGGAAGGGGAGCGCGTCTGATATGCCGTAGAAAGGCAGATTGACGTAAGGTTCACTCAAGATTGCGCGATTTTCCTAAAAGGGACGCATGCTTTAGACGGAAAACACTTTAGCGCAGCAGCGGTAAAACGTGGATTGCACGCCGTGTCGCCTGAAATGTCGCATCGGGACGTCCGCGCCGCGGCTCTCCTGGGGCTGCATAATTTAGTTCGTCATTCATGATCCGCGCACCATCGAAGAAGTCGATGTGATTGGTTCCACCGCTAAGTCGGTGAAAGTAGATGATTGCGGGTGTGTCGCGAATACGCGAGTAAATATCGCGGCCCGACATGCTGCGGTGGATGCTATAGGCCGTGAAATTCCAAAAACCCGAGATGTAATTGAAGACGCGGCGCGCACTTGCATCGTGCGCCTCCAAACCACCGCCGCACAGCGCAGAATTGGGGGAATGGACGTACAGTTCCCCGACGCGGCTTGGCGACAGGTGAAAGCCGATGTTGCACCGCGCCAATGCAATCGTCAGGCGGATAGCACATTGATGGGTGATTCCGCGTTGGCAAGGCTTGCCGCCAACCGCTGTGAATGCGCCGTATTGCTGGCGCAGTTGTGTACCAGTCGGCAATCTCGGTGTGCTGCGGGCTAATGTGGCCGGTGTCTCGACCGGTGGGGCTGCGGCGGCGGCGGTTGTGGGCGTTAAGGGGGCAATGTTTAGTGGAACAAGCAGGCTGTCCATCAACAACAACGTCTCGCGATCCGCAATGCCTGTGCCATTGCCTGTCGCACCACCGGCTGAATTATCGTGCTGGAATCTTTTGAGTGCGCGGAATGTTTCCCCGCCAAAGTCCCCGTCGAACATCCCGTCGGCCCCGATGGAACGCCGCATTGTGGCGACCTGCAGGTCGCGCAACGCTTGTTGCAACAACCGAACCGCATCGCGATCCGGCTCACCACGCCTGATCACCGGATTATTGTTGGCGGCGGCATTCAATCTTTGATTATTGATAAACAAACGGCTTCGCAGCATTGAGCAATCCAATCTGTGGCAGTGTGTATGCCAAGATCATTCAATGTGACGGTGCACCTGTAAAGGTCAGGAAATACTGACCCACGGACGATCACACGGGCGATGACGCCTGCGTTCCGCGTTCGCGGTAAGGTGTCGTATTGTAATGCGACCGATAGCATTTCGAGAAATGCGACGGTGACGCGAAACCACAGGCCAAGGCCACGTTAATCACCGTCATATCGGTTTGCATCAACAGGTTACGGGCACGGCCTAACCTTAGTTCCATGTAGTACCGTTTGGGGCTGCGGGACAGATACCGCCGGAACAAGCGTTCTAGTTGACGTGTCGACATGCCAACTTCTTTTGCTAGCACAGCAGGGCTGATCGGCTCTTCGATATTCTTTTCCATCATCTGAATGACACGGCTTAGCTTGGGATGCCGGACACCAATACGTGTCGGAACGGATAGACGTTGGGTATCTTGGTCGGTGCGGATGGACGAATAAATCAATTGATCGGCGACCGCGTTCGCCAAATCTTCGCCGTGGTCTTGGGCGATGATCTTGAGCATCAGATCAATAGATGCGGTGCCGCCCGCCGTGGTGATCCGGTTGCCATCAATCACGTAGACCGACTTCGTCAGTTCAATATCTTCGAATTCTTCGATAAAGCTGTCTTGGTTTTCCCAATGGATCGTCGCTTTCTTACCATCCAACAATCCGGCTTTGGCCAACGTATAACCAGCCGTACACAGCCCGGCCATCGTCACACCGCGTCTTGCTTCACGGCGCACCCAATTCAGAACCTTTTTCGTTGTGGCCGCTTGGATGTTCACGCCACCGCAAATCATGACGATATCGTCGCGGTTCAGCTCATCCAGATCGGCATCAAGCTGAAACGAACACCCGTTGGAACACGTCGCCATCCCGCTGTCTTCACCGATAAAACGCCAGTCATAAAGCGGCTGGCCAGCTGTCCGGTTTGCAATGCGCAAACTTTCAACAGCACTTGCAAAGCAAAGCATCGTGAATTGATCGAGCAGAACAAACACAAACCGTTTCGGTTTGCCCAAGTCATTCGTCAAAGTGGGGGTGTCAGAAACGCTCATATTTCACGCCTGTATCGTCGTTGTTCTGGCATCCTTTGCGACAAAATGCGCCTCTGACAAGTCATTTCGTCATGATGATGACATTTGACACCCTCAATTGCGGGACTTTGGCATTGGAAGCCTTGGCGTTACACAGTATAAGCAGAGACCGATCATCTTGGTCGTGTAGCAAAAACTGATAGAATTTGGAGCGAGACAATGACGACATGGCAAAAAACGGACTGGCGCAGCAAGCCCCGGATCCAAATGCCAACCTATACCGACGCGGCGGCTTTGAAAGCTGTCGAAGCGCGGTTGTCGTCATATCCACCATTGGTATTTGCAGGTGAAGCACGCCGTCTGCGCGATCATCTGGCAGCATGCGGACGCGGCGACGCGTTCTTGCTGCAAGGTGGGGATTGCGCGGAAAGCTTTGCTGAATTCTCAGCCGACGGCATCCGCGACACGTTCAAAGTGATGCTGCAGATGGCGATGGTGCTGACATACGGCGCAAAAGTACCTGTCGTAAAGGTTGGTCGCATGGCCGGCCAAATGGCGAAACCACGGTCCGCAGACACAGAGACAGTCGATGGCGTGGAACTGCCAAGCTACCGCGGCGACATCATCAACGGTTTTGATTTCACCGAAGCCGCACGTGTGCCTGATCCAGAACGCATGACACAGGCCTACATGCAGGCTGCTGCAACGTTGAACCTTCTGCGCGCTTTCTCAACTGGCGGCTACGCTGACGTGCACAAAGTCCACCAGTGGACATTGGGCTTCACAGACGCGGCTGGCGCTGCAAAATACCGTGATATGGCAGAGCGTATTTCAGATACGCTGGCCTTCATGGAAGCGGCTGGTATCTCAACAGAAACAAACCACGAGCTGAGCACTGTTGAATTCTACACATCCCACGAAGCCCTACTTCTGGAATATGAAGAAGCCCTGACACGTGTTGATTCAACATCTGGCAAAATGCTGGCTGGTTCCGGCCACATGATCTGGATCGGTGACCGGACACGTCAGCCTGACGGTGCGCATGTTGAATTCTGTTCTGGCGTGCAAAACCCGATCGGTCTGAAATGCGGTCCAACCATGACAACAGGGCACCTGAAGGCACTGATGGCAAAGCTGAACCCACACAACGAAGAAGGTCGTTTGACCCTCATCGCGCGTTTCGGTGCTGGCTCTGTTGGTGAACACCTGCCACGCTTGATCAAAGCCGTGCAGGAAGAAGGTGCGAACGTGACTTGGACGTGTGATGCGATGCACGGCAACACGATCAAATCGTCAACGGGCTACAAAACTCGTCCATTCGATAGCGTCCTGCGTGAAGTGAAGGAATTCTTCGGCGTGCATAACGCAGAAGGTACAATTCCGGGCGGTGTGCATTTCGAAATGACCGGCGCAGACGTTACTGAGTGCACAGGCGGTGTCCGTGCGGTGACGGACGAAAACCTAGCCGATCGGTATCACACTGCTTGCGATCCACGTTTGAACGCGTCTCAGTCTTTGGAACTTGCGTTCCTCGTTTCTGAAGAACTGTCCAACCGTCGCACACAGCTGAAAGCAGCTGCAGCAGGCTAAGCGCGCTGCGCACACGATATAAAAGAGGGCGGATCCAAATGGGTCGGCCCTTTTTCGTTTCAGGTGTTATCGACGACCAAACGCAAAGCTGGCGTAGGTGTCGAGGTAGGCTGTAACGCAGGCGGTTCCCATATCTGCGGGGAAGGGAGCGGCGGTGTGGCGACCGGTGCGACATCCGGATACTTCAGGATTTCGTGGACCGTGCGGATGACAGGCTGCACAGGTTCGCTGCGCAACGACTGTTCGCTATCAAATTCAAACCGAAGCGGACGCCGTCCCGCACGTCCGTCAATCACGATCGCGCCGAAAATACGGTTCACCGCCTCACCATCGTGCTTCAATGGCAGTAGCAACATCCGACCACGCAATGGGCTGCGGCCTAGGCCACGTGGCGCGACCAATGGGATTTCGCTAATTTCAGGCCCTTCACATACGTCGTAAATAATCGGCGCAACCATTTCACGGCCCATTGGTGTGAAAAGCGCGCTGATCGGCATGCCGCGTGGCTCAAGATTCAGTATTTGGTGAATAGCGCGACCAGCAACGCGAAAACGCGCGACGGACGGGGTGACACGTTCCAAGGTAAAACAATGCGCAAGGCTATCCGACAACGGTCCAGGTGTCATATCAACACGGTTTGGCAGGGCCGATCCTTTGCGCATATCCTGCCAATGCGCTTCGACACGCGTTAGAACGTCTTCGCCCGCCTGATCGTGAAACGGGGTGCGGTGTTGGGTTGTATACTCACGCTCATTGGGCATCTGACTGTCCTTCGTCGGCCTTCATCAATTGCGTACAAGTTAACAGAAAGTTACCACAAATCACTTAACAAAGGATTAATGGGTTAACGGACCACTGCGACGCCCCACCGCAAAAGCAAGCGAGTCTTGTTTGCCGACTCATTGATTTCGCAGTACGAATAACTGAGCCACACAGCAAAGCGAGACCACCATGATCCAATCAATGACAGCATTTGCCAGCCGGACAGGCCATGCGGATGGGGCAACTTGGGCGTGGGAGGTGCGGAGCGTGAACGCACGCGGATTGGATCTACGGCTACGACTGCCGGACGGCATTGATGGGCTGGAAGCCGACATTCGCGCGGCATTCACCAAGGCGATCAAACGCGGCAATGTCAGCCTGACATTGCGTCTTACAATGAATGATACAGCGCAAAACCTGTCTTTGGACGAAGCGCAATTGGACCGCGTGCTCGGCGCGCTGGACGTCATTCAGGAACGCGCATTTACGATGGGTGTGACCCTTGGCCAACCAACAACTGCGGATGTCCTGAACCAACGGGGCGTTGTGCAAAACGCGGGCAACGAAGGGCCGAGTGCTGAAATCGTGGCGGCGATCAAAGCAGATATCGGACCGCTTCTGCATGATCTGGTGAACATGCGGGAACGCGAAGGCCAAAGCCTGAACGCGATCATCGCAACACAATTGTCTGATATCGCAGGGAATATCGCAAACGCAGAAGCCGCTATCATCGAACGACGCCCTGAGGCGGAAAAAGCGCTGCAAACGGCGATGGAACGTGTGCTCAGCAATACCGACCTTGATCCGGACAAGCTGGCACAGGAAATGGCCGCATTGGCCGTCAAAACCGATGTGACCGAAGAAATCGACCGCCTGAAAGCACATGTCACCGCCGCGTCCGAACTGCTCGAAGTGGCGCAAAAAGAATATCACCCTGTGGGCCGGAAACTGGATTTCCTGTCACAGGAATTTAACCGCGAAGCTAATACGCTGTGTTCCAAAGCGCAGCACACAAAACTGACCGGGATCGGGCTTGAACTCAAAACACTTATCGATCAGATGCGCGAACAGATTCAGAATGTGGAGTAACTAATGGCGCGTCGTGGACTACTAATTATTTTGTCTTCTCCATCCGGTGCAGGCAAATCGACTTTGGCGCGCGCATTGCGGAAATGGGACGACACACTGCGGTTTTCCGTTTCGGCGACGACACGTGCTCCGCGTCAGGGTGAAGTCGATGGCCAAGACTATTTCTTCGTGACAGAAGAAACCTTTAAGCGACAGGTTTCAGACAAAGAAATGCTCGAACACGCTCGCGTTTTCGGAAATTACTACGGATCGCCACAAGGTCCCGTGTCAGAAGCAATCGAAGCGGGGCGTGATGTTTTGTTCGATATCGACTGGCAGGGCGCGCAGCAGATTTCCACATCTGCGTTGAAGGATCACGTGTTGTCGATCTTCATCCTGCCGCCGTCCATCACAGAACTGCACCGTCGCCTCGTCTCGCGTGGACAAGACGACGATGAGACAATCGAAAAGCGGATGCAAAAAAGCTGGGACGAAATCAGTCACTGGGACGGGTATGACTATGTTCTGGTGAACGATGATCTGGCCACCACCGAAGAACGACTGAAAACCATCATTTCCGCTGAACGTCTAAGGGCCAGTCAGCAACCTGATCTGATGGATCACGTCCGCACGCTGCAAGATCAATTCGAGGAACGCTAATGTTGTATGAAATCAATGACGTACGACCACAAGTCGATCCAACCGCATGGATAGCACCCGGCACGCATGTCATTGGTAATACGGCACTTCTTGCCAATTCATCGGTCTGGTTCGGGACAACGATCCGTGGCGATAACGAACCTATTGTGGTCGGTGAAGGCAGCAACGTGCAGGAAAACTGCGTTTTGCATACTGATCCGGGTAGCCCGCTGACCATCGGGACAAATTGCACCATCGGTCACAAAGCAATGCTGCACGGCTGTACCATCGGCGATAACAGTCTTGTCGGCATGGGCGCTACCATCCTGAACGGGGCCGTGATCGGGAAAAACTGCCTCATTGGGGCAGGGGCTTTGGTGACCGAAGGCAAGGTGATCCCGGATGGGTCGCTTGTCATGGGATCACCAGGCAAAATCGTGCGGGACCTTGATGCGGCTGCAATCAAAGGGCTGACGCTATCTGCAATCCACTACCAACAAAACGCAGCGCGTTTTCGGGATGGGCTGAAAGTAATCGCTGACTAATTCACAGACACCAATGTCGGCGGCATGATCACGATATCGAAATCAATTGCAGGTCCCACCGCCCTGATTTCATTACGGATCATCGTCAGATTCGGCAGCGTTTGTGAAATTGCGCGGTAACGTCCCTTATATGCGGCAGACGCCAAGAACCGAGTGACCTGATACGCATCAAAGCCGTCGGTCACGAGCGGTGACAGAACTACATCAGGTCGGATTGTCGCGATCGTGTCTTCGGATAGCTGATCGAAATCGACATAGGTCAGATCCTCGACATAAGGCATTGTCCGCCCTTCGGTCGTCCATTTGACAACATCACCCACGACAAGCGTCACCGCCCGATCTTCGCCAATGACGCGATCACGTAGGTTTTCTAGGAACTTCTTCCGTGGTAGTTGCTGCGCCGACATGGGATCTAATCCGTTTCAAACCGTAGGGTCATTGTAGATCGTTACATTGTTGAAACGAAACCGTGGTTAAGTTTGTTCCATTCAAGTGTGAGTTGATTCACACAATTTATGGATCGCTATAGAAAAGTGACATCAACATGTCGAACTTCCCGCTAAAGGTTCTGCTGAACTCAGTTAAATCACCTATCGTTATTATCGGTCCAGACCAACGGATCAGTATGCAAAACCCGGCTGCGACCGAACTACTCAATCTTGACTTTACGGGCCGCAATTATGTGACTGCTTTGCGGCAACCAGCGCTCTTGGATGCAATTGACCAAGCGCGACGCGATGGCTCTCAAAAGACGGCGCGATTTATCGTCCGTTCTGGCAATGCTGATCAAACATTCGAGGCAATCGTTGTGCCTGAATCCGGTCAAACGCTCATAATTCTTGAGGATCAGTCCGCAGAACAAGACGTCAATTCAGTCCGCCGCGACTTTGTTGCGAATGTCAGTCACGAACTGCGCACGCCGCTGACAGCGCTTCTTGGCTTCATTGAAACCCTGCAAGGACCGGCAAAAAATGACCCCAAAGCACAGGAACGGTTCCTTGGGATCATGGCGACTGAAGCGGACAGATTGCGCCGCTTGGTCGATGACCTTTTGTCTCTGTCCCGTGTTGAAGAAACAGAGCGCAGCAGGCCCACTGATCCCGTTGATCTGACAACCATCGTAGGGCAATCCGTCGACCTCCTTGACCCGCTTGCCTCAACCGCAGGCACGCACCTCACGGTTGAAGTGCCTGCGGACCCAGTCACTGTTCCCGGCGACGCGGCACAGCTACAACAAGTGCTTCACAACATTATCGAAAACGCGATCAAATACGGCGCCTCGGAAAGTGGAATCACCGTGGCAATCCACCCCGAACGGTTTGAGAAATCACTGCAACAGGACTGCGTTCGGATATCTGTGCAGGACTATGGCATCGGCATTCCGGCACGGCATCTCTTCCGGCTGACCGAACGCTTTTACCGTGTCGACGATCACCGCGACCGTGAAATGGGCGGGACGGGACTTGGCCTTGCGATTGTGAAACATATCCTTAACCGGCATCGCGGCCGGTTGGTGTTTGAAAGCGTCGAGGGGCAAGGAACAACTGTCACGATTCTCCTTCCAGTGAACGCCAAACAGGTCTCCCAGCAAATACAGGACGATTAACCGCATGGTTTTAAACAATTTCCGCCAAAAATCCGGACTGTCATAAAACCTTTACATTAGTGTCACAAAAGCTTTTGAAACGGGTCCTAAACGGTGCCCAAGGGTTCGGCGATACGCGCCTGCCTAACAAATGACTGACTTGGAGATACAAATGTCGTCTTTGAAAATTTCTGCTTCCGTTCTGGCTATCACGGCCATTTCTGCAACTGCTGCTGTTGCACGTGACAACGTTCAGGTTGCTGGTTCTTCTACTGTTTTGCCATACGCATCCATCGTTGCTGAAGCATTCGGCGAAAACTTCGACTTCCCAACACCAGTTGTTGAATCAGGCGGATCATCCGCTGGCCTGAAGCGTTTCTGTGAAGGTGTTGGCGAAAACACCATCGACATCGCAAACTCTTCCCGCCCAATCCGCGAAAGCGACATCGCGCTTTGCACCGAAAACGGCGTGAACGACATCATCGAAGTGCGCATCGGGTATGATGGCATCGTATTTGCATCCCAAATCGACGGTCCTGCATTCACTGCATTTGAAGCATCCGACATCTTCAACGCACTTGGCGAAAAAGTTCTGGTAGACGGCGCGATCGTTGAAAACCCACACACACAATGGGCTGACTTCAACGCTGAATTGCCAGCGGCTGACATCCTTGCGTTCATCCCGGGCACAAAGCACGGCACACGCGAAGTGTTCGAAGACAAAGTTCTGCTGCAAGGCTGTGAAGACACAGGTGCAATGGAAGCTATGATGGCTGGCGGCATGTCCGAAGACGACGCTGAAGACGCATGTATCTCCGTACGCGGCAACGGGATCACAGTCGACATCGACGGCGACTACACAGAGACACTCGCACGTGTAGATAGCAACCCGAACGGCATCGGCGTGTTTGGTCTGGCGTTCTACGAGAACAACACAGACTCACTGAAAGTGGCGACAATCGGCGGCGTTGAGCCAAAGACAGAAACCATCGCGTCCGGCGAATACCCGGTATCCCGTCCGTTGTTCTTCTTCATCAAGAAAGCGCACATCGGCGTGATCCCAGGTCTGAAAGAATTCGCTGAATTCTTCATCTCTAACGACATCGCTGGTCCGTCAGGCCCATTGTCCGACTACGGTCTGGTATCTGATCCAGAACTGTCCGCGACACAGGATGCTGTAGCGAACGAAGACACACTGTAAGGTGTACATGAACTTGGCCTTGAATTAGGTCACTGAAAAGACCGCGCCATGCTGACATAACGACAGCGTGGCGCATCATACTTAAAAGGGACGGGGGGTCCTGATGCCTGCAACTTGGCTTTTTGGTGTGTTACTGGTGCTGGCGGTTTTCGGCTATTATGCCGCAAAATCACGGGCCATGACCTCGGGCGGCGGTGACCGTCGCAATCTTCACTCTCTTCCTAGTTATTATGGCGCGAACACGGCGCTCGCGGCTGCGGTCCCAGCCATCGCTGTCTTGATGCTCTGGTTGATTACACAGCCAATGGCGATCAATTCGATGATCAGCGGCGACCTTGATCCCGCTGTTGCAACAGATGCGGGCGAACGGTCATTGGCCTTAGCTGATGTGCGCCGCGTTGCAGATGGCCTATCCCTCGCGGTAGAGCAGGGCGCATTGACCGCCGACCAAGCCGCATCGCTGAATGTGGAAACGGACGACATTCGCGGAACCTTGGGCAGCGTCGGCGTCGCACTCGGGTCTGACGTCGAACAGAATACGCTGGATATGGCGCAGCAATATCGCAGCCTGTCGGCCACGGGCGACACGCTACGCACCATCGTTGTCGTACTGATCGCGCTTGCTTGCGGGCTTGCCGCCTACATGATGACCAACAAAGATTTCCGGGCGCGCAACTATGTCGAACGCGCCGTGATGGTCGTTCTGATTGCAGCGGCCAGTGTCGCGGTTCTGACAACGATCGGTATTTTCCTATCGCTGATCACCAACACCATCGACTTTCTCGGACGTTACCCCTTCATGGACTTTTTGTTCGGCACCAAATGGGAACCGAGTTTTTCCGGTCGCGGTGGTCAATCTGATCTGGGGTTCTTGCCGCTGATCTGGGGTACGCTGTTCATTTCACTGATCGCGCTGATCGTGGCCGTGCCAATCGGGCTGTTTGCGGCGATCTACCTGTCCGAATATGCGTCAAACTCTGTACGGTCTGTGGCCAAACCAATGCTGGAACTGCTCGCAGGTATCCCGACCATCGTCTACGGTTTGTTTGCTTTGCTGACAGTCGGTCCATTGTTGCTTGATGCCTTCGGCGATGGCGGTTGGTTCGGCGTGGATTGGATGACCGGCGGGACTGCTGCGATGACCGCGGGTCTGGTCATGGGCATCATGTTGATCCCCTTTGTCAGCTCCCTATCCGATGACATCATTAACGCGGTGCCACAATCACTGCGTGACGGGTCCTTCGGCCTTGGGGCTACCCATTCCGAAACCGTCCGCCAAGTCGTCTTGCCAGCTGCATTGCCGGGCATCGTAGGCGCGATCCTGTTGGCCGCATCACGGGCCATCGGTGAGACCATGATCGTGGTCCTCGGGGCAGGGGCCGCGGCATCGCTGTCCATGAACCCATTCGAGGCAATGACAACCGTGACCGCCAAGATCGTCGCACAGCTGACAGGTGACGGGGAATTCAACAGCCCTGAAACGCTGGTGGCCTTCGCGCTTGGGATCACTCTTTTCGTTATCACACTAGGGCTGAACGTTGTCGCCCTGATCATCGTTCGTAAATATCGGGAGCAGTACGACTAATGTCTGACGCCACTGTGACACCATCCGCCGATCCGCACAAAAAGGGCAAATCGCTTCTCGTGAAGGATGCGCGCACCAAAAAGCGAGACGCGGCCGAAAAACGCTTCAAAGCCTACGGAATCGCGGCCATCATGGTGGGGGTTCTGTTCCTTGTTGCCCTGTTGTGGGCGATTATTCAGAACGGAACGCCTGCTTTCACACAAACCTATGTGACGCTCGACGTCGAATTGCTTGAAGAACGGCTCGATCCAAACGGCAATCGCGACATTGAAGAGCTAAAGAAGACGTCGACGTTTGGCTACAAACCGTTGATCGAAACAGCACTGATCAATGCGACCAGTGACATCGAAACAGAAGTTGACGACGGCGACCTTGCTAAAATCCTGTCATCGGGTGCAGCAGCAGTTATTCGTGATCACGTTCTGGCTAACCCAGCCACGATTGGTGAAACCGTCGCGTTTCGGGTCCTGACATCATCACGGGTCGATGGTTACATGAAAGGCCGCGTGCAACGTGAAGACCTTGCGCGGGACAAAAACCTTGATGCAGCACACCTCGATCTGATCGACGTGATGGTTGAACAAGGATCCGTCGAACGCGTGTTCAACTGGGCCTTCATCACAGGTGCCGACGCATCCGAAAGCCGACCAGAACAAGCAGGGATCGGTGTGTCCATGCTCGGGTCGTTCTTTATGATGATTGTTGTGCTGGTCTTGGCGTTGCCAATTGGTGTGGCCGCATCCATCTACCTCGAAGAATTCGCGCCGCAAAACTGGTTCACGGACCTGATCGAGGTGAACATCTCAAACCTCGCCGCTGTACCGTCAATTGTGTTTGGTATCCTTGGCTTGGCAGCGTTTATTCAAGTTGCACATCTACCGCAATCAGCCCCGCTGGTTGGTGGCCTGACCCTGACGCTGATGACTCTGCCGACGATCGTGATTTCGACACGGGCATCACTGAAATCCGTCCCACCATCCATCCGCGACGCGGCACTGGGTGTCGGGGCCAGCAAAATGCAGTCGGTGTTCCACCATGTGCTACCACTGGCCATGCCGGGTATCCTGACAGGGACCATCATCGGTCTGGCACAGGCGCTTGGTGAAACCGCACCGCTGCTGCTGATCGGCATGGTCGGCTACATCGCATCAAACTACCCCGACGGCGTGGCATCCGGTTTCTTGGACCCGAACTCTGCCATGCCTGCCCAAATCTACGAATGGGCAAAACGGGCAGACCCCGCTTATTATGAACGCGCATGGGGCGGCATTATCATCTTGCTCGTCTTCTTGATGACGATGAACCTGATCGCAATCATCCTGCGCCGCCGCTTTGAGCGCCGCTGGTAAGGGCAGGAGACAGAACAATGGAAGATATGTATCGAATGGATCGCGCTATGAGCACGCAACAGGACGTCAAAATCAGCGCCAAAGGCGTTCAGGTTCACTACGGTGAAACACATGCGATCAAGGACGTGAATGTCGAGATCGGCGATAAAACCGTAACGGCCTTCATCGGACCATCTGGCTGCGGCAAGTCTACTTTTCTGCGTTGTATCAACCGGATGAACGACACAATTGATATTTGCCGCGTGCAAGGTGACATCCTGATCGACGGCGAAGACATCTACGACAGCCGCGTTGATCCGGTCCAATTGCGGGCTAAAGTCGGCATGGTGTTTCAGAAACCGAACCCATTCCCGAAATCGATCTACGACAACGTAGCATACGGTCCTAAAATTCACGGCCTTGCACGTAACAAGGCTGATCTTGACGACATTGTTGAAAAGGCACTGCGCCGCGGCGCAATCTGGGACGAAGTCAAAGACCGGCTTCACGCACCGGGTACAGGCCTGTCAGGCGGTCAGCAGCAACGTCTGTGCATCGCACGGGCTGTGGCAACCGAACCCGAGGTTCTGCTGATGGATGAACCATGTTCAGCGCTGGACCCGATTGCGACGGCTCAGGTCGAAGAACTGATCGACGAACTGCGCCAGAACTACGCGGTGGTCATCGTCACACACTCTATGCAGCAGGCTGCACGTGTGTCGCAGAAGACGGCGTTCTTCCACCTTGGTAACTTGGTTGAATATTCCGACACCGACAAGATTTTCACGAACCCAGAAGACCCACGGACCGAGAGCTACATCTCTGGCCGGATCGGGTAAGGAGCAGGCATCATGGACAACCATATTTCATCCGCCTACGACCGCGATCTCGAAGAAATCCAGGCACTGGTGATGCGCATGGGCGGGCTTGTTGAACAGGCCATTCTGTCAGCTGCAGAAGCCTTGGCAAACCGCGACCTTGAACTGGCCGAAAACGTGCGGGCAGGGGATAAGGTTATCGACGCCCTAGAAATCCAGATCAACGACGAAGCGGCCCGCACCATCGCCCTACGCGCGCCTGTTTCCAAGGACTTACGCAGCATTCTTACAGTGCTTCGCATCGCAGCATCGCTCGAACGGATCGGCGATTACGCGAAAAACATGGCGAAACGGACTGGAACATTGGTCGATATGCCTGCGATCAACGGGTCAGACAAAGCGCTCCGTCGTATGGCCCGCGAAGTGCAGCTTATGCTCAAAGATGTGCTGGATTCTTACGTGCGTCGTGACGCGGATTTGGCTGAAGAAGTGCGTCAGCGCGACCACGAAGTCGACCAGATGTACAACGCATTGTT
This sequence comes from Rhodobacteraceae bacterium S2214, assembly GCA_025141675.1. Taxonomy (NCBI): domain Bacteria; kingdom Pseudomonadati; phylum Pseudomonadota; class Alphaproteobacteria; order Rhodobacterales; family Paracoccaceae; species Rhodobacteraceae bacterium S2214. The sequence continues at coordinate 2,180,143 of CP081161.1, forward strand.
CCGTGAATTCCTGACCTTCATGATGGAAGACCCGCGCAACATCACAGCCTGTATGCACCTGCATTTCATGGCGAAAAACGTTGAACGGATGGGTGATCTGGCAACCAATATGGCCGAACAGGTGATCTATCTGGTCACCGGTGAAATGCCCGAAGAAGCACGGCCCAAGGGCGACGAAACATCCTTTGTTCGGACACCGGAGTAAGTCAGATGTCGCAGATTCCGCATGTACTTGTGGTAGATGATGAAGCGTCTCAGCGTGAAATGCTGATCTACAATATCGAAGCCGAAGGCTACCGCACGACCAAAGCCAGCAATGGCGAAGATGCGTTGCTCAGCGTCGCAGAAGATCCGCCTGACGTGATCATTCTGGACTGGATGATGCCAAAGCTGTCCGGTATCGAAGTGTGCCGTCAACTGAAGGTACGGTCAGACACACGCACGATCCCAGTGATCATGCTGTCAGCGCGGACTGAAGAAACAGACAAAGTGCGGGGTCTGGAAACCGGCGCCGACGACTACGTCGAGAAACCGTATTCTGTGACCGAACTGATGGCACGTGTACGCGCACAGCTGCGGCGCGCGCGACCAGCGACAGTCGGCCAGACGTTGACATATGATGACATCACACTGGACGCAGAAACGCACCGCGTGACACGTGGCGACGATGCGCTGAAACTTGGGCCGACAGAATTCAGATTGCTCAGCACGTTCATGGAAAAACCGGGACGCGTCTGGTCACGCGACCAATTGCTGGACCGTGTTTGGGGGCGTGACGTCTACGTGGACACTCGGACAGTCGACGTACACGTCGGACGATTGCGCAAGGCGCTGACAGTATCTGGTGGGCAAGATCCGCTACGGACAGTACGCGGAGCAGGCTACGCGCTCGGTTAATCCAGTGTTGGAACCAAGTAGAAATGTCCGTCGTTGCGCAAAGTAGAAATGTCCCACTTGGCGGAGTTCGAGCATGGCTGGGCAGGGCGGAGACTTCACATATCGCAGCCCGGACTAGCCATGCGGGCGTTGTTATTCTGCTGCTGTCTGCGTAGCTTCCGCCTGTTTCTTTTTGGCTCTAATGGCCAGCTTTGAACTCCAACCTTCTGTGTTGCGCCGCCCGGTTGGCTCGTAGCGTGTGCGCTGTTTGCCAGCGCGGCGCTTTTTAGGAGCGGCCTTGTCCTGTTCAGCTTTGATGTGTTCAAGCACGGCACCTAGGCGCTTGTTCTCAGTGATGGCCGCATGTGTGACGCGCTGATCCTTGTCGAAGACGGTGTAAGGGATTGAAACGCCTTTCCATCGGATGTCCAAGCTGCCGTCTGGAAAGGCGAAGGTATCCACATATTTGCCCGGCAGATCGCGGGTGATCTCATTCTCGGCCAGGATGATACGTTGGCGCTCATAGGAGAAGGCCAGTTGTTTGCTGACAAGCCGCTCGTCTCTGAAACAGAAGATGTCACGCAGACGATCCGGTTCGATGTTCATCGGACGGTGCAGGTTGTCGGCGCGACGGGGCACCTTTGCAAACTTGGCGTTATAGCGGTCCGTGAAGCCGGGCAGGAACGCATTCGCCTCCTCCATGTCTGAGATGCCTGCAAGCCTAAGTTCTTTAACCAAACGATCCTGCAAGGTGCGGTTGGCGCGTTCGACACGCCCTTTGGCCTGAGAGCTGTTTGCGCAGAGAATCTCGATGTTTAACGCGTTCAAAGCCCGACCAAACTGGGTCATGCCGTGCCCTGATTTGGCCGACTGATTGGCGACACGAAACACTGTGTGTTTGTCAGAATAGAACGCAACCGGCCGACCATGTGCTGCCAGATACAGATCCAGCGCTTCAAAGTAACTGAAGGTACTCTCAGAGGTCACAAACCGCAGTTGCATCAACGTACTGGTCGCATCGTCTATGAAAACGAGCAGAGTGCACGCTGGCCCGCGATTTTCGAACCAGCGATGATCTGAGCCATCAATCTGGATCAACTCGCCAAAGCATTCCCGGCGCAATCTGGGCTGATGGAATGTGCGACGTTGTTTGCGTGACAACCAGATTCCAGCGTCCTGCATCAACTTGCGAAGCGTCTCACGGGATACCTTCAGACCGTGATCCTCGGCCAGCTTCTCAGCTGCAAAGGTTGGCCCAAAGTCGATGTAGTTCTCTTTGACCAGCGTCACAGCAAACTCAAGCACCGCAGGATCAATACTGTTGTTCGATCTTCGGCCACGCGCTTTGTGACGGATCACTGCTGGGCCTTCTGCCTGGAAACTCTTCAACAGCCGATGGACTTGTCGTCGGCTCAGTCCCAGAACATTTGCCGCTGTCACTGCCGTCATCCGGCCTTGTGTCACTTGGCTCAGTACTTCTATGCGGTTCAGCTCGCGTTCGCTCATGATCACCAATCCCACGGCCACACTCCAATCCTGCTTCAACAGGGAAGTGTGACACTTCTACTTTGCAGATGTGAGACATTCTAACTTTGCAGCGACACCAGCAATCGTATAATCAGTATTATGTAATATATTTGGGTTGGAAGGCTGGCTGATTGCGGCCTCCCAGCATGACCCAACGTCAACTAAAGCGTATGCATTACCGGGTTTACTACCAGAGATTGATAATAACCTCTCACGGCTCAAAAATTGCATTTTCATTTTGCTAAACGCTAACAGACTGTTACTACCCATTTATGGGACACTCTTTCTTAGTACTTAACGGACCAAACTTAAATTTGCTTGGGACGCGTCAACCCGAGGTTTACGGGTCAACGACACTCGCTGATATCGAAGACACTTGCACAGCCAAAGCCACGCAAATGAACGTTGCCGTCAGCTTCCTGCAATCCAATCACGAAGGCGTTCTGATCGACGCAATCCACGCGGCACGCGGCGTGCATGACGGGATCATTCTGAACGCCGGCGCCTACACTCACACGTCGATTGCGATCATGGACGCGATTAAATCCGTTAGCCTTCCGGTGGTTGAGCTTCACCTCTCAAACATCCACCAACGCGAAGAATTTCGACACCTGTCCTATATTTCAAAAGTGGCCGTCGGCCAGATTTGCGGCTTTGGTGCAGCGGGTTATCCGTTGGCCATGGACGCGCTTGCCGGATACTTAGGGACAACTGAAACATGAGCCAGACAATTGCGAAATTGTACGAGCTAACGAATGCAAAGACTGTTGAAGAACTGTGGGAAATCCACACAAAACACATGGCAGCCTATGGGTTCAAACGGCTGATTTACGCCTTCACACGTTACTATTCATCTTCCGCCAAGGTCGCGATCGGAGACCCGCAAGACTGGGTTTTGCTGACCAATCTATCATCCAGTTACGTCGATAAGTTCGTCGAAGATGGTCACTACTTCCACGGCCCCATGATTCAATGGGCCTTGCGCAATGACGGCGCGTGTAGCTGGCGTTGGATGAAGGAAATGATCGGAACTGATCTGGAAAGCCAGAAAGAACACGAAGTCATTGAATTCAATAAATCTTATGGGATCGCAACCGGTTATACACTCAGTTTCCGGTCTGTTTCACAGCGCAGCAAAGGTGCCATTGCGCTGATCGGTGACGAAGGCATGTCGCAAGATAAGGTTGATCAAATCTGGGCTCAACATGGCGATGAACTGATGGTGTTGAACAACGTTATGCACCTTAAAATCCTCGCCCTGCCCCATTCCGGATCTCGCAAGTTGACGACACGCCAGCGCGAGGTGTTGCAATGGGTTGGTGATGGCAAAACGACGCAAGATATTGCGATCCTTCTTGGCCTCACGGCGGCAACCGTAGAGAAACATCTGCGTCTTGCACGTGAGTCTCTTGATGTAGAGACCACAGCTCAAGCGGTACTAAAGGCCGCCTTTTACAACCAGATGTTCGTCCTCGATAATTGATTTCCAGATAAAAGCCTGACCTTGCGGGGAAATTTTTCCAATTTTCGGCAAAAAGGTCAGGTTTCCCTTACTTTCCTTACGCAAGGTTAACGTCCATTGTGAAGGAGTTCCGTGAGTGGTGGCCTAAGGCCTGGGAACTGTGGGTCATACCCCCCGTTATTTCGGGGATAGGGTGATTTACGCGTCGGTGGTTTGGGGGTTTGCCTTCGGACGCCGGCAACCCGATCTTTTGCGCAATGTCCCCGTCCCAATGGACGCGCAAGGTATCATCGGTAAACACTGCGTTCTCCCGACGCTGTGTAGTTTTGGTTTCTTAACGAGTAGAACGATGGTCGCCCCCGGGCGACCATCGGCGTTTGTTAGACCATTAAGAAGTTAAAATCGTCTATGATGTCCGTCGGTGTTTCAGCGAAGGTATCGTAGTACGTTACAACCGGTGTTTCATCGGGCGCATAATCTGTGACCTTAAACAACCAGGTTTCAGAGTCGTTCCCATCATAATCGACACGCTGCTCTTTAGCGCCGTCGGCATAGTTGAAAACGAATTGATCGCCGGAATCCAGTTCCGTCCGCGTCTGCAGTCGTGTGCCATCGGCATCATACACAGTGGCCCGTTCCGAATAATTGTAGGCAAGACCATCCGCGGATTTGTCTTCGTCCGTCACAAACAAGACGACACCGTCTTCTTTTGCCTGTGTCCGAACGCGTCCATCATCGTAGGTCGTTTCACGGATTTCGATCCCAGCTGCCTGATCATAGAAAACATGCATCGCTTCGTAATTGAAGGCGTCAGTCGTATCCTCGATGACTGTGTGCGCCAAACGGCCCTCGTCGTAATAACTGTTCAGTGTCCGTCCATCATCATATGAGACGTTCCGCTCAGTCAGCACGCCATCAGCGCCGTAAACGGCTGCCTTCTGGATGTAATTGTAGGCGTCTGCCTGATCCTCTGTCACTTTGGCGGTCCGCACATTATCTTCAAAGTACTCGGTATCGTAGCGTCCGTCATCGTACTGGACGTATCGATTAACCAAGTCGCCATTCGCATCAAACACATCTGCCTTCAACACAAAGTCATACGCGTCCTGTTGATCGGTCGTGACACGGCTGTCACGAGTGCCGTTTGTATAACTGTCCACGACTTCACGGCCGTCATCATAGTGCGTGCGGCGTTCAGTTAACGCGCCAGTTTCGTCGTATGCATCCGCTTTTAGCGCGTAGCTAGCGATGTCCGGTGCATCAACGACAATTGTATTCTGCCGTACGCCCGAACTGTAGAAGAGCTCTGTCTGTTCTTGCCCGTTGTCGAAATACGTTTCGCGGGTGCTGATAACGCCGTTTTCATCGTAGTTTGTGTGTCGCTCTGAAAACGACTCAACATCGTAGCTACTATCAAATTCCATTGTTAATGTACGGATTCCATCCTCAAAACGTTCAACCTTCGAAGTGGTACCTAACCCAGACGCCGAAATTTCCGTAAGATTGCCGTTGTCATCATAGGAACGGCCTTCGCTGTAGATGTTTATACCGGCGGCATTCGTGATCCATATGGCCGAAGAACCCGACACGAAATTTTCATGTTTCATGCTTCCGTCATCATAGATCGTTTTGATTGACCCAGAGTAATCCGTGGCGAAGTCCGCTGTTATCGTTTCCCAATCATGGGCATCATTTTGGTCCGTGCTGACTTGATAATAGCCATACCCTCCCAGATCATCAGACGAATATTCGACGAGAACACCGTCATCATAAAGCGTTTCGGCTTCAATCAGATGGGTGACGTCTTCTGCCAGTGGATCAGTGAGGCTCAGGTCAACAATTAGGTGGACCTCGGTTTGATAAACGTAGTCTTGGCTGCCGCTAACGTCTTCCCGAGTGACAGTTTCATCGCGCCACGTCGGATGGTCAAATAGTGAAGAAATCTGAGACGTCTTTTCGTATACATCTCCATCATCATAAACGATCCGTGTCGATGAAATTCGAGGGTCTTGGTCATACGTCCGGACATAGCTGTCCCATGACTTCACGTCCCCCAAATCATATTGCGCGACACCCGTGATTGCGCCGTCTTCACCAAAGGTCGTGTTCTTTTCAAGTCCGGTGTCGTCGATTGTCTGTTGGAATAGACGTAGGCCAGGCGTGGTTTCTGAATAGTAGGTAAGAATGCTGTCCCAGCTATGCAGACTCCCTGCCCCGATCGGCAGATCCGACATCAACGTCACTTGGCCAATTGTCTCGGATACGATGTTCAGCGGATCGACATAACCAACGGGATAAAAGTCATCTTGTCGGGTCGTTCCACTATCATAAGTGGTCAATTTTGATGTCAGCAAACCACCGTCATCAAACGTGCTTTCAATTGTGGTCCAACCATAAATATCGTCCGGGTCGGTGCGGGTCTCAGTCGTTGGCATTCGTTAGTCTCCAAAAGGTTAACTCTTCCAGAGGTAGAACCGAAATGCGGTACGAATGTGGCAAACTAAACTTATGAAACCCCATAAAAAACGGCGCGTATGTCAAACATACGCGCCGTTTCAAAAGCTTGGAAAATGACAGCTTAGCTGTTCATTTTTGCAACTTCAGCGGCAAAGTCTTCAGCAACAACTTCGATGCCTTCGCCTTTTTCAAGACGCACGTAACCAGTGATTTCAACACCAGCTTCTTTGGCAGCTTCTGCAACTGTGTGATCAGGGTTCACAACGAACTGTTGGTTCAGCAGTGTCACTTCAGCCATGTATTTTTTCATACGGCCAACGATCATTTTTTCGATCACAGCTTCTGGCTTGCCAGACTCGCGTGCGATGTCCATCTGAACTTGCTTTTCTTTCTCAACAACAGCTGTGTCGAGGGATGCTTCGTCCAGTGCAGCAGGGTTCGTCGCAGCAATGTGCATCGCAACCTGACGACCAAATGCAGCGTTGTCGCCTTTCATAGCAACCAGAACGCCGATGTTGCCCATGTCTGTGGCAGCAGCGTTGTGGACGTAGGAAACCACGTTGTCGCCTTCCAGCGCTTCCATGCGGCGAACGCCCATGTTTTCGCCGATCACAGCAACAGCATCCGTCACAGTCTGCTCAACGGACTTGCCGTCCATGTCAGCTGCTTTCAGTTCTTCTGTTGTGTTCACGCCCAGTGCAACAGCCGCGATACCGCCAACCATTTTCTGGAAGTCAGCGTTTTTACCAACGAAGTCTGTTTCAGAGTTCACTTCAACAGCAACACCTTTGTTGCCGGAAACAGCAACAGCAACGAGACCTTCAGCAGCCGTACGGCCGGATTTCTTCGCAGCTTTTGCAAGGCCTTTGGTGCGCAGCCAGTCAACAGCCGCTTCCATGTCGCCGTCGTTTTCTGTCAGCGCCTTCTTGGCGTCCATCATGCCTGCGCCAGTGCTGTCGCGCAGTTCTTTTACCATTGCAGCAGTGATTGCCATCTGGTGTCTCCTAAATGGAATTTCGGGTCCGGACAGGAGATACCCCTGCCCGGTTACAATTTTGCGAAACGCAGTGCTTATTCAGCAGCAGCTTCTTCAGCTACAACTTCTTCAGCGAACTCTTCCATTGCGCCAAGATCAACGCCAGCCGCGCCCAGTTGAGCGGACATACCGTCAAGTGCTGCACGTGCTGCGAGGTCTGTGTACAATGCGATTGCGCGTGCCGCGTCATCGTTGCCTGGGATCACGTAGTCGACGCCAGCTGGGGAACAGTTGGTATCAACAACAGCGACCACTGGGATGCCCAGTTTCTGTGCTTCTGCGATGGCCAGGTCTTCTTTGTTTACGTCAATGACGAACAGAAGATCAGGAACACCGCCCATTTCGCGGATGCCGCCCAAAGACGCCTGCAGTTTGCCCTGCTCACGCTCCATGCCAAGACGTTCTTTCTTGGTCAGACCAGCAAAGCCGTTCTCGGATGCTTCGTCGATGGACTTCAGACGGTTGATAGACTGGGAAACAGTCTGCCAGTTTGTCAGTGTGCCGCCCAACCAACGGTGGTTCATGTAGAACTGAGCGGACTTTTCAGCAGCATCAGCGATTGGCTTTGCAGCCTGACGCTTTGTACCAACGAAAAGAACGCGGCCGCCTTTAGCGACTGTATCACGGATCACGTTCAACGCTTGGTCAAGCATTGGAACTGTCTGTGTCAGGTCCATGATGTGAATGCCGTTACGGGAACCATAAATGTATGGGCCCATCTTTGGGTTCCAGCGCGCTGTCTGGTGGCCAAAGTGTACGCCTGCTTCGAGCAGCTGACGCATGGTGAACTCAGGAAGAGCCATGTCTTATTCCTTTTCCGGTTTCTAACCTAGGACGGGGGTATCAATGCGGGTGCATCAACCGGTGGATTGTCTGGGATTTCTCCCCATTCAACCCGCCCCGTCTGGGGATTTCGTAGCGGTCCATTAGCGGTGGTTGGTGGGCATTGCAAGTGTCGGATGCCTCCGGCGGGGATATTTAGGGCCAAAAGAGGCCCGCGTCGCGCTGTAACGTCAAAATAGTTGATAATCGTCCCTGAAACCAGATCAACGATGGGTATGCGGCGAGCCATATCCAGAAGAATCGGTTCAGCCCGAACAGGCAGGCGTTTGCGAGGTGGAAACTGGCACCAATTCCCAGTCCTATGATCAGTGCGGTACCGTCCAACAAGGTCAATGGGAACAGAACCTCGAACAGCATCACCGCCCAGGACATCACCAACAGCAGCGATTTATGCTGCGCAAGACGGCGTAGTTGTTCACTGACCGGATAGGCCGAGAACGCGAACACGTCGACCAGCGCCTGACCGGATCGCCAAGCGGGGTTCACGATCTTGATCTGGCCCGAGATCAAATAGGATAGTGTTACCTGAACCGCGAGGTACGCCAGCGCCATTTCTTGCCAAAGCCGTACCGGCAGTCCGTGCGCCGCCGTCACACACCACAGGATCAGCAGGCTCATCTTATCGCTGCCGCCATTATATGGCCCGCCAAAACGTGACAAATTGCGCAGGCTGATAGCACAAAGCACCACCAGACAAAACGGCGTAGCTATACTAAAAAGCAACCCGACACAGGCGACAGCACGGCCCCCAAACCACAACCGATCACTGCGCGTACCGACGGCCAGATGTTCGGCGCACTGCTGGACGAAAGCCAAGGCCATCACGATCTCAGTTAGGCGCAACGCCACATCAAACTTCATGACGCTATCTCGGAGAACAACATCATTTCGGAGAGATAAGTCACCTCCGGCGCTGCCCGACTAACAAAGGCCAGCCGAAACTGGACCTGATCCGCAGGCTTCACACCCTGCCCCGCCAGATCACGTCCCAACCGGTTCCAAATCTCGTTCAGTGTCTGATCATCCGGCGCAACCGTCAGCCTCTCCGCCAAACTGACCATATAAAGCATATCATTCCACTGCGGGTTCCAGATCAGCCGTCGGGCCATCTGCCACCCCGAAACGGAAAAAGGACGCGGCCGGTATTCCCGCCACGTCCCTTTATTTATCATCCATTCCAGCCGCGGTGACGGTTCAACCGCTCTGAAGAACCGCCAAGACGGGATCAACGCAGGAAAAAGCAAGGACAATACGTGGGGCATGGCCTTGGCCTAACACCCACGCATTTACCAAGCCGTTAAGCGCTTAGAGGAACACCCGTTCGATGACCCAATAGATACCAATGACCGCAATAAACACGGACGCAGGGATCGTCACGATCCGGCGATACGCGTCGACGTGATCACGCATAACCACTGAACCAAAGCACAGAACGAAAATCATCAGCATTGGGGCCAAGAACACATATGGCGGGTTCTCGAGCACCTCGGCCATGCCGGAAGGCGACCAGACCAACAGCGCAATGGTTGCAGCAATCAGGACGGCGTAGACAGCCATACCCTGATTGGCCTCATTGGCACCGCGGTCGATACGGATCGCTTGCCAAACAGCCAAGAACATCACCGCAATTACAGCCAACTGACCAACTTCGACGCCGACGTTGAAGCCAATCAATGCAGGGACAAACGTCCCATCCGGCAGACCGAATTCCGCCAGAACGGACGCAAAGCCCAGACCGTGCAACAAACCGAAGCCAAAGATCACAACAGGCCGCCACGGGCTAAGATTACGCATAAAGATGTTTTCAATCGCAACATACGCGATGGACGCGGCGATCAACGGCTCAACAATAGCGCCGGAAATTGAAACGTAACCCAGTGCGGCAGCAGCTAGTGTGATCGTGTGGGCCAATGTGAACAATGTGACCTGTGTCAGCAGTGGGCGCATCCGTGTCGACAAGAAGAACAAGCCGAGGACAAACAGGATGTGATCCAAGCCCTTTGGCACGATGTGATCAAAACCAACGGGAATGTAGTTCACAAAGGTTTCCCAACCGCCGGCCTGATTGCCACCGGCCAATGCGATTGGATCCGTCAAAGCACCAGCTTCGAGGAAACCGTCATAGGGCGCATCGACGCCTTGCTGACGCAGCACAAGCGCGCCAAATTCTTTGGCCCAACCGACCTGTACAGTCTCAGGCGCAGTCCCATCCGGGAATGGCGCGATGAAAGAAACGTAAGTTTCACGGATCGTTTCAACATCGCCTGTTTCGGCGATTGTAAAACCGGACAACTCAGGCGTAACCGCTGCGCCGTCCATCAAAATCGTGACGCGATCCGCCATTTCCGGCCAGAACGCTTCAAACCGTGCGCCCAATTCTTCGGCGGACAACGCCCGCAAGGCGTCGTAGTCGGCGGCTTGTGGCGCATCATTTGTATCTGCGGTTTCGGTCAGATCGATTCCGGCGATAAAGCTTTCAACGTTCAAGCGAACATTGAACGCAAGACTATCATCAACCTGCTCCATATCCGCGATGGCAGGCAGAACTTCATGCGCTCGCGCCGGTAACGCTGTCGCGAGCCAGATCGCAATCATGGTTGACACGGCGGCCAGATGCCACAGGTTGTTGACCAAGTTAAAGGATTTTAAAATGCGCATCTCTGCCCTCGTTTTTGCACTGTCGTCTCTCACCGTTGCTCCAGCCGTTTCATCGGCGCATGAGCTTTGGTTAGAGCCACTTGCCTATCAGGTAGAGCGCGATGGTCAATTGCAAGCGCAGATCAAAAACGGCGAAGACTTTGCAGGGACAACCTTGCCCTATCTCGACCGCCGTTTCCGCCACTTCATCACCTTCAACGATGGCAGCGGGATCAAAGTGACAGGGCGCAATGGCGATATTCCTGCGCTGAACATGGCTGCCAGCCGCAACGGGCTTAACGTGTTGGCTTACCAGTCAACGCCAGCCACGATCACCTACGAAAGCTGGGAAAAGTTTCAAAAGTTCGTCGATCACAAAGATTTCGGCAATGTGCGGCCCGAGCATGACGCGCGCGGCCTGCCGGAATCAGATTTTACAGAAACATACGTGCGCTATTCCAAATCACTCATCGGCGTTGGCGACAGCACGGGTGCGGATCAACGGGTTGGGTTGGAAACTGAAATGGTCGCACTGACCAATCCATACACCGATGACTTGTCCGAAGGTTTCAAAGTTCAGTTGTTTTACGGACCAGACGTCCGTGCCAATGAGCAAATTGAAGTCTTTGCCAAAGCACCAGATGACACCGTGACTGTCAGCCTCGTGCGGACCGATGCAGATGGTATTGCCACGATTCCAGTGACGTCTGGCACAGCTTACCAACTGGACGCAGTTGTTTTGCGCGCAGCAACTGGTCAGGCCGAAGCCAACGGTTCGGCTTACGAAACGTTGTGGGCAAATATGACGTTTATGGCCCCCTGATCGTGCTTGTCCTTTCGTCTGCCCTAGGTCAGAAGTCGGGACATGACACAACAAACAGATATCCTTTGTATTGGATCGGTCCTGTGGGACGTGATCGGACGCGCAGCCAGCCATATGCGGGTCGGCAGCGATGTGCCGGGGCGGATTACACGTTTACCCGGCGGTGTGGCGATGAACATCGCAATGACGTTGTCGCGGTTTGGGCTGACACCTGCCCTTCTGACGGCAATCGGTAAAGACGCCGAAGGTGATGAACTCATCGCCGAAGCCATTCGTATGGGCATGATCACCGACTATGTGTACCGGTCCGACGATTTACCAACAGACGTTTACATGGCCATTGAGGGTGCGAACGGCTTGATTGCAGCCATCGCCGATGCGCATTCGCTCGAAGCGGCAGGCGCGAAAATCCTGCGTGCCATGGAAGACGGCCAGCTCGGCACGCCAGATGCGCCATTCGACGGACCCGTAGCACTGGACGGCAATTTGACGGAAGAACTGCTGCAACAGATCGCGACATCGCCTCTGTTCGCGAAGGCTGATCTGCGTGTGGCACCCGCATCACCGGGCAAAGCCAACCGCCTGCTTGCCCTGCTTGGTCATCCGTCAGCGACGCTTTACGTGAACCTCGAAGAAGCGGGTCTTTTGTGCCAGACGACCTTTGAAACCGCAAACGACGCGGTGCACGCCTTGTGCACGCGTGGTGCACACCGTGTGCTGGTCACTGATGGCGGTAAAACCGCAGCCGAAGGCACTGCTGGCGACGTGATCGAAGCAACCCCGCCCGCCGTTATGGTCACACGCGTGACGGGCGCTGGCGACACCTTTATGGCGGCCCATATTGCATCCGAAGTGCAAGGCATGGACCGCACCGCAGCCCTGACGCGCGCGCTGAACGCCGCCGCGACCTACGTATCCGGAGAAACACCCCTATGATCCCTATCAGCTATAGCGCCGAAGTCGCCGCAGCCCGTGAAAACGGCACACCTATTGTCGCGCTTGAAAGCACGATTATCACCCACGGCATGCCGTATCCGCAGAACGTGGAAACGGCACGGCTGGTTGAACAAGATGTACGCGATAACAACGCAGTACCGGCCACAATTGCGGTGATGAACGGCGTTCTGCACATCGGTCTATCTGACGACGAACTGGAAGCACTTGGCAAATCCGAAAACGTAGCAAAACTATCGCGCGCGGATATCGCCGCCTGTATCGCAACAGGTGGCACAGGTGCCACAACCGTTGCAGCCACGATGATCGGCGCGGCCCAAGCAGGCATTTCGGTCTTTGCGACAGGCGGTATCGGCGGGGTCCACAAAGGGGCCGAAGAAACCTTTGATATCTCTGCCGATTTGCAGGAACTGGCGCTGACACCCGTCACTGTGGTTGCAGCGGGTGCGAAAGCGATCCTCGACTTGAACAAAACCTACGAAGTCCTTGAAACCTTTGGTGTTCCCGTGATCACACTTGGGCAAGACATGCTGCCTGCATTCTGGTCCGCCACATCCGATTTGGCGTCGCCATTGCGTATGGACAGTGCAACCGACATCGCGAAATCACACGCGATGCGCGGTGAAATGGGCCTGTCCGGCGGTCAGCTTGTCTGTAATCCAATTCCCCAAGACGCCCAGATACCAGCAGAGGTTTTGGCACCCGTCATCGCACAGGCGCTCGCCGAAGCTGACGCGCAAAACATCAATGCCAAAGCGGTCACGCCATTCTTGTTGGGTCGCATTTTCGAGCTGACAGAGGGCCGATCGCTAACTGCAAACATCGCACTGGTGCGCAACAACGCACGGGTCGCCGCAGAAATCGCGGTCGCACTCAGCAAAACCTAACCAGCCCGCCCATCACTTCGGTCTGGCCTTGTGGCTTTCACTGCAAATCCCTACATCGATGGATAAGCAACTGGACCTCTTATGAAAAACGATCAAATTCCACAAACGCCTCCGCCCCCGCGCAAGCACGGTTTTTTTGCTGGTGTGCGGGGTAATTTTCTGGCCGGTTTGATCATCGTCGCGCCCATCGGGCTGACGTTCTATTTCATATGGACCATCGTTGGTTGGGTCGATGGGTGGGTCTGGCCGTTTGTGCCCAACGCCTACCACCCAGAAGCGCTAATCAACCGCTTTTTTGGTAATCCGGAAAACCCGATCAGTGTGAACGTGCGCGGGATCGGCGTTGTTATCTTCCTGCTGTTCACGATCCTAGTCGGTTGGATCGGTAAAGGGTTGATGGGTCGGTCGCTGATCCGGTTTGGCGAACGCTTTGTCGAACGGATGCCCGTCGTGCGTTCGATCTACAACGGTGTGAAGCAGATCGCAGAAACCGTTTTTTCCCAAAGAGATACGTCGTTTGATAAAGCCTGCCTGATCGAATACCCGCGCCGTGGCATTTGGGCGATTGCGTTCATTTCGACGAATGCAAAAGGTGAAATCCACACCAAACTATCGGATGGCGACGACATCGCGACAGTATTCCTGCCAACGACACCGAACCCGACATCCGGCTTTTTGCTGTTCCTACCGCGCAGAGATGTCAAAGAACTTGATATGACCGTCGAAGACGCGGCCAAACTGGTGATTTCTGCGGGTCTCGTGTACCCGAACACAACCGATCCAACAAAGCCGACATCACCATGATCTCAGCCGCCGTTACTGGGTTTGCCACTGCCTTTGCTTTGATCCTCGCCATCGGCGCGCAGAACGCCTTTGTCCTGCGGCAAGGGCTGCTGAAAACGCATGTTTTTCCATTGGCGTTATTCTGCGCGCTGTCTGACGCGGTTCTGATTATCGCTGGTGTCTGGGGCTTTGGGGCCATCGTCGCCCTCTGGCCAGCGCTTCCGACGGTCACGGCTTACGCGGGCGCCGCATTCCTGTTCTGTTATGGTTTTATGCGGTTTTGGGCTGCATACGTTGGCGATTATGACATGCAGCTCGCGGGTCAGTCAGGGACTTTGGCCGCGACCATTGCAACGGCGGCAGCCTTCACGTGGTTGAACCCGCATGTCTACCTCGACACGCTCGGGCTAATCGGCGCGATTTCAACGCAGTTCGAAGGCGCTGAAAAGCTTGGCTTCGGTATCGGTGCAGTCACGTCGTCCTTCGTGTTCTTCTTCAGCCTCGCCTACGGCGCGCGCCTCCTGGCACCGCTCATGCGATCCGCAAAAGCATGGCGGGTCTTGGACGTCCTTATCGGCATCGTCATGTGGGCTTTGGCGTTCAAGCTATTGTTTAGCTGAACATTTCTTCCAGATCGACGGTGCTGCGTTTGTTCAGATCAGCCTTGTGATTTTCCAAGAAGACCGTCGCCGCCGCCTGCCCGGCTTCAAACAAGCGTGCAAGAATAACTGGTGTCGGAATTGTCTTCGTCGCCACGTTCAATTCGTTCATCAATTCATCGTCCGCGATCATATGCACGAGCACGTTTTTCATGCTGCCTTCAGGCAGTTTGTGATCAACCAACAGTCGCTTCACAAACGCAATCGCCCGCAGTTCGCGCAGTAATGACGTATTAAAGCTGATTTCGTTGATCCGGTTCTGAATGGCCTGCGAATTCATCGGCAGTTCATGACGGCACAGCGGGTTGATGTTGATGACCAAGACGTCGTCGGGCAAATGTGGCTCAAACAAGGGAAACAGCGCAGGGTTTCCGGTATAACCACCGTCCCAATAGGCCTCCATCTTGCCCGTAGCGGGATCAACAAATTCGACGGCTTGAAAAAGGCTCGGCAGACAAGCTGACGCCATCAGCGCCTCGGGCGACACATCTTCCCCCGTGAACACACGGATCTTTCCTGTACGTACATTCGTCGCGCAAATGTTGATTTCCGGCCCTTCGGGATTGCACACCTCGTCGAAATGGAAATCGCGGACGATTTTTTCCAACGGATTCTGCAGCGCGGGTCCGTACAGGTACGGCGACATCAGTTTTGTCGTCAGATCAAAGGCTTGATACGCAGGTGACATCTCCAGCACCTTGGCCATAGCCGCAGCATTCGGTGTCAATCCGCTGATCCAACCGGTCCAGCGGTCGTCCGTGACCGCGCCGACCTGTTCCCAGAACCAACGCAAGTTGTCGCGGGCACCTTGGCGTCCCCCCGCGACCATACCGGCCTTAAGGGCGGCACCATTCAAAGCGCCCGCAGATGTGCCAGAAATGCCTGCAATTTCGATGTCTTCGTCTTGTAGGATGACATCAAGCACACCCCACGTGAACGCCCCATGGGCCCCGCCACCTTGCAGGGCCAGATTGATTTTCTTCGGTGCCATTACAGCGCCGTCCAGCCGCCATCGACGCTGATCGTTGTGCCGGTGATCTGTGCCGCAGCATCCGAGCACAAGAACGCGGCAGTGCCGCCCAGCTGTTCAGTGGTTGCGAATTCCTTGGATGGCTGACGTTCCAACAGAACCTCTTTGATGACAGTTTCGCGGTCCATGCCGTATTCCTTCATCGTCTCAGGGATTTGCGCATCCACCAGCGGCGTCAGCACGTAGCCCGGACAGATGGCATTTGCCGTGATCGGTTCCTGCGCAGTCTCAAGGGCCACCACTTTGGTCATGCCAACGATCCCGTGCTTCGCTGCGACATATGCGGATTTATACGGGGACGCTGTCAAACCGTGCGCGGACGCGATATTGATCACCCGCCCCCAACCTTTTTCGCGCATACCCGTCAGGGCAGCGGCAGTGGTATGAAACGCAGAGGACATGTTGATCGCAATGATCGCGTCCCACTTAGCTGCGGGAAATTCTTCAATCGGAGCCACGTGCTGAATACCAGCATTGTTGATCAGGATATCGCATCCACCTGATTCGACGATCAACCTCCGGCAGTCGTCGCCTTTGGACATATCAGCGGCGACATATTTCGCCTCAACGCCAAAATTCGTGGCGATCTCGGCGGCAAGCGCATGATCTTCGTCACGATCGGTAAATGAATTCAAAACAACATTCGCGCCCTGCTTCGCCAATTCGCGCGCGACGCCAAGGCCGATGCCTGAATTTGAACCTGTGATGACGGCAGTTTTACCTTGAAGGGACATGGGAGCTCCTGAATACGAAATAATGGGTATCTTTGGTGTTGCTTATACATGCTGCAACTGCGAAAGACACCAAACGTTCCGCACCCATCGGTCAATCAATGGGTGCATGACGGGAATGTGAAAATTCAAAAAACCACCCGGCCAAAAAAAACGCCCGCACAAGGCGGGCGTAAGTCATTGAGGCAGGTTTCATACAGGCAAGAAACCTATCGAGCAGTGACTTCTTTATAAGCAATGACTTGCACGAGTCCAAGCTAAAAGTTTGAAAACCCTGACAACCCTGTTTACGCTGAGGATCAACACACATTGGGACCAGGGGGATTGTCACCAAAATGATAACAGAGTTTTTCAAGCCACTTTCCAAGATCGGCGCCGCAACGGCACTGATTCTTACTGCGGGAATCGGCCATGCCGAACCGCAGCATGGCATCGCTATGTATGGTGAACCTGCACTTCCACCAGATTTCGTGTCTCTGCCCTACGCAAACCCTGACGCGCCGACTGGCGGCAAAATCGTCACGGCCAACGTCGGTAGCTTCGACAGCCTTAACCCGTACATCCTGAAAGGCTCTGTTCATTGGCAGATGCGTTACTTGATCGGTGAAAGCCTGATGGGCCGTTCTTTGGACGAACCATTCTCCCTTTACGGCGTTCTGGCCGAAACGATCGAAACCGGACCGAATCGCGAATGGGTTGAATTTGTGCTGCGTCCGGAAGCCAAATTCTCTGAC
Organism: Rhodobacteraceae bacterium S2214; assembly: GCA_025141675.1. Classification (NCBI taxonomy): domain Bacteria; kingdom Pseudomonadati; phylum Pseudomonadota; class Alphaproteobacteria; order Rhodobacterales; family Paracoccaceae; species Rhodobacteraceae bacterium S2214. Next base: position 2,197,582 of record CP081161.1, read on the forward strand.
GGCAGCCCCGTGACCGTCGAAGATGTGATCTGGTCTTTCGAAACCCTCGGGACCGTTGGCCACCCGCGCTACCACGGCTTCTACGGCAAGATCGACACGCTTGAACAAACGGGTGAACGATCCGTGAAATTCACGTTCAACACCGAAGACCGTGAATTGGCACTGCTCGCAGGCCTGCGCCCGATTCTGCAAAAAGCCCAGTGGGAAGGCGTTGATTTCGCCGAATCCGGTGTCGACATCCTGCCGATCACATCCGGTCCTTACGTGATCGACGATTTTGATGCGGGTCGTTTTATCTCGTTGAAGCGGAATCCCGATTACTGGGGCCGCGACGTTGTTCCGTTTATGAACGGTGTCCACAACATCGACGAAGTCCGTCTTGAATTCTTTGGGGATGAAACAGCCGCTTTCGAGGCCTTCAAAGTCGGCGAAGTTAACACGAACCGCGAATTCAACGTCGCGCGTTGGGATACGACATACAACTTCCCGTCCATCGAATCCGGCGACGTTGTGAAATCTGTCCTCCCACATGAACGCCCATCAGGCATGACCGGCTTTGTGATGAACACACGCCGCGATCAGTTCAAAGATTGGCGTGTGCGTGATGCGTTGATCCATGCGTTCAACTTTGAATTCATCAATGAATCAATGACCGGCTCAGCACAGCCACGGATCACATCCTACTGGTCCAATTCGCCACTCGCGATGGACGAAGGTCCGGCAACGGGGCGCGTCGCCGAATTCCTCGCACCATTCGCGGATGATCTGACACCTGGCACATTGGAAGGCTACACCCTGCCCGCCTCAGACGGATCCGAACGGAACCGCGCAAACATTGGTGCAGCACTCGCACAGTTCGAAGCCGCTGGCTGGACCGTTCAAGACGGTGCGTTGAAGGATGCGGACGGGAACGACTTCACGTTTGAAATCCTGTTGCAGGTGGGTGCTACTGAACCGCAAGCGATCATCGACATGTATGTCGAAGCCCTATCGCGGGTTGGTATCACGCCAACATTAGCCACGGCTGACAGCGCCCAGTTCAAAGAACGCACAGACGCCTTTGATTTCGACATGACGTACTACCGTCGTGGCGTGTCCCTGTCGCCGGGCAACGAACAGTACAGCTACTACGGGATGGATTCCGTCGATACTGTCGGTGGTCGCAACCTGATGGGCGTGAGTTCCGAAGCGGTGGATGCGATGATTGGGCGTTTGCTGACATCGGAAAGCCAAGACGACTTTGTCGCGGCTGTAAAGGCACTGGACCGCGTTCTGACCGCTGGCCGCTACGTGATCCCGATCTATCAGTGGAACATCAGCCGTATCGCGCATGCCAAAGAACTGCATTACCCTGAAAACTTGCCGATCTTCGGAGATTGGCCCGGTTGGCAGCCTGACGTTTGGTGGTATGAAGAATAACCGATCAACGTTTTGATCACGATTTTAGGGCCCGGCAGCGTTTGTTGCCGGGCTTTGTTTACGAAGGATAGAACATGAAAAAGCTCGTTTTAGTTGCAGTTATCGGCGCGGCAATGGCTGCCTGTACCCCAGTCCGCACCGTCGGCAACGTAGCCGTAGGCGCAGGCCAAGTCGCATTGGGCGCAGCCGACCTCGTCCTGTAAGTCCACGCCAAGGCGGAACGAATTCTGCGTCTGGTGGTTACGCTTCCAAACGCAAAAGGAGTTTCCCATGCAGTGGACAACGATTGAAACCAACTGGACCGCCTATGTACCCCGCCTGCTGACGCGCTGGCCTGATCTGAACGAAGACACGCTGCTGGCGACGGACGGACGTATGCCCGAAGTAGTGGAACACATTGGCGCGGTCGAACAGGCCGACACAGTTGTTGCCCGCGATATGCTCAAAGAATGGATGATGGGCGCTGAACCGGCAGACGCCGTCATGGACGAAACCCGTGACAACGCGCGTATTCTCAGCACCACCGCCGACGTATCTGATGGTGAAGACGTCTATTCAGACGATGCGAAATTCGGCGATGACAATGTCGCGGATACACCAATGGGCCGCAATTAAGACAGCGATGTCACCCAAAGGATGGTCGCATCCTCGACACTTACCGACACCACGTTGTGTCCCATGGCAGCGTCATAATAGGCGCTGTCACCACGTTTCATCTCTACCGGTTCGTAGAATTCAGTGTAGAGCTTGATTGCCCCCGTCAGGACATACAGGAATTCTTCCCCGTCGTGACGCACCCATCCGTCAAATTCATCCATACTGCGCGCACGGATCTGGGCGCGATACGGCAGCATTGCCTTTTGGGTTAAGGTTTCAGCCAGCAGATCATGCTCATAGGTCGTTGTGATCTGATGCGTCCCTTCTCCAGATTTCGTCAACGCCATGCGTCCGTTCACTTGCCCCTTAGACGGCGGCGTGAACAATTGCGGCACGGAAATCTCAAGACCCACGGCAAGTTTTTTCAACGCCTCATAGGTCGGTGACATCTGACCATTTTCGATCTTCGACAACGTAGATCGTGCCAATCCTGCTTGGTTCGCCGCTTGTTCCAACGTCCAGTCGCGGGCCTTGCGCAGTTCACGCACCCGCGCCCCTAGATCAAGCGGCTGCCCTTCGTCGTTCGCTCCGTTTTCACGGGCAATTTGGATTAGGCTTTTGGGATCAAGGTCAGTCATACGTCCTTGTATCCGAAACGCGCATTGGCTTGCAATGCAGCACCGCAGTGGATAGCAAATTCCTATGGACCAACACCCTTATCACACAGCAATTGGGACCGTTCCCGATCACTTTAACATGGCAAGCTATGTTCTTGGGAAAGCGAATGAAACGCCGACAAAGATTGCATTGAAAGTTATTGATGCGGCATCCGCTGACGCGTGGACGTTTCACGACATCGCCACGGCGGTACGCACAACGGCAACGGGGTTGGCAGCACACGGCGTGCAGACCGGCGATCATGTTCTGATGCGATTGGGCAATACGCCAGATTTTCCGGTTGTCTACCTTGCAACTATCTTGCTTGGCGCGGTTCCTATTCCTACTTCAACTCAGCTGACTACGCCCGAAATCACGGCCATAGCGCATGAAACCCAGCCGGTCCTTGTGGTAGCCGATGAAGGTATCAGCCGACCAGACGGACCTTGGAAAACGTTGGAACAAAGCGCGCTTGCGGGGTTTAGCAGCCTCGCGCCTGCTGAGCCGCACATGGGTGATCCGAACCGTCCGGCCTATATCATCTACACCTCTGGCACGTCCGGCAAACCACGCCCCGTTGTTCATGCACACCGCGCGATTTGGGCGCGACGTATGATGTGGGACGGTTGGTATGGTTTGGAATCCGAAGATGTGGTGCTGCACGCAGGCGCGTTCAATTGGACCTATACGCTGGGCACTGGCCTGATGGATCCGTGGGCAATCGGAGCTACCGCATTGATCCCGAAGGACGGAACACCAGCGGGTGACGTGCCCGCACTTCTGGCCAAGCACAATGCGACAATTTTTGCAGCTGCACCGGGGGTTTACCGCAGGCTTCTCAGGTCAGACATCCCGAAACTACCGTCCCTGCGCCACGGGTTATCAGCAGGTGAAAAGCTACCCAACACCACCGCAAAGGCGTGGCAGACCGCGACCGGAACCCCGATTTTCGAGGCCTACGGCATGTCCGAATGCTCAACCTTCATTTCAGCCCATCCCGGTGCGCAGACAGATGCGCTTGGTTGGCCACAAAAAGGCCGATCCATCGCACTGCTACAAGATGGCAATCCAGTGGCCGAAGGCCAAAACGGAACCATTGCCGTCCACAAAGACGACCCCGGCCTTATGCTGGGATATTACAACGCAAAAACTGAAACCGCCGCGCGATTTGACGGCGACTGGTTCCTGACCGGCGATATCGGCCGCAAAGGCCCTGACGGCGCGATCCATTACGCCGGACGTGACGATGACATGATGAATGCCGGAGGCTACCGTGTCAGCCCGATCGAAGTCGAAAACGCGCTGGCCGCCCACCCCGATATCGACGACATCGCGGCCTGCGAAATTCGTGTGTCAGCGGACACGAGTATCATCACGGCCTTTTATGTCAGCGTAGACGTGATAGACGATGCCCAACTGGCCGGTTTCGCGGCCAAACATCTCGCGCGTTACAAGGTGCCACGTCAATTCATCCAAATTGATGCCTTGCCGCGTGGGGCAAACAACAAGATACTCCGCCGCCAGCTGCGGCAAAACTGGGAGACCGCACATGGTCAAGCTTGATATCATTTCCGATCCGATCTGCCCGTGGTGCTACATCGGTAAGGCCAATCTGGACAAAGCCCTGTTGGATTTCCCCGACCACCCTTTTGTCATCGAATGGCACCCGTTCCAGCTGAACCCCGACATGCCCGCAGGCGGAATGGACCGGCGTGAATATCTTGAACGCAAGTTCGGCGGCAAAGAAGGTGCTGTGCGCGCTTACGCCCCAATCGTGGAGATGTCGGAAAAGATCGGCTTGGGGATCAATTTTGAGGCGATGAAAAAGACGCCCAATACTATCGACGCACATCGTCTGATCCATTGGGCGGGCATCGAGCAACGTCAAAGCTTTGTGGTGGATCTGTTGTTCAAAGCCTACTTCATCGAAGGCCGCGACATCGGCGATCATGAAGTTCTCGCAGACATCGCGGACACCGCAGAAATGGACGCCGCACTTGTCACCAAACTGCTGGAAACAGACAACGACATCGACGATATCCGCAAACGCGATGCGCATTCACGTGAGATGGGCGTGAATTCGGTGCCTACGTTTATTGTGGCCAATCAACATGCAGTCCCCGGCGCACAGCCGCCTGAAACCTGGGTCCAAGTCATCAAAGACATTCAAAGCCAACTCGACGTGGCTGAATAGCCCACGGATCGCTGCAAAGACGCGGCAAATTACATGAAGAAAGTCCGCTAAATGGCTGCTCCGAAAAATAGATTATCGCAGCCCGAATTTATCGGGTTGATGGCAATGACGTTGGCCACAACCGCGTTTTCGATTGATGCGATGTTGCCTGCATTGCCTGAAATCGCGGAAGACCTGTCGCCTGAAAACCCCAATCAGGTGCAGCTGATCATCACCAGCTTTGTCCTTGGATTGGGTCTTGGCACATTCTTTACGGGTCCCTTGTCGGATTCAATTGGCCGCCGCAAAGTCGTCATCGGTGGCGTTTTTCTGTTCATCATCGGCACCACAATTGCGTGGCTTTCCAACACGTTAGAATTCGTTTTGTTCGGCCGCGTTATCATGGGACTTGGGGCCGCAGGTCCACGGGTCGCCGCAGTCGCAATGACCCGCGACCTATATGACGGCCGCGACATGGCGCGGATCATGTCGTTTATCATGGTAGTGTTTTCGCTCGCCCCCGCATTGGCACCGACGATCGGGCATTACATCATTCTTGGCGCTGGCTGGCGCAGTATCTTTATCGCGTTTGGCATCTTTGCCGCGCTTCCGGCGCTCTGGCTTTATCTGAGACAACCCGAGTCGCTTGATCCGAAGAACCGTCGCCCCGTCCGGTTGGCGTCAATGCTTGCCGCTACTAAACAGATGTTCGCCCATCGCACCGCTCGCTTGTCCATCTTCGTACAAACGTTGACCTTCGGGATGTTGTTCACGGTCCTTTCGACCACCCAACAGGTGTTTGATGAAACCTTCGGTCAAGGCGAACATTTCCATCTATGGTTTGCGGTGATTGCCGTGTTGGCCGCAACTGGATCACTGCTGAACGCGCGTCTCGTTGGCGCGTTGGGGATGCGTGCGATGGTGAAAGGCATGTTCATTGCGCAAATCGGCCTCACCCTCGTCATGGTCGCAACGGCGACCGTTGACGCGCCATACTGGATCGCCTTCGGGACCTATCTTATCTGGGTGATCGGCAACTTTTTCCAAGTCGGCCTGACCATCGGCAACCTGAATGCCCTGGCGATGGAGGAAATGGGCCACATTGCGGGCCTCGCTGCGTCCGTTATCGCCGCGTTTTCCACCGTTGGCGCAGTCATGTTGGCCGCACCTACGGCCCTGCTATACGACGGAACGCCGCTACCAATGGGCATCGCAACGCTTGTGATGGCAAGCGCTGCATTATGGCTTACCACGCTCATCAAACGGCCCGGTGAAACCTAGGCCTTCGTTTTCTTACGTTCGTCTGCCAATTTTTGGGCCAGATCCCGTGCAATGTTGAATGCGCCTTGGATCTTGTCACGGTCCTTGGCCCAATCGCGTCGTACAACGATCTTGTTGTCTTTCACCTTCGCCAGCCCCTTTTGGTCGTGGATAAAGGCAACCAGCCCTTCAGGTGATGCGAATTTATCGTTGTGGAACTGGATCGTGGCACCCTTTGGTCCCGCGTCCAACTTACCGATTCCGGCTTTCTTACACATCGCCTTGATCCGCACGACCAGCATCAGCGTGTTGACCTCCTTCGGCAGTTTCCCGAACCGATCGATCAGCTCGGCGGCGAAACCTTCCAATTCAACCTTTGTCGTCAGTTCAGACAAACGTCGATACAGCCCTAGACGAACGTCCAGATCAGGCACGTATGCATCTGGTATTAGAACGGGCACACCGAGGTTAATCTGCGGCGACCATTCGCCGTCGTCGATGATCCCTTCAGCGGCGCCGGATTTGATCGCGTTGATCTGATCCTCGAGCATCTGTTGATACAGCTCGTACCCGACCTCACGCATCTGACCGGATTGTTCTTCGCCCAACAGATTGCCCGCACCACGAATATCAAGGTCTTGCGACGCAAGCGTGAACCCTGCCCCAAGGCTATCGAGCGACCCCAGCACGCGCAGACGCTTTTGCGCCGTATCGGTCAGTTTCTGGCGCGGTTTAGTCGTCAGATAGGCGTAAGCGCGGGTTTTAGATCGCCCAACACGCCCGCGAATTTGGTAAAGCTGCGACAGACCAAACATGTCGGCGCGCCACACGATCATCGTGTTGGCCGTTGGAATATCGAGACCAGATTCCACAATCGTCGTTGCCAACAACACATCATACTTGCCGTCGTAAAACGCGTTCATCCGATCATCGAGCTCACCTGCCGCCATCTGTCCGGTGGCCGCGATAACGCTGACCTCAGGCACTTCACGCTTCAGGAAATCTTCCATTTCGGCCATGTCGCTGATGCGCGGCACAACCATAAACGACTGCCCCCCACGGTAATGTTCACGCAACAGCGCTTCGCGGATCGTGATCGTATCAAATTCGGACACATACGTGCGGATGGCAAGCCGGTCGATGGGCGGCGTACCAATGATCGAAAGATCGCGCACACCGGACAAAGAAAGTTGCAATGTCCGCGGGATAGGCGTCGCAGTTAATGTCAAAACGTGGACATCCGTCCGCAACTGTTTCAACCGTTCTTTGTGCTGCACACCGAACTTTTGCTCTTCATCGATCACCAACAAACCAAGGTTCTTGAAACGGATGGATTTGGCCAGAAGCGCATGTGTGCCAACAACAATATCAACTGTGCCCTTGGTAATCCCGTCACGCGTCTTCGTCGCATCGCCTGCAGTAACAAACCGCGACAATGGGGCCACGTTGATCGGGAAACCACGGAACCGCTCCGCGAAGCTTTGGTAATGCTGCCGCGCGAGCAATGTCGTCGGTGCAATAATCGCAACTTGGACGCCGCACATCGCAGCGACAAAAGCAGCACGGATCGCGACCTCGGTTTTCCCGAAACCAACATCGCCGCAGATCAATCTGTCCATCGGACGGCCCGACGCAAGGTCGTCTAGCACATCTTCAATCGCCGACAGTTGATCGTCCGTTTCAGCGTAAGGAAAGCGCGCAAGGAACTGATCCCAAAGTGTTTCTGGCGGATCAAGCGATGGTGCCGTTCGCAATTCGCGTTCCGCCGCGACACGGATCAGACGTTCAGCAATCTGGCGGATTCGTTCCTTAAGACGCGCCTTTTTCGCCTGCCATGCACCGCCACCAAGCTTATCAAGCAGCCCTTCGTCGTGGCCGTATTTCGACAGCAGTTCGATATTCTCGACTGGCAGATAAAGCTTTGAACTCTCTGCATATTCGATCAGCAGGCATTCGTGGGCAGCACCGGCAGCCGTGATGACTTCCATGCCTTTGAACCGACCAACCCCGTGGTCCACATGCACCACCAGATCGCCGATGTTCAGACTGTTGGCTTCTGAAAGGAAATTCTCGGCACGCCGCTTGCGTTTCGTCGTACGGATCAACCGATCACCCAGCACGTCCTGCTCGGAAATCACCGTCATTCCGGGCGCAGTAAACCCGTGATCGAGCGGCCAAACCGCCAAATGCACGCCGGACTTACCGACACGACTATGGTCGCTGACGGGAATGACTTCGCCGATGCCTTCGTCTTCGATCAAGCCTGTCAGGCGTTCACGTGCACCTTCCGAATAGCTGGCAATGACAACCGGACCATCCACCATCTTGGCCTTAATATGATCCGCCAGCGCACTGAAAAGGTTGATCGTTTCGCTTTGTCGTTCTGGCGCAAAATTACGACCAATACGACCGCCAGCATCAACGACACCCATACCTGTGGCTTGCGGCAATGGCGCGAATTGGACGACACGCTTGTCGGCCACCCCTGCAGACCAAGCAGCATCATCCAAATACAACAGCGCAGGCGGTGCCGGTTTATAAACCGTGTCCACGCGGCCCTTTTGCGACAGGGCGTGCATCCGTGTCTCGTATTGATCCACGATGCTGTCCCACCGCGCGATCCGCGACGGCGTCAGTTGATCATCCAATGTAATCGACGCGGACCCAGTGTAGTCAAAAATCGTCTCAAGATCGTCGTTGAAAAAGCCCAACCAATGCTCGATCCCCGCATGTTTGCGGCCCGCACTAACGGCTTCATAAAGCGGATCATCGGTGCCAGCGGCCCCAAATTCGATCCGGTAATTCTGCCGGAACCGCGTGATCGCCGCATCATCAAGGATCACCTCGGATACAGGCGCCAGTTCGATCTCTTTCAGCTTTTCGGTGGTCCGTTGCGACGCCGGATCGAACCGCCGCGCGCCGTCCAGAACGTCACCGAACATATCCAAACGGATCGGTCCTGACTGGCCTGGTGGGAAAATATCAATGATCCCGCCGCGCACCGCGTAATCGCCAGCCTCCATCACTGTAGGGGCCTGGGTAAAGCCCATGCGGACCAAAAACGCCCGCAGGCCTTTTTCATCAATCCGGTCGCCGACCGTCGCCTTGAACGCCGCCTCACGCAGCAAAGATCGTGGTGGCACTCGCTGGGCCGCCGCGTTCAAAGACGTCAACAGAACGTATTTGGCAGGCATACCGTGTGACAGTGCGGCTAGCGTGGCCATCCGCGCCGCCGAAATATCTGCATTCGGAGAAACGCGATCATAAGGCAAGCAGTCCCATGCCGGGAACGTAAACACGGGCATATCGGGCGCAAAGAACCGCAGGGCCGCTTCCATCGCAGCCAACCGCTTATCGTCGCGTGCAATATGCACAACGGGACCGCCGGACTTTGAGATTTCCTGCAAGATCAGCTGGGCGTCGAACCCTTCGGGTGCGCCAGCGATCGTGATGTGATGAGACTTTGACATGACGACTGACCTACCCCGCGTGAAGGGCTTGTCAACTGTCTACCAGAACGGAACCGTCAAGTTATGGTACATCCCGTACATCGAGGTGACAAAAATCGACACCATCCCGATGATCTGCGTCCACAGCCTGTGACGCAGCAACATCTTATAAAGCGACTGTGCGTCTGTCGCATTGGTCTCGATGTTCTGGGCGCTCGACAGGCTGACAGCCCCTACGATGCTTAACGGAAATACGATGAAAAGCAGCGCTTGGGCAAATTCGATCCAGTAGAAAAAAGCCAGCACAAACAAAACAGTGTTTGCAAAACTGACGAACATCAAAAGCCAAGGCCCCGAAAACCGCGCGATGCCCAATAAGCGGTTCACATTCACACGGACGATATCAATAAGGTCTTGTTCGGCCTCGCCACCCCGTTTTCGCGCACGTTGGATCAGGTCAAACGGCACGCCCAGAACCCAATGGCTCATGGATGACCAAAGCACAGCGATTCCGATCCAATACCAAAGATTGGAGAACGATCGCATATCAATGACGTCGAAAAGGGCTTCAGTCCAATTCACGGGTGGCAGCCTCGTGCGCAGGTGTTATTTTTGGCGACACTAGCGGGCGCATTCATGGATGCCCAGACTTGTGAAGGGCCGAATTTGATGTATCCAAGAACCTGTGACCAGAAAGGCCCGATCATGACACCAGTTGTACCTCCATTTCCCGCCGCACGTCTGCGCCGGATGCGCCAAACCCCGGCTTTGCGGGCAATGATGCGCGAGAATACGGTGACCGTGGATGATCTGATCTGGCCTGTGTTTGTGATGGCAGGCACGGATGATGAAACGCCTGTAGCATCCATGCCAGGCGTTGTGCGGCGGACTGTAGACCGTGTGGCGAAAGCAGCGAAGGAAGCGCAAGACCTTGGTATTCCCGCGATCTGCCTGTTTCCATACACGGGCATGGAAAGCCGGACGGAGGATTGCGCAGAAGCATGGTCGCCCGATAACCTGACCAACCAAGCAATCCGCGCGATCAAAGACGCGGCCCCCGAGATTGCCGTGATGACCGACATCGCCCTTGATCCGTACAATATCAACGGCCACGACGGGTTTGTCGAAGACGGCGTGATTGTGAACGACCGCACGGTCGATGCCTTGGTCAAAATGGCACTGGCACAGGCCGATGCGGGGGCTGATATCCTTGGGCCGTCAGACATGATGGACGGGCGTATCGGCGCGATCCGAAAAGCACTCGAAACTGAGGGACATCAAGGCGTTACGATCCTGTCTTACACCGCCAAATATGCCTCCGCCTTCTATGGTCCTTTCCGCGATGCGGTGGGCGCATCCGCAGCCCTCAAAGGCGATAAGAACACCTACCAAATGAATCCGGCCAACAGTGATGAAGCGATGCGGCTTGTCCAACGCGACCTGCAAGAAGGCGCAGACATGATTATGGTCAAACCGGGCATGCCCTACCTGGACATCTGCCGCCGCGTGAAAACCGAATTTGGCGTGCCGACCTTCGCCTACCAAGTCTCCGGCGAATACGCGATGATCCAAGCGGGCGCACAAAACGGCTGGGTTGATGGCGACAAAGTCATGATGGAATCGATGATGGCGTTCAAACGCGCGGGCTGCGACGGGGTTCTCACCTACTTTGCGCCGCAAATCGCGCGCCTTCTCAACGGCTAGACCGCGACCCTGCTTCTTTTGGCTCCAAATATCCTCGCCGAAGGCTTGGGATCTGCAAGATCCCAAATCCAACGCCCGCCAAACGCACCGATGACTGATCTTACAGGTGACAGCACAGCTATTTCCCTTTAGGATAACGCCCAAGGCCCGAGAAACGGGTCATCAAAAACAACTGAGGCGACATATGAGCACTTTTTCCAGACGGCAGTTTGGCCTCGCGGCATTGGCAGGGACAACCTTGGCGGCCTGCGGCAATGGCATTGGCACCAACGGGGCCGCAACAATTGACGCGCGCGTCGATAGCACCTTGGCCTTCATGTACGAAACCTATCCAGGCACCCGTGATCTGGCACAACGATCAGCTGGTCAGTTGATCATGCCCCTTGTGACCGAATTGGGTCTGGGTGTGGGCGGATCATTCGGGCGCGGGGCGTTGCGCGTTGGCCCTTCAACCGTTGATTATTATTCTTCAACGTCCGGGTCTGCGGGGCTTCAGATCGGAGCACAACAATTCAGCCATGTGTTGTTCTTCATGACACAAGAAGCGCTTGTTGAGTTCCGCCAGTCGCCCGGTTGGGCAGCTGGTGCAGACCTTGAATACGCCTTGAGTTCACAGGGCGAGACATTGCGCGCCGAAACAACCACGTCGCTGTCCCCTGTGATTGCCGTTGTGTTTGGCCAAACAGGTCTGCGCATCGGTGCAACGCTTGAAGGCACCAAATATACGCGGATCATCCCGTAAGGCGCACCAATGACGCTCCCGATCCTGATCCTTGCCGCTGGCCAGTCATCACGGATGCGCGGGACGGATAAACTATTGGAAAAGATCGACGGCGTGGCTTTACTGCGCCGTCAGATTGACGCGGGACGACAGGTGTCTCCCAACGTCTTTGTCACGTTACCACGACCTGATCATCCCCGCGCGGCACTCCTGTCAGGCACGTCTGCACGCGCTGTCATCGTCGCGGATGCTGCGGATGGTATGGCAGTTTCATTGCGAACAGGTGTCGCCGCCCTACCCGACTGTCCTGCCTTTATGGTGCTGCTGGCTGATCTGGCAGCTCTGACGCCCGCGGACTTGGAAACAATGCTGACGACACGCGATGAGCGCCCCGATCATCTGATTTGGCGCGGGGCAACGGACGCAGGCAAACCCGGACATCCCGTGATCTTTGACGCAAGTTTACGACCCGCATTTGCCGATCTATCTGGCGACACAGGCGGCGCGCCGATCCTCAAGGCCAATAAAGACCAGACCTGTCTGGTCCCATTGCCGGACAAGCATGCCCTTCTTGATCTGGACACACCCGAAGACTGGGCCGCGTGGCGTCGCGCCACTGGACGCTAGTGTTTTGCCAGAATGGCCGCTTCGTGTTTCTTCAACACGCGACGTGCCGAACCAAAGCCTGCTTTTTCCGTCGCAAGATGTGCCAAGTCAGGGAACAGCTTGAAAATTTCGTTGCGCTGGGACGTGCCAACGCCCTTCAAAGCATAATCACCCGGTTGGAAACTTTCGGTCCATGTGCCGTTTGACAAGATCACTTCGTGCCGTTCAAACATCAGGTGGATATAGGTCACGCCGCTGGACTGCACCTGATCAACGCCGTCAGCAGTTGTCATGTGCTTTGCAGCCGCAAAGACTTCGGTGTCTTCAAAGTGCAGTGCGGCGCGTTGCCCGCTCAACAGCAAACGGTGGTTTGGTGACAGCAGCAGATCCTGTTCTGGTACGTTTGCACCCAGCGATCCGGCTCGTACCAACACAGGCTGTAAATCCGGTGATTGCACAAGTTCATCCCCAGACAAAGTCCGGCTACCCGCCCACGTGATCTCCTGAATGCCGTTGTCTCGCGTAAACACCTTGTCGCCTGGTTGCAGGGTTTCGACAGCGACTTCGCCCTTTGGCGTCGCAATCTTGGTGCCCGGCGTGAAACAGATCACGACGTTCTCAATTTCGGAATATTCCACGCGCCGCGTGATGTTCCCGTTTGCATCCAGCAGTTCGACACGCCCTGCCTCAGCATCATTTGGATCACGGATCAGGTTGAAATCCGCGTATGCGGTGCCCAAGCCAGCGGTCAGGTCCAGCACATCAACGTCAGACCCGTCCGCGTCTTCGCCGCCGACGATCACATGATTGCCAGCACCACCAATAGTAAACAGGTCTGAATTGTCGCCACCGAACAAACGATCGTTGTCAGGACCTGCCACAAGCACGTCTTCGCCCACACCGCCAAACAATTGATCGTCGCCTGTACCACCGTTAAGCGTATCTGCGCCCTCGCCGCCTTCCAATACGTCTTGGCCTTGACCACCGTCCAGAACATCGTCGCCCGCGCCGCCGAACAGTTTGTCGTCGCCGTCGTCACCCATCAAAGTGTCATTGCCGCCCTGACCAAAGATCGTGTCTTGGCCAGATCCGCCAGAAATCACATCATTGCCCGGCTCGATTGGTGTCACGACCGCATCTTCGATCAGATCACCATTCATAGTGAAACCAGACCCAGTCGTCCGTGTCTCAAGCGTAAATTCGATAAATGTCCGGTCGCTGAATTCAGCGCTAAACCATGCGTCTTGGTCGTCGGGGCTATTCGCCTCGCCACCAGCTGCTGTTACGGAACCGGGCGCTGAACTGACCAGCAAAGACGTATCAGCCGCTGTGCCAAAGGCGCTAAAGCTATCCGCGTCCAGTGTGACGCTTTCCTGATCGCCGGCGCTGTTGCGGTCCAGATCGTTGAATGTCGCCGTAGAATTCAGCGCAATTGGCTGGCCTGTCGCTGGATCAAAGAACTCCATCCGAAAACTAGCCGTTTCGCCGCCATCCGTTGGTGTCGTGCCGTTACGGGCGTTCAGTAGAATTTCGTAGCCACGTCCGCCAGACAGATCAATGTTCAGATCAGGATCAGACGTTCCAACAAGGATCAAGCGTGCAGACACCTGCGTCCCATCATCCAACTGCGCAACATTCGCATAGACGGCCACATCACCTACCTGCGCGTTGTCATTGCCCGAAGAAGTGTCGCTAACCAGATTGTTGATATTCAGCGATAGCGGGGTTGCATCAGAGCCGGGCGCTGTCCCTTCGCCGTTATCCCCATAAAGGATATCGTCGCCGTCGCCGCCCAAAATGCTGTCGTCGCCGCCTTCACCAGAAATCGTGTCCTGACCATTAAAGCCATTGATGGTGTCATCCTCGGATGTGCCCTGAATGACGTCTGTATTTGAAGTACCGTTGATCTCAGCCATGATAGTTCCCCATCGTGCATATCTATGTCCGCTGCAGTGCGGCGATTGGGCTCTATCTATTAAGCTCACTTAGAAAATACAGGGGGAATAAGTCCGGATGCCACTCAAGGGGCAACGTTTTGCCTTGTTTTATGGGTTTTGGCTAATTTTGACGTTGGGTTACGAAACAATTCAGCGCATCTGAAATAATTGTTCCCCACGTGCCAACGCCCGCTGTTTTTTTGTATCCAGCGGGCGTTGTTTTTGTGTTTTTTGTTTTTGCGCTTATTTGAGCAGGAGTTTTGCTTCGTGTTTTTTGAGCGCTTTGCGTGCTGACTGGTAGTTTTCCAGGCCGGTTTTGGACTGCAGTTCAGGGAAGAGATCGAAGATTTCGTTCCGCTGGCTGTTGCCGATACCTTTCAAGGAATAGTCCCCTGGCTGGAAGCTTTCCGTCCATGCCCCGTTTGACAGCACCACTTCGTGCCGCTCAAACATGAAGTGCACGTAAGTTGTCTGCATCACGTTGACCGTGTGGATGCCTTCCGCGCCGACCATGTGCTTGGCTGCAGCCAGCACTTCGCTTTCTTCGAAGTACAGCTGCGTTTTGTCTGACGACACAAGCACGCGGTGGTTTGGTGACACCATCATGTCACGTTCCGGCAGACCGTGGCCCAGTGCCCCTGCCTTGATCAGAACAGGCTGCAGGTGCGGGTTTTGCACCAGCTGCTGGCCTGACATCGGCTTGTGGCCCATCCATGCGATTTCCTGGATGCCATTGTCGCGGGTGATGATCCGGTCGCCGACTTGCAGTTCTTCGACCAGACGCTCGCCTTTTGGTGTCGCGATCAATGTGCCCGGTGTGAAGCACGGGATGACGTTTTCGATTTCCGAGAAGGTCATCGTGGACCCGTCGAGGAACGTCACCGTACCTGCTTCCGGGTCGCCGTCTACGTAATCGATCCGGTCAACGTTCGACCCAGTCAGGTCGAGGACATCGATGTCCTGGCCATCAGCGTCTTCGCCACCCGTGACCACATCACCGCCGTTACCGCCGAAGAATGTGTCCGAGCCTGTGCCACCGGACAGGTCATCAACACCCTCACCACCGTAGATCAGGTCTTCACCCTCACCACCGTCGATCGTGTCGTTGCCCAGACCACCTTCGAGGTCGTCGTTGCCGGCACCGCCAAAGATCGTGTCTTCGCCAGTTCCGCCATCGATGCTGTCGTTGCCCTGACCACCGATCAAAACATCGTCGCCGTCGCCGCCAACCAGAAGGTCGTCGTCCACGCCGCCGTCCAGCACGTCGTTGCCAGCGCCACCAAACAGCGTGTCATCGTCGTCTTGGCCGAAGATCGTATCGTTGCCGTCACCGCCAAAGATCGTGTCCCCGTTGTTCTCAGGAACAAGATCCTGGAAGCCCGCGGCGTCCGGTTCGTCATCCGGGAAGCTGACCGCATCGGCCAGTGGATCTTCGAGACCACCGTAGATGGTGTCGTCGCCCGCACCGCCTTCGATCACGTCGTTGCCTTCGCCACCTTCGATGAAGTCATCGCCTGTGCCGCCGTCAACAGTATCGTCGTCAAAGCCTGCGTTGATCGTGTCGTTGCCGGACCCACCGATGATGCTGTCGTCGTCATCACCTGTGTTGATGATGTCGTTGCCAGCCCCGCCGTCGACAAAGTCTTTGTCGTCGTTTGGATCCTCGTCCGCATCATAGCCCGGGAACACAAGACCCGGGATCGTCGCAGATGGCTGCTCCGGATAGCCCACGTCTGGCGCTTCATCCCCTTGGGTCGAGCCCACGTTGATGATGTCGTCGCCGTCGCCTGCATCGACTGTGTCGCTGCCTTCACGGTCTTCGATCACATCGTTGCCTGCACCGCCAAAGAACGTGTCGTCGCCAAGGCCGCCGTGCAATTCATCGTCGCCAGTTTCACCGGCCACAGTATCATTGCCGGCACCACCGATGACGGTGTCATCATCCTGGCCTCCCCAGAGATCGTCGTCACCTGTGCCACCGAACAAGGTGTCTTCACCCTCAGAGCCTTCGATGATGTCATTGCCTGACCCACCGCGCAGCTCATCGTCACCTGCACCGCCATTGATGTTGTCGTTGCCTGCACCACCCGCGATGGTGTCGTCACCATCCTGGCCGTTCAGCTGATCGTCGTCCGCACCACCGTTGATGGTGTCGTTGCCAAGACCACCGTTGATGGTGTCTTCGCCTTGACCGCCGAACAGGTTGTCGTCGCCTTGGTTGCCATTGATCGTGTCGTTGCCGTCACCGCCAAACACATCATCCGACCCGGCACCCGCCGAGATCACGTCATCGCCACCAAAGCCTTCGATCACGTCGTTGTCTGTGCCTTCGTCACCCGGCAAGATACCGTCGCCGGCATCAACGATGTCACCATCCGCATCCACATAAGGAATGTTCGGGTTGATCACATCGTTACCATCGGTGCCTTGGACTGTCCCGTCATTGATGCCGGTCACTGTGAAGGTCACGTTTGCCGTGTCTGTCGCACCGTTTTCATCAACGATCGTGTAGGTGACAGACGTGTCGCGTGTCGCCCCCAGACCCAGATCGTCAAAGTCGTCGCCTGCGTCAAAGTCCACAGTCCCGTCAGCGTTGATCGTGAATGTGCCGCCATTATCGCCCGCAACCACGTTGCCAACGTTGGCCGCGTCACCGTCAACCGCCACAACCGTCAGGGCGTCGCCTTCCGGATCGCTGTCCACACCGTTACCAGTGTCACCCGTAATGACGTTTCCGTCCACATCGCCCGCAGTCTCTGTCAAGGACACCACATAGGCGTTGTCTGTCGCATCAGGGCCGTCGTTCACGCCGTTCACTGTGATGGTCACAGTTTCCGTGGATGTCGCACCTGACGGGTCAGTCACGGTGTATGTGACAGTGGTCTCAGCAGTTTCACCCGGGGCAAGGTCTTCAAAGTCGCCGTTTGGATCAAAGCTGATGCTGCCATCTGGGTTGATTGTAACCAAGCCACCGTTTGAGCCGTCCACAGGTGTGCCAACAAGGGTTTCATCCCCGTTCACCGCACCAACCGTCAGCGGATCACCGTCCGGATCACTGTCGTTGTCCAGCACGTTGCCCAGATCGGTCACGTCGTCCTCATTAGCGTCAAACGTATCCGCGACTGCTGTTGGGCCGTCGTTTGTACCCGTCACTGTGACAGTCACTGTTGTGCTGTCTGTCGCACCGTTTTCATCCGTGACGGTGTAGGTCACTGTGGTGTCAGCGGTTTCGCCTGCACCCAGATCATCAAAGTCGCCGTTTGGATCGAAGCTGGCAGTGCCATCGGCGTTGATCGTGACCAGACCGCCGTTGTCACCTGCAACAGGTGCCCCGACAAGGGTCTCATCACCGTTGACCGCGCCAACCGTCAGGTCATCGCCTTCCGGATCGCTGTCGTTGCCCAAGACGTTGTCCAGATCGATGACAGTGTCCTGATCGGTTGTGTCCGTATCCGCCACAGCCACTGGCGCGTCATTTGTCCCCGTCACTGTGATCGTCACAGTTTCTGTGGATGTTGCACCGGATGGATCGGTCACAGTGTACGTGACCGTTGTTGTGGCCTCTTCACCCTCACCCAGATCGTCAAAGTCGCCATTCGGATCGAATGTAACCGTGCCGTCCGGATTGATCGTGACCAAGCCACCGTCAGAGCCGTCAACAGGTGTGCCAACAAGCGTTTCATCGCCGTTCACCGCACCCACTGTCAGCGGATCACCATCCGGATCAGAGTCGTTGTCCAGCACATTGCCGATCACGCCCGCAGGATCATCTTCACCCGCTGTCAGATCGTCCGCCACGGCCACAGGACCGTCGTTCGATCCAGTCACCGTAAAGGTCACAGTCGCTGTGTCTTCCAGACCGTTCTCGTCTGCGATGGTGTAAGTGATCGTTGTGGTCGCGTCTTCGCCCGCGCCCAGATCGTCAAACTCGCCGTTGGCATCAAAGTCCACAGACCCGTCTGCGTTCACAGTGAACAGACCACCATTGTCGCCAGCAACCGCGTTGCCCACGTTACCAGTCTGGTTGTCCACACGCACAACTGTCAGATCATCGCCTTCAGGATCGCTGTCCGCGCCTTCACCTGTATCGTCAGTGATCGCATTGGCATCCACATCGCCGGATGTTTCATCCTGCGAGACCACATAAGCGCTATCCACAGCATTTGGCGCATCATTCACGCCAGTCACTGTCACAGTCACCGTAGTGGTTGATGTGGCCCCTGATGGATCCGTCACAGTGTAAGTCACTGTGGTCTCGGCTGTTTCGCCTTCACCCAATGCTTCAAAGTCACCGTTTGGATCAAAGCTGGCTGTGCCATCCTCGTTGATCGTGACCAGACCGCCATTGTCGCCCGCTACAGGCGTGCCAACAAGTGCCTCATCGCCGTTCACCGCACCAACCGTCAGATCGTCGCCGTCAACGTCCGTGTCATTCCCCAGCACGTTGTCCAGATCGGTCACACCGTCTTCAGTCGCGTCACCCGTGTCAGCTACCGCAACAGGGTCATCGTTTGTACCCGTGACAGTGATCGTCACAGTCGCCGTATCAGTCGCACCGTTCTCGTCTGTCAGTGTGTAAGTCACTGTGGTGGTGGCTGTGTCGCCTTCACCCAATGCGTCAAACTCACCATTGGCATCAAAGTAGATGTTGCCGCCGTTGTTGATCGTCACCAGACCACCATTGTCGCCCGCAACAGTCACACCCTGGCCAAAGGCACCAAATGGATCTGTGATATCAGCGCTGTCTGTGCCGTTCGTCACAGACGTCACACGGATCGTGTCACCTTCAGGATCGCTGTCTTGGCCCGCACCTGTGTTGTCACCGATGACATTGCCAATCGCAGGGCTACCGTCTGCGTCTTGATCTTGTGTGTAAACATCCGCCGTCGCATCTGGCGCATCGTTTGTACCGGTCACTGTGATGGTCACAGTCGCCGTGTCGGTGCCGCCGTTGCCGTCATCAACCGTGTACGTCACTGTTGTTGTAGCTGTTTCACCTTCCCCAAGCGCCTCAAAGTCGCCGTTTGGATCAAAGGATGCAGTCCCGTCCGGGTTGATTGTGACAAGACCGCCGTCAGACCCTTCAACAGGTGTGCCGACAAGTGTCTCGTCCCCGTTCACAGCACCCACTGTCAGCGTGTCGCCCGCATTTGCGTCCGTGTCGTTGTCCAGCACGTTGCCCAGATCGGACACACCGTCTTCGGTTGCATCAACAACATCATCCAGCGCATCAGGGTCAAAGTTCGTGACCTCATCACCCACAATCTCTTCGATTTCGGTGAAGGAGATCGTCTCGCCTGTTGGGTTGCCATCGGCGTCCACAAACACAACCTGACCATCAAGGCCATTGCCGTTGCTATCAGGGATCGGGCTACCTGTGCCGTCCGGACCTGTCAGGATGAACGATCCCTGACCCGTCAGGTCAAGCACGTCGTTATCGTCGCCGCCTGCACCACCATCGACCACATCACCGGCACCGCCAATGATCGTATCCGCGTCGTCGCCGCCATAGATTTCATCTGCGCCAGTACCACCCGTGATGACATCGTCACCACCTTTGCCGTAGATCACATCATCGCCGGCGTCCCCGTTCAGAACGTCGTTGCCAGCCTCGGATGTGCCCTCGGATGCGGTTGTGAAGAAGTTGATGTCAGACACGTCAACGCGCTGATCTGTCGTCTCGCCGTTGTCGTAATCAATCTCGATCCGCGCAACAGGGCCTGCGATTTCAAACAGAACCGATCCGGCCTGTGCCGCTGGTGTCACGCCATCTGTGTGCTCAACACCACCCGTCACTGTGTTGCCGTTGATGATCTGCGCACCGGATTCAGCTGTGATCGTGACCGCAATCTCTTCGCCAGCCGCGTTATAGGCCCGCACTGTCACGATATCGATGTGGTCGTCCGCATCAGTCCCGTTATCAATGTCGTTGATCCGGAAAGACACGTCCTGCACTTCGTCGCCGTACGCTGCATCATTTGATGCAAAGCTCAGTGTCGTGGTGGACGTGTTATCAACACCGCCCTCGCCGCCCAGACCGTGCAGGTGCAAACCGGAGTTCGGATCAAACGCTTCGCCCGCTTCCACATACATCGCTGTGTTTTCAACGTCGGCTGTCGCACCTTCGTCTTCTTGCGCAAAACCGATCGTGACGTTCATGCCGTCAACCGCAACCGTCTGCGTCGCACCAAGGGCCGTGCCCGCTGGCAAAGCTTCGGTCCACTGCAGTGTCAGCTGATCAACGCGGCCCGTGGCCCCGTCTTCATCATCACCGCAGATCAGGTCATCGCCTGCGCCGCCGTTGATGGTGTCGTCGCCCGCACCGCCGTAAAGTTCGTCATTACCAGCCGCACCGGTATCGTCTTTATACAGCGCGTCGCCTTCGATCACGTCGTTGCCGGATCCGCCGTAAACTGTGTCGTCATTTGATCCGCCGGAAAGCGTGTCGTTGCCCGCGTCACCGTAAACCGTGTCCTGACCGTGGCCGCCGTAGACGCTATCGTCGCCTGTGCCGCCGTAAACAAGATCGTTATCCGCAGACGCCCACAGGTTATCATTGCCCGCATCGCCGTAGATCGTGTCGTTGCCGTAAGAGGCTTCAACCATGTCGTCGCCGTCGCCGCCGTAGAACACGTCGTTGCCGCGATCAGCACCGCCCAATACGTCGTTGCCCGCGCCGCCAAACTGGGTGTCGTCGCCGTCGTTGCCAAACAAACGGTCATCGCCGTCGCCACCTTCCAGCGTGTCGTTGCCGATACCGCCGTCAAGGTTGTCGTTGCCGCCATTGCCCAGCAGCACATCATCACCTGCGCCGCCCATCAGGACATCGTTGCCGTCAACACCGTCTGCAATCGCAGGGATTTCAAACGTGATGTCTGTGACTGCAACCGTGCCGGAATAATCCCGCTCCGGACCGTCATCCAGAACAATCCAAAGATGCTGGATCGGACCTGCAATGGTCACTTCAACATCCTGGCCGTTGTTATCTGCACCCGGGCCCGCAGCATTCGTCTGGGACCCAATAATCATGTTGCCGTTCACTGTGTGAACGCCCGTATCTTCGAACTGGACCTCAACAAGGTTGCCCTGTGCGTCCTTCGCCATAATCGTAATCTTATCAAGCGCATCCACGTCCAAAAGCGTGAACGATACGTTCGAGACTTCGGTGTCAAAATGCATGTCCGCTGTGGTCGGTTCTGTCACGTCCCACGCTTTGAGCATGCCGTTCTCGACGAACCATTCTTTGCCGCCCGCACTTTGTGGCGTGCCCACGCTGACGTTCACAGACTGGCCATCAACCGTCAGCGTCTGGTTGCCGTCAGATCCCAACTGATCCCAATCGATCAGGAATTCTGTCGTGCCTGCAGTATCCGCACCATCGCCAACGAGAATATCGTTGCCCGCGCCGCCCTTCAGAAGGTCATCGCCTGACCCGCCAAACAGCGTGTCCGTGCCCGCGTCCCCATACAGGTCGTCGTTGCCCGCATCACCGTAAAGCAGATCGTTGTTGTTCATCCCCTCAAGGATGTCGTCGCCATTGCCGCCAAACAGCACATCGTCGCCGTCCTGACCACACAGCGTATCATCACCGTCTTCGCCCATCAGCGTGTCGTGACCTGTGCCACCAAACACCAGATCATCACCGTTCCCGGCTTTGACCAGATCATCGCCAGCGCCCGCAACAATCAAATCGTCGTCGCCCACGTCGCCTGCCAAAATAGCATCGTTATTGTCCACACGGTCACCATCCGGGTCACCGTCGTAGTTCACGTCAATCACATCGTTGCCAGCCGTGCCTTCAACCGTGCCGTCCAGATCAGGACCAATGTCATCATAAACCAGATTATCAACAGCGCCCGACCCGTGCAGCTGCACGTCCATCGTATAAACGCCTTCAACATCAAACGTCGCAATGTACTGACCATTGTCACCCGTCGTCGGGATCTGACGTGTCGCAATCAGCTGACCATGTTCATTGTAGAAACGAACCGTCGCACCTTCTTCGTTATCAAGGAAAGTCAGAGACTTCAGATCAGCGCCATCCGCAAAACGGAACCGGAATGTCCCGCCAATCGCATCATCCGGATCGTGGCTGTCGCCATCCTCCGACACAATCAAAGCATTGCCCAAGTTCGACGTCGCAAGATCGTAATCACCACCCGTCGGGTTCGACGTGTCAAAAATCATCGCCCGATTTCCAACACCACCAGCCGTCCAAGCCTGAATAGTCACACCCGCAGACTGGTACTCATTATCAACAATCGTACCACCAGATAGATCATTAAAATCAATCGTCTTCGTCATAACTTGTTCTCCTAAGACCTTGGAAAGGCCACGCAAACCAAATGGGAAGACCCACTCGTATTAGATTTCTTTTGCAATCCTGACCAACTGGCAACATCGCAGACATTTACTATTCACACCTTGCTCCGCCACGACGGAACACATGTCGGATTCCCCAAAAACCCGGACCCCACCCAGAGTCACCCTGTCGTATAACAAGCAAAGTGGCGACAAAAAGGGAAAAAATGGCGCAAAAAGACCACAAACAACCCTGACGTGATCTGCCTTTAGGGCCGCTCACCCGCGTTATGTCATTTGGACGACAAGTCATTGTTTCCAAATCTAAAACAATAATTCCAACCAAAAGTGTTAACAGATTGTTAACAAAGGAATTACAGTCGAATCCTTTCAGAATGAAACCGAATTTCGTAAAGATTTTTTCAATTTCAGAACCAATCAAAGCCCATTAACCCTACGTCAACGAATTGCGGCGGAAAAATGGCCCATCACTGAAAATTGTTTCCAGCACGGCAGGCAATACTAGGGGAAAGCCTGAACTGTCATGAAATTAGAAACAGAAATAGAATCGCACGGCCCAATTCCTGCCCCATTCGGGCAAGCGTTGTTAAAGCCTACGATTTCCAGAAAATTGGTACCGGTGGCCGGACTCGAACCGGCACGTTGTCACCAACGGGGGATTTTGAATCCCCTGCGTCTACCATTCCGCCACACCGGCGTACCAATGCCGCTCTCCTAAGAGGTCTGAACGGGATCGTCAATCACCCTAACGCACTGAAATGCGATTAAAGTTGATCGACGGAAAAAGTATCGCAAATTGTCAGGTCACCACTCTCAAATCCGCGTTGGAACCATCTTTGCCGTTGCGCGCTTGTGCCATGGGTGAACGTGTGTGGCCGCACGGCCCGTCCTGCGTTGCGTGCAAGCGTATCGTCACCGATCTGGGCCGCTGCATTCATCGCTTCAGCGATATCACCACGTTCCAAGGTCCCGAACTTTTCCTGCACGGTCCGCGCCCAGATTCCGGAAAAACAATCTGCCTGCAGCTCAACCCGTACAGACAAGGCATTTGACGTTTCCGCGTCCGACTGCGCGCGAATCCTGTTCACCTGCGGCAAGATCCCCAATTCATTCTGAACGTGATGGGCAATTTCATGGGCCACGACATAAGCAGCGGCAAAGTCGCCCCCTGCACCTAATCGCTGTTCCATGGTGACGAAGAAGTCTGTGTCCAAAAATGCTTTTTCTTCGGGTGGGCAATAGAACGGCCCTGTCGCCGCAGACGCGCCACCACACGCCGATTGCGTTTGCCCTTTGAACAGTACTAGCGTCGGGGCCTCGTAAGGTTCGCCAACTTGGCGCGCAAAAATATCCGTCCATACGTCTTCTGTGTCCGCCAATGTCACGGACACAAATTGTGCTACGCGTTCATCGGCAGGTGTAATTTCAACACTGCGTTCGGTTGCGATGCCATCGGTGGCACCTCCATTCAATAACGGCGTCACATCGACACCTAGAAAATAACCGATCACAACAACAGCGATCAGGCCGAGACCACTTAGGCCACCTGCCCCCGCTTTGCGCCGTGACGGGCGCCTGCGCCGATCTTCGATATTATTGCTTCCACGCCGACCTTGCCACTTCATAAGAACCCTCACCTCTCAAACATGACTATGTTGCGGCACTTTGCGCTGTGACACAAGCTTGACCCCGTCTCAAACCCGTGGCCTAAGCAGCGCAACAAATCGGAGACGATCAATGCTACAACGCCTTTATGCTTGGACCCTGTCGTTGGCCCAATCGCCATACGCCTTGTGGGCGCTCGCTGTCGTAGCGTTCGTCGAATCGTCTTTTTTCCCGATCCCGCCAGATGTGATCATGATCCCGATGATCATCGCAGCACCGCGCCGTGCGTTTCTGATTGCTGGTGTGGCCACAGTTGCATCGGTTCTTGGCGGTCTATTCGGGTATTTCATCGGCTACGCGTTGTTTGAAACGATCGGCCAGCCAATCTTCGATTTCTATGGCAAAGCGGATGCGGTCGCCGAGTTCAGCGAAAAGTTCAACGCATATGGCGCATGGGCAGTGTTGATCGCAGGTGTGACCCCCTTCCCGTTCAAGGTCATCACGATCATGTCTGGCGTAACAGCGCTTTCGTTGCCGGTGTTTATCATCTCGGCCATCGTCGCGCGCGCCCTGCGGTTTTTTATTGTTGCCGCATTGCTTTGGAAATTTGGTGAACCCATACGCGATTTCATCGAAAAACGTCTGGGCCTGATGTTTATCGTTTTCTGTGTGCTGCTGCTAGGCGGCTTTGCACTGGTAGGACTACTATAATGAACCGTTTGCACGTCATCATCGCAGCAGGCGTGTCTGTCGCCCTTCTGGGCGGTGCTTATGTGTTCCAATACTTCGGCTATCCGCCGTGTACGATGTGCTACTGGCAACGTTGGCCACATATGGCCGCCATCGCCATCGGTGTTCTGGCCCTGATCATTCCGGCACGCATTCTGGGTTATCTCGGCGCTCTCGCCGCCCTGATAACGGCAGCCATCGGCGTTTTCCATTCCGGCGTTGAACGCAAATACTGGCCGGGCCCATCTTCCTGCACAGGCGGCGGGTTGGATGCGTCATCAGGCGCGGATCTGCTGTCTATCGACGGCCCCGTGTTGGTGATGTGCGATCAAGTCAGCTGGGAAATGCTGGGTCTATCCATGGCATCTTGGAATGCAGTCTTTTCGTTGATTGCCGTTTGGTTATGGATCGCTGCAGCCCGTCGTTAAAGTGATCTAGCGACGGCTGCTTAACAACAAATTCGTCTCTGATTTCGTAATCCCGTCATTACGGCGAATATCCGTCAACACGCGATCAAATTGTTCAAGCGTATCGGTGCCGATCTCTGCGATCAGGTCCCAAATTCCGTTCGTCGAATGCACGGCCTGAACTTCAGGAATCTTGGACAACAGGCGTGACACTTTTTCCGCGCTACGCCCCGCGATCTCAAGCATCATCAAACCACGGACGGGATGTGTCGCCGCATCGCTGCGGGTTAGCACCGTAAAGCCGATGATCTCGCCATCGGTCTGCAACCGCTCCAGCCGATTACGGGCTGTCGTGCGCGTCACCCCAAGGCTTGCTGCAAGGTCAGAAATGCCTGCACGCCCGTTTTGCCGTAAATGCGCGATCAGTCGTCTATCCGTATCGTCCATTTCAACTGTCCATTTCGATCAATGACCGCCCAAATAGCACAAAATACGCACTTCAAAAAGCACGAAAGGCATCAGACCATCTGATCATGAAACAGAACATGACAGAACAGAACTGCATCCTCATCGGTGCGCCCGTCGATTGCGGTAAACGCCGCCAAGGGTGCCTGATGGGTCCAGATGCCTATCGCACCGCCGGAATCACCGAAGCGCTGACTGACCTTGGCCACAGTGTTGCGGATCTTGGGAACTTAACGCCTGCGGATGTTGACGTGCCTGAGCCGAAGAACCCGCTTGTGCACGATCTGAAACGCACAGTTGGCTGGACTAAGACGCTATCAGAAGCCGCCGAAAATGCGGCACAATCGGGCATGCCGATTTTCTTGGGCGGCGATCACGCGCTGGCCGCTGGCACGGTATCCGGTATGGCCGCGCATTACGCCAAACAGGACCGCCCGTTCTTCGTTCTCTGGCTCGATGCGCACACCGATTTTCACACGCCTGACACAACGGACAGCGGCAACTTGCACGGAACACCAGTCGGATATTTCACAGGCCGCGAAGGTTTCGATGCTTTCCCGCCCCTGAAATCACCTGTGCCGCTTGAAAACATCTGCATGATCGGCCTCCGGTCAGTCGATCCCGCCGAACGTGCCGCTCTTGCTGGCACAGATGCCATCCTGCACGACATGCGGTCCATTGACGAACAAGGGATCAGCGCACCATTGTCAGCGTTTCTTGACCGCGTCGCTTCCGTCAACGGCGCGCTGCACGTGTCGCTTGATGTTGATTTCCTTGACCCAAGCATAGCCCCCGGCGTCGGCACAACCGTTCCTGGCGGTGCTACCACCCGCGAAGCGCACTTGATCATGGAAATGTTGTGTGACAGCGGCTTAGTCGGTTCTCTTGATCTTGTTGAACTGAACCCATTCCTTGATGATCGCGGTATGACCGCCAACCTGATGGTTGATCTAGTCGCCAGCCTGATGGGCCGCCGCGTCTTTGATCGCCTGACACGGAGCCGGAAATGAACCAACCTTCCCACCTTGCCCTCGTCCCGTTTGTTTCAGTCGAAAACATGATGAAACTGGTCCACCATGTGGGTCTCGAAACATTCCTGAAAGAACTCGCCACTGAAGTCGAAACCGACTTCAAACGGTGGCCGATCTTCGACAAAGCACCGCGCGTGCCGTCACACTCCGACGTTGGCGTGATCGAATTGATGCCGACATCCGACGGTGAACTCTATGGGTTCAAATACGTGAACGGCCACCCAAAGAATATGAAAGAAGGCCTGCAAACCGTCACGGGGTTTGGTCTTTTGGCCAATGTGAACACAGGCTACCCCGTTCTGTTTTCGGAAATGACCGTTCTAACCGCACTGCGTACCGCGGCGACGTCAGCAATGGCGACAAAACACCTTGCGCGGCCGGATTCCAAAACCTTGGCCATGATCGGCAACGGCGCGCAATCCGAATTTCAAACCATCGCGTTGAAAGCAGTCTGCGGCATCGACACGGTACGTCTTTACGATATCGATCAGGCGGCGACGGCCAAGTGTGCGGCTAACCTTGCGGGGCGCGGGATCACCGTCATCCAATGTAAATCGCCCGAAGAAGCCATCGAAGGCGCGGACGTCATCACCACCGCGACCGCCGACAAAGAAATGCAAACCATCCTGACCGACAACATGGTCGGCAACGGCGTGCACATTAACGCCATTGGCGGCGACTGTCCGGGCAAGACCGAATTGCACAGCGATATCGTGGCCCGCGCATCTATGTTCGTGGAATACCCCGAACAAACGCGGATCGAAGGCGAACTGCAGCAAATGCCGCTCGATCACCCGTTTACGGAACTGTGGGAAGTCATCAATGGCACGGCCACAGGTCGCAAAGATGCTGCGGAAATCACGCTGTTCGACGGCGTCGGTTTTGCGATCGAAGACTTTTCTGCCCTGCGCTACGTCCACGATAAAATCAAAGGGACAGAGTTCTTCAAAAACCTCGATATGATCGCCGATCCGGACGATCCACGGGACCTTTTCGGCATGGTCATGCGGGCGAAATAGGCATCAAGGCGTACGGGGCATTGCACACGCGATCTGGTATCTGTTACATTCTGATCAACAAATTATAGTAGATCCAGAATCTTAGGCGGACCACGTGAGCGATACCCCGGAAACCCCTGAAAACGCAGACGAAAATCGGCCTGAAAAGCCTGTATATGATGGCCCAGCCGTCACAATCGAACACGAGCTGAAAACCAGCTATCTCGATTATGCGATGTCGGTCATCGTCAGCCGTGCGATTCCGGACCTGCGGGACGGTCTAAAACCGGTTCACCGTCGTATTTTATACGCGATGAACGAAACCAATAACACGCACGACAAACCGTACCGGAAATCATCGCGTCCGGTTGCCGAAACCATGGGTAAATACCACCCGCACGGTGACAGCGCGATCTATGACGCACTTGTACGGATGGCGCAGGATTTCTCGATGTCGTTGGTCCTGCTTGATGGTCAGGGCAACTTTGGCTCTATGGACGGCGACCGCGCCGCGGCCTACCGATATACCGAAGTCCGGATGAAAAAGGTGGCACTAGCGCTGCTTGATGACATCGACAAGGACACGGTCGATTTCCAAGACAACTACGACGGCAAGGACAAAGAACCGACCGTCTTGCCCGCCAAATACCCGAACATGCTTGTCAATGGCGCTGGCGGCATCGCCGTGGGTATGGCGACGAACATTCCGCCACATAACCTAGGCGAAGTCATCAACGCGACGCTTGCGCTCATCGACAGCCCTGATTTGTCTATCGAAGAGCTGATCGAATACGTACCGGGCCCCGATTTCCCGACAGGCGGCGTTATGCTGGGCCGTTCTGGCGCGCGCAAAGCCTACCTTGAAGGTCGCGGCTCCGTCATCGTTCGCGCGAAAACCCACATCGAAGAAATCCGCAAGGATCGCTGGGCGATTATCATCGACGAAATCCCCTATCAGGTGAACAAATCCGCGATGATCGACAAGATTGCGGAAGCGGCGCGTGACAAGAAAATTGAAGGCATCGCCCACGTCCAAGATGAAAGCGATCGCAACGGTGTACGGGTCGTTGTTGAACTGAAACGGGACGCAACGGCAGAGGTCGTTTTGAACCAATTGTTCCGCTTCACACCGATGCAGACCTACTTTGGCTGTAACATGCTGGCGTTGAACGGCGGTAAGCCGGAACAACTGACGCTGCGCAGCTTCCTGACCAACTTCATCGACTTCCGCGAAGACGTTGTAGCCCGCCGCACCGCCTATCTGCTGCGCAAAGCCCGCGAACGGTCGCATATCTTGTGCGGCTTGGCGGTTGCGGTCACCAACATCGACGAAATCGTCGCCACAATCCGGTCGTCCGCTGACGCCTCTGAAGCCCGCGAAAAGCTGATGACACGTCGCTGGCCAGCTGAATCGATCCTCGAATATATCGCACTGATCGACGATCCGACCCACACGGCGAACGACGATGGCACTTACAATCTGTCCGAAACACAGGCCCGCGCGATCCTTGAACTCCGTCTGCAGCGCTTGACGCAGATCGGTGTGAAAGAAGTGACGGACGAACTCGAAGAGCTCGCCAAGAAGATCAAAGAATACCTCGAAATTCTTGGGTCTCGCGAACGGATCATGCAAATCATCCGCGATGAGATGATCGAAATTCGTGACAACTACGCCGTGCCGCGTCGGACAGAGATTGTCGACTGGTCTGGCGACATGGAAGACGAAGATCTCATCGAAAAAGAGGACATGGTCGTGACCGTGACCTCCGGTGGTTACATCAAACGGACCGCCCTCGCCGACTTCCGCGCACAGCGGCGCGGCGGCAAAGGTCTGTCGTCGATGCAAACCAAAGAAGAAGACGTCGTCACGACGCTTTTCGTCGCCAACACCCACACGCAACTGCTGTTCTTCACAACAGACGGCATGGTCTACAAGCTCAAGACATGGCGTCTGCCACTTGGGTCACGGACCGCAAAAGGCAAAGCCATCGTCAACATCCTGCCGATCCCGGCTGGTGTGTCGATCGCGGCCATTATGCCAGTCGATCGCCCCGAAGAAGAATGGGCCGATCTGCAAGTCGTCTTTGCGACATCCGCAGGAACTGTGCGCCGTAACGCCCTGTCAGACTTCACAAATGTGATGCGCAACGGCAAGATTGCGATGAAGTTCGAAGGCGAACACGAAAACACGACGCTGATCAATGCCCGTATCGCATCCAACGATGACGACGTAATGCTGGTCACAAATTCGGGCCGCGCGATCCGCTTCCCAGCCACCGATGTGCGCGTGTTCAACTCGCGTAACTCCGTCGGTGTGCGCGGCATCAAGCTGCAAGGCGACGACAAAATCGTTTCCATGTCGATCATCCGTCACTTCGACGCAGAGGCAGATGAACGTGCCGCTTACCTTAAAATGCGCCGCGCAATGGCAGGTCTGGCCGACGACGCAGAGGTCGAAGACGAAGAAGCACCTGCCGGTGCGATCAGCCAAGAACGCTACGCAGAAATGTCCGCATCCGAAAACCTGATCCTCACGATCACATCAAAAGGGTCTGGTAAACTATCGTCTTCACACGATTATCCGGTACGCGGGCGTGGCGGTATGGGCGTCACTGCGATGGACAAAGCGATGCGCGGCGGTGAAATCGTATCCAGCTTCCCAGTTGATACGGGCGATCAAATCATGCTCGTCACATCGGCGGGCCAATCCATCCGCGTCCCCGTCGAAGGTATTAGCTTCCGGTCACGATCTGCAGGCGGCGTAAAGGTCTTTGATACGGCCAAAGGCGAAGAAGTCGTCAGCGTGGCATGGATCGCCGAGCAAGAAGACGCCGACGATGCCACCGAAGGTGATGCAGACGCGTAACAGACGATTGCCCGCGTCACGGATGCGATTGCGACGACGCGGGCAATCACTTATCCACAACCTCAAGGAACGCGCATCGACGTTCTACCAACTTGAGGTGACAAAATGATTTACAAAACACTTTTGGCCAGCAGCATCGCACTTGCTGCCTGCGCGTCAGGCGCATCCGCACAAAACTTCAGCGGTAACCTCGGCTTTAACTACGCACATCCTTCCGAAAGCGACGACCTCTCAGCGACCGAATATTTCGGTGGTTTGGAATATGCGATCAACCGCAACTTCGCGATCGCTCTTGATCTGTCCGGCTACAGCATCGAAGACGTCGATGCGACGATCGTCAGTTCCACATGGCACCTGATCTACCACCTGAACGAAACCGCGTCCTTCGGGGCGTTTGCTGGCGCTGATGTTCTCGCCGCTGACACCGAGGTTGGCACTGTTGCCGAAAGCCTCAGCTTCGCAGGTCTTGAAGCAGGTGCCGAATTCGGTGAAGGCGAAGCCGAAGGTTACATTGGTTTTTCAACCACTGAAGGTGCAGAAGAAGATTTCACAATGTTCGGCGCATCCGGCGCATATACATTCGCACCAGCTTTCTCGGCAATCGCATCTGGTGATTTCATCAATGCGGATTCCGCTGATCTCAGCAATCTGGCCGTTGGCGTCCAATATGAAATCTCTGGTGGTCCAGAAATATACGGTAAAATTGGTCGTAGAGCTGCTGAAGATGATGACGGTGAAGTCACAAGCAGCTACGTCGAAATTGGCGCGACTATCAGTTTTGGCGCGAACCGCGGCACCACCTTTAACGGTCGGAGCTATTTCGAACAGTTCTGATCCGATCTAACGCTACTATACAAGAGGCGTCGTTCAGATGAACGGCGCCTCTTTGCAATTCGAGTAGATCACTATACATCGCGGACCATGACACACACACTCAATATCATTGGCGGCGGCATGGCCGGCTCCGAAGCCGCATGGCAGGCTGCAAACGCTGGCATCAACGTGGTGATCCACGAAATGCGGCCTAAGGTCGAAACCTTTGCCCATCGCACTGGTAATCTGGGCGAGATGGTATGTTCGAATTCATTCCGGTCAGATGATCACGAACAAAATGCTGTAGGCCTGCTGCATTGGGAAATGCGCGCGGCTGGCGGCTTGATCATGGACATGGCGAACAAGCACCGTATTCCTGCGGGCGGCGCATTGGCCGTTGATCGCGATCCCTTTGCCGAAAGCGTCACTGCAGCATTAAAAGCGCATCCTAACATTTCGATTTCATACGATGAAATCACATCGCTGCCCGACGATGGATTGTGGATCATTGCGACTGGCCCACTGACGTCAGGCAACCTTGCCGAAGCGATTCAATCAGAGACAAGCGCCCAAGCGCTCGCGTTCTTCGACGCCATTGCCCCCATTATCTACCACGATTCCATCAACATGGACATCGCGTGGATGCAGTCGCGCTATGACAAAGGTGAAACGCTGGAAGAGCAGACAGCCTACCTGAACTGCCCGATGACCAAAGACCAATACGAAGGCTTCATCGACGCGCTACTGGCCGCCGAAAAGACCGAGTTCAAAGAAGGCGAAACCGCGGGATATTTCGACGGCTGTCTACCCATCGAAGTCATGGCGGAACGTGGCCGCGAAACCCTACGATTTGGTCCGATGAAGCCCGTTGGCCTAACCAACGCGCATGATCCTGAAAACAAACCCTACGCAGTTGTGCAGCTACGTCGCGACAACGCCCTTGGCACACTCTACAACATCGTCGGCTTTCAGACCAAGATGAAGTACGGCGCGCAAAAGACTGTTCTTAAAATGATTCCGGGTCTGGAAGATGCAGAATTTGCACGGCTTGGCGGCATCCACCGGAACACATTCATCAATTCACCCACGCTTCTTGATCACGAGATGCGGCTTCGGTCGAAACCAAATCTGCGGTTTGCGGGTCAAATCACAGGCGTTGAAGGCTACGTCGAAAGCGCCGCGATGGGGCTGCTTGCTGGACGCATGGCAGTGGCGGAACTGACTGGGCAAACTCTCGCGCCGGTACCAAACACGACCGCGATGGGCGCCCTCGTCACCCACATCACGGGCGGTGCGGAGGCAAAAACGTTCCAACCAATGAATGTCAATTTCGGCCTTTTCCCACCGTTGGAAGGCATGAAATCAGGACGTCGCGGGCGCAAAGAACGCTACAAAGGCTACACAGATCGCGCGAAGATCGATTGGCAAGCATGGCTCGGCCAACAGGCTGAAACCGCTGCGTGATTACGCGCTTTGCACCTTCGCCGACTGGGCCGCTGCACATCGGGCACGCCTATTCGGCGCTGTTGGCGCATGACACGGCGCGGGCGCAGAACGGGAGCTTCCTGCTACGGATCGAAGATTTCGATAGCACGCGCAGTCGCCCAGACCACATCGCGCAGATACTGGATGATCTGGCATGGCTCGGCTGCACTTGGGACGCACCCCCGCGCATACAATCTGAACACCTGCCCGATTATGCTTATGTGATTGACACGCTAGCGGCCAAAAACCTCGTTTTCCCGTGCGATTGTGATCGTAAACGCATTCTGAATACGGGCGCAAAACCGGGTCCAGACGGACCAATCTATCCGTACACTTGCGCCGCTCGCACGATGGCGTCGGCCGCACCAACCGACGCAATCCGGCTTAACTTAAAGGCGGCCCTCAGCCACCTGCCCGCCCAATTGCGTTACATGAACAACGACGAAGAAGTCTTTATACTTACGTCCGAAATGCCAGACATCATCGGCGCACCGATCCTGCGACGCAAAGACACTGGCGACCCCGCTTATCACCTGACCTGCACGCACGACGACGCCCTACAAAACGTCACGCATGTGATCCGTGGCGAAGACGTTGCACCGCTCACGCCGATTCACGTCATCCTGCAACAACTCATGGGCTGGCCGACGCCGACCTACCGGCACCACGGCCTGATCACCGATGCCACAGGCAAACGTCTCGCCAAAATCGACAAATCGAAATCTATTGCGAGCTACCGCGCCGAAGGTGCCACACCAGACGACATTCGCCGCATGGTTGGGCTACCGGCATAGCCGCGCTTTATAACTCAGGAGCCATCAGCTCGACTTCTTCGCCAGTCTCGACACCCGTGTAGAAACACGTCCGGCGCATCGTGTGGCACGCAGCCCCAATCTGGCGGACCGTCACAAGCAGACAATCACGATCACAATCCACGCGCATCGCCACTAAGGCCTGCGTATGACCGGATGTTTCACCTTTGATCCAGAACGCCTGCCGCGACCGCGACCAATAGGTCACTTTTCCAGTCTCAAGCGTCTTGGCCACCGCTTCCGCGTTCATCCACGCCATCATCAAGACTTCAAGCGTTTCAGCGTCTTGCGCAATCACAGGGATCAGGCCTGCGTCATTGTACGTCAGTGTTGTTGGATCAAATGTCATCGTCTTGGCCTTTGCAAAATCCATCCTGCGGCCTATCTATGGGGGACAACGCGAAAGGGCAAACGCCGTGACAGCCGAAAACGACATGATCAAACTCTATTCGGGCCGTATTCTGGCGCTGGCAGCCGACATGCCACGGACAACACGCCTGCAACAACCGGATGGAACCGCCAAAAAAAGGTCCCCTCTGTGCGGATCAACGGTAACTGTTGATGTGACCTTGACGGATGGTAAGATCAGCGACTACGCCCAAGACGTCAAAGCCTGCGCATTAGGTCAAGCAGCCGCATCTGTGATCGGATCAGCGATCGTGGGGCTCACACCTGAACAAATCCAACATGGACGTGATCAGCTCCTTGCGATGCTCAAGGAAAATGGAACCGTGCCAGACGCACCGTTCGATGGACTTGATGTTTTGGAACCTGCGAAAGACTACAAAAACCGTCATGCGTCGATCCTGCTTGCATTTGACGCGACACTTGACGCGATCCACGCGGCCAAAACCACTGCCTAAACGCCCTGTCCCATAACCGTGCCCCTAAAAAAAAACCGCCGCACATCCGGGCAAGGATGGCGGCGGCAGGAAGTTGGATCGCATGTCCGGCTCTAAATCCTAAGGGAGAGGCAAATCCCCAAATCAGGACGGGACGGGCAGGTCAGCAATTGCGAGGTGGGACAGGCAAATTACGTGAACCGAACATGCGTTCCAGGCAGGTCAGACCATCGCGGGCAGCGATAGACCAACAAAAAGCATCACACACAAAGCAGCAACACCAAGCGCGTCAGAGATGATCGTATCGCTGCTGCGGATCAGTGCGGATTTGATATCTTTGGCCATGTCGGCGCTCCTTGTTGCTCGTTTGTTCTGTTGCTACTTTGTTCCCATATTGGAAACCTTCTGTAAAGAACTTTGTGAGAACATTTGTGAACTTTTTAGAACAAACAGGCTAACCCACTGAAATCAAACGGATCGCTTTATCCTGTTCCATTAACCAAAGTAGCACGCGCGCCGCCTTGCCCCGATCTGTTTCCAAAGATGGATCATCCGTCAGCAGTTTTCTGGCATCCGTCTGCGCCACCGCCATCAAATCAGATTGCCGTTCCAAATCCGCGATCCGGAAACGCGGTAGCCCTGATTGCGCCGTCCCGATCACGTCGCCAGCACCGCGCATGGCTAAATCTTCTTCCGAAATCCGGAACCCGTCTTCGGTTTCGCGTAGAATTTCCAGTCGCCGCCGACCTGTTTCGGACATCGGTTCTTGGAACAACAACAGACACGTCGATGCCGCAGCCCCACGCCCGACCCTGCCCCGTAGCTGGTGCAACTGCGCTAGACCAAAGCTTTCCGCGCGTTCGATCATCATGATCGACGCATTTGGGACGTTCACGCCGACCTCGATCACCGTTGTCGCGACGAGAACCTTCGTTTCGCCTGCCACGAACTTCGCCATCGCAGCATCTTTGTCTGCAGGCGGCATTTGACCGTGAACCAGCCCCACAACGCCTTCGCCCAACGCCGCGCGCAACCGTTTGAACCGTTCCTCAGCGGCGGTCATGTCCACAACCTCGGATTCCTCAACCAGTGGACAAACCCAATAGGCTTGCTTTCCGTCCGCAACCGCTTTGCGTAGTTTCTCAACAACTTCGTCCATGCGCCCGGTCGAAATAAGCGCCGTTTGGACTGGCGTCCGTCCTGGCGGTTTTTCATCCAACACCGACACATCCATGTCACCATATTGCGCCAGCGCGAGGCTGCGTGGGATCGGCGTCGCCGTCATGACCAACACATCAACCGCCTGCCCCTTGGCCCCTAATTCCATCCGCTGCGCCACCCCAAACCGGTGTTGTTCGTCAATAACCGCGAGCCGAAGATCATGAAAATGCACGTCTTTCTGGAACACCGCATGGGTGCCCACCAAGATCTGAATATCCCCGTCGGCCAGCGCCTGCAGTTTCTCGCGACGCGCCACACCTTTGTCGCGGCCAGTCAAAAGCTCCAATCGGATACCCGCGTCCGCCGCCAACGGCTGCAACCCTTCCAGATGCTGCCGCGCCAAAATCTCGGTCGGGGCCATCATCACGCCCTGCCCGCCAGCTTCAACCACGCATAGCAACGCCATCAACGCTACAAGCGTCTTGCCCGATCCCACATCCCCTTGCAAAAGCCGGTTCATCTTTAGCGGTTTCGCGATATCTGCCGCGATCTCAGCAATGGCACGGGTCTGTGCCCCCGTCGGCTGATAAGGCAACGCATCCAACACCTTACGCTGCAAAACTCCGGTGCCTTTGGACCCGATCCCCTTGCCACGCCGCGCCACAGCCCGTGCCAAAGCCAGTGTAATCTGATGCGCAAAAAGTTCGTCATACGCCAACCGCGCACGGGCCGGATGTTCAGGCGAAAGGTCCTGCATAGCGGTCGGCGCATGGGCCTGCGACAAAGCATCTGCCCAATCCCGCCACCCCTCGCGATCCTTTAAC
This sequence comes from Rhodobacteraceae bacterium S2214, assembly GCA_025141675.1. Classification (NCBI taxonomy): domain Bacteria; kingdom Pseudomonadati; phylum Pseudomonadota; class Alphaproteobacteria; order Rhodobacterales; family Paracoccaceae; species Rhodobacteraceae bacterium S2214. The sequence goes on from CP081161.1 coordinate 2,234,465, forward strand.
GCAGGATCAATCCATTCAACCACGTCCGGCAATTTTTCCAACGCAGACCGCGTGGCTTTCCACATCAATTTCTGCGTAATCCCCGCATGCAGCGGATAAACTGGTTCAAATGCCGGAAAAGTCGCGGCCTCGTCTGGGGTGACGACATGATCAGGATGAACCATCTGAGCGACACTATCGAAAATCTCGACCTTGCCCGATACGATCCGCTTTTGCCCCGTCGGCAAAAGCCGCTGCAGATAATCGCCGCGTGCGTGAAAAAACACGAGCTGGAATTCGGTCTGCTCGTCCGTCACATGAATGCGGTACGGCCTTCCCCGCGTTTTTGGCGGATAATGCGCGCCGACCGTCACCGTAACAGTCGCCACTGCAGGTGCCACGACGTCACGGACAGAGCCACGCAATTGACGATCCACCCCAGACACCGGCAAAGTCATCAAGATATCGCGCGGCTTTTCAACGCCCACGTCCTGCAAGGTCAAAGCCGTCTTCGGGCCAATCCCATCAAGCGTTTGAAGCCCCGCAAAGAGCGGAAAAAGGACGTCCGGACGCCCGCTCATGCGTCGCCAATCAGCGCCAGCCAGCCGTCCTCGTCCAGTGTTTCCACGCCCAACGACGCGGCCTTCGTCGCTTTTGACCCTGCACCCGGTCCCGCAATCAAGATGTCTGTTTTGGCACTGACGGACCCGGATACTTTCGCACCCAGCGCCTCTGCGCGCGCCTTTGCTTCGGCCCGCGTCATTTTCTCTAGAGTTCCTGAAAACACAACCGTTTTGCCGGCGACAGGGCTGCCGGACGTGTCGCGCACAACGGCGTCCTGCACTTGCAATTCGGCCATCAAACGATCAATCGACGCGCGTTCGGCGTCATTGTGAAACGCCTCTAAAAACGATGTCGCCATCACCGCGCCGACCCCATCGATGCCCAAAAGATCGTCCCAAGCGGGTCCTTCACCGATAACCGCCCGATCCACGGCCTGCGCGAGCGCATCCCAGCTGCCATAATGATTAGCGAGCAACTGCGCACCTGAATCGCCGACATGCCGGATCCCTAACGAGAACAGCAATTTCGGAAGCGGGATTTCACGTTTATCATCAATGGCATCCAGCAGATTCTTCACGCTGGTTTTGCCGAATCCATCGCGGTTTTCCAGCTTTGCCAAAGCCGCATCATTGCGGGCGCGAAGTGTGAAAATGTCCGCAGGTTCCTTAATCGGCAAAGCGTCGTCATGATAGAACATTTCGACCTGTTTGGCACCCAACCCATCGATATCAAACGCACCACGACTGACGAAGTGCTTTAACTTTTCAACGGCTTGCGCAGGACAAATCAATCCACCAGTGCAGCGTCGCACAGCATCCCCCGCTTCACGCACCGCAGGCGATCCGCATTCGGGACACACCTCTGGAAATACATAAGGCACCGCATCATCGGGGCGTTTTGAAAGGTCCACATCCTTGATCTTCGGAATTACATCGCCCGCGCGGTAAATCTGAACCAGATCGCCGACACGCAAATCGCCCCCTTCGCGGATCGCTTCGCCATCGCCGCCCAATCCCGCGATATAATCTTCATTATGCAACGTCGCATTCGACACTACGACACCGCCAACCGTCACCGGCGTCAGCCGCGCAACCGGTGACAAAGCCCCAGTGCGCCCGACCTGAATGTCGATCGCATCCAACGTCGTCCACGCAAGTTCGGCGGGGAATTTGTGGGCAATGGCCCAACGCGGCGTCGTGGACCGAAACCCCAAACGCCGCTGCAATTCCAAATCATCCACCTTGTAGACAACCCCGTCGATGTCATACCCAAGGTCCGCCCGATCATGCCCGATCTGTTCATAATGCGCGATCATATCCGCCGCCGTATCGCATGTCCGCGTTAACGGGTTCGTGCTAAATCCAAGCGCCTTGAGCCGCGCAATCGCGCCGGATTGCGTGTCTGCCAACGGTTCGGACAATTCGCCCCATGCGTAGGCGAAAAACTCCAACGGGCGCGCCGCCGTGATCTTAGAATCCAACTGTCGCAAAGATCCGGCCGCCGCATTGCGCGGGTTCGCAAACGGCTTTTCGTCCTTTTCCACCTGTCGCGCGTTCAACGCGGCGAAATCGGCATGGCTCATGTAAACTTCGCCGCGCACTTCAAGCACCGCAGGTGCACCCGAGATCCGATGCGGTACATCGGTAATCGTCAGCGCGTTCGCCAACACATTTTCGCCGACCGCGCCATCACCCCGCGTGGCAGCTTGTTTCAGCACTCCGTCTTCATACCGTAGCGACAACGATAGTCCGTCAATCTTGGGTTCGGCCGTAAACGCCAAGGGCGTCGTCTGGTCCAAATTCAGGAACTTGCGCACGCTCTTTTCGAAGTCGACGACATCATCAGCGTTAAACGCATTGCCCAGAGACAACATCGGAACCGCATGCGCAATCTTGCCGAACTTGTCAGCAACAGCAGCCCCAACTTGATCGCTTGGACTGTTCGGCAATTTCTGGTCTGGGTAGGCCGCTTCAATCGCGGCGTTCAATCGCTTTAGCCGGTCGTAGGTCGCGTCATCAATCTCTGGTGCATCGTTCGTATGATACGCTGTATTCGCATCACCCAGAACGGCAGCCAGACGCGACAGGACCGCCGCGGCATCCTCTTTACCGACATCCGCCGCGTCGATCTCAAGCAAATCGTTCAGGTCGGTTTGAGCGGTGGTTGGCGCCATTGGTCAGTCCCTTGCAGTTTGGTGCCCCCATGGCCCCTCTGCAAAGTTTTAGGGCGACCCTTCTAGCTCGTCCAGCCAGATCGGTCGCCCTTTGTCATTCTCTTTATCCATCGCACCGACGGCTTAGGCCCCGATAGCAAGCCGTTCTTCATTCGCACCAACTTCCGGATCACGCAGCACATAACCACGGCCCCAAACAGTTTCGATGTGATTTTCGCCATTCGTCGCGTTGCTCAACTTTTTGCGCAATTTACAAATGAACACGTCAATAATTTTCAGTTCCGGTTCATCCATCCCGCCATAGAGATGGTTCAAGAACATCTCTTTCGTCAGCGTTGTTCCTTTACGCAACGAAAGTAATTCGAGCATCTGGTATTCTTTGCCGGTCAGATGGACAGTGTTCCCGCCAACATCCACGGTTTTCGCGTCTAGATTGACTGCAATCCGTCCGGTTTTGATGATGGACTGGGCGTGCCCTTTCGACCTGCGAATAATCGCATGAATCCGCGCGATCAGTTCTTCGCGATGGAAAGGTTTCGTTAGATAATCATCCGCGCCGAAGCCAAATCCCTTGATTTTTCCTTCGGTGCTGTCATCGCCCGTCAGGATCAGGATTGGTGTATCAATCCGGCTCATCCTCAGCTGACGCAGCACTTCGTGACCGTTCATATCAGGCAAATTCAGGTCCAGAAGGATCAGGTCATAATCGTACAGCTTGGCAAGATCGATCCCTTCTTCCCCGAGATCGGTCGCATAAACGTTTAGGTTCGCATGAGTGAGCATCAATTCGATGCTTTTTGAAGTCGTCGGGTCGTCTTCAACCAGCAGTACGCGCATCTGTTTTCTCCGCTTTTTCTTGGCACCACCAACATATTGCAAGAATAGTTAATGACACGTTACCGGTAACAAAAAAGATGCCACTTCTCCCTAGGGTTGTCTATAGCGCTGCAACGACGTCGTCTTTAATGCGGCCTCCCCGTGTTCGGCGACTGCGGTTTCCCATTCCGCAAACTCTTCATCGGACAAACTGTACATCTCCAACGCCTCGGGCCGTGTCAGCAGCCCTGCGGCAACGGCTCTAATGACGGACGCCTTGCGCGATGCCACCCAACGTCGTGTATCGGTCGGTGGCAAATCAGCGCGGGTCATGACAGACCCATCGGGCAGCGTCACGGAACGTGGCCCATCAATCTTTCGCAAATACATCTTGCTTCCCTTTGCATTTTGCACTGGGACGCACATATGAAGAAAATCGCTTAAGTTTCGGTAAGCTTGCCGAAACGGAGTAACTTGCAATTTCAGCAAATTTGTTGGAAACGCCCTGAAAGCCCATAAAAAATTGGTGTGATATGTCTTTGGATCAACCGTTAAATTCCCTTGGTTTTGCAAAACCGCCGTCGGAAACCCGCGTCGTCGTAGCGATGTCCGGTGGAGTGGACAGCTCTGTTGTCGCGGCAAAGTTGCACGAAGAAGGCTATGACGTCGTCGGTGTGACCTTACAATTGTACGATCACGGGGCCGCTTTGGCCAAAAAAGGGGCATGTTGCGCGGGGCGTGATATCCATGATGCACGCCGCGTCGCCGAAGAGATGGGGTTCCCCCACTACGTCTTAGACTACGAAAACACCTTCAAAGAAGCCGTGATGGACGAATTCGCCGATAGCTATCTGGCTGGTGCAACGCCTGTGCCCTGCATCCGCTGCAACGAGCGTGTGAAATTCAAAGACCTGTTGGAAACGGCCCGCGACCTCGACGCGGATTGCATGGCGACCGGTCACTACATCCAGCGCATGATGGGTGGAGCGGGCTCCGAACTGCATTCCGCAGGCGACCCAACCAAAGACCAAAGCTACTTCCTGTTCTCGACCACCCGTGAACAGCTTGATTACCTGCGTTTTCCGCTTGGGCATCACACGTCCAAAGAAGAAACACGTGCGCTCGCCGCGAAATACGGGCTAAGCGTTGCGGACAAACCCGACAGCCAAGACATCTGCTTTGTACCCAACGGCAACTATGCAGCCGTGATCGAAAAACTGCGTCCCGGTGCTGCCGAACCTGGCGATATCGTGGATACGAACGGGAACGTCCTCGGCCAGCATCGCGGTGTCATCCATTACACCATCGGTCAGCGCCGCGGTCTGGGGATCGGCGGTTTGGCCGATCCGTTGTATGTCGTGCGGCTGGATGTGGACAAAAAGCACGTGATCGTCGGGCCGAAAGACCTGCTCGCAACACGCAAGGTCCCCCTGCGGGAAATCAATTGGCTGGGCGATGGCGACTTGATGGACGGCGGCGAACGGACAATCGCGGTAAAGGTTCGGTCAACCAAGCCCCCTATTGACGCCGTTCTGCGGCCAATTTCGAATACCGAAGCCGAAGTCGAACTGCTCGTCGCAGAAGAAGGCGTATCACCCGGGCAAGCTTGCGTGTTTTATGACCCTGACGGGACACGCGTTCTTGGCGGCGGCTGGATCTGGCGCGGTTATTGAGCTGCACCCAGCATGACGCCTCTGCCAAGTAACCTTCAGGAATTGACGTCAGTACGGGCCTTGGCCGCATTCATTGTGGTGATTTTTCATCAGTTCTTTGACGCGGCCAATCCCCCTAGCATTGGAAACAACCTGATCGCCGACGGCCATTTAGGCGTTGATCTATTTTTCATGTTGAGCGGCTATATTCTGGCGCATGTCTACCTCTCGGCATGGCGAGAGGGCACGTTTTCCTACAAACGCTTCCTTACAAACCGCTTCGCCCGTCTTTACCCCCTTCACCTGACGATGACGTTGATCTTTGTCGCGGCTTATCAGGCGCTTGCAATCATGGGCGCGGAAACGGTCGCCGAAGGGCAAAACTGGGCGCATTTGCCGTGGCACCTCGCGCTAATGCATGCGTGGGGGGTGACGGATGGGCATTCTTGGAACTTCCCGTCTTGGTCAGTCAGCGCGGAAACCTTTGCCTACCTGATGTTTCCAATCAGTCTGACAATCGCATTGATCTTTCGACCGGTTGTCACGCTTGTTCTGGCGATTTGCCTCTTCGCCGCCGCATCCCTGTTCACCTTGGCCGTCCTTGACCGTTCCATCACCAAACTGATGTTTGATTTCGGGATCATCCGCGTCATGACCGAATTCCTCATCGGCTTGGCGATATATCTGGTCATGGAGAAACGACGGCTCCCCGATGTCTGGATCAGACCTTGCCTTTGGATCAGCGTCGCTGCAGTTGGGCTTCTGTCTGCATTCCAAGCCGATGAACGGTTGATTGTCATGGCCCTCGCCGTGTTCCTTGCGACACTGGCGCATTTGGCCACGCAAGAGCGATCCAACATCCTGCGCCATCCCGTCTTGATCTATCTGGGCGAGATTTCGTACGCGACCTACATGGTACACATCCTCGTACTATTTGCCGTCCCTGTTGTCGCTCAACGGGTTGGTGGACTTAGCGAACAGATGACCGCTGTCATTTCGATCACCACGATCTACGTGGCGTCCGCGATCCTGTATCACCTTATTGAACGACCCGGCCGGCGCTGGATCAGACGCCTGTTAGGATCACCCGCTTGACACCGGACGACCATCCGCCATGGTCTCCGCAAGAAATACCGCGCGGTGCGCAAGCCCAAATGAACAGGACAGGACAACCGGATGAGCCGACCGCACCCCATTTGGAGCTTCCTGCGCAATCATCTTGGCGTATTCGCCATCTTGATCATCGCTTGTGCCGCCGGCCTTTGGTTCGCCGCCGACATCTTCTTGGATTTTCTGCATTTCAATGATCCGCGACATCAGGATGAAGCCCTGAAACCATGGATGACGCCGCGCTACGTTGGCATGTCCTATGATCTGCCACGGCCCGTTGTTGGCGAAATCTTTGGGCTCACCGAAGGTGGGCCGCGCGGCATGACCATGCGTACCATTGCAGTTGAACAAAACATGTCACTGGACGCGCTGACCGAAAAAGTCCGTGCTGCTGCAGAAGCTTTCCGTGCGGAGACCCAAAAATGACCGCAGCGGTGATCGGCCTCGTTCCGGAATACGGGCTTTTCCTCTTGTTTGGTGTGGTATCGTTAGCGTGCCTCGCGATGCCGCTGCCGTCGTCTGTTCTTGTGCTGACGTCAGGGGCGTTTGCGGCGTCGGACGACCTGACGCTGTGGCAGGTTTTTGTCGTTGCGTTTGTAGCGTTCCTCATTGGCGACCAAATTGCATTTATGATCGCATCCCGATTTGGGCCGCGCATTTTGGATTGGATGCGCAGCAAACCGCGCCTGCTGCCCGTTCTGGAAAAAAGCGAAGCCTTGCTGCATTCCAAGGGCCACGTCGCGGTGCTGCTTAGCCACACGGTCCTCAGCCCGACCTGCCCTTACATTAGCTATCTGTGCGGTGCGGGCGGTATGCGATGGCTGAAATTCACGATCATGGCCGCGATCGGGGCCGCGATCTGGACAGCCGCATATGTGTCCTTGGGCTACATGTTTGCATCCCAGCTATCGCAGGTCGCAGATATCCTCAGCAACTTCTTTGGGATCATCTTTGCGGGCTTGCTGGTGCTCTATTGCGTGATCTGGCTGCGCCGTAAATGGCGGGCACATCTGGCAGACATCGCAGCTGAACACGGCCAATAACCCTGCCTGACCTCGATTTGTCGCCTGAGAAACGGGCCGCGACGGAAACGCTGCCCTGCTGCGTTCAATGCTTAACGGTATGACCCAAAACGTCGGTTAGGTTATTTTTGCGCCCCAATTCCCCGCGACCAACAAATGCACCGACGTTAATCTTTTTGAAAAAGGAAACGACACGTGAATCGCATAGCTGAACTTCTAGCCGAGACTTTAACGTCCGCCGAACGCGGCGTGCTCAGCAGTATTGCGCATTCAAAGCTGCAACACGACGCAGACACGATCGCGAAACTGAAAAGCCTGCGACTGATCTGCGATGCCGACACACCCGCACTCTATACCTTGACCAGCCTTGGCGGCGAAGTCGCCTATATCGTCCGCGTCAAACTCGCAGCGTAAGACCTTAGTCTTTGCGTGTCCGGCAGTGTCACAGCACCGTAATGCGGTAGCCTGCACGCGGGAAATGCACCGCGACCTCGCCAACATCATCACCCTTGCGATCAATGCTGACAGTTTCGGCGTCCGCATAGCGTAACGTCCCTTCCACAGGCTGTTCGCCCCCATCTACGTCGGGGTTGATCGAAACACGATCGCCGACCTTCAAACCTTGCGGATCATTTGGAGCCACACCAATCAACGACTTTGGCGCGGCATCTCGCGCCGTTTCCACCGCATCCTGCGCATCCAAAGGCGTTGGCGCCCCATGGCCCAATGCGGCAACGTCAGCTTCCCAACGGGTCAATGCAGTGAATTCGGACAACATCTCGGGGCCACCAGACCAGCGGCCTTTGATGAACCAGATGATATGATAAACCTGCGCATCAATCGCGGCTGGCGCATCGCCCAACAGGTATTTGCGCCCATCACTGAACACGCTGTTAATCCACGACAACGGGGCACGCAATTGCGCCACGATATGCGGCAGATCAGCGTTGGCTTTCTTCAGCCCCTCTGCCCAGTCTTCCCCCAAATACAAACGCCCGCGGTCTTCGGCAAAGTCACGCGGAAGATTGTCACCCTGCGCGCCAAGAACCAACTTCAAGGCAAGCGTAAACAACTCCCCGTCCGTCCAGCGGCTTAGACACCACATCAGCCCCGCATCAGCGGTGGGCATATAACTCGGCTCCGGATAACGACGCTCCAATTCACGCAAGATGCACTGGCTGTCGCAATAAATATCCGCCCCGATTTGCATCACAGGCGTACGCCGATACCCGCCAGTCAATGCAGTCAGCATCGGCTTTGGCGGCAAACGGGGAATCTCAACATCGCGCCAAGCAAGCCCCTTGATCCCAAAGGCCACACGCACCTTTTCGGCGACCGGAGACTGAGGGTAGTTGTGAAAGATAATCTCGGGCGTCGTGTCAGTCATTCGGTTACCTTTTCAAAGTACGGGTCTGGTCGTGTCGCACCGTGCAAGCGTCTTTGGCAAAAGTCCACCGGACACACACAGACACGAACACACCGCGATGTGGTTTTTTCCCTAGCGCCCACCCCGGTCCGCGCATATTCCTGCGCTTATGATTTACGAAACCGCAGCCGAATGGCGTAACGCCCCCCAGAAACGTGTCCTCATCTTTGCGATGTCAGGGCTTGGGAAAACCTATCTGTCCACCATGCTGCGCGACGGCGGCGATTGGTTTCATTACTCGATCGATTACCGGATCGGCACACGGTACATGGGCGAAGCGATTGCGGACAACGCCAAACGCGAGGCGATGAAAGTTCCGTTCCTGCGCGATCTGCTGCGGTCCAATTCGATCTACATCGGGTCGAACATCTCGTTCGATGATCTCAAACCGATGTCATCCTATCTTGGCAAACCGGGCAATCCGGCGCTGGGCGGTCTGGATTGGGATGAATACACCAAACGGCAGGACCAGTTTCAACGCTCAGAAATCGCAGCCTTGCACGACACCGGCCATTTTATCGACCGTGCGACCGATCTGTACCAATACCCGCATTTTATCTGCGACACAGGCGGATCAATCTGCGAATGGGTCAACACAGACGACGATAAAGACCCGATCATGACGGACCTCGCGTCCAAGACGCTGATGGTTTGGATCGAAGGCACCGACGCGCATACGGCCGAACTGATCCGCAGGTTCGACAAAGAACCAAAACCGATGTCCTATGATCCGGTCTTTCTGTTAAACACTTGGCAAGCTTATCTGGCCGAATTTAACAAAGCGCCCGATCAGGTTGATCCGGATGACTTTATCCGCTGGGCCTTTGCAAAGGCGCTCGCCCATCGTCAGCCGCGCTACAAGGCGATGGCAGATAAATGGGGCATCACAGTCCCCCAAGACGCGGTCACACGTGTTCACGATCAGGAGGGTTTTGTTGGCATGATCGCTGACGCCCTTGAGATGCGCAGGGGTTAGCCCTATCTCTGCCATCCGACCCACGTGAGGTTACACTATGCCGATTAAACTACCCGCCGCCCTGCCCGCTTTTGACGTTCTGACCAACGAAGGCGTCATGGTGCTTGATGAAGACCAAGCCGGTCATCAGGACATCCGCCCGTTGCGGATCGCTTTGCTGAACCTGATGCCCAAGAAAATCCAGACAGAGAACCAGTTCGCACGATTGATCGGGGCGACCCCGCTACAGATTGAACTGACACTTATCCGGATGTCTGAACACCAGACAAAGAATACTGCGGCCGAACATATGGCGGAGTTCTACCAGCCGTTCCAAGACGTGAAGGACCAGAAATTCGATGGTCTGATCATCACAGGCGCGCCAATCGAACACCTCGACTTTACCGACGTGACCTACTGGGACGAACTGCGCGAAGTCATGGACTGGACCCAAACCAACGTGCATTCCACCTTCGGGGTGTGCTGGGGCGGCATGGCGATGATCAACTACTTCCACGATGTGAAAAAACATCTGCTGGATCACAAAGCCTTCGGATGCTTCCGGCACCGTGTCTGTGATGCGGCGTCGCCGTACCTACGCGGCTTCTCAGATGATTGCGTGATCCCGGTCAGTCGATGGACCGAAATGCGTCAGGATGAAATTGACGCAGCGTCGGGGCTGAAAACCCTGATCACAAGTGACGATTCTGGTCCCGCACTGGTTGAAGATCCGACACATCGTGCTCTGTATATATTCAACCACTTTGAATACGACAGTGGGACGCTGAAACAGGAATATGATCGCGATGTTGCTGAAGGCACGCCGATCAATGTGCCTACCAACTATTATCCGGGGGATGATCCGACCCAGCCACCTCTGAACAAATGGCGTTCACACGCGCATCTGCTCTACGGGAACTGGATCAACGAGATCTACCAGACCACGCATTATGACATTGATAAAATCGGCACTTAAGGGACTTTCATACACGGGCGCGGCGCTGGGCCTGTCGGCATTGCTGACGGGCTGTGTGTCATCCGCACGGACCCAAGCCACCGAAGAGGCGTTCCCGCCTGTCGGCCAATTCACCGAAGTCACAGGTGGGCGCGTGCACTACGTGCAAAAAGGGTCCGGCCCGCATGTCGTCCTGCTGCATGGTGCGGGCGGTAACCTGCGCGATTTTACCTTTGATCTGCTAGACCGGCTAGCGGATGACTTCACCGTAACCGCATTTGACCGTCCGGGTCTTGGATACACCGACCGCGTGCCACAGGTAGAAACCGGACCGCTTGCCACGGATGGTGACAGCCCAGCTGATCAAGCGCGGATGCTACGCGAAGCCGCAACCCAACTTGGCATCGAAAATCCAATCGTCGCGGGTCATAGCTTCGGTGGTATCGTCGCCATGGCTTGGGCAGACATTGGTTTAGGTGAAGAAGCACCTGTAAACGCCTCTGGCATCGTATCTTTTGGCGGTGTTCTAATGCCGTGGCCTGACGATCTGGGGGCCTATTACACCGTGAACGGCAGCCCCGTTGGCGGCGCCGTCGTGATCCCGCTGATTTCAGCCTTTGCGCCGCTCAGCACCATCGAAGGCGCGGTAGAAGGCATCTTTGCACCGGACCCCGTCCCCGAAGGCTACGTCGCCCACATCGGTGCGCCCTTAGCCGTGCGGCAAGAAACATTCCGCGCGAACGTCCGCCAAGTAAACACCCTGCGCCCGCATGTCGTCGAAATGACGACGCGCTATCCGCAGCTAACGCTTCCGATCGAAATCCTCCACGGGACGGCGGACACAACTGTCCCTGACTTCGTTCACCCGATTGAATTTGTAAAAATCGTAGATACGGCACGTTTGACCAGCCTGCCCGGTGTCGGCCACATGCCGCACCATGCTGACCCGCAAGCCGCAGTCGACGCGATTGTACGCGCAGCAGACCGCGCCGGATTGCGTTAAGCCTCTAAAATCGCCATAACTAGCGAAATTCAGGGAGTTTTATCATGTCTAAACCGCTTGATGGTGGGATCAGTGCCTACTTCAAAAACGAAGCGCCGGACGATGTGGTTGATCTGATCAAATCCGCCAAGAAAAAGCGGATCATCAACCCCGATTACCCCTACGACACGGCGTGGGACAAAGACGACTACGAAGCCGAAATCGAAGCGCTGCAAATCCAGCTCGTGCAGATGCAGGCATGGGTCAAAGAGACTGGCCAACGCGTTGCAGTCGTTTTCGAAGGCCGTGATGCGGCTGGCAAAGGCGGGACGATCAAACGGTTCCGCGAAAATCTGAACCCGCGCGGCGCACGTGTGGTAGCACTTTCCAAGCCGACTGAAGTCGAAGCAACGCAATGGTATTTCCAACGTTATATCAAACACCTACCCGCCGCTGGTGAAGTCGTTTTCTTCGACCGCAGCTGGTACAATCGCGGCGTTGTGGAACACGTGTTCGACTTCTGTACGCCAAATCAACGCCAACACTGGTTCAACCAAGTCGGCGACTTCGAAAAAATGTTGGCCGACGACGGCATCAAACTGTTCAAAATCTGGCTCAATGTCGGGCGTGCAACGCAATTGAAACGTTTCCTCGACCGCGAAAGCGATCCGCTCAAGCAGTGGAAACTCAGCTGGATCGACGTCGCTGGCCTTGCGAAATGGGACGCCTACACCACGGCCATCGACGAGACGTTGACGCGCACCCACTCAGATTACGCACCGTGGACCGTAGTGCGGTCCGACGACAAAAAACGCGCCCGTGTGAACGCCATTAAGTCCGTCCTGCAAGGTCTTGATTACCCAAACAAAGACCTGCCCAAGATCGACGATAAAATCGCTGGCGGACCGGATCTGTGGCATGCCTAAACAGGGCTATCATCACGGCAATCTCCGCGAGGCACTTGTCAAATCCTGCCTCACGCTGATCGAAGCCAAAGGCCCGACCGGTTTCTCCCTCTCCGAAGCCGCACGCGAAGCAGGTGTGACACCCGCTGCCGTCTACCGCCATTTTGCAGGCCGCGAAGACCTGATCGCGGAAGCGGCGCACCAAGGTTACGACATCTTCGGCGACCTGATGGAACACGCCTATAACGGCGGCAAACCCTCTGCGTTGACGGCGTTCCTCAAAACAGGCCGCGCCTATCTGGCCTTCGCAAACAAATTTCCGGGCCATTACGTGGCCATGTTCGAATCCGGCATTTCGATCCAGCGAAACCCAGCACTCAACGCCTCCGCGACCCGCGCGCTGGGCGTCTTGGAAAAAGCGGCAACAGACCTTAGCAACCACATCCCAGCGGACCGCCGTCCGCCGCCACAGATGTTCTCGGCCCACATCTGGGCGTTGTCGCACGGTGTCGTCGAACTTTTCGCCCGCGGCTCCCCCGGCACCAAAAGCCCCTTTCCCCCCGAAGACCTGCTCGAAACGGGCATCGGCATCTACCTGCGCGGACTTGGCCTTTTGCCGCCCGACGCCTGACCTCATTTGCACATAGGACACCACCAATGGACGGAACCCTTGCCCTTATCTGGTTGCTGACAAGCGTCGCTGACATGACGGCGAATGACTGCCCGAACGAAGGCTGCCTGATCAAAGAACCCGCGCAAGCGCGCCTGTCCTACCAATTCGCCGACGTGCAATTCAACGATGAAAGCATCGCCGAAGAATTCTACATGGGCTACGACAGCCACCGCCGCAAAGGACCGTTCCAACCGACCTATGGACTGTCCCTGACAACGGACGGATCGGCATGGTTTGGTGTCGGCTGGAAATGGACATCGCAAAACGTCTTTGACAGCCCGCTGTTCATTGAAACATCCATGATGCCGGGCCTTTACGCGCCACGCGAAGGAATTGACCTTGGCGGCGCGCTGCAATTCCGGTCAGCTTTTGGGATCGGGTATGAATTCGACAACGGCAGCACAATCACAGTCGCCTATGATCACAGATCCAACGCAGACACCCACGCACGTAACCCGGGGCTTGAGACTCTGTCCATCCGCTACGCAGTCGAATGGGAAAACGGACCGCAGATCACGTCACGGTTCTAGCAACTGTGATCAGAATGGCACCGCCCCGAAACAGAGCGGTGCCAACATCACTTTACGTCAAACGATAGCGCAAGCTCGGCAACCACGACAGGATGAACGCATCCACCGCCAGCACACAAAGCAACGCAATCCCAGCCATCGGGAACGCCATCGAGACGGCCAACCCCACGAACATTGCGCCCTGCCATAACGGCAGCTCTTTCGGCATTGGCGGCGCAGAAAGCCGGCCAGCGTGCGCGGGCTTGCGTTTCCACCACAGCACGACCGAACTGACGCACAGGAACAAGACGGACAGACAGATGATCGTGTTGGCCAGAACGCTCCATAACCCCAAGGTCCCCATGTGCAGCGCGATCCCAACTGCCATGGCTTTCCCCGCGACCGAATAATCATCGAACCGCACGTCAGCCAAAATCTTGCCTGAATACTGATCCACATGAACAGTCCGGTCGGACATCGGGTCAGTGCTATCCGTATTCATGGAATCGCGGCTTAGCGTCCACACACCCGTTGCCGAACGCGGCACGTTCAACTGATAGCGGGCATCGAACCCGATTTCACGCGCAAGCCGATCCACCGTGTCGATCGTCACCGGACCAGCATCCACACCAGCAACACCCGCATCACTCCCAGACGCAGGCAATGGTGTCTGCTCCAACGCCCACGGCACTTCACGGCGGTCGTGGTTCAAACTGGCATGGGTTTCATCCGACAATGGAACTTCGCTCCATTTTTCCGCAGGAAACTGGCTCCACGCTTGAACCATTTTACCGCCCCAGATTCCTGCCCACGACAGGCCTGAAATCAGGAAGAACACCAAAAACAAGGATAACCAGATGCCAACAACGCCATGCAGCGATTTCCACAACGCGCGACCGCGGCCAAAAGTTGGAACAAACGCACGACGCCATCCCGCACCGCGTGGCCACCACATATAAAGACCCGTGGCAATCAGGACCAACGCCAACGACGCGGCCGTCTCCAGCATCCGGTCCCCTGTGACACCAAGCATCAGATCACTGTGGATACCGTCGACGAAATCATACCATCCGCTCCGGCGTGGAAAAGTCTCGATCACCTCTGCGGTGTATAGATCAACGGCGACCATCGTGGCATCGCCACCAGAATCGACGCGAAACAACGCCGCCACATCGGGTGTACGTGGGGCGACGTACTGCTTCAGCGTCCCGTCGGGTATGGCGGCCACAGCAGCATCCGCTTGTACGGAAACCGGCTGGATAATGTCCTGTGGGATCACGGCTGTCCGTTCCCCGTCTCTCCCGTCAATCCACGCGATCCACAGCATGGCCATCCCTGTGACCGCCAATACGGTCAGGAACGGAATTACAAATAAGCCAGCGTAGAAATGCCAGCGCCACGCGGCGAAATAGAGTTTGTTCACGCGGCCCTCGGGCGGCGCGGTAATGTCGGTTGCTTTCATGATTTGGCTCCAAGCCTTGAGACCCGCTTGCAAGCGGGCGAAATTGAACTCTGTTGGGTGAAGAGATCAGGCTTGGGGTGGTGCGCGTGTCAGTCGCGCAGGATCAAGTGGGCGCGCGTTGTGCAGTTGAACGGCGACAAAGGTTTGAATGCGCGTCTGTTCCAGCAGACGCATTGGAATGCCGTGGCAATCACGCGGAATAAGCGCGCCACCCGCCAGACGGCAGGCCTCGCACTTTTGACCCACGGCATTGTCCTGCCCGCCTGTATCGCCACAAATGTCAGACAACGAACCGCCAGCAGCGACATAGGCTGCAAGCTCGGGCGTCATTTCAGATTGAACTGCGGGAGAATGGGCAAATCCGGACATCACCATCGCGCAAATCAGCGCAACGGGCGTCAAAAGACTGGAAATGATCCGCAACGCTTTGAACATGCCACGCGACCTAGATCATTTCGAAGGCGGACACGAGAGGCCATTTACCAAAAAGGGCGCCCAACCGGACGCCCTTTCCACAGCAATCGGCCCACCAACAACAAGGTCCGCACGTCACGATCAAATCACGACATCATCAAGATCAAATAAACCGCCGTCGTCAGCACCGCATGAACGCGGGGCCAACGATCAGTCGCGGCCCACATAGCCAAGACCGCAAAAACCGCATTAATAACCACATCCTGAGCCAGCATCGCATTGGCCCACTCAATGAAAAGTTGTAGATACCACATCATAGGATAATCTCCCGTTACGCGGCGAGGCCCCGCCTGAGTTTCAGACGTTGTCCGGACAAGACTAAAATCGCAGATCAGGGGCGAACGAACGAGATGAACAGAGTTGGCGTTGGTGGAACAGGGTTGGTAAGAGTTGGCTAAAGTTGAACGGGCAACAATGGTGGCTTTCGGCAAAGCCGTTCGCGCAGCAAGAATTGACAAAGGATGGTCCCATCCTCAGCTCGATCGACAGACCCAAGACGGTATCGACAAATCGCACTTGTCCGCGATCGAAACAGGAAAACGGAAGGGTTTGAGCCCCGTCACCGTCTCGCGCCTCGTCACCGCGCTAGAGATGGACAAACAATGGGTGGATAGCTTCGTATCTGGCTCACCTGCGCCCGACAGTTCACCAAAGAATCCCCAGACCGCAGAAGAAAAGGAAAAACAGGAACAGACCGCGCAGCGGTTGACGGACAAGATCCACAAAGACCCAACCGCCCCGCCAGTCGCAGAAGCACTGCTCACAACACTGGCGTATGAATTTGCTGGCGGACATTACCTCGACTTGCACACGGCCTATACGGCGCTGCGCCAAGCCCTCGAAGCCGCAGAAAACATTCGCAAACGCGGGGAAATGCCGCCGGACAATACGGGCAGCCAGTTGAATGCCGTGATGGCTGAGGTGGCAAAACTCAATGACAAAGGCGAGACGGAAGACGCCGACGCATTGCTGGATGCCGAAGAGGCCCGCCGACGCGAAGAGCGCGCAGCGGAGCGGGATCGGATGGAACAGGACGCACAAGCTTGGCTGACTGAACGGATCAACCAAGACCGCCTACGCAACCGCCCCGATCTGGCCGCGGAACGTATCGTGAGAAACCTGCGCGAATTTCCGAAAGGGAAACTGTTTTGGGCTGTCGATGACACGGCCGACAAATGGAAAAACCAAGGCGACAAGGCTGGTGATATCTTCGCCCTCGAAGTTGCGCTGGCGTTGGCGCAGGACAATTACAACAGGGCAAAAACCAAAAAACCGCTGGCCGCCAACGCACTCAAAACGCTTGGCTGGTGCCGTCTTCGTCTGGCGGAACGATCCAGTGAGGGTCACCATCTGATTAATGCACACCGCGCCCTTCGTGCTGCGGTTCAGAAGACGAGTAAGACCAAAGCCCCCCAGAATTGGTCTGCTCGTCAAGATGGCCTCGGTGGGGTTCTAAGGGAAATGGGCAAGCGCGAGAGAAACAAAGACCTACTAAAAAACGCCGTTTCCGCCCACCGCGCAGCGTTGAAGTTAGATCAAAAATCAGATTCAGATTATGTCAAACATCGCTGGAACAATCTCGGCATTGCACTTCAAGAATTGGGCGAGGTGACAGAAGACGCCGACATTCTTCGCGAGGCGGAAGCGACACTGACTGAAGCCCTCGCTCTCAAAGAAAAAGATCAAGATCATGATCTACTGGATTGGGAAATGAGCCAGTCCAACCTAGCCATTGCCCAACGATGGTTGGGCGCAGTCACGCGTGATCCGGCAAAGCTGCGAGAGGCCCGTGCGGGCTATACCGCTTGCGAAGATTTAGCATTTGAGACAGACGCACCGTTCGACTGGGCACGGCTCCAATGGAACATCGCCGATCTAGCCTTGGCCCGCTATCAGCTTGATCCCAATCCAGATTTTTTGGTCGAGGCACGCGCCTATCTCGCCCGCGCCCGCGCCTTTTTCGTCGATGGCTCAGACTACCAAACAGAACGCTGCGATGACCTCTCAGTCCAAATCGAAGCCGCCGAAGCCGCCGCATAACCCCATCGCAAACAAAAAGGGCGCCCAACCGGACGCCCCTTCCAAAACCATAGACCCAAAGCTTAACGCTTGGAGAACTGGAAGCTCTTACGCGCTTTTGCTTTACCGTACTTCTTACGCTCAACAACACGGCTATCGCGTGTGAGGAAGCCAGCAGCTTTCAGCGCAGGACGCAGGGCCGGATCATAAAGCTGAAGCGCTTTAGACACACCGTGTTTCACCGCACCAGCTTGACCGGAAAGACCACCGCCTTTGACAGTTGCGACAACGTCGAACTGACCAGCAACACCAGCAACAGAGAATGGCTGCGCCAAGATCATCTGCAGCACTGGACGTGCAAAGTAAGTGTTCATTTCTTTGCCGTTCACTGTGACCTTACCAGAACCTGGCTTGATCCAAACACGGGCAACAGCGTCTTTACGCTTACCAGTGGCATATGAACGACCCAGTTCGTCACGAACTGGTTCACGGTTGATTTGAACTTCAGCAACAGGTGCGTCAGCGACAACGCCTTCTGCAACCGCGCCGAGCTCTTCGAGAGAGTTGATCTGATCGGCCATTATGCAGTCCTCGTGTTCTTTTTGTTCATGGACTTAACGTCCAGAACTTCAGGCTTCTGGGCTTCCATGCCGTGCTCTGCACCAGCGAAGACGCGGATGTTTGTCATCTGCTTCTTGGACAGTGGACCACCAGGCAACATGCGCTGAACAGCTTTCATCAGAACGCGCTCAGGGTGCTTGCCTTCAAGGATCTCGCCTTTGGTGCGGGATTTGATCCCACCCACGTGGCCAGTGTGCCAGTAGTATTTTTCATCACGCTTGTTACCAGTCATCTGAACTTTGTCAGCGTTGATAACGATCACGTTGTCGCCCATGTCCATGGACGGCGTGAAGGATGCTTTGTGCTTGCCGCGCAAGCGCATGGCAATGATGGACGCCAAACGGCCCAGAACAACGCCTTCAGCGTCGATCAAGATCCATTTCTTGTCTACATCTGCCGGAGTCGCAGAAAAGGTTTTCATATCTCACCAAAAAGGTTTGGGGGGACCATTACGGCCCCGTCATTCGGATAACGGGCTTATAAAGGTGTGCAGGACACAAACAAGAGAAAAAGAAGCAATTAAATCGTTGTATTTCAGCGGGTTAAAAATAAGGTATCAAAATACCCCACGCAATTATCACGCTACGGACGTTTCCGCACCGAAACTCACACCATTCCCCCTCATCCCCACCACAGCGAACGCTTCGCTTCGCATGCACGCGCATGGAATGCTCAACGGACCAACTCGCTTATCGGTGCTTTGACATCGCTTCAATCACCGTCGCCCGATGCTGAACCGCGCCCGTTTGCAGGTATTCCATCGCTTTGAGTGCCGCGTCATGCGCCTCAACGGATGATCCACCGACACAGTCGGTCACGACGCGGCAGAAATAGTTAGACTGATGCCCATCAACAAACGTATAGTGGACGCAGACATCGGTCAGCCCGCCGCACAGCAAAAGCGTGTCGACCTTCAGCCCCCGCAGCAGAATTTCCAGATCAGTTCCAAAAAACGCGGAGTAACGCCGCTTCGGAATGATGTAGTCGCCTTTGCGATATCCCATTTCCTCTTTGGCGACATCTGTACGCGGGTCACCTTCCAGACAGTGAACGTCCTCGTCCCCGTCCAGCTCGCGTCCGAAATCAATAAGGTCAGATCGATGGATTTCCTGAATGAAAATCACCGGCACGTCGTTCTCATGGGCGGCATCCACCAAGTCGCGCGCAGCGATCATCCGATCCTTGTAGCCCGGCATGTTATCGATGGACCGCACTTCACTATCGTCAATGAAGGTGCTTTTCTGAATGTCGATCACGATCAGTGCAGGCCGGCCTTCGATCAGATTTCTTGCTGTTTTGGTTGCTGTCGTCATTTTCGTGTCCCTTCGTATTAATGCGCATCTGATCCGATGAGAAACATCCCAATCATCAGAAAAATCAGACCTGCTATTCCGGCCATGCTAAGATTTTGATTGAACGCCATCACGCCCACAATCACCGATCCGACTGAACCGATCCCGGTCCAAATCGGATAGGCAATCCCAAGCGGTAGACGTGCCATCGCGGCATAAAGAGCCACAAGGCTCGCGATCATCGCAACAAGCGTCAAAACGCCAAGCGTCCAAGAGAAACCAATACCAAGCTTCTTGAGCCCCGCGGCCCACGCGACTTCCAATGCACCTGCGATGAAAAGATAAAACCAAGCCATTTCGACCTCCACTATCCGCAGGTCGTCCTGACTAGTGCCCTGTCATGGCCGGGTCGTCCCGGCAGGCCTACGTCAAAGGGTTAAACGTGACATCAGGACTTGTCAATTTACCGGTCGACTAGGAATGGCGGCAAAAGAAACATCCTGTCGTGAGTCTTCAAAATCGGCTCAATCCACGTGCCGAACCGCCCGTAGCACCCCCAGTCAAACCGAAATAATATCCGGCGGATTATCCAGCATCTCGCGTAGCGTTTGCATCCCCGACGCAAAGTGTTCGTGGCTCACCTGCCCGTTAATCGCAATCCGCACCGCATGGTTTGATCGCCCATCACGCAAAGCAAAATCCTCTGCCGATTTGATCAACACGCCCGCGGTTTCAGCCTGCTGTTTGAACTCGCCAGCACGCCAGCCCATGGGCAGCTCTAACCACAAAAACGGGACCTGTTCAGACCACGTCAGCTTATGACCGCCGAGGATATTCACCGCCGCACGCACATCTTCGGCAATCCGGCCTTTAATCCGCTCAATAATGTCCGGCAATTCGGGCTGGGCCATAATGTATGCATACATATCCGTTACAAGCCGCGTCACACCAAACGAATGGAACGTGGACGTGCGGGCAAGGTTCGCGCCCCAATCCAAAGGGGCAACCGCAAATCCGATCCGCAGCGCGGCTGTCAGCGACTTTGACGGTGACGTCACATACCACCCCAAATCCGGCGCCAACGCGCGATAACTTGGTCCGTTATGTTCGGTCCGCATCAACCGATAACAATCGTCATCAATGATATGGATACCGTAACGCTGCGCCAGCTTCGCAATCTGCTTACGGCGCGGCGTCGATGTTGTGCGCACAGTCGGATTGCAGACCTCGGCAGAGGTGCAAAACACCTGCACACCCTGCGTTTTGATCAAATCCTCAAGCACCGCCGGATCAGGCCCCTCGTCATCCCAAGGCACCCCCACAACTTGAGCGCGCGACATGACAGCAGCCGACCTGAACCCACCATAGCTAAGCTCATCCACGGCAATAACAGGTGAAGGTCCATGCAGAACCGTTTGTAAAATCATGATAATCGCGCTTTGGCCGCCATGCGACGTAATCACATCGTTTTCATCAAACGGACCGACGGGGGTATCGGTCAAAGATGCCTTAAACGCGCGCCGTGCCGCGATATCTGTGACGCGGCTTGGGTAGTTCAACAGATGTTCGGGCACCATATCCGTGGCGAGCGCTTGTAAAGCCCCCCGCATGATCGCACCCTGCCCGACCTCCGGCATTTTCGGGCTCAACAGATGAACCCGCTCCGATAACTCAGCGACGTTATCCAACATCGCAGGCGCGTCCCAGACCGATTGCGCAACAGCTTTGCGTTCCGTCACGAACGTACCGCGGCCAACACCAGCGGTCAGACGCCCTTCATCTGTCAAGACAGCATAGGCCCGCGCCACGGTGCCCGGTGTGACATTGATTCGATACGCAAGATCACGCACAGGCGGCAGTTGTTCACCGGCAGACAATTGTCCCGATACAATCGCTTCGCGAATGGCCTGCGCCAACGCCTTATACTTCGCACGCCCCGCACCAGACAGACTTGGTTGCCATTTTGTATCGGATACAATCATTCTCTCGACCCACGCATGCAGTACAATGTACCAAATAGATACGAAACAACTGCAAATGTGTCAATACAATTTGAAAGGGACGCATCATGTCATCAAACGCTATCCACCCCGCCCAACTCGCTCTCCTCAACTCTCAGGCACAGCTTCCAACGCTGGCCCGTGTTGCTGTGACCGTGGCGGTGATGGCGACGAAATGGGACATGAATTGGCGAACCCGCAAGGCGCTTGGTCGTCTTGATCCATACGAATTGGACGACATCGGCCTCACGTCAGCTGAGGCCAAGCGCGAAGCGAACAAGCGCTTCTACCAACGTTAAGATCTTCCTGACTGGGCCGGATATTTTCCGGCCCCTTTTTTTAGTGCTTTGGGATCGAATACGTCAGCGACGCCCGCGCAACAGGGTCCGTCTGCCCTTCGCTGAACAGCAGAACATCCCCCACAGCCAAAACGCGCCCCAACTTCAGAACCCGCGCTTTTGCAATCAGATCAACGCCAGCGGCAGGTTTACGCATAAAATCAATGCCGCAATTGGTCGTCACCGCCAACCCGACCGGCCCGATCCGCGCCAAAATCGCAAGATACATCGCCACATCCGCGAGCGCGAACATCGACGGACCTGATACAGTCCCGCCCGGACGCAAGTGCTGTTCTTGAACACGTAGCCGCACCGTCAATTCCGTCTCATCCAGCGCATCGAGCCCGAACATGTCCGCGACTTGCGTGAAATCCCGTTCCAAAAACGCCTCTAGCGCCGGAATATCCATTTTCAAAATGTCAGACATGTCTTCCCTCACTCCCAATCACGGCCTAAGCTTCCGTGAAACCAACCTAAAGGCAAGCCTATGACATTGCTCTCACGCGACGTTACTGACCATATCGCACATATTGAAATGACGGCGCCCGCACGGCTGAACGCGCTGTCCGACGCGATGCTGGCAGCGCTTCACGCCGAACTCGATACAATCGCGGAAGACGATACAATCCGTGTTGTGATCCTATCCGGCAGTGGAAAAGCGTTCTGCGCAGGCCACGATTTAAAGGAAATGCAGGCCGGACGCAGCGCCGATGATGGCGGGGCCGCCTATTTCAAAGACCTATTTGGCCGTTGTGGGGCCCTGATGCAGCGCATTCAAACGCTTCCGCAACCTGTGATCGCTCAGGTCCACGGCATCGCCACAGCCGCCGGTTGCCAACTTGTCGCGACATGCGACATGGCAGTCGCGGCTGATACGACAAAATTTGGTGTTAACGGGGTCAACATCGGACTGTTCTGCTCAACGCCGATGGTGGCATTAACGCGCAACATCCCAACGAAATCCGCATTTGAAATGCTGACAACGGGTCGTTTCATTGACGCGACAGAAGCACAACAACTTGGCCTGATAAACCGTTCTGTTCCAACAGAAAATCTGCAATCAGCCACCCGCGCTTTGGCCGCAAGCATTGCCGCGAAATTGCCCGCCGCTGTCCGTTACGGTAAGGCGGCATTTTACGCGCAATCCCACATGGCGACGCAGGATGCCTATGCCTTCACCGCCGACGTTATGGCCGCAAACATGCAGGATCGCGACACCAACGAAGGCATCGCTGCCTTCTTGGAGAAACGTAAACCGGACTGGTCCTAACTTCTTTTGGTCAGAAATATTTTGCGCGGTCTGGGGTGCAAAACCCCAGATGGCCCCGCAGGGCCATTCTACAGATCGTAAATATCGCCAAACTTTGCTTCGAGGTAATCCAGCAATGGCGCCTCGCTCGGCGCTGCACCGGTCGCGCGCGTGATCAAATCTTTGGGTTCATAAAGACCACCAAAGCGTTGAACATTCTCGCGTAACCATCCAGTGGCCGCACCTGTGTCGCCATTTGCAAGATCGGCATCGACCGCAGGGACTGCCGTCCGCATCGCTGTATTCAAGCAACCCGCATAGACATTCCCAAGCGTATACGTTGGGAAATACCCAAACAAACCTTCGGACCAATGCACGTCCTGCAACACCCCGTTTGACGGCTTGTCCACGGCATACCCAAAATCAGCCAAGAACCGATCGTTCCACGCGGCCTCTAGATCCGCGACGGCCAAATCGCCTGACATCAGCGCCCGTTCCAGATCGAACCGCAGCAGAACGTGCAAGTTATATTGCACCTCGTCGGCTTCGGTACGGATAAACCCGTCCGTCACACGGTTCACGCAGGCATAAAACGCACGCGCATCCGCGATCCCAAAGTCCCCAAACGCATCACGCATCTGACCATAGAGCCATCCAGTGAACGCCTCCGACCGCGCAAGCTGGTTTTCGTAAATCCGGCTTTGGCTTTCATGCACACCCATCGACACGCCGCCACCCAGCGGCGTCAGTAGATGCTGTTTGTCGATCCCTTGCTCATAACACGCATGGCCGACTTCATGGATTGTCGAGTAAAAACAATTGAATGGATCACGTTCCTCAGTGCGCGTCGTGATCCGCACATCCAAACCGGACCCGCTCGAAAACGGGTGAACGGCCTTATCAATCCGTCCGCTTTTCAGGCCATACCCAAAGGTTTGCGCCAGCTTAGTCGACAAAGCCAGCTGTGCCGCCTCGTTAAAGGAACCGGACAATGCGGCAGGCGCAGGTTTGTCCAGGATCGCAGCACGCAGCGCCACCAGACGCGGACGCAACGCGTCAAACATCGCACCCAGTTCAGCACCCGTCGCACCCGGTTCATAGTCGTCCAGCAAGGCGTCATAGGCATCCGCATCGCCCGCAACCGCAGCGGCTTCTTCCCGCCGAAGCGCCACAACCTTGTCCAACATTGGCAGGAACGCTGCGACGTCTTCATTGGCCCGTGCAACCGCCCACACGCGATGCGCAAGCGACGTGGTTTTTGCAAGTTCCGCCGCTAGTTTAGCAGGCACTTTTAACGTCCGCGTATACGATCGTTTGACCTGCCGTAGGTTTGCAGCTTCAACATCGTTTGCAGCCTTTGCGGTCTCAAGCCAGTCACCAATCCGCGGATCAATCCGCCGCGCATGTAGCACGTTCGCCATCGCACCATGTTCTTCGGCGCGTTGGTCAGTTGCCCCTTCCGGCATCATCGTTTCCTGATCCCAGCCCAAACGGCCAGCGACCTGAGACAGCGCTTCGGTTTCACGCTGAAACGCCATCAATTCTGCATAAGCGGACATCTACACAGCCCCCCGAACAGATTGCGGCAACGGATAAGTCGCCAAGAACCGCGCCCGCAGGACCAGAACCCACAGCACAACCGCGCCAAACTGATGCACAATCGCGATTTGCCACGGCGCAGAATACAACACGGTCACAATACCCAGCAGCATCTGAACAACCATCATCGCCAACACCAAATTAAAACCAAACCGTGTTTGCGCATTGGCCGATTTGCGCGCACGCAGCCAGACGACGATCCCGAAGACAAACAGGACATAGCCCGCCATCCGGTGCATAAACTGGACCAGCCCCGCGTCCTCAAAGAAGTTGCGCCAAACAGGTTCAAGCACAAACGGATCAGGCGGTAAAAACCCACCTGCCATCAGCGGCCATTGCGGAAAAGCGCGGCCCGCATCAATGCCGGCGACCAAAGCGCCCAACAATATCTGGATGAACGTCAGTCCAACCAAAACCGACGCCCATTTCGCAAGTGTCGGATTTCCCAAACGACGCGCCTGCAGCAGGTCCGCTTCGCGACGCGAAAGCCGCAGAATGTACCACGCAATAAACCCGAAAATCACAAACGCGAGGCCCAGATGCGTGGCAAGCCGGTAAGACGCCACATCCAGCATCCCCGCTTCAAGTCCACTGGACACCATCCACCAGCCAATCGCGCCTTGCAGGCCGCCCAAGGCGCCGATGAACAACAACTTCCCCGTCCAACCTGTTGGAATATTGCGGGTAATCGCAAACCCAAGGAAACCAAGCGCCCAGACAACACCAATGAAACGGCCCAACTGACGGTGTCCCCATTCCCACCAGTAGATGAACTGGAATTCAGTCAGGGACATGCCTTTATTCTGTTCTTGGTACTCGGGTATTTGACGGTATTTATCAAATTCGACCTGCCAATCCGCGGCATTCATCGGCGGCAACGCACCCGACACGGGGTTCCATTCCGTGATCGACAATCCGCTGTCGGTCAACCGCGTCAAACCACCAACAGCGATCATGACCGCGACAAGCGCAAACAAAACGTAAAGCCACGCGCGAATGCCCTTACGCGCGCCCTGTCCTTTCGCGTCGATCCCGCCAGTCGTGACGGCTTTCTTTTCGGTCGTATTGACCTCTTCAAAAATATTGCGGGGCTTGGTCGCCATTTACGGGATCTCCGGATGTGTCAGTGCACGCATTGTGCACGGGTTGTGCACGCGAGTCACAGGGCAATTTGGGGCTTAATCGCGCTCTTTCCAGCGCACCATTTGTCGCATCACGCCGTGCAACATTTGCACATCCGCGCGGGTCAACGGCAGACGCGACCACAGGTTACGCAAATTGATCTTCATGCTCGGCGCTTTGTGTTCGGGATAGAAGAAACCGGCGGTTTCCATCCGGTCTTCGTAATGGGTCGCCAGCGCTTCCATTTCCGCGTGTGACGCCCATTCACCCTCCATGGAAACTGTGGATGGCACGGTGTCCACGGTCGCCTGACGCCATTCATAAGCGGTCAGCAGCACACATTGCGCAAGATTCAGCGACGCAAATTCAGGGTTCACAGGGACCGAGATAATCGCGTTCGCCTTGGCGATGTCGTCGTTTTCCATCCCTGCCCGTTCAGGTCCAAACAGGATTGCAACTTTTTCACCATTTGCAATACGTTGCGCGGCGTCCTTCATGGCGAATGCGGGCGTAAATACTGGCTTTGTCAGCTCGCGGGGACGCGCAGTCGTGGCATAGACATAGGTACAATCGGCAATTGCATCGGCAGTGCTGTCGCACATCACAGCTTCGTCCAACAGCCGCCCCGCACCGCTGGCCATCGCAACGGCCTTTTGGTTTGGCCACCCATCTCGCGGACTTGTAATCCGCATCCGGTCCAATCCGAAATTCCACATCGCGCGCGCAGCCGCACCAATATTTTCACCCATCTGCGGACGGATCAGAACAAACGCGGGTTGAGGCGTATCTTGGGGCATTTCGGTTCCTTTAAAGATCGCCCGCCTGATACGTGGCACGCGCGGTTAAGACAAGCGTAACAGCTTTGCGACACTGATAGCCAAGCGGCAAAAATCCAGCTAAAGGGGGGCAACACAAGATAAAAGACGGAATTTACCCATGGCCGACTCAGACGTAGAACTGCCCCAGCTGTACCTGATCACCCCGTCAGAGGTCGAATTGATGACCTATCCGGATATTCTCGGCGCCTGTCTTGATGCCGCAGAGGTCGGATGCGTCAGATTGGCCTTAGGCACAAAAGACGAAGACGTGATCGCCCGCACGGCAGACGCCCTACGCGAAGTGACCCACGCGCGCGACGTCGCATTGGTGATCGACACACATATCCAACTGGTCGAACGTCTGGGCCTTGATGGCGTTCACCTGACAGACGGCGCACGTTCTGTGAAGAAAGTCCGTAAAGAGCTGGGTGATGATGCCATTGTCGGCAGTTTCTGCGGGAATTCTCGCCACGACGGTATGACAGCCGGTGAACTGGGCGTGGATTATGTGGCGTTCGGCCCCTGCGGACAGACGTCGCTGGGAGATGGATCACAAGCAGAAGTCGACCTGTTCGAATGGTGGTCCATGATGATCGAAGTACCGGTTGTCGCGGAAGGGGCGTTGACCAAAGAATTGATCACCAAGATTTCGCCGCACACTGATTTCTTCGGTATCGGCAACGAAATATGGTCCGCAGAAGATCCAATTGCAGCTTTTGCCGATCTACGTTCAGCGATCGTGGCTTAGGCCCGCGCGCACCGCAGTTTCAACAGCAAGGCTTAGGTCTTTACGGTTTTCGAAATCGCGCACGTTTACGGGTTCATGATACCGCACACTGGCCGCGCCCTGACGGGTTGCGGCCAGTGTGGCCAGCAGATGCGGACCAAAGTCCATATCGCCCCACCAACCGTAGATACGGGGATCGCTGCTTTCATCCGGAATATATTTGACCGTTACCGGCTGGATGCGCATAGTCTCGCGCAGATCATCGTCAAAAAACGCGGCAAACAGCGTCGGCTTGAACCCAAGAACCTGAAGCCCATCCGTCGACGTACCTTCAGGGAAAAACAACAGCTTATGGCCCGCCCTTAATCGTTCCTGAAAAACAGAAACCTGCGTTTTTGCACTTTTCCGATCACGCTGAATAAAAACCGTTCCGGTGGCCCGTGCGAGCCAGCCGATACCGGGCCATTTGGCAACTTCTGACTTCGACACGAAGTAAATCCGCTTAGTCGCGTTCAGCGCAAAGATATCCAGCCAAGACACATGATTGGCGACAACAGCACCGGGTCCGCGCATCACTGTGCCCTGAACTTCGTGCCGTATACCCATGATATAAAACGCGTTCTTGCAAACGAACTGCGTGATGAACGGCGTGATCGGGCGCTTGGCCTTCCAGATTGGAGCTTCGATCAATCGCACGACCAAGAGCAACACCAAACACACCGCGATCATAAAGATCAGCGGCACGCCCCGTCGGACAATGTGAAACCAACCGATCATCCCGATTGCGGGCATTGTCGGATGGTCGACCGAATCCCAAGGTTTCGTCACGTTATTGGGCCCCCAGCATGGCGCGCTGACGCGCTGACAACTGCGCAGTTTCCAAGATCATGCACACATCCGTCGTTTGAAAATCGAGATCAACAAACGCCCCAGCCCCCACAACGCCACCCATTCGAAGGTACGCTTTGATCAAAGACGGCATCGCGACCATAGCGGCCCGATGATCATCCACGTCGCCCGCAAATTCGGACGGATCAACGGCTCCGTCACCATGCGCACAGGGACGTATATCTGCGGGTGCCAGATGCTTCGCATGCAAGTACCGAATTGCGTTCCGGTGAACTCCCAAATCGACGCCCGGAAAGGACGCAACGCCAAACAAATACGAAATATGATGGGTCTCGACGTAACGGGCCAATGCCTGCCACAGGTGCATCAAAGACAATCCGCCGCGATAATCCGCCCGAATACAGGATCGGCTTAGTTCCAACACATCGTCGCGTCCGTCGGTCAAAGATGACAGGTCAAATTCGCGAGCCGAGTAAAAACCGCCCGCTTCAATCGCCTGCTTATTTCGCATAAGACGATATGTTCCAATGACTTGCGCTGCACCTTTCAATGACAAATCACGCAAAATCAGATGATCGGCAAACGTATCAAAAGGGTCACCTTCGGTTTGCGCAGCGTGGTCAGTTCCAGCGCTATCAGCTCCCATTTCCTTGCAGAAGACATCATAACGTAACCGTTGCACCGCGTGCAGGTCTTCTGGTCCTTGGGCCAACGAGACCGCAAATCGGGAAGGTGGAGAAACGATATTCATGGGACTGGCATTATGTCCTGAGATGGAAATTGATGGTTAGCGATTGTTAACACTCTATCAACTTTCTGCAGCTACACAAAACAGACATGAGTTGACAGAATTACTGCTTACGCTACCCTTGGTTGCAAGATATTTCAGAAGGTGACTATTTCAAGAATGACGTGTGCGGCATCCATAACGACCTTTCCTTCTTCGCGAAAATTGACCGTGATTTTTCCTGCAATATTCGATTGGACCTGCCCATCGCCCCACTCTGGCTTTTCAGTGTGACGGACGATCATGCCCGGCTCAAGTATCGCGTTCATCTCAGACATCGTATCTCTTTCACGTTAGGCCCAAATCATGCGCAATGATATCGCAGCACTGGTCGGATCTCGTATATGCCATGACCTTATCAGTCCAATTGGGGCAATCGGCAATGGGGTCGAATTGATTGGACTGACTGAATCGACTTCGGGGCCGGAAATGGCGCTGATCAGCGAAAGTGTCGAGAACGCAAATGCACGGATCAGGTTTTTTCGCGTGGCCTTTGGTGCCGCCAGTGCCGATCAGATCATTGGCCGGACCGAAGTCCTGTCGATCCTGTCAGCCACCGCAAAATCAGGACGGTTTACGTATTACTGGCAGGTCGACAACGATCATGCGCGGCGCGACGTGCGCATCGCGTTTCTACTGCTGCAATGTTTTGAAACCGCGTTTCCTGTCGGTGGCGACATCACCATTATCCAAGACGCCGATACATGGACCCTAACGGCCCATGGCGACCGGATGAACTATGACCAAAGCCTGTGGGACAGCCTGACCCGGCCCCGATTGGGATACGAACATTCCGCCGCCGAAGTGCAATTCGCCCTGCTTCCCATTGTGCTGCAAGAGGCGCGCCGCACCCTGAATGTCGCAGTAACAGGTGACCAAATCACCGCGACATTCCGGTAACTGCGATTAAGATCGGATCGTTCCGTCGCCCGTGACGAGGTACTTAAAGCTCGTCAATTGGGTTGCGCCAACGGGTCCACGGGCGTGAAGCTTGCCCGTCGCGATCCCAATTTCCGCACCCATCCCGAATTCGCCACCATCGGCAAACTGCGTAGAAGCGTTGCGCATCAGGATCGCACTGTCGAGTTGCGTGAAGAAAGTTTGCGCAACAACGTCATCTTCGCAGATAATTGCGTCTGTGTGGTTGGACCCGTGTTCCCGAATATGCGCAATCGCACCGTCGACACCGTCAACAACGCGTGCCGCGATGATCATGTCCAAAAATTCGCGGCCAAAATCATCTGGTTTCGCGGGTATCGTTCCTTCGACTTTTGCCAAGGGTCCGTCCGCGCGGACTTCGACACCTGCCGCGATCAGATCATTCACCAGTCCGGCGCCTTGCGCGTCAAAAAAGGCTTGGTCGATCAGAACCGTTTCTGCAGATCCGCAAATCCCGGTCCGGCGCGTTTTCGCGTTCAACAAGACCGCGCGCGCCTTTTCCAAGTCCGCAGATCCATCTACGTAGACATGGCAAATCCCTTCAAGATGCGCAAAAACAGGCACCCGGGCTTCTTTTTGCACCAACCCAACAAGACCTTTGCCACCACGCGGCACGATCACGTCGATGTGGTCAACGGCTTGTAACATCGCGCTGACGGCTTCGCGGTCGCGGGTGGGGACCAATTGGATGGCCGCCTCCGGCAGCCCTGCCGCACGGAGCCCTTCTTGCAAACACGCATTGATGGCCGTTGCTGAATGAAAACTTTCCGACCCGCCCCGTAGAATCACAGCGTTGCCGGATTTCAGACAAAGCGCGCCTGCGTCCGCCGTCACATTCGGGCGGCTTTCGTAGATCACACCAATCACGCCAATCGGCGTGCGGACACGTTGAATGTGCAGGCCACTGGGTTGCGTCCATTCTTCGGTCACTTCGCCAACGGGATCGTCTTGCGCGGCCACCGCACGCAACCCATCGACCATGCCTTTGATGCGGTCCTCGTCCAGCATGAGGCGGTCCATCATCGCAGGGCTGAGGCCCTTGTTCGCGCCAAAAGCCATGTCTTTGACGTTCTCTGCAATAATGTGGTCACGCTGTGCCCAGACGGCGCCTGCTGCGGCCTCCAATGCTTTGCGCTTTGCCGGTGCCGGAGTTGCTGCGAGGATCGCTGCTGCGGCGCGTGCGTTTGCGCCAATTTCATGCATCATATCTTTGATTTCAGTCATTTTTTTCCTCACAGCACCATGTCATCGCGATGGATCAAGGCGGTGCGCCCTTTGTAACCCAGCACGTCTTCAATATCTTGCGTCCGGCAGCCTTTGATCTGGCGGGCCTCGGCGCTTGTGTAACGTGACAGCCCCACGCCAAGCACTTGGCCTGCTTCATTTTCTATCGCGACTGGGTCGCCACGCCCGAAACTGCCACTGACCGCGACAACGCCTGCCGGTAGCAGGCTTTTGCCACGTCGCAGCGCGTCCAGCGCACCCGCATCAATCACCACCTGCGCATTTGGTTTCATTGTGGCAATCCACCGTTTGCGGGCGGCTTGTGGGTCGGTCTGTGCGGTGAACCACGTGCACGGTGCACCGTTATCCAGCGTTTTCAATGGGTTTAATGGCGACCCTAATGTGATCGCCATGGCGCAGCCTGCTTCAACCGCGACGCGTGCTGCCATGACTTTTGTCTTCATCCCACCCTTTGACAAGCCTGAACCCGCATCGCCCGCCATCGTTTCGATCTCGGGTGTGATGGTGTCGATCACGTCCAGCCGCTTGGCCGTGGCGTCTTGTTGCGGGTTCGCCGTGTAGAAACCATCGACGTCTGATAGTAACACCAGCTGATCCGCGCCGATGGTCACGGCCACCTGTGCTGCCAGTCGATCATTATCGCCGTAGCGAATTTCGTCCGTCGCGATCGTGTCGTTTTCGTTCACAATCGGCGTCACGCCCAGCGACAACAGCGTTTCCATCGTGGCACGCGTGTTCAGATAGCGCCGCCTGTCCATCGAATCCTCAAGCGTGACAAGGATTTGCGCCGCCGACAGCCCGTGTTTGGCCAATGCTTCTTCGTAGTAACGTGCGAGCCGGATTTGCCCGACAGCGGCTGCCGCTTGGGATTGCTCTAGCGGCAGTGGCCCCGCTGGCAGGTCCAAGACCCCGCGCCCCAACGCGATTGATCCGGAAGATACCAGCACCACGTCGGTGCCGCGTGCGCGCAGAACGGCCACATCATCCACCAGCGATTGCAGCCAGTCACCGCGGAAATCGCCCGTGTCCCGATCAACCAGTAGCGCTGATCCGATCTTTACAACTAATCGTTTTGCGTCTGTTAAGGCTGCCACGGTGCGTCCTCGTCTTCTTCCTCGGCCGCCTCCGCAATACGGTGGCGCAGCTTGTCCGCGTCAATCTGGTCACGCAACGCGCGCAACACATCGGTCACGCCTTCGGTGCTGACGCCGGACATCAGCATGACGGGAGACCCTGTCGCTGCTTCCAGTTCTTCTTTGATGAATTCACGTTCTTCATCGTCGAGCGCGTCGATTTTGTTCAACACGGTTACGCGCGGCTTATCCGCAAGGTCTCCGCCGTAGGCTTCGAGTTCACCGATGATCGTTTCGTAGTCTTTCACCGGATCGCCAGACGCGCCATCGACAAGGTGCAGCAGTACTGAACAGCGTTCAACGTGACCCAAGAACAGATCGCCAAGACCGCGCCCTTCGGATGCGCCTTCGATCAAGCCCGGAATATCAGCAACAACAAATTCAACGTTATCAACGCCGACGACGCCCAAGTTAGGCACAAGCGTCGTAAATGGATAATCTGCAACCTTCGGCCGTGCATTGGATGTGGCAGCGAGGAACGTGGATTTGCCGGCATTTGGCATCCCCAACAGTCCGACGTCCGCAATAAGTTTCAACCGCAGCCAGATCGTGCGTTCGATGCCTTCTTGGCCTTGGTTTGCACGGCGTGGTGCTTGGTTTGTGGACGATTTAAAGTGCAGGTTACCCCAGCCGCCGTTACCACCCTTGGCGATCACAAACCGCTGGCCGACCTCTGTCATATCACACAGGATCGTTTCTTCGTCTTCGTCGATAATTTCGGTCCCGACGGGTACGCGCAGGATGATGTCGTCACCTGTGGCCCCTGTACGCTGTGACCCCATGCCATGCTGGCCGTTCTTCGCAAAGAAGTGCTGCTGGTAGCGGAAATCGATCAGCGTGTTCAGGCTTTCGACAGCCACTGCAATGACCGACCCGCCGTTGCCGCCGTCGCCGCCGTCAGGGCCACCGTATTCGATAAACTTTTCGCGGCGGAAAGACACACAGCCACCGCCGCCGCTGCCCGAGCGGATATAGACTTTGGCGAGATCGAGGAACTTCATAGGATCGGGTGCTTTCTACCAGTGTTGGATGGCGCTTAATCTATTTCGCGCAGGCTCTCAAGCGCTGCTAGTCGGTGCGGGTTAAGCGATATTGGCGTGATGCAACCGGGTAGCCACGGGCCAGTGCATGGCGATAGCAAGTTTGCCAGTGGGTAAAACCGCATTTTATGAGCACCCGATGAGATGCCGGATTGTCGATCCATGTTGTGGCCGTCAAAACATCTGCATCATTGGTATCAAAGAAATGCGCCGTGGCGTGGCGCGTTGCTTGCGTCGCAATCCCACGTCCGTGAACTGATCGCGGCAGAGTATAGCCAATGTTTGCACCGGTTACGCCGATCCGACCGGCCCATTCACCACTGTGCTTGATCGTCCAACAAAAGCCGTCCCCCTCAAAAGGTTTGCAGTATTTCGCAACCTGATCAGGGTCCATCGGCCAAGCCCATCCTCCCAGCTGCCGCACGACGCGCCAGTCCGAAGCAAGCGCGGTCAGATCAGCATGATCATCAGCACACATCTCGTGATAAGTCAGGTCAAGCATTATGGAGGCTTTCCCAACGAGTACGAGTCAGCACCATGCCTTGCGATTGCACGTCTGCGCCTGTCGCCGCACAATGTGATGTACCAATAACCGTCGGCAAAAAGCCGAGCTTTCCCAGCACGTTGGCTGACCCGACGTTGCCGAGGAAGTAATTACTGGTGATCTCAACATCGTCGGTTGTGGCGAAATGGTGCGCACAGGCCGCCATCGCCGCCTCTGTCGCATAGCCCTGCCCCCAGTGGTCTTGGCCCAGCCAATACCCGTGGGCATCACCGCCGCCGACGTTTCCGATCAACGTATCATCTTCGAAAATCGACCACGACGCGGCGCGACCAGCAAGGTTTTCTTCGATGAACCAGGTCGCGTCCTCTTTAGTATAAGGATGCGGAACAACCGAAAGCCAACGCGTCACGTCAAGATTATTCAACTGCGGAACAATCGCATCGACATCAGACAGCGCCATCGGACGCAGTTCAAGCCGCGCGGTTTTGATCACCGGTACGGGGGTCACCCCATTTTGAGCATATACGTCCATGTTGGCACCGTAGCCTTGCGGGCAACGGAATAGGCTTCCGCATCGCCCAGATAGTCGAACCCGTTGTTTGTCAGCACACGTGCCGAACTTGGGTTGTCTTGAAACGCTTCAGCAAAAATTTGCTTTGCGTTGTGCGGATTTGCGGCCAGCAATGTCCGGACAGCTTCGGTCGCGAGACCCGTGTTCCAGAACGCAGGCGCGATCCAATAGAAAATCTCGGATTGATCACGGTCCATCCGGTTGAGGCTGATCAGCCCCAATGCTTCGGCATTCCCGCCATCAGTGCCGTCCAAAATCCAGATATCTTCAAGCCGGTCGTCGGCGCTGGCGCGATCAATCATCGCTTCGACAGTCCCCGGAGGCAGAGGATGCGGCATGGCACGGGTACCGCGCGCAATACGTTCGTCACCTGCATACATTGCGACAAGACCCACATCAGCACGCCGCAATGGGCGCAACACAAAGCGGTCCGCCGCAATTGTGATCTGGTCGTTTGTCGCCGCTTTATCCGGCGTTGCGATTGTATTGTGCATCATGGCTTTCCCTCCTCGAAAAACCGGTGCCTCCCAAACTGGGCCTCACGTCAGAACTGTCGTCTACTTTCATATCGTGTCGATAGTATGAAAAAGTAAGGGGGACCGGTGTTCACCGATCCCCCCAAATGCGTTACCTTGGAAACTTCGGTTTACTCAGCGGCCTCCGCCACTGGGAGAACTGAAATAAAGGTACGGCCCTTAAGGCCTTTGTGGAATTGTACGTTGCCTTCGATGGTTGCGAAGATCGTGTGATCTTTGCCCATGCCAACGCCCATACCTGGCCACATCTTTGTGCCACGCTGACGCATGATGATGTTGCCTGGGATCACGACTTCGCCGCCGTACTTTTTCACGCCAAGACGGCGACCAGCTGAGTCGCGACCGTTACGGGATGAACCGCCTGCTTTTTTATGTGCCATTGGTGTCTCTCCTTACGCTTCTTTAGCGAATTCTGCGGCTTGTTTCAGCCACTCGTCACGCTCAATGCGGCCTTTGAATGACAATTGGTCATCCATATACGCAATTTCGTCTGCTGTCCAAGCTGCAACTTGATCGAAGTGGAAGATGCCGTTTGAATGCAGCTTCTTTTCGAGTGCTGGACCGACGCCTGAAATACGCTTCAGATCGTCAGGCTGACCGCCACGTGCTTCTTTCAGCAGGTTAGCAGGCTTTGTACCAGCGTTTGCAACTTCAGCTTCAGCCTGTGGGGCGTCTGCTTTTGCAGCTTTCTTTGGTGCAGCTTTTGCTGGTGCGCTATCGGCTTTCTTCGCCGCAGGCTTCGCAGCCTTTGGAGTAGAAGCGCGTTTCGCAGCAGCTTCGGCTTTCTTGGATGTTGGTGCGCCGTTACCTGCAGCGATTGCTTCAGATACAACTTTACCAGCACCGGATACGGCAGCTTTTACGCCGGACTTGCCAGCGCCTGCTTCAAGAATATCGCCGATGCGAACAACTGTGAGCTGCTGACGGTGACCCTTCTTACGTGCAGAAGAGTGCTTACGACGGCGCTTAACGAAGTTAATCGTCTTAGGGCCTTTGATTTGGTCAACAACTTCGGCCTGAACACCAGCGTCTTCCACAAGTGGAGCGCCAACAGTGTTACCAACCATGAGAATCTCGTTGAATTGGATCTGGTCGCCAGCGGCGGCATCCAATTTTTCGACACGCAGTACGTCGCCTGATGCAACTTTGTACTGTTTGCCACCGGTCTTAAGAACCGCAAACATAGTGTATTCCTTTGTCTTTCGCGTCTCTGAGGCCCCCGATTGAACGAGTGTTTGGTACCTGTGGACTGCGTGCCTGTAAGGGCAGTTTTTCGCTTTACCCTCACCAAGTGCCTTGATGAGATGGCGGCTTATGTGCGCAGATGTATTTTAAGTCAAGCCCAGAAAGAGGCCAAAACCATGCGCAGCACACTTATTTCACTGATATTTCTCGCCGCCTGCAGTAGCGAAGCCAATCACCTTGGCAATCCATTACTGTGGCCCGTCAACGCCCTGACGTCCGCGACTGAAAACGCAATCTACAACGAACGGCGGGGACGCGTCGAAATCGCGGTGAAATCCAACTTTGACCAGATCATCCCCGAAATCATGGCAGGCGGCGGTCCAGCGATCAGCACCGCGATGGAAGAAGCAGGCATTCCCCTGCAGGATCGCCCTGCCCGTTTGGTCCAGTTACGCGGTGACATCGGGATATACGACGACAACCCCGGCGCTTTGGTCACTGCGCTGATGGTTTATAGTTCCTAGTCGCAGCGGGTCCATCCGCCTTTTGCGCCGCGATCCAGACACCACCCTGCTTGTGTCTTCGCATCATATAGGTGGTTGCCGAAGTCGAAAGAGACGGAGGACGGAATGCAGTCGAGCGCTGCAATCTCTTCTCCGGCTTTGCGCACTGTTATGCCGCCGTATTTCTGCGGATTGTCCTGACGTTCCGCACCCATCACAACCACGTATTCGTAGTCGCCGTTATAGAATGTGATCGTTTCCCAAATCGTGTTCCCAACGCCCGGCCAAGGTTGATAGTCGACATCTGCTGCTGGTGTGGTCAGCACGAGATCAGACATTTCATTGAGATTGCCATATGCATAGGTCACATCCGCGCCGTCCAATCGGACCGACACCATCTTTGAACTGTTTTCCATGGCGCAGAACATCAATTCGGTCGTGTCTGCATGGCTCATGTTTGCGGTCGCGAAAACCACGCTAGCGGCCAAGGCGCTTGGGCGCATCATAGATCCTGCCCCGCCATGTATTGTGATGAAGCAAGACCAAGCGCACGGCTGATCCCTTCGAACATTTCATCAAAGGCCACAAACAAAGCTGTGTTCAACGCCTGCCCGTCTTCGGTTTCGGAAAAGTCGATATAGGCCTGCAGTTCGGCGTCGCTGAGCGGTTGGTAAGCCATTAGCAAGTAGGAATAGACCCATTCGTACGTGTTCTTGCGGATTTCGGTTTCTTGGTTCCAAACGTCCGTCAGAATTTGTTCTTCTGTCAGATCTTGGCCAAAGGCCCCGCCATCCAACAGGCCCAAATAGAATGCGTAGTTTGCGTTCAGTGCCCCAACGACATTGGTTTCCACCAAATCATTTGTCTCTACGAATTCCTCGACCAACGAAAACCGTGGTGTTTCATCGGCAATTGCAATGGCCGCCGCTTCTTTGCTGGCCTCTTCGATGTCTTCGTCCATCAACGCACGGCGCGCCGCGACTTCTAAACCGACGACAGTCTGGCCAACGTCACCTTCGAAAAATGCGATCAGACTGTCGATGTCCACATCACCCAAGGCTGCACCGAACTGCATTTCCAGCCCATCGCGCATGGTGTCGTAGTCGTAAATCTGAGATACCGTTTCAGGCCAATCCGAAGACGTCCGATCCGGAAACAGGTCTTCAGCGATCTGTTCCCCGTATTCCAATCCTTCTTCGCGCATAATGGACACGATGGCATCAAGGTCCATGGCCGCAAACAGGTTCGCCACATCTTCTTTGGCCACATTGGCAAAACTTATGGCAGGTGTCAGCGCGAGGGCTGCGGCGAAGGTCAGGCGGGTCAACATCAAGTAATCCTTTTAGCGATCTTTTGTTAAGATATGGCGGGCCTTGCGTTTTTCCAAGCGCAATACCCTTCAACTTGCAGCAATACGCTGACACCCCCCAATGCGCGGTGGCTTTGCGTGACTTGGAATTCGCCGATTGCTTGCGTATCGTTCAGCTATGACCACAGGTATCAAGCATATCCCATGACAATCCGCCTTTTGCGCACGCTGGTGGCCGTGGCCGATACCCGCACATTTTCCGCAGCTGCCGTTGAGGTTCGCGTCACACACGCAGCTGTCAGCCAACAAATGCAAACGCTTGAGGCTAACCTTGGGTTGGCCCTGTTTAATCGGGACACACGCACCCCTGAGCTGACCCCAATCGGACATGACGTCGTCCGCAAGGCGCGTCAGTTGATCGCGGATTACGACAACCTTGCGCCGTCGGTACTGGGGGACGATGGATTAAGCGGCGTCGTCACCTTGGGTGCTTTACGGACTACTTTGACCGGCCTGACACCACACGCAATGGCACGGTTGAAGGACAGGTTTCCCGCGCTTGGCATCCATATTCGACCGGGCCTGACCGAAACCCTGCTCGCCGATATCTCGCGCGGGTCCGTCGATGCCGCGATTGTCACCCGTCCCCATTTGCTGCCCGCCGACATCGCCTTCAAGGACCTCGCGCGCGAACCCCTGCAACTGATTGCCCACGCCCAAGACCCGCTGGATGATCCGATCGCGTTGCTGCACAGCCGACCGTTCATTCGGTTCAACCGTCGCGCTGTGCTCGGGACATTGATTGAAAACTGGCTGGTCGCAAACAAAGTGCGTGTGACGGAAGCGATGGAACTTGATAGTCCCGAAGCGATCACAAGCATGGTGCAAGCGAACCTCGGTGTGTCCATCGTGCCTGACCTTGTCGTAAAGCCGCTTGAACAAGTTGCGGTGAAACGGGTCGCACTGGGAACCGATGCGCCTACCCGATTGCTGGGACTGGCGTACCGCAAGGATCACATCAAAACCCGCTTGCTGGACGAAGTCTTTGCCGCATTGTCAGATGTGATCGCAGAAGCGTCCTAGATCACTTCGTCAGACCTATCGTCGGTTTCGCCGTAGCGTTTGAGAACTGCTGGTTTTGTGCCTTCGTACACATGCGCAATATTGGCCGCGATTTTTGCGTTTTCGCGTTCGAACAGGCAGTCGCCGTTCATATCAGAGGCCACGATGAACGGTCCCATCCGATTACATTTCAGGACCCACATTGCTTGCGCGATCCCAAGTTCTTCGTTCCAGTGCACAGCTTCGACGCTTTCGACGCCACGCCCCAGGAGCGCGCCTGTCCCATATCCAACCGTAGATAAATAGACCGCGCCATTAGGGACGAAATAGTCCTTGTAGTCTTTTGACGTCATACCGCCTTTGCCCACGATCAATTTCGCGCCAGTTTTGGCCATCCATTCGGGCAACCATTTGGCAAAGCGAAACGATGCGGTAGCGGTCACCGCGCCCATGTCAAAGCTACCGTCTGGATTGATGCGCGCGGCAGGCGAACAGTGGAAATTCGCGGCAGACTGGCTTGGCAATTCCATCGGAATGTTCGCTTTGTCTTCGAGCGCGCGCATGTAAACGCCTTCGCGGGCTGTATACATGAGGCCATCAAGATAGACGATGTCGCCAAGCCGCAGGTCAGCGATGGCTTCAGGTGTCGGGGTCGTAGACAGACGGACTTCACGAATGGTCATTCGGCAGCCTCCTGTACTGGGGCCCAATCGACGGTTTCGCGCCTTTGGTAGGGTGTAAACCAATCGGGGTCCGTGCGATGTTCAACACACCCGTCACGGAATATCCGCGCCACGGCTCTACGCGATGACAAACAAAACGCATGCACCGACATCGGCATCCCCCCTGTATGGCAGTAGCCCACCTCGATGTTGCAATCGATGACCATGTTCTTACCGACAAAGCCCATGGCCCCCATACCAATGGAATTCCCAAGGTCTTTGAATTCATCTTCCATCTTTGCAATCTCGGGATCGCTATTGCGTGACCCGACAATCCGCAATGTCGATGCCCGTTTGCCAAGCGTCATGCAGGTGTCTTTTGATCCGCCAAGCCCGATACCGATGATCGCAGGCTGACAGGCCAATCCCCGTTTGCCGAAAGCCATCAGACTATCGAGGTAGAACCGTTTGATCCCCTGAATACCATCCGACGGAAACAACATCCGGTAATCGGATCCGAAAAGCCCGCCTTTGTGAACCGTGATCAGATCAATCCAATCACCATCAGGTTCAAACCCGTATTCAATTTCAGGCGCACCAATGCCGACGTTATTGTTATGATCCGTCCGCCAAAGTGGATGGACGCGGTTGGGACGCAGTGGAACCCCGTTGGTGGCGCTGGCGGTGGCACGACGCAACGCGCCTTCCAACGCAATCATGCCCCCTTCGACAGCCGCATCATTTCCCATCTTCACAAACCAACGCGGCACGCCCGTATCACCACACATCGCGCGGCGATCTTCCTTCGCGGCTTCGTAGTTTTCGAGCATCGCTTTGAGGACAAATGACGATAGATCGCCATCCTCTGTGCGTGCGGCCTCTTGCAGACCGTCCAGATAATCCTGCGGGATTTCGATGGCCGCTTTGTCCATCAGCGTTTCGGCGGTGGATTGAATAAGCGAGATAGGAATCATCTGATATCCTTTGTTTTGCGGGTCATGGCACAGCCACGAGCGTTTCTGGCGCATCATCGGGCAGGATCGTCTCGCCCGGACGTACGATTGTGAATTGAACCGGTTCGCGCGTGACATTCACCGCATCGCCAATTTGCTGCGCCACTGTGAAATCGCTGTCTTTCATCGCGCCCGGTTCGGGATGGTCTTCACGGTAATGCGCCCCGCGCGAATTTTCGCGGGCCATCGCCGCTTTGGTGATCACCTCAGAAACATCGCACAGTGACCGCAAATTCAGCCAATCGTGCCATGTCAGATTAAACGCCAGCGTATCGCCTGCCACGCCTATGTCCATTAGCTGACCCGACACAGCTGCGATGCCTTGCAAGCCGCGTTTTAACCCAGCCGCTGTCCGCATGACACCAACGTCGTCCCACATGACGTTTTGAAGATCTTGGCGCAGGGGGTGAACCAAGGCAGGTTTACGATCCAACGGATGTATCGCGCGCGCGATTTCTGCCGCCAGCACAGCTTCATCCGGATCGCGCAGCGACGGCATTTGCCGAATATCGCGACCCATTACGTCACCTGCGATACCGCCATAGACTGTCGAATTCGCGACGCCATTGCCGCCTAAACGGTTGGACCCATGTGCGCCGCCCGCATCTTCGCCCGCCACATAGAGCCCTTCCATCGCCGTGCGGGTGTCCACATCAACCACTACGCCCCCCATGAAATAATGGGCGGTTGGCACGACTTCGACCTTACCTGCCGCCAGATCAAAACCGCTGTCAGCACAGCGCGACACCATGCCTTTGAATTTCTTGCGCACATTGTCCGGCCCCAGATGCGCCATCGAAATAAAGACGCCTTCCTGTGCGGGATCATTGGTTTTGCGCATCTCCGCGTAGATACCGCGGCTGACGACATCCCGCGTGGCGCGTTCACCCTTTGCGTCGTAATCAAACATAAACCGCGCTCCGGCGTGATTGATCAACTGACCACCTGCCCCGCGCAATCCTTCTTCCAGTACCGTACCGGTCATGCGGGTATGGTCGCCGGCCAGCAGGCCCGTCGGATGAAACTGCACCATTTCCATATCGCGCAGCTTCAGCCCCGCACGCAGCGCCATCGCCAAGCCATCCATCGTCTTGTCGCCGCTCGGTGTGTGGTACTTGTACATGGAAGGCCCGCCACCCGTGGCCATCAGCACCGTCTTGGCCCGCACCAAGCGGAACCCGCCGGTGCGCATGTCGATAAACAAGACCCCCGCCAGCGCCGATCCATCTTTCGTTGGGATCAGCCCAATCGCGCGGTGTTCTTGAAGTTTCTCGACACCGCTCGCTAGCACCTTTTCCATCAAGCGGTTGATGATTTCGATGCCCGTCAGATCACCCTTGTGGACGGTCCGATCCGCCGTTTGGCCTGCAAATGCCTTTTGATGCAAACTGCCATCGGGATTGCGGTCAAAAAAGCATCCGACCTCGTTCTCTAACTCACGGACCCGCACAACGGCCTGCTCACACAATCGCCACGCCATGTCCTGATTGGGGAGCCACTTGCCCCCGTTGATCGTGTCCATGAAGTGCCGTTCAACTGTGTCGCCACCGCCCATCGCCACGTTGTAGCCGCCTTGCACCATCCGTGTGCAACCACATTTCCCGATCAGCCCCTTCACAGCGATTGTGATCTTTGTCCCCTCAGGCGCTGTCTGCTGCGCGTGCAATGCCGCGAAAAGACCCGCGCCACCGCTGCCGATGATCAAGATATCCGTGTCGTGGCGGTCAATGTCGGTCAAACCCATTTTACAGCGCCTTCATCAAGAACAATGTTGCGACTAAAAATGACGCGGCGGCTGCTCCCGCGGCTAATGTCTTTTGAGGCGGGCTCCACGGTAGCCATTCCAGCGCCATAAGGCGCAAACCGCCAAACATATGTACCGCAAGCCCAAACACGAGACCGAATTCAGCAAGCTTCACAGCAGTGTAGTCGGTCAATTGCAGGAAACCGTCCAACCTTGCCGGATCATTTAATGCCATCGCAAGTAACCAGAAATGCAGCGGCAGAAAGATAGCTAACCCCACGCCTGAGACGCGATGCAAAATATAGGCAAGCCAAAGTGGATGAGCACGAGGCGGCATTTTCATAGCGCCGCTCCGAATGTCACTGCCCAGACCGCGCGCGCGCCTAGTGCAAACAGCCCCAGACCGGTGATCCACATCAAGACGTCTAGCACAATACCCTTTAGCCCGCCCCATTCATGCGCAACGACGCGCAAACCGATTGCGGCGTGGATGCAGACGGCGACAACAAATGTGCCATAGAACATGAACCAGGCAGCAGAGCCTTGGGTCCGCCCCAGAATCTCGGCCGTGCTCAGCCCGCCTTGGACGGCGATGATCATCACGGCCAGATGTCCAACAACCAACGGGGCCATCAAAAGCGCTGTGATCCGTTGCAACATGTAAAGGCGCAATGTCAGCATCAGCGCCCCCTTTTGAAAAAGGATTTAGCTGTGGCCCGCTTCAATCCGGCGATGGCCGTCATCGGATCAAGGTCGTTGGGGCAATAAGCAGTGCATGACCCCATGGAATGGCAATTGTGGCATCCGCCCTGACCGGAAACCGCATCAAGGATTGCCGCTTTATCCCCGTCTTTGGCGTCATTCAACACCGTCCACGCCCGTTGAAGTGCTGCTGGACCAAGGTAATCATCATTGCCCGTCACCGTGTCACAGGCCGCGTAACAGACGGAACAGTTGATACATTCGATCCCGGCGTTTGCGACAACACGTCCAGCAGATGTTTCATCTACTGGGGCAATGGGATCATCGCGCGTCGCTGTCGGGTGGTGCACCCCTTCTGCCGCAATCCATTTGTCGAAGAAGGGATCCATGTCGACGACCAAATCTTTAATCACAGGCAGGTTCTGCAGCGGCCCAATTGATACTGTATCCCCCTGCAAAACCTTCGATATATGCGTCCGGCATGTCCAGCGCGGCACACCGTTGACCATCATCGCACAGCTTCCGCACATGCCGACGCGGCACGCGAACCGGTAGCTTAGGGTCGGATCGGCGTTTTGCTGTATCCACGACACGACATCCAGAACGGTTTGATTAGCCGCCGCAGGGACATCAAACGTGTCGTCGCCCGCCGCACCGCGCGCAATGGTCACTTTCAACGTCGATGGTGTCATGCCCTACACTTCCCAATTGGTCAGCCGCGCTGCATACTTACCAAAATAGCTGTGCTTTATAAATCCACATAACACTTAATCAAAATGTAAGCGTTACTGACAGAAAGCCATCCACGCATGACAACTGACCTGCACTCTGCCCTTCAGTCTCGGTTTCAGGATCACACGGACGTACCTGATCAATTACAGGGTGCTGAGGTTCTCGCAGGTATGGCGGACCGTGGATCATGCCGCGCATTTGCAGATCAACGTGTACCAACAGAGGTGCTTGAAACGCTTTGCGCCGTTGCCCTGTCATCCCCGACAAAAAGCGACCTGCAACAGCGCGATATTGTATTGATGACATCTGCGGGGCCGCGCAAGGAACTGGCCGACATGGTCACGACGCAACCATGGGTCACGGGTGCGCCGATGATCGCCGTCTTCTGCGGAAATAACCGGCGCCAACGACTGAACCACGCATGGCACGATGTTCCTTTCGCGAATGATCACCTTGATGCTTTCTTCAACGCGAGTGTAGACGCAGCCATCGCGCTGGGCGCATTTGTGACGGCTGCGGAATCAATCGGGCTTGGGTGCTGCCCTATCAGCGGAATCAGGGATCAGGCGGCGGCTGTGTCGCGGCTTTTGAATCTTCCGCAACATGTGTTTCCAGTGGCTGGTTTAGCCGTCGGATATCCAGCGGCACCCAAGGTGATTTCAAAACGTCTGCCATTGGCGGCGACGGTTCATCAGGACACGTATCACGAAACGGACCTTCAACAGACGGTCAATGCCTATGATACGGATCGCGCGCTGACCCAGCCTTACGCACAACAACGCTATGAAGAGCGTTTCGGAACGGCAGCAGGATACGGATGGTCTAAGGACAAGGTTCGCCAATACAGCGCCCCCGAGCGGGCCGATTTCGGGGCATTCATTCGCGCAAAGGGATTTAATCTGGACTAGCGCAATATACCAAAGAAATAGGGCTTAGTGATTTCTCGCTAAGCCCTTGAATTCTTTGGCTCCGACGGTAGGGATCGA
Source organism: Rhodobacteraceae bacterium S2214 (assembly GCA_025141675.1). Lineage (NCBI taxonomy): Bacteria > Pseudomonadati > Pseudomonadota > Alphaproteobacteria > Rhodobacterales > Paracoccaceae > Rhodobacteraceae bacterium S2214. The sequence goes on from CP081161.1 coordinate 2,279,410, forward strand.
ACCTACGACCAATTGATTAACAGTCAACTGCTCTACCGCTGAGCTACGTCGGAACACTGTATGCGCGGTCTATAACGATGCGTTTTCGGCGCGTCCAGAGGGTTAAATTGCTTTTTTCACTTTTCTTGCAATTTCCCTGTCAGTCAGTCCACGAAAAGACGGCTTCAGGATGCAGCTTTCCATCAACACTCACTTTATTTTGCACATATAAATCAACGAGATGGGCAAATACGTTCCGCCCCGCGATCACATGAAGGCGCGGGTGCAAATCAGTATAGATTGCCGTCACAATTTGGCTGACGCTGTGCGGACCGTCTTGCAGCGTCGCCAGAATTTGAGCGGTGCGGGATTCTCTGTGGTTGATCAGTTCGGTTAGGCGGTCATGCGGGGTTGTGATTGGCGCGCCATGGCCAGAATAATGCACCCTTGCAGGGATTTCACGCAGCCGCGCACATGACGCCAGAAAGTCTGTCATATCCCCATCTGGGGGCGAAACCAGCGACGTCGACCAGCCCATCACCAAATCACCCACAAAAATCGCGTCATTCCACCCGAGTGCGATGTGATTCCCCAAATGTCCCGGTGTGTGGATTACCGACAGGTCCCATCCCTGCCCTTTAATCACATCGCCATCCTTGACCAGTTGATCCGGTGCGAAGTCGTGATCCAGCCCTTCGCCGCCACCAGCCATGCCGTCCGTTGCCAATGCCGTCATCACAGCACTGCGCCCCGCATAGGTGTCCCCGAATGCGATAACAGGCGCGCCAGTGTGATTGGCTAGTGGCTTAGCGAGCGGTGAATGATCCAAATGGCTATGCGTGACGACAATATGGCTGACAGGCCGACCATCGATTGCGACGATCAATGCTGCCAAATGCGCGTCACTTGCGGGACCCGGATCAATGACTGCAAGGCTTTCGCGGCCCAAAAGATACGTATTGGTACCCGGCCCAGTCATGGGCGACGGGTTCGGCGCCAAAACGAGACCCAAGTCTGGTTCTAACATCGTAAGTTGACCGGCTTTGGCGTGAAAATCCGATTCTGGCATCGCTTGTGACTTTTTGTTTGGCGCTGGGCGGGTTAGCCTGCTGCAATGTTTCTAGGTTGGATCAAAAACGCAATGCCGCGTGGCATTTATGGCCGCGCCGCCCTGATTTTGGTGCTGCCGGTTGTGACGCTGCAGTTGCTCGTGTCGGTGGTGTTTATTCAACGCCACTTTGACGGTGTCACGGAATCAATGACCAGTGCTATGGCGATTGAGTTGCGATTCCTGCAATCCCAAGTCAACGGCGCTGTCGATTACGAAGCGGCCCGCGTGGCACTTGATCGCGTAACAACGGGGTTAGAGCTGACAACCACCCTGCCCGCCAGCCCGATGCTGCCTGACGATGTTAAACCGTTTCAGGACCTGACGGGTCGCAAAGTGATCACCAATCTGCGCGAACAGGTCCCCGACGTCCTGCGCATTTCGCTCGCGGAACGGCGGGTCGTGACGCTGTGGCTAGAAACAAACAAAGGACCGCTGGAGGTTTCATTCCGCCGCAACCGTGTTTCGGCGTCTAACCCCCATCAGCTCTTGGTTATTATGGTTGTGATGGGTGCAGTCATGACCACCATCGCCTATTTCTTTTTGCGCAATCAGCTGCGCCCGATCAAACGGATGGCCGCGGCCGCAACAGATTACGGTAAAGGCCGTATGACCAATTTCAATCCAACAGGTGCGCTTGAAGTCCGCGCTGCGGGCATGGCGTTTCTGGACATGCGCAACCGGATTGAACGCCAAACGCAAAGCCGGACGATGATGCTGTCAGGCGTCAGTCACGATCTGAGGACGCCCTTAACGCGTATGCGGCTTGGCCTGTCGATGCTGGACAACGAAGACGTCGAACCGCTGATCAAGGACGTCGATGAAATGCAGCAGTTGCTCGACGGATTTCTTGATTTCGCACGCAGCGACGCCGCAGATGTACTGGAACCGAGCGATCCGGTTGATCTGCTGAATGCGGTGATAGAAGACGCGAAACGTAGCGGGCTTGCATTGACCTGCATTGAAACGGCTCCGGCAGGGACAAGCATCGCGATGCGGCCCGATGCGATCCGGCGTGCGCTGGACAATCTTGTCGGTAATGCGCTGCGCTATGGCCAAAACGCAGAGATCAGCCTGTCCGTCACAGACCGTAGCGTCCGCTTCACGGTTGAGGACGATGGCCCCGGTATTCCAGCAGATCAACGCGATGAAGCGACACGTCCCTTCGTCAGACTAGATCCAGCGCGTAACCAAAACAAAGGCAGCGGCGTGGGGCTTGGCCTGTCGATTGTCAGCGATATCGCGCGGACGCATGGCGGCATGCTGCGGCTGGGCGACAGCGAACGTTTGGGCGGACTAAAAGCGGATTTGGTTCTGGCTCGATAGCCAGCGTCAGAACAAACCCGATTCTCGGGCGATAAGTGCTGCGACAGTGCGGTTTGGCGCACCAATTTTGCGGTACGTGTTCTTGATGTGCAGTTTGACGGTGGGTTCCTGCACCTCCAGATCGCGGGCGATCTGTTTGTTCGTTTTACCTTCGGTCAAACCGCGCAAAACCTGCAATTCGCGCTTCGTCAGCTGATCAGCAATCGGATGCGGCGTCGCGGGTTCTTCAGCCGTCATAAATTCGACAGGCGCGTAGCGTTCGCCCATCGCCATAAACCGGACAGCGTTCACGAGCGACTTGGCAGGCAAGGATTTAGGGATGAAACCGGCTGCACCCAGCTCTAACGCTTCTTCGGCAATTTCGCGGGTCGCTTCACCTGAAATCAATGCAAAACGCTGATCGCTACCAGACGCGATGGCCGTCTTAAGCCCCTCAAGACCATTCATACCGGGCATATTGAAGTCGAGAAGCACCAAATCGAACGGACCATCCTGATCCAGTTTCCGCGTCGCTTCTTCAAATGTACCGGCAAGATCACTGGCGATCCCACCTTCGATGTCCAGAAACATCGCCAAGGTATCCCTTACGAGTTCATGGTCGTCTGCAATAAGAACTTTCATATCAATCCTTTAGCGACACCCGCGTCCGCGACACGAACATACATCAAATCATCAAATAACATCATGGGGAAATAAAACCGATACAACTCTAGGTAGGCATGCACGACTATTTTGTCGTTACAACCTATGTGCCAACCAAATGATATCCCACATCTTCGTTGAGAACGATGACGAGGTAAAGTAAAAATACAATCAACTAAAACGTGATTACGCCTACAAAACCTACCCTTCTGGGTATCTCCTTATCCCAAAGTTCTTTTTACCGATTGCGGATTTGGTGCCAAAGTCCATGCACCGATAGAAGAGAGACTACCGTGCGTTTTTTATTACCCATCGCTTTTGCAGCCATTTGCGGACCGACAATTACAACTGCAGAAGATTTCTTGGCACCGGTCGGGGATGTTATCCTCACGGTGGGTGGCGACATCGCACAGACCAACGTAGGCGAAACGCTGCAATTCGATTACGCCATGTTGGAAGCCTTGGATGACACGCAAATAGAAACCAGCACCATTTGGACGGATGGTGTCAGTGTATTCCAAGGTGTCTCGCTTCATTTACTAGCCGATGTTCTGGGGACAACAACTGGATCGTTGCAGGCAACTGCAATCAACGATTATTCAGTACAAATCCCAGTGACTGACGCGATCGAAGGCGGGCCAATACTGGCCTATTTGATGGACGGCGACCGCATGTCGATCCGTGATAAAGGGCCACTTTGGATCATCTACCCGTATGACAGCGCATCCGAATATCGATCCGAGGTCATATATTCCCGCAGTATCTGGCAACTCGACAGAATAGCTGTCGTCAAGTAACCCCGTAGGTACAAATATTTCTTGAACCTTTGGGGCGGTCTTGTGCCAGCAACCACTCACACACGAACCCGAACCGGTCGGACCCTTGCGGGTCTGGCCGGTTTGGCCGCCCTTATCGCGATTGGTTTGTTAGCCAACAATGTTGCGCGCGAAATGCAAAGCCTGCGATCCGCAAGATCCGATAATGCGCAATGGTCGCTAGCCCAGACCGAGGTTGAATTCCTCGATTTTGTAAACGCCGTTAATCTTTTCGAAGAACCACCGGACCGGATCAGACGACGATTTGACGTCTTTTACAGTCGCGTGAATACGATTGAAGTCGCCGAAGTTTATGAAAAACTGCGCCAATCAGATCAATTCGCAGCGCAATTGGCCCTGACCCGCGCCTTTTTGGACGACGCAGTCGCGATTGTTGACCAATCCGACGAAGACTTCATCGCGCAACGGGATGCCCTTAAAACGCTCGCGCAGGACGCACGCACCACAGTTCGGGGATTGTCCAACGCCGGTCTGTCGATTTTCGCTGCAAATGCGGACCGACAGCGCGAAGCCGTAGCCGGGACATTGGCGCAATTGGCCGTGGCACTGGTGGTGTTTGTCGGGGCGCTTGCCACATCAATTTTATATCTCAACCGATTGAATACGATTAATATTATCCGTGAACGCGCGCAGAAAGAAATCGCGACCCGCATGAACACAGTGATCGAGACGTCATTGGACGGGATCATCGTGAGCAGCGATTACGGCAAGATCATTGAGTTTTCGCAAGCGGCAGAGAAAATTTTTGGCTACGCAGCAGCCGAAGCCATCGGTCAGGATGTCGCCCACATCATCAACCCCAAGACCGTTCAGAATGACCAGCGCACCGGACTACAGCGGGTCAGTCGCGGCGGGCTTCAGCACATGATCGGTGCGGGCCGCCACCGTATGGACGCATCACGCAAAGACGGCAGCGTGTTTCCAATTGAATTGTCAATCCAAGCCGCAGAGCTTCACGACAGCAAAATCTACGTCGTTTTCGTGCGCGATGTTTCTCGAGTTGTAGCCGCCGAACAGGAACTTGTCACAGCCCGTGATGCGGCCCTTGAGGGAGAAAAGATCAAGACTGATTTTGTAGCGACGATGAGCCACGAAATCCGCACACCATTGAACGGGCTACTGGGTAACCTGGCGCTGATGCAGGATACCGAACTGACATCTCAGCAAGATCGCTACATGCGTAATATGGAAACCTCTGGTCGATTGCTGATGAGCCATATTTCAGATGTGCTGGATATTACGCGCTATGACGCGGGCAAACTGCAGGTCACGACTGGCCCCATGAATATCAGCATTCTGGTTCAGGATATCATTGATAACCAAAGCGCAATGGCCGTGTCGTCGGATACCACGCTAAGGTGGCACTGGATCGGTGAAAGCCGCGACTGGGTGTTGTCCGATCCGGATCGGGTACAGCTAGTCTTGATCAACCTGATCAGTAACGCCGTAAAATTCACCCGCGCTGGCGAGGTTCTTGTGACAGCTGAAATCGGCGACGATAACGCGACTTCGTCAGACAACATCGTATTTTGCATCCAAGATACCGGTCCCGGCATGACCGAAGATCTGGCAAATCGTATCTTCGACGACTTTGTCACCGGTAACGCAGCATTTGATCGCGAAGTCGGCGGCACCGGCTTGGGCCTGAGCATTGCGAAGCGGTTTGTAGATGCGCTTGGTGGTGTCATTTCGGTGGACACGGAAGTTGGGAAAGGCAGTGTATTCAAAGTCATATTGCCGATGCCAGAAGCCGAAAAGCCGGTGGATGTCTATGCCACACCCAATACAATCCCACCAAGCCCCATCCTTTCGATCCTGTTGGTTGATGATAACGATATTAACCGGATCCTAGCCCGCGAAATGTTGGAAAATGCTGGTCACAAAGTCGTCGAGGCGCACAACGGCAAATCAGGCGTCGATGCCGCGGCCGAGATCCGTTTTGATCTGATTTTCATGGATATCAGCATGCCCGTGATGGATGGTCGCACTGCCGCACGCAAAATCCGTTCTGGCCATGGCAAGTCTGCGCAAACCCCGATTGTCGCCCTTACCGCGCACGCGCTGCCCGAAGACCAAGCGGCATTCAAAGAAGATGGGATGGTCGCAACGCTGACAAAACCGCTGTCAAAGAACAGCCTTTTGGACGTTCTTAGATCGACCGAACTGCAAAATGTGCCTGATGCTGAAACGCGGGATCAAGGCGATGTGTACCGTTCACAAGCCTACGGCAAAATGCTCAAGCGGTTTATATCTGAGACCGACAGTTTTGTGGAATGGTCCCAGACGTCTAGCTTGCCGTTAGACGACATCGCCGATCAAGCCCACAAAATCGCAGGCAGCGCCGCTACGTTCCAATCCAAAGCATTTGCCGAAACCCTGTCAGATTTGTCGGTCGCAGCACGCGCAGGCGAAGTGACCCTCGTTGGTCACGCTTTGCAAGCGTTACCGACAGAATGGCAGGACACGAAACGCGGGCTTTTAGAGCGCAATTAGGCTGGGTTAAAGTTGGTCTTTCAGAACCTTCAGCACTGCATCGGATGGTACATCACTGGTAATAAACGCATCGCCGATACCCCGCGCGAGGATGAACCGCAATTTGCCATCAAGCACCTTCTTGTCCTGTGCCATCAAATCTAAAAGCGCCTCGGCCCCTGGCAAATCGCCCGGTATGTCCGCAAGATCGGTCTTCATACCCATCGCTTTGAGATGCGCGCGCACGCGGCTTGGGTCTTCCTGACTACACAGGCCCAGACGAGATGACAGTTCAAACGCCAAAGCGCAGCCGATGGCGACACCTTCGCCGTGAAGCAACCGATCAGAATACCCAGTCGCGGCTTCAAGAGCATGACAGAACGTGTGTCCAAGGTTCAACAGGGCACGATCCCCCTGCTCAGTCTCGTCGCGCTTGACGATATCGGCTTTCATTTCACACGACCGCGTCACCGCCTGTACACGTGCCGCCATATCGCCGCCCGCCATGCCTGGCGCATTGCTTTCCAGCCAATCAAAGAACAGCGCATCGCCTAACAGGCCGTATTTGACAACTTCGCCATACCCCGCAAGGAAATCGCGTTTTTCCAGCGTTGACAAAAGATCAGTATCCGCAAGCACCAAACTTGGCTGATGAAATGCGCCGATCAGGTTCTTGCCTGCCGGAGAGTTGATGCCTGTCTTGCCGCCAACCGAACTATCGACCTGCGCCAGCAACGTCGTCGGGATCTGCACAAAGCGGACCCCGCGCCGCAATACTGCGGCTGCGAACCCAGCCAAATCACCGATCACCCCGCCGCCAAAGGCCACGACGATATCGCCACGTTCAACTTTTTCAGACAACAGCCATTCGACCGAACGTTCCAGCTGAGCCCAGCATTTTGTCGCTTCACCTGCCGGTAAGGCAAGCGCTGCAGAGGTTAAACCGGATGCCTCAAGAATTGTTTGCAGGGTCGCAAGGTGCAGCCCCGCCACGGTTTCATCCGTGATAATCGTGACATGCGGGCGGCGCGTCATCTCGGCAATACGTGGCCCAGCTTGCGCCAATACACCCGGCCCAATCTGAATGTCATATTCGCGGCCGGGCAAATCAACGGAAACGGTACGCGGTGTCGTCGTCATGACAATTTCTCCAGCAGGTCTGGGTATTGAGACAAGGTATTCACAACCATTTCGGTCGTTTGTTCGATGGATGCGTTGTCCGTAATTTTGATATGTATACCAGCCTGCGCATATACAGGCACGCGGACATCAAAAATATCGGACAGTGTTTGGCGTGGGTTGTCAGTGCGCAAAAGCGGACGCGTATCCTTATTGCGTACCCGTTCCCACAGAATACCCAAAGAGACATCAAGCCAGACGGCGGCCCCTTTATCTGCGATCGCGGCACGCACTGTGTCAGTCAGGAATGCGCCGCCGCCTGTAGACAGAATACACGGATCGCCTGCCAACAACCGATCAATCACTTCGGCCTCGCGTTTCCGAAAAAAGGCTTCACCGTCGCGCTCAAAAATCTCGGCGATTGAAATTGCGGCGGCTTCTTCGATAGCAGCGTCACTATCCAGAAAGGGCACATTAAGCTGGGCCGCTAACGCCTTGCCAATGGCCGTTTTTCCCGATCCCATCATTCCAACCAGAACAACAGTCTTTTTCAGGCAATATGCATCTTCAGTGGCTTGAGACATGTCTGGTCCGCTGTATAGTCAGGCAGGTCATCGGCTGTGACCCGCTTAATCATGATTTATATCATTCAATGGCGTGATCTTGCCGAAAAGGCCATATATAAACGCAAGCAAATGCGGGTCGATAACCGTAACATTGGGCAATTAACACAATTTCGAGGCAATCTATGTGGCGACTGATCAAAGCACTGGTATTTTTGACAGCTCTGGCTGCGATCGGCTTGATCGGCTACGCATACGTAGGTCCGATATTCTTCCCCGGTGATTTTGCCCCACCACGGGTTCAGGTCGTGGAACCTGTGACGTTGGATCTGGAGTGATATGAAACCTGTTGTTCTTACATTTGTTTTTGGCACGTTTGCCGCCACATTAGGACCTCAGGTTCACGCACAATCGGCTGAACCCTTGTCAGCCATTGATTGGCTATCCCAAAGCGTTGAACCCGCAAAAATTCCGACACGCCGCCTACCAACGGCACCTGTCGTTCGCGATGAAGCGCCTGTTGCATCCGGCGCAGGGACACCATCCGTTACGACGACCCCGCTTGACGGACCGTCACCTGATCCGATTGGCCTGTTGTCATCCGATCTGACTGGATTGCCCGCAACGCTTTGGTCCGCGAGCGAAGAAGCAACGCTAATCGCATTGCTCCAAGCCCAACAGACCGATGGCTTGCCGGCCATGCAGGATTTGCTGAAGACCTTGTTGATGGCTGAGGCTGATCCGCCGTTAGGCGCGTCGGCTGCTGGCGGTTTGTTCCAAGCTCGTGTTGATAAACTGCTGGATATCGGTGCGATTGAACCTGCCCAAGCCCTACTGGAACAGGCCGGTGCCGATACGCCCGATCTTTTCCGCCGTTGGTTTGATGTGGCCCTGCTGACCGGATCAGAAGACATGGCCTGCCGCACCTTGCAGGCCCGCATTGACGTGGCCCCAACCTATGCCGCCCGCATTTTCTGCCTTGCCCGTGGCGGCGACTGGAATGCGGCGGCATTGTCTTTGAATACGCATCGCGTGTTGGGCGATATTTCGGAAGATGAAGAAGCACTGCTGTCGCGCTTCCTTGATCCTGAACTTTACGAAGGTGAACCGCCACTTGGCACGCCCGAACGGATCAGCCCGCTGGTGTTTCGCCTTTATGAAGCAATTGGTGAGCGGATGACGACAAACCGTCTGCCCCGTGCCTTTGCCCATGCAGACCTGCGCAATCAGGTCGGTTGGAAAAGCCAACTGGAAGCCGCCGAACGCCTCGCTCGCCATGGTGCCATCGCGGGCAATGTCTTGTTCGCGCTGTATACGTCGCGGCGGCCGTCGGCCTCTGGCGGGGTGTGGGACCGTGCGGATGCGATACAGGATTTCGACACAGCCATCCGGGATAACGATCCAGACGCGATTGCCGCGACCTTGCCTGCTGCTTGGGACGCGATGAAATTCGTAAAGACGGAAATCGCCTTTGCACAAAACTACGGTCCCGATTTAGTTAATGTGCCCCTTGATGGGGAAGCCGCAGAAGTCGCCGCGGCCGTCGGCCTGTTGTCATCATCGTATGAGGCCACGGCCATTGCCCGCAGCGATGGTGACGCGTTCCTTGTGGCACTTGCGCGCGGTGTTCCTCAGGGCGTTGAAGCGAACGATCCACTGCGCCGCGCTATTGCGGATGCGTTTGGCGACGTCAGCGCCCCTGATGCGTTGAAAGACATGGTTGATAACGGCCAATTGGGCGAAGCGATCCTGCGATCTATCGCCTTGGTTGATGTGGGCATGTCGGGCGATTATCAGACCTTGACCGAAGCCCTTTCATTCCTGCGATCTGTTGGATTGGAAGATGTCGCACGCCGTGCAGGCCTGCAATTGTTGCTATTAGAGCGGCCAACATGACCCCCGCTGATCGCCCGATGATGCACTGGGTGCAGGCATTTCTAGAAGCGCAGGCCGCCGAACTTGATGCCGCGACAAACACGCAACTGGCCTACGCAAATGACCTCAAGGATTTTGCAGGGTGGCTGACACCGCTTGGCAAACACTTTGCAACCGCGACCCAAGACGACGTTGAAGGTTATTTGATCGAATGTGACACCCAAGGGCTATCCGCATCGACGCGCGCACGCCGCCTGTCTGCAATCAAGCAATTGTACCGGTTTGCCTTCGAGGAAAGCTGGCGCGCGGACAATCCCGCCATCCAGATCAAGGGCCCCGGCAAGAAGAAATCACTGCCAAAGACGTTATCGATTGAAGAAGTTGATGCGCTGATCTCTGCCGCTGCGGCCCATAAGAAAGAAGGCAAGCGCAATGCCTGCCTAATGCAACTGCTCTATGCCACGGGCATGCGGGTGACTGAACTGGTAACGCTGCCGGTGACGTCAGCGCGTGGCGATCCTGCGATGCTGCTGGTTCGCGGCAAAGGCGGCAAAGAACGTATGGTCCCTCTGTCACCCCCAGCCAAAGCTGCGATGGCAGAATGGCTAGTCGCATGGGATGAAGCCGACGACGCGGCACGCGCGCTTGGTAAACCGTCATCGAAATTTCTGTTCCCATCTCGGTCCAAGGCCGGTCATCTGACGCGGCATCGCTTCTTTGGCATGATCAAGGAATTTGCAGTCACAGCGGGGGTTTCGCCCGACAAAGTTACACCTCACACGCTGCGCCATGCCTTTGCCACGCATCTGTTGGCAGGTGGCGCTGATCTGCGGGCGATCCAGACGATGCTCGGCCATGCGGATGTGGCCACCACGGAAATCTACACGCATGTAGTTGACGAACGGCTGACCGCTCTGGTGATGGAACACCACCCGCTGTCAAAGGCCAAAACAACGAAGGATGACGATGCGTCTTGATCGTCAGACCTGTAACCCTTACTTTCCCACCACCCTATTATTGAAAGAGAGCAATGGACCCCTCGACATTTGACGCCGCGTTTTGGATTACTGCGGCCGCTATTTTAGTTTTGCTTGCCATGTCAGGCTTTTTCTCTGGGTCAGAAACTGCTCTTACCGCCGCATCACGGGGCAAATTACGCTCTGCTGCGGATCGTGGATCGAAGGGTGCTGAAACCGCATTGGACCTGACAGACGACAGCGAACGGCTGATCGGGTCGGTTCTGCTGGGCAACAACGTCGTGAACATTCTGGCGACATCGCTTGCAACCGCCGTGCTGACCAAGGTCTTTGGCCAAAACGGCGTAGCGGCAGCGACCCTGATCATGACCTTACTGGTGCTGATCTTCGCCGAGGTACTGCCCAAAACCTACGCGATCACGAACCCCGAACTGGTCGCATCCCGTGTGGCGCGCCCGATTGCATTTGTGGTGCTGATCTTTTCACCCATCGTTGCGATGGTGCGTGTGCTTGTCCGCGCAATCTTGCGCCTGTTCGGTGTGCAAACAGACCCAGACAGCCACATCCTTGCGGTTCGCGAAGAAATCGCAGGTGCCTTGCAACTTGGCCATTCAGAAGGGTTCGTCGAAAAAGAAGACCGCGACCGAATTTTGGGCGCGCTTGATCTGAACGAACGCGCGGTTGAGGAAATCATGCTCCACCGTTCCAATATTGAGATGGTTGATGCGGCCCTTCCCGCCCAAGAAATCCTGGCGCAAATCCTACAGTCCAAAAACACGCGCCACCCGATCTACCGTGACGATCCCGAGAATATCGTCGGCGTGATCCACGCCAAAGACCTGTCGCGGGCGCTATATAATTTGCTGACCAGTGACGAAAACACGGAAAAAGCATTGCAATCCTTCGACATCATGTCGGTCGCAATGGACCCGTATTTTGTGCCTGAAACCACAACGCTGGACGATCAGATGCGCCAGTTCTTGCTGCGTAAAGCACACTTTGCGCTCGTTGTGGACGAATACGGCGGCCTGCAGGGCTTGATCACGCTGGAAGACATCTTGGAAGAAATCGTCGGTGAGATTGCCGATGAATTCGACGAAGACGAAGACCACCAGATCGAGAAATGTGCCGACGGCACCTATCTTGTCGACGGCAGTATGACAATCCGCGACTTGAACCGCGCCCACGACTGGAACATGCCCGACGAAGAGGCCAACACAGTGGCCGGTCTGGTCATCCACGAAGCGCAGATGATCCCGATTGAAGGTCAGGTATTCAGTTTCCACGGCTTCCGGTTTGAAGTCGTGAGCAAAGAAGAAAACCGGATCGCCGAGCTGAAGATCCGGCCACTTTAATGACTTTTCCGTCGGTGGCACCTAAGTGATGCCTCCGGCGGAAATTGTCTGTCTTATGGACCAAAGGGTTAGCGCCCTTTGAACAGGCTGCCCAAGATACCACGCACCAAACGGCGGCCAGTGGTGCCTTTGAGTTCTTTTGCCACGACCGATGCCAACGCCCCGCCAAAGCTGTTGTCTTTGGTGGACCGTTTTGAGGTTGAACGCCCCTTGGTTCCATTCCCCGAATAACGCCGTGCCGCTTTAAATTCGCGTTCTTTTTCTTCCAGACGTTCTTCTTCGGCTTCCGCCTTTTCCGCTTCGGCTGCTGCATCTGCCGCGCGTTTGGTCAGCATTTCATGCGCAGAGTCGCGGTCGATGGTTGTGTTGTACTTGCCCGCCATTGGTGACGCGTTCATCACTGCCTTGCGTTCGTTTGCGGACAATGGCCCCAATTGCGAAGACGGCGGGCGAATCAACGTCCGTTCCACGATCATGGGAATGCCCTTTGCGTCGAGCATCGATGTGACCGCTTCGCCTGTTCCGACTTCCTGGATCGCCTCTGCCGTATCGAATGCCGGATTGTCGCGATAGGTTTGCGCGGCCAATTTCAGTTCTTTACGATCTTTCGCAGTGAAGGCCCGCAGCGCGTGCTGCACACGGTTGCCCAGCTGTGACAACACATCGTCAGGCACGTCGGCAGGGTTTTGTGTGATGAAATAGATGCCCACACCTTTGGACCGGATCAGGCGGGCAACTTGTTCGACCTTATCAACCAGCGCTTTGGGCGCGTCGTCGAACAGCAAATGGGCTTCGTCGAAGAAAAACACGAGCTTGGGTTTATCGGGGTTGCCGACCTCCGGCATGACTTCGAACAATTCGGACAGCAGCCAAAGCAGGAATGTCGCGTAAAGCCGCGGGCTGGCCATCAACTGGTCTGCCGCGAGGATGTTGATCATACCGCGCCCGTCCGTATCGGTGCGCATCAGATCGTGCAAATCGAGCGCAGGTTCGCCAAACAGTGCAGACCCACCTTGGTTTTCCAACACAAGCAACTGTCGTTGGATCGCCCCCACAGATGACGTTGATACGTTGCCGTAGCGCAATGAAAGATCAGACGCGTTTTGTCCGACCCAGACCAGCAACGCTTGCAGGTCTTTTAGGTCGAGCAGCGGCAGACCTTCCTCATCGGCGACGCGGAAGGCGACGTTCATCACACCTTCTTGGACGTCCGTCAGTTCCATCAATCGGGACAACAGCAGCGGCCCCATTTCGGCGACTGTCGCGCGGATCGGGTGGCCTTGTTTGCCAAACAGATCCCAGAACGTGACCGGAAACTTGTCGTATTGCAGATCAAGGCCGATCGTCGCGGCGCGTTTCATGAACGCATCATGCAATTTAAACTCAGCGCTGCCCGACGCGGCAAGGCCGGACAGATCACCCTTCACGTCCGACAAAAACACCGGCACGCCATTGGCGGCAAACCCTTCGGCCAAAATCTGAAGCGTCACGGTTTTGCCGGTGCCAGTCGCACCCGCAATCAGACCATGACGGTTTGACTTATCAAGCAACAAGGATTGCGCTTCAGCGTAGTCTTGACCACCGCCACCAATAAAAATTCTGTCAGACATCCGCCAAGTACTCCTTTTGTGCTGAGACAAAATACAATCTTAACTAGTTTGCGCTAGGTCTAATGTAGCGCTGCCGTCACTCCCCCCTCCCAGATGCGCGGCGCTTGACTCCCTGTCAGACTTGCCGTGCCTTCGGGCACGGCTTTTTTGGGCTTAATCCCCCGTTTTACTCAATTTTTCGAACTATCCAGTTGACGATCTGTGCGTCATTCCGTAGCGTTCGCGTAATAAGTCGGCAAAGTCCGACAGGGAGACATAGAAGAAGGGTCCTTGCGCTGCAGGGGCCCTTTTTTCTTGACCCATGTAAGTTGCGCAGGTGGATATAAGCAGACCTTTGCCGCTTTGGGCGGTTTTGCCCCTGACACCCGTGTTTTACCGTGCTAATCCGAGTCAACTAAAACCAATGGACTGATATTCATGTTGAAGACCGCTACACCGTTTTTGGTCGCCTTGATGTTGGCGACACCTGCATTCGCACAAGAAACTGCGACCGACGACGCCACCACCGAAGAAGCCGCACCAGCGGTTGAAGCTGATCCTGCTGACGGCCTGTCATTGGGTACGTTGCTTGATGACGCCGCAGAACCAACTGTTGATGATCTTGCAGTTGGCCAACCTTACGTGCGTGGGGAATCCGGTGACTGGGTGTACCGTTGCCTGAAATCTGAACCCGGCAATGCCGATCCTTGCCAGCTGTATCAGTTGTTGAACGACGCGTCTGGCAATTCTGTCGCTGAAATCAGCATCTTCCCGCTGGAAGGGTCCGGTCGTGCAGCAGCTGGTGCAACAATCGTCGCACCACTTGAAACGCTTCTGACACAGCAGCTGACCCTGTCAGTTGATGGCGGTGCGGCACGTCGTTACCCGTTCACATTCTGTAACACCGCAGGCTGCGTGGCCCGCGTGGGTTTCACAGCAGAAGAAGTCGCACAATTCAAACGCGGCAACGCGGCGACCATCGTGATGGTCCCAGCAGCAGCACCTGACGAAGCAGTTGAGCTGAACGTTTCGTTAAGCGGCTTTACAGCAGGCTACGACGGCTTGTCCGAGTAATCTAAGTTTTACGGTTGATAGATGGGCGCCCAGAGAAATCTGCGGCGCCCTTTCTTATGCGGCTTTGACAGCGATAACAGCGTTCAGGCCGCCAAATGCAAATGCATTGGACAAAGCGACATCAACTTTTGCTCCCCGCGCTTCATTCGGCACGACATCCAAATCACACGCCGGATCAGGCGTCTCAAATCCAATCGTCGGTGCGATGACACCGTCCTTCACGGCCATGATGCAGGACAAAAGTTCAACCGCACCCGTACCGCCGATCAGATGACCATGCATCGATTTCGTGGATGATATCATCAGGTTGTCCGCATGCGTACCAAACACATCCCTGATCGCGGCACATTCCGTTTTGTCGTTCACGGTCGTGCCGGTCCCGTGGGCATTGATGTAGCCAACAGCATCGACATCGACCTGCGCATCCCGTACCGCACCGGCAATCGCACGCGCGGCCCCATCCGGTGACGGCACCACGATATCAGATGCGTCGGAAGACATGGCGAAACCCACGACTTCACACAGAATGTCAGCACCGCGGGCCTGAGCGTGTTCCATATCCTCAAACACAAACACAGCCGCCCCTTCGCCTTGGACCATGCCGTTACGATTGGCTGAAAACGGGCGGCAGCCGTCTTTTGACATGACCCGCAAACCTTCCCATGCTTTGATCCCGCCAAAGCACAGCATCGCCTCTGATCCGCCCGTAACCATGACCGGAGCCATCCCGGACCGGACCATGTTAAACGCCTGTCCCATTGCGTGATTGGATGACGCGCATGCGGTCGCAACAGTGAAGCTGGGACCGCGCAGATTATGGGTCATGGCCACATGGGACACAGCCGCGTTGTTCATTAGACGTGGCACGATAAACGGATGGATACGGTTTTTACCGTCCTCATAAACGGCGCGATAATTGTCGTCTTGGGTATTCAATCCACCGCCGGACGTGCCGAGAATAACACCTGACTTATCAGACAGTTCGCCATCAAAGTTCATGCCTGACTGCGCAATCGCCTGATCTGCAGCCAAAAGCGCAAATTGGGTAAAACGATCGTAAAGCGTCAGTTTCTGGCGATCAAAATGGTCCGCTTCGTCATAGCCACGCACCTGTGCGCCAATCTTGATCTGCAACCGATCAACGTCACGGATATCCAGTGGACCAATACCGCAGCGTCCTTCGCGCATTGCGTCCATTGTAGACGCCACATCATGACCCAATGGGTTAATCGTGCCAGCACCCGTGATCACCACACGGCGCATAGGCTAGGCCTGCTCTGTCACAAGACGGTCAACCGCCTTGATGATGGCCGCGACATCCGAGATGTCAAAATCGCTTTCCGATGGTTCGTTCGCGTTAAATGGAACGGCGATATCAAAAGCTTCTTCGATACCGAAGATGGTTTCAACCAGCCCCATACTATCGATCCCAAGCAATTCCGGCGTATCAGTCAGTTTGATATCAGACGGGTCCATCAAAGCTTGTTCGGCGATAATAGCGATGACTTTGTCTTGGGTATTCACGGACCGACCTCGTTCTGACTTTGCGCTTATGTATCATCACTTGGTTTGGAAACAAGATTACGACGGGCCCCGTTTTGGGCCGCATCACGCAGCGCCCGTTGTTCAGCGCGGAACGTCAGCATCGGCTTGGCCGGATAGCCCATCATAAAGCTGCCACGAGGTGTATTGCCCAGCACAATCGCGGCGCCACCAAGCAGGCAATCGGATCCAATAGAAATGTTATCAGCGACACCAGACTTTCCCCCTAAGATTGACCGATCTCCGATCACAGCAGACCCAGCCACAGCCGTTTGCGCGCACAAAAGGCAATCTTCGCCGACAATGACATTGTGCCCAACTTGCACAAGGTTATCGATCTTCGTGCCGCGTCCAACTTGCGTCGGACGAATGGTGCCAGCATCAATTGTCGCGTTTGCACCAACTTCGACATGATCCCCCAAGACGACCGATCCAAGTGAATGAATACGATGTTGGATGGCGTCATCTGACGCTTCAAAAGCCGTCTTGCCCAGTGTCCGTCGTCCGATTTCAGCAATAGAAGGTGTTGCGGTGACGAATGAAAATCCATCCGCACCGATCACAACATTGGGGTGCAAAATAGCCCGATCCCCGATCCGCACATTTCGTCCAATCCGTACGCCCGCATGTATTTCACCGCGCGCGCCAACCATTGCACCAGCCCCGATGCTGACATGTTCGGCAATCGTTGTATCAGCCCCGATGACTGCATCTGCACCAACCACACAGAACGGTCCAATAGAAACGCCTTCAGCGATAGTGGCAGATGGATCGATGATCGCAGACGGATGGATGCCCTGCCCGATCAACGGCTTGTCCATCATCTGGGTCAGGACTGACATTGCGAGACGCGGACGGGGCACAACAATCGCCGCTTTCAGACCAAGCGCTTGCCAATCGGCATCCGCCCAGACGATTGCAGCAACCGCATCACTTGTTTTCAGCGCCTCGCCATAACGCGGCGACATCGCAAGGGCCAGATCATCCGGCCCTGCTGACGCGGGCTCTGACAGGCCTTGAACAGCCACAGTCCCGTCGCCCAGAACCTGAGCACCAAGCGCCTGTGCGATCGTTGCAATCGTTTGTGTCATCTATCCCTGCCCTTTGACCCAGCTTGGAGGTCGTGGGACAGACTTAGCCCTGAACGCCGGGAACGACCACCCCTTCGCGGGTCAGTGCATTCCAGATCTTACGGTCACGCCCGTAGATGTCGCGACGAAACTCCACGTCGCCCGTGTTCGTCGTGAACGCGGTTCGGTACACCAAATGCACAGGAACAGCTTCATCCAACGTCACACGCGATTCATTGCCCGTCCGCAAGCGCGACTGGAACAATTCTTCGGGGTTATCAGACTGTTTCGCCAGCAATGCATAGGCGAAATCAAACGGATCGTTCAGACGGATACAGCCGTGGCTGTAGGCGCGAACTTCGCGGCCAAATAGGCTTTTGGCGGGCGTGTCATGCAAATAGATATTGTATTGGTTCGGGAACATGAACTTCACCAAACCAAGGGCGTTCCGGTTCGACGGAGGCTGGCGCATCGAGAACGGGAAGTTACGCGCGTTGTAACGGTTAAAGTCGATATTCGCACGGTTCACCGTCCGGCCATTGCGGTCCGTGATCAGCAAATGACCAGCAGCACCACGGTTACGCTGCATCTGCGGTAGGTATTCCTTTGTGACGATAGAGCGTGGGACGTACCAGCTCGGGTTGATCACCATATATTCCATGATGTCGGAAAATTCGGGCGTTTCACGGTCCGGATCGACGGCCCCGATCACGGAACGTGTCGAAAATGTAACTTGGCCAAAATCAACGACCTTCGCTGAGAAATCAGTCAGATTCACCCAAACATGGCGGTCGCCTTTGTCTTGGCTGAACCAGCGTTCGCGTTCCATCGCGACCACAATCGACTGAAGTCGTTCGCTAATCGGGCGGTTAATTTCCGCGATTGTAGACGGACCAGCAGTGCCATCTTCTTGCAAACCATGACTGCGCTGAAATGCACGAACAGCTTCGACGATCTGCGCATCATAGGTTGCGGTGACAGACCGCTCTAAATATCCCATCGCAACCAAACGGTTCCGTAAGGCGATGACTTCTGTACCAGTGGCCCCTGCTTCCAGCTTTTCAGCGTTCACTACCGGACCCCAACCGCCTGTCGCTTGTTGGGTTTCCAAACGCAATTTTGCAGCAACCAATCGCGTGTATTCTGGTGTGCTTGGCGGCAATGACCGCAGGAAAGTCGTAGGGTTGCTGCTGCGGAATTCCGTCAGAAGATCGACACGCGGCGTATAGGTTACTTCACGGACAATCATCGGATCAACCGACTTTGGACGCAACACACCGGATTGGACGTCGCGGGCGTATTGCAAGAACGTCTTGGTCAACAGCACTTCGATCTCACCCAGCTCTGCTGGTGTCCGTGCAGATTGCATTTGTGCAATTAGGGACGCGACATCATAGCGGTTCGTGGGCAGGCCATGGTGACCTGCATTTTCAAGCGCGGACAACAACGCGTTGCGGTGCCCCATCGCCGAATCGCCGCTCCAAATCCCTTCGAAATTACGAGACCGGTAAAACGCAGCCACATCATCGTCACGCGCCGCAGTTTCAGCAACGGCTTGGCGAAAAGCAGTAACTTGTGCCTGAACGCTTGCAGGAATGGCAGTTCCGGCCAGTGCGACAACGCTTACAACACATCCAAAACGACGCAACCGCGCGCCAGCGAAATCGATAAACCGACCCATTATTCCCCCTAGAATACTCGTCTTTTGCCCGAAATTATTGCCGCGGGCAGCGTTATCCAACTGTGTACGCACAATATGTTGTAGGTGTCTAATCACGTTGAAAACATCCGTATGCCTGACGGCACTAGACGTGATCAAAATGACACGTCCAATGTTTGATCCGTTCAATTGGCCGAAATTCGCCTATTTTGGATCAATTATGGCCATTTCGACACAAAGCACTTGGTTGACTGACAGGTTTGTGAGAAGTTGTGCGTGCATCTGGGGGAACAGTGCATCGTCGGCGAAAAGCCGACATCAGATCGAGCGACGGGACAGGCGCATAGATATGACAAATACTTCGACATCGGGCATGACCCGACGCGGCGTGCTTCGCGCGTTTGCAGCAACAGCTGTAGCAGCGGCACCAACCTATTCAAATGCAGCAGGATTCTTGCGCGGTGGCGGCGACGTACGCCGCTTGCGGATGTATTCCGGGCGTACCGGCGAACGCATGGACACGATCTACTGGATCGAAGGCCAATACGTTGGTGAAGCGCTGGCTGAAATCAACACGTTCATGCGCGACTGGCGTAACAACAAAACAATCAATATCGATATCCGCAACATCGATATCATGGCCGCGTCTTTGCGTCTTTTGGATGCAAACGAACCGTACATGTTGTTGTCCGGTTACCGGTCACCTGAAACGAACGCGATGCTGCGCAGCCGGTCTTCGGGCGTGGCGCGCAATTCACTGCACATCCAAGGTCAGGCCGCTGATCTGCGCTTGGAAAGCCGCTCTACCGCGCAGATGGCGCGTGCCGCACGGTCATGTGCTGCCGGTGGTGTCGGTCGGTATTCCGGTTCTAATTTCGTGCATATGGATTGTGGTCCTGTCCGATCTTGGGGCGGTTGATCCCACACTAGAAACAATCCAAGGAATTGGGCCTGATTATCTGGTTAACGCCATATAATCAGGCCTTTTTTCTGCCACATAGCCCTTTGTCACAACACAGAATCGTGAAACCTATGGGACACGTTAACAAGTGTGACCGGTTCCATGCCCTTTACCCACGATCCAAAGCCACAAATCCGTTTGACCGAAGCAAACTATGCTGACGGCGTCGGCGAAGCTGTCGGCGGCACCGATCCAGTCGCGATTTCGGCCAATCTGTTTGACCAAGACGGTGACACGCCAAATGCGGCGGGGCTAAGCAATATGTTTGTGGCGTGGGGTCAGTTTCTGGACCACGACATTACGCTATCCCTAGAAAGCCACGCAGAGGTTTTGACCGCTGAAGGGCTTGTCGCCCCTCTCGCGCGGTCCGTGTATGAGATCGGCGAGGACGGCGCACGCGTGCCGACGAATGCCATTTCGTGGCAGATCGACGGCAGCCAAGTCTATGGATCAACCGAAGAACGCACCGCAGATTTGCGCAGCTTTGAGGGTGGGAAACTCCGGATGTCGGACGATCCCGCATCCGATGACGGGCTTATGCCGTTGGCTGATCCCGATAGTTTCATGGCGGGTGATATTCATTCAGACGATCCGGTCTTTTTATCGGGCGACATTCGCGCCAACGAAAATCCGGCACTTGCGTCGATGCACACGGTCATGGCGCGTGAACATAACTATTGGGCCGAACGATTGGCAGAAGAACATCCCGATTGGACGGATGATCAGCTGTTTGATGCAGCACGCCAGATCGTTACTTATGAATTGCAGTCAATCACTTACGAACAATGGCTGCCGCATCTGATCGGTGAAGCCGCTGGTGATTATGACAGTCATGATCCGGATGCCGTGGGTGAAATATCGGTCGAGTTTTCCACGGCTGCGTTCCGGTTTGGACACACCATGGTGTCCAGCACCCTGCCCCGCATCAACGCCGATGGCACCGATACCGAAGATGGTGATCTGGCCATTATGGACGCGTTCTTTAACGCCGATCCGCTGAAAGACGGCGATCTGGATGCGATCCTGCGCGGCCAGTTGACCAGCAACGCGCAAGAATTCGACACCAAAGTTGTGGATGACCTGAACTTCTTTTTGTCGTCGCCCGATGGTCTTTCAGGGTTCAGCCTTGTGGCATTGAACCTGTTGCGCGGCCAAGATCATGGCCTGCAAAGCTACGTGGACACCCGTGCCGCTCTGCTCGGTGATATTGATCCGGACACGCTCGATCCTTACGACTTTTCGATCATCACTTCCGACCCAGACCAACAAGCCGCCTTGGCCGAAGTTTACGATACGGTCCATGACGTTGATCTGTGGGTTGGTGGATTGGCCGAGGATTCGATCGGCGACACGCAACTAGGTCCGACGTTTACGTTTATCGTCGCGGACCAGTTCAGCCGCATCCGTGACGCTGATCCGGAATTTGGTCAGCTTGATCCGGCGATTGGCGAAGACATCATCGCCGAGGTACAACAAAGCGGGCTGAACGATATCCTGATGCGCACAACGGGCGTTGATGCGGTGCAGGACGATCCGTTCCTGGCCGCACCTATGGATTTAGTTGATACGGCCGCACCGGACACAACGTGGTTCGACGACGATTTCGATCTTGTATCGCAACGCATTGACGACACGGTGCAAGGCGGCGCTGGCGATGATGAAATTACGGTGCGCGGCGGCACGATCGTGAACGGCAACGTACAGCACGGCAGTGGCAACGACACCTTCACCCAGACCAGCGGCACGATCACCGGTGATGTGCGTACTGGAAGCGGTGACGACGTTTTGTATATCGGCGGCGATGGCGAAGTCCTAGGTGACGTCTCCGGCGGCAGCGGCAACGACGAAATCACGCTTGATGACTTTGCAGATGTCGCGCGTATCCGTGCAGGGGCCGGTGATGACACTGTCAGCCTTGGTGAAAACACGTCCGCGCCCGAGGTCTTTCTTGGTAGCGGCAGTGATACCATCACTGTCGAGGCAGGTGCTGATGTCGCCAAAATAAGCGGTGGCTCAGGCGAAGACACACTGACAATCAAAGGCAGCCGTTTCCGCGTCGATTATCAGAATGATGATCCGAGCGCAGTCAACGGAACAGTGGTCTATCTGGATGCAGACGGCAGTGAAACCGGTGACAGCATTACCTTCCAGAACATTGAAACGGTTGCCTGTTTCACGACTGGCGCACTGATCCTGACACCGCGCGGCGAAATCCCGATTGAAACGCTGCGCACGGGAGATCAGGTCATCACACGCGATCATGGTGCACAGCCGATCCGATGGATTGGGACGACAACGGTTGCTGCTCTGGGTGATCTCGCGCCAATCCGCTTTGCCGAAAATGCGCTTGGCCTGCACGCCGCGTTCGAAGTGTCACCGCAACACCGGATGCTCTTATCCGGATGGCGTTGCGAACTGGCCAGCGGCGCACAAGAAGCATTGGCCCCAGCCAAGCATCTGATCAACGACACCACCATCCGGCAGGTCCACCGCGACACGGTCACATACGTGCATCTCGCGTTTGAACGGCACGAAGTGATCTGTGCCGACGGCGCGTGGTCCGAAAGCTTCCATCCGGGTGCGATGGCGCTTGATGCCCTGTCTGCGGCGACGCGAGCAGAATTGTTCCGCCTCTTCCCAAAGGTCGCAATGAGCCCGATCAGTTACGGCCCCTCTGCCCGCCTTCAGATCAAACGCCACGAAGCTCGCATGATCACTGCCTAAACCGGAAGGTTGCAAATTTCAGCGACCCCGCGCAGGCTGTTGGGATGAAAATCCTTAGTCTGATCGCCGCATGTCTTGGTTTTGCATCGCCCTGCATGGCTTGCGATACAGCTCTTGTTTTGTCGATTGATGTGTCAAATTCCGTCGATGTTGCCGAATACCGTTTGCAGGTCGATGGTATGGCCGACGCTCTACTAGACCCAGAAATCGTTGACGCAATGGTCGCGGGAGACGTTGCAATCGCCGTGATGCAATGGTCAGGGGCGGAACGCCAAGAACTCAGCATCCCATGGCGTCAAATACGAACGAAATTTGACGCAGAACGCTTGTCCGCCGACGCACGTTTGATGACCCGCGCGTTTGTGCTGTCCGACACAGCACCCGCAGAGGCGATATACTACGCCGTCGACCTGTTTCGCAGCGCTCCGGACTGTAAGCGGCAAGTCATCGATGTCTCTGGCGATGGCACCCCGAATGCCGGATCGGATAGCGGTACAGCACGGCAATTTGCCCAACGCCGCGGGATCACGATCAATGGGATCGCGATTGAATCGATGGGCGTCGCCATCACAACCTTTTTCCAAAGGCATATCATCACCCGCGATGGCTTTGTGATTACGGCGCGCACGCACCGCGAATACCCCGACGCTATTAGACGCAAGATCATCAGGGAACTCAGCCAAGTGCTAGGTTAATCAGCCTGTGCAGGTTTCGAGGTTTGCATCAATCGTGCCGATCAAGCGGCGATCTTCGGACAGATATGAATAGGTGTAATCAAAACCGTAGTCTTCCATCAAGATTTTGATTTCTGGCGACCCACAAACCGCGCCGATCACTTTTGACTGCTGGCGTTCGATCACTTGCTCCGGTTCCAGCGCAGAATGTGGCAGCATGACGGT
Organism: Rhodobacteraceae bacterium S2214; assembly: GCA_025141675.1. Lineage (NCBI taxonomy): Bacteria > Pseudomonadati > Pseudomonadota > Alphaproteobacteria > Rhodobacterales > Paracoccaceae > Rhodobacteraceae bacterium S2214. Next base: position 2,303,181 of record CP081161.1, read on the forward strand.
GTAATAATAGCGGACGTTCAACCCGACGACGGCCATGTTATTCAACACAAGACTGCCATCACCAGCAGCCCCTTTGTTTTCGTTCTGGCGTCGTGCGGTCGCGCGGAACATTTCAATGACTTGTTCCTGCTCCGGCGTCAGCTTGACGACATCTTCACCAGCTGCGGCATCTTCGTTCTGATGCGAGCTAATGACCTGTTCGAGAATAGCAAAGGTGTCGAGGTTCGACGCCATACGGGAAACCTGAACGTCATCGGTCAAAGGTGCGGGCGTATCCGCCGCCACATCGTCTGTCGTAGCAATCTCCGTAGGTGCTGCGTCAACAACGGGTACATTTGCACCGATTCCAGTTGCCTCTTCCGGTGCAGCATCCGTGAACAGAAATTGTGTCACACCGAACGTCGCAATCGCGCCAACAGCAACCATTCCAATGGCTTCGCCTAGTTTCATCTACTCATTCCCCCACGCGACGCGGCCCAAACTTTGGTTTGTTTACCGCAATATGTCGTTATTATTGTTTCGCCAACTACCACAATAAGACAGCGCAACACAATCTGCGCGCCCGATAATTTTGCCTTGACCCATGGCCCCCAGACCGCCATTCCTAGGTCATGGGGATCGCGACCGCCCCGTGAGGCTGATGCCAAAGGTTCGCATCCACTGACCATCTCAGAAAGGATGCCCTCATGGCTGACACCCAAAAACCTGGCTTCACCGAAATGTCCTGCAAGCAATTGATGCGATTAATCGGGACGCCTGATTGTCCCGTGATCATCGACGTCTGTATTCCCGAAGACGTCGCAGAAAACCCGTATCGCATCCCGACAAGCGTATCGTGCAGCCACAAAGACATCACGGCTATGATCCCTGCCCTGCAAGGCCAATCCGTTGTTGTTGTGTGCCAGAAAGGCAAGAAACTAAGCCACGGCACCGCCGCCGTTTTGCGCAGTCATGGCATAGCTGCCGAAGTTCTGGCTGGCGGTATTCTGGCATGGCTGGCAACGGATTATCCCCGCATTTCGCTTGATGCTTTGACGGGCACCGACCTGTGGGTCACGCGCCATCGCCCCAAGATCGACCGCATTGCTTGCCCTTGGCTGATCCGCCGCTTCATCGCACCTGACGCCCGCGTTCTTTTTGTCCCGCCTGCCGAAGTTGTCTTGGTCGCTGAAAAGTTCGACGCAATCGCGTTTGACGTGCCGGACGTCACTTTCACCCACAGCGACAGACAATGTACCTTTGACGCGATGCTGGACCACTTTGGTCTGCGCACACCAACGCTGGACCGCCTGAGCCGCGTGATACGCGCCGCAGATACAGATGATACGTCTGTGCCAGAAGCTGCGGGGTTGCTCGCGCTTTCTGTCGGTACGTCCCGCCAATACAAAGACGATCAAGCCCAGTTAGAAGCCGCTTTGCCGCTTTATGACGCGCTATATCGCTGGGCCCGTGATGGCCAAGACGAAACACACGATTGGCCGTACCAATGACCCCGTCTTACGCTGACCTGACCCGCGTTTTTGGCCGCATAGGTTTGCTGTCGTTCGGCGGCCCCGCCGCGCAAATTGCCTTGATGCATAAATCACTGGTCGAAGACCGCGATTGGCTGACCGAGGATCAATTCCTAAGAGCGTTATCATTCTGCATGTTGCTGCCCGGACCCGAAGCCATGCAGCTTGCTACCTACGCTGGCTGGCGAAAGCGCGGCATTCTGGGTGGTTTGATCGGCGGCGGATTGTTCGTCCTACCCGGCGCAATCGTCATTATGGCGCTGGCACTGCTGTATGGCAGTTACGGGTCGTTACCGCTCGTGCAGGCGATTTTCTTGGGCGTGAAGGCGACCGTTGTCGTGATCGTCATCGAAGCATTGATCAAAGTATCCAAACGGGCGCTCGTCTCGCGCACAGCACTATGGCTGGCTGCATTTGCCTTTGTCGCATTGTTCTTTTTTGCACTGCCCTTTCCGATTGTCATTGTTATCGCGGCCATTGTCGGGGCCATGACCGCAGCGACTGATACAGTTGCGACGCCAAGTGCAAAATTCCCGTGGGCCAAAAGTTTCGCGGTCATCGTGATCGGTTGTTTGCTTTGGGCCGCACCCTTTGCCCTGATCGGAAACGCCGACCCTATCCTTGCCGAAATTGGTGCCTTCTTTGCGTGGCTCGCTGTTGTCACCTTTGGCGGTGCCTACGCGGTGCTAGCCTATATGACCCAAGCAGTCGTTGGCGATTATGGTTGGCTGACAACGCCACAAATGATGGATGCACTGGGGTTAGCCGAAACGACGCCAGGGCCGCTGATCCTTGTGACGCAATTTGTCGGCATGATCGCAGGCGCACAGGCTGGCGGGACCGGACTGGCCTTGATCGCAGGTGTCCTGACTTTGTGGGTGACGTTTGTCCCCTGCTTTATCTGGATTTTTGCAGGCGCGCCGCTGATTGACTGGCTGGAACAACAGCCGCGCCTGAAAGCAGCGCTTGCTGGCATCACAGCCGCGGTTGTGGGGGTCATCGCCAACCTGTCAGTGTGGTTCGCGCTCCATGTCTTTTTCGGCACTGTCACACCCTTCACAGCAGGCCCAATCACAAGCGTTTGGCCAGACCTGACGACCGTACAGCCATTAGCAGTCGCTTTGGCCGGACTGGCTGGGGTGCTCTTGCTGTGGCGACATATCAATCTTCTTTGGGTCCTGTTTATCTGTGCTGCAATCAGTGGAACAGTCGCGATGTTCTGACACGTTTGCGCACGCCCCCTTTCATCCGCCTTCGAATCCCGTATGTTGTCGGTCAGTTAAGTGAAGTGAAGGACGTGCCGCCCGTGACCCGTACACCAGCCTCAAGCACCATTGATTATGGAAACCTGATGCACCGGGCCATGCGTGGCTTGATCCAAAAAGTTTTGTCCGACATCGCCGAAAACGGCCTGCCGGGCGAACATCATTTCTTTATCACCTTTGATACAATGCACCCCGACGTCGAAATCGCTGATTGGCTATCGGACCGGTATCCGGGCGAAATGACCGTCGTGATCCAGCATTGGTTCGACAATCTTGAAGTAACGGACGAAGGGTTTTCGATCACTCTGAACTTTGGTGAAAACCCCGAACCGCTTTATATCCCTTACGATTCGATCCAGACGTTTGTGGATCCATCCGTAGAATTCGGGCTGCGGTTTGAAACCCAAAGTGAAGACGACGACGATGATCACGACGATTCTGAAAACGTCGAAACGATCCCAGAGGCGCCCATGCAAGAAATGGTAGAGCCCGAGCCGGAAGAACAAGCGTCCGAACGCAAAGACGCTGATGTGGTCAGCCTCGATCAATTCCGCAAATAACCGAACTGAAGACTTGCCGCGGCCGAAATTGCGGCCTAATCGGTATACAACCGCATACTTTACACGATTGGAGCGTCCCATGACCGCCACCCGTACTGAATCCGACAGCTTTGGCCCACTGGAGGTCCAAGCAGACCGGTATTGGGGGGCGCAGACACAGCGTTCCATCATGAACTTTCCAATTGGCTGGGAAAAGCAGCCCGTTGCAATCGTCCGTGCACTTGGCGTGATTAAGCAGGCCTGTGCCGTCGCAAACAAAGAACGTGGCAAGCTGGATGCAAAACTGGCCGACGCGATGATCGAAGCGGCATCCGAAGTCGTGGCTGGCAAGCTCGACGATCACTTCCCGCTTGTCGTTTGGCAAACAGGGTCCGGCACACAGTCGAACATGAACGCGAACGAAGTTATTTCAAACCGCGCGATTGAAATCTTGGGCGGCGAGATCGGGTCCAAAGATCCAGTGCACCCGAACGATCACTGCAACATGGGCCAGTCGTCAAACGACACATTCCCGACAGCCATGCATATCGCGGTCGCGACTACAGCACACGACGTGTTGCTGCCGGGTCTTGCTAAACTGCACGCGGCGTTGGAACAGAAACAGCAAGAGTTCGACCACATCATCAAAATTGGTCGGACCCACACAATGGACGCGACACCGCTGACATTGGGTCAGGAATTCTCCGGCTACGTTCACCAAGTGGCGATGGGCATCCGCCGCGTCAAAGCCGCCCTGCCCGCGATCTACGAACTCGCACAAGGCGGTACAGCCGTCGGCACTGGTTTGAACACGCCAAAAGGTTGGGGTGAAACCGTGGCGGCGGAAATGGCGTCGATCACAGGTTTGCCGTTCGTGACAGCACCGAACAAATTCGAAGCGCTTGCAGGTCACGACGCCCTTGTCGAAATGTCTGGCGCTTTGAAAACTGTCGCAGCCAGCCTTTACAAAATCGCAGCAGACATCCGCATGCTGGGTTCTGGCCCGCGCTGCGGCCTCGGCGAATTGATGTTGCCTGAAAACGAACCAGGCTCGTCCATCATGCCGGGCAAAGTGAACCCAACACAGGTCGAGGCGATCACCCAGGTCTGCGCGCATGTAATGGGCAACGACGCTGCAGTCGGTTTTGCTGGTTCACAGGGCCACTTTGAACTGAACGTCATGAAGCCAATGATGGCCTATAACGTATTGCAATCTATGCAACTTATCGGTGACGCATCCTCTGCCTTCACTGACAACTGCGTATCTGGCATCAAAGCCAACGAAGACCGCATCGAAAAACTGATGCGTGAATCGCTGATGCTTGTCACAGCACTTGCACCAACCATCGGCTACGACAACGCAACGACTGTCGCGAAGACGGCGCACAAGAACGGTACGACACTGAAAGAAGAAGCGATTAAGCTTGGCTTTGTGGACGAAGAAACCTTTGAAAAGGTTGTGCGCCCCGAGGATATGATCGGGCCAAAGTAAGCACCTTCCAATATAAGTTTTCAAGCGCGCGCCCTGCTATCAAGGCGCGCGTTTTTCATTTATGACAGAGACATCATGACAACGCCGATCAACCTCAACAAGGTCCGTAAAGACAAAGCGCGCAGCGAAAAGAAACTGCGCGCCGACGCGAATTCCGTGAAGTTCGGGCAAAGCAAAGCGCAACGCCTGCTTGAGGTTACCCAATCAAAACAAGCCTCTGCGCGGTTAGATGCGCTGAAATTCGATGATGAATGAAATACTCACAGGTCGGCCCGTCAAACGGTCCCTGACATTGGCAGGGCACCGGACCAGCGTGTCGCTCGAAGATATCTTTTGGAACGCATTTCGCCAGATTGCCGCACGGCGTGGTCAGCCGATCAACGACTTGGCCCGTGAAATTGATGCACAGCGGGGCGATATCGGGCTCGCGTCAGCGATCCGTGTATTTGTCCTAAAGGACGTTCAGGACCGCGTACCAGAATAAAGACCCTTACGGATTAGAGATGCACTGTCGTGCTCAAGGCGGGCGTTTGTACGGCGCCCATCGCGCGCCGACGCAGGAACGGTCGTTGACCGACCTTTATGGGGTGCAGCCGCCTTACGTGCGTACAGCGCATGTTCCGAAGGTGCACCAATCGCGCGTAGACGCGCCCGTAAACCAACCATTTTTCCCATTACGCTTTCTGAAGACTGTCCAAACATCATTCAATTCCTACCCATCCCAACACACACACTGTGTCGCGCTTCTGACAAAAACGCACCTTTTCGACGCATTTCGAAGTCTATTATCGGGTACATTAACAAAGGATTAATCAGCGTAAGTATCTGAAGTTAAATTATAATATCATAGAATTGACGCAAATCTTAGACAAATTGCTCAATTCTCGCCTTCGACACGAAACCGCAAACTGATCGCGATTGTCACGACGTCGGCTACAATTACATGGAACGCGGCACGAATCGCAGCCATATTCCGTCCTTCGAACGGACCGTCAAATGTGCGACGGGCACGGGAACACGTCCCTCGACGATTTCAAACCGATACGCACGTACCAATTGCGCGAGCAACACAACGCCCTCGATCATCGCAAAACCGGCACCGGTGCACACACGGGGGCCAGCCGAGAACGGCAAATAGGCCTCTCTTTGGCAGGTTTTCCCGTTTTCGGTCCCCCATCGCGCCGGATCAAAGGCATCCGGATTATCCCAAAGCCGCGATTGGCGATGCAGATGCCACGGTGACACAACAACCTGCGCACCCGGTTTCACGGACCGCCCACGGAAGATCTCCGGCTTTGTTGTCTCGCGGACCATCATTGGCACCGGCGGGTACAGGCGAAGCGCTTCGCGAAACACGTCCCGTGTATGTTTTAAAGTTGAAAGCTGCGAAAATTCCGGTGACATTTCAGCGGCTTCTTCGGCGATCTTATCCTGCCATTCGGGATACATCGCCAACAGATAAAGTGTCCATGCCAAGGCAGATGCGCTAGTTTCGTGTCCCGCCAGAAAGAAGATCGCGACCTGATCCACCATTTCTTCGACATCAAATTTCTCGCCCGTTTCGGGATCGGCCGTCGTCATGATTTTCGTCGCCAAATCATCAGGTACATTGCCGCTTTGAATGTCATCCAATCGATCTTGCGTCAGTTGCGTGATCAGCTTTCGAATGGCCGCTGCGGACTCTTTCGTGTCCTTGCGGAAGAAACGCGGCATCCACGACGGCCCCGGTACAAAGGCTGCGAGGTTCAAAATCGGCTGGGTGCGTTGATACGATTTGAACTTATCGAACACCTCTGACGCGATCTCGTTTTCAATCGGGATCGAAAACAAGGTTCGAAAAATGACATCCGCGGCGGCGTGGCTTGTTTCCGGCTCAATTTCAAACGGCGTATTCGTGGCATGTGGCGCCATCCGCGCAACAGCGGCTTCCCCTGCCGCCCAGATCGCCGGAAACGTATCGCGCAAGCGCCCGCCTTCAAACGCGGGATCAATGATCCGCCGCTGCCGTTTCCAAACGTCACCATTTGTCAAAAACACCGAATTACCAAGCAACGGCCGCAAACCAGCACCGATGCGATCCGACTTCGGAAAATCATCCGGCCGTTCGTTCAGCACGCGTTTGATCAAGCTATGATCATTGATCAGATAACTGCGAAAGAACGGCGTCTTAAACTCGGCCATCCATGCGCGATAAAGCTTTGCAGGCTGCGCCGACAGAATATCGGCGCGGAACAACTTCATATACTGCCACAGCGACACACGATCAGGTCGCGACTTAGGTTTGGGCGGCAAGGTCATGATGTGCTTGTGTATTTTGACAATGGCGTCTCGATCCGGCTCTTGGATGCCGCGCGATCCTTATAGCGATCTGACAACGTCACTGGCCCGCAAGTGATCTGGAAGTAATCGTAATCTCCCGGATTGTCGAAGGCGCACAGATACTGGAAATGCAGCCGGAAAAAGCGCCACCGCAGCGCCTTCCATGTCTCGGGCTTCAGGGTTTGGGTAAAGGCCGCAGAGACCACCAGCGGCCATTTCTTATCCGCCGGTGCCACACCTGACACGGCCACAGGGTCGCACAATGCAAAGGCGCAACCATCACCGGGTGCGGTCACATCGACCCACGTCAGCCGGTCTTGGGCGCTGAGATAGGCCAAATCAGCGCGCAGGCGTTTGGACTCTGGCAAGAACGACACCATTGGGACAACTTGCCCCAGCGACAGAAACGCTAACCGAGGACCATCCAAAGGCACCCTGCCCGCGCGGATCAAATCGGCAAGGATCGAAACGCTTAGATGCGCGCCGGATGAATGGCCGACAACAAGGACTTCCTCCACGTCATCGTCAAAGGCTGCAGCGATTTGATCGCCAAACGCCGCAATACGGGCTTCAAGTGGTGCCGGATTCGCACCCCGCCATTTCGCCGAGTAGGAATAATCATGCATCAGGTAATAGGCGAAAAATTTGCCGTCTTTGGCTTTGAACCATTTGAGCACCCTAAGCCCGATCCAAATCCCAACCACCCAACTCGTAATGAGAAAAGAGATCGAGAGAGTTGGACTCGGCGCAAATCCCAATCCCTGAAATGCCAAGACGCCCAAGATACGGCCGCAAACGAAACGCACCCAAAGTGCTACGACGACTGCCAGCAAAAGCTGCAAAACCAACATCCCAACCGGATACAGCGCCGCAATCACGGGCCCCTTACGCATCTTCATCAACCGGCCTAAGGCGCCCGTTGCGATGTAGGTCCATGCGGTCCGGATGAGCTGCCAGTAGGTCGCGGGGATCGTGTTCGACATGCTGTCCCGCACAATGTCGGACCAAATCAGAACATCAATGTCGGCAGACGTTGTTCGACCGTCAATCTCGGCCTCAGCATGCCACCCGAATGTTTTCGATTTCAGCTTTGGCGTAATGCCTATATCGTAGCCGGAAATCTGCGCCTGCGCGGCCCCTTCTTTGCGGTAAAGTTCGCGATACCTGCGCGGATGAATAGGATCATAGCCAGGAATGTAAAACACCCGGCGGCGCTGAACCTGTTGTGAACCTGTGGTACTCGTCATGTGCTGCCTGATATGCTGCGCGGCGTTTTCGGCAGCATAACCGGAAACTGTGCCGATAATAAGCCTTTTAGCCGAAGTTGGCTAAGGCAGGGAAAGCTTCCAGCATCCAATAGCTCATCGCAGCGAATTGACCCGTGATCATCATCAGACCAACAGTCCACAATAATAGGCCAGACGTCCGTTCGATCCGGCCCATATGGCGCTTCATCCAGCCCATCACGCCTTTCAGACGCGGGAAAAACGCAGCAACGAGCAGAAACGGAATACCAAGACCAAGCGCGTAGAAAGCCAGCAGGACCGTGCCACGCGCGACATCCGCCTCAGACGCTGCGAGCCCAAGGATGGTGCCAAGTATCGGCCCCAGACAAGGTGTCCAGCCGAACGCGAAGGCGAGACCAAGAATGTATGCGCCCATCGCGGATCCACCCTTGTCACCAATATCCACGCGGGCCTCGCGATCAAGAAAACCAATCCGGAAGACGCCCACGAAATGCGCCCCGAAAATCATCACGACGATACCCGCGATCAACAAGAACCAATCTTGGAATTGCAGGAACGTGCGCCCAAGCGCGGAAAACGCGAACCCAAGCAGCAGGAAGACCGTAGAAAGCCCCAGAACGAAAAATGCGGCCGCTAACAGAACCCGCCGCCGCGCCGCGCGATCTTCGTCCATCTCGCCCATCGACACGCCGCCCATGTAGGCCAGATATGGCGGCACAATTGGCAAAACGCAGGGTGATAAAAACGACAACAGGCCCGCCGACATCGCAATGATAATCGCAGGCAAAAGCGTGGCGTCTAGGATCAGATCAGCTTCGAGCATTAGAATTCGGTCTCCTTACCCCTTCCCTACGCGGGGAATGCGGCGGCGTCACGACGCAGATCGTCACAAGTCTGTGGACTCTTTGAAACATCGGCCCTACCTCCCTGATATGACAACACCTGATCAAACCCTTGATGCGCTCGGATTGCTGTGTCCGCTGCCGGTCCTGAAAGCCCGCAAACGCCTGTCTGGTATGGCCTCTGGCGCTGTTCTGGAAATGGTCGCGGACGACCCAGCTGCAGTGATAGATGTACCGCATTTCTGCGCTGAGACGGGTCATACCCTGCTTGATCAAAACGATGCCGACGGCGTGCTGACGTTCATCATCCGCCGCAAGTGACAAATTCCCCCGAAAAACCGAAGGCCGCAGCGCGGCTTTAAACGGATCGATTCGGGGACTAGCAGATCGCGGGCAGGCCATTGCGCTTTTTAGAAAATCGCACATTCTGTAGCCGTTCACATAAAGAAAAAGGGCCGCCGCATTATGCGACGGCCCTTTTCTATGTCTTAGCGTCCCAATGACCACCAGCCTTTACGCTTTGGTTTTTCGGGCTCATCCGCCTTAGTCTCAGCAACCGGCTCTGGCGTTGGCTCAGGTGCCGGTTCCGGTGCGGGCTCTGGCGCAGGCGCGGGTTCAGCCGCTGCTGGCTCGGCGGGTGCTTCAGCCTTTGGTGCTTCAGTCGCCGGAGCTTCTTCCGAAGCAACTGGTGCCTCAGCATTTGGCGCTTCTTCTGCAACCGCTGCCGCAGGTTTTTTCGCCCGTGACCGCCGCTTCGGTTTTGGCTTTTCTTCAGCGGCTGGCGCATCTTCAGTCGCTGCCACCTCTTCAGTCGCCGCCTCTTCCGCCACTGGTGCCGCTTTCTTCGCACGGCTCCGACGTTTTGGCTTTGGCTTTTCTTCCGCAACCGGCTCTTCAGCTGGCGCCGCCTCAGTCGTCGCAACCTCGGCTGGCGCGTCTTCCGCCACAGCAGTTTCTTCTGCAACTGGTGCGTCTGCCGCAACTGGTTCTTCAGCCTTCTTACGCGACCTGCGCGTACGTGTCCGCTTCGGTTTCTCTTTTACCTCTGCGTCACCCTCAGCCACAGGCGCATCCGCAGCATCGTCGTTGGCCGCTTCAGCATCTTCTGACGGCGCATCCGCAGGTTTAGCTTCCCCGTCAGTCGTACCTTCGGTTTGGCCCTCAGCGTTTTGCGTCTCGCCGTTCTGGCCGTCTGCGTTTCCGCCGCCACCCCGACGCCGACGACGCCGACGCCGTTTGCGTTTTGGTTGATCCTCAGTCGACGTTTCAGTCTCTGCCTCTGCGGTGACCTCCGTTTCGTCCTCGTCGGTCATACCGAGCAGTTCGAGATCGTCATCGTCGTCCATGATCACGGATGATCCGACGACAGGTGCGGCCGCTTCTGGCACAACACGTGTCGCTGTCTTGAACTTCTCAATCGCGAAGTCGGGCGATGTCAGTGACATATCGCATTCGATCCGCACGGACATGCCGTGGCGGGCTTCGATATCGCCGATATGTTCACGTTTGCCGTTCATCAAGAAGTTGGCAATGGCGATAGGCGCACGTACCAGAACTTCTTTCGACCGACCGCGTGTGCCTTCTTCTTCCAGCGCACGCAGGATCGACAGTGATACGTTGTCGTCAGACCGCAGCAGGCCTGTCCCGTGACAATGCGAACACATCTGTGTTGTTGCTTCCAGCATCCCCGGACGCAGACGCTGACGCGACATTTCCATCAGACCAAAGCCTGAAATCCGACCGACCTGAATACGGGCGCGATCCGTCTTCAACTTGTCTTTCATCCGCTTTTCAACGGCGATGTTGTTGCGGCGTTCGTCCATATCGATGAAGTCGATCACGATCAGACCAGCAAGGTCACGCAGACGCAACTGACGGGCCACTTCATCGGCCGCTTCCAGGTTGGTCTTCAGCGCTGTTTGCTCGATCGAGCCTTCTTTGGTCGCACGGCCAGAGTTCACGTCGATCGCGACAAGCGCCTCTGTGATCCCGATCACGATGTAACCGCCAGATGGCAATTGAACCGTCGGGTTGAACATACCGCCAAGGTAAGTTTCGACCTGATAACGCGCATACAGCGGCAATTGTTCGCCGTAATGCTTCACGTTCTTGGCGTGGGACGGCATGATCATTTTCATGAACGTCTTGGCTGTTTTGTAGCCTTCGTCGCCCGCGACAATCACTTCGTCGATGTCTTTGTTATACAGATCGCGAATCGACCGCTTGATCAGATCGCCTTCTTCGTAAATCTTCGCAGGGGCGATAGATTTCATCGTCAGTTCGCGGATCTGTTCCCACATACGCTGCAGGTATTCGTAGTCACGCTTGATCTCGGCCTTGGTCCGCTGGGAACCCGCAGTCCGGATGATCAGACCCGCCCCGTCAGGCACGGTCATGGAATTTGCGATTTCTTTCAGCTTCTTACGGTCGGCAGCGTTTGTGATCTTACGCGAAATGCCACCACCACGCGCAGTGTTTGGCATCAGAACGCAATAACGACCCGCCAGTGACAAGTAAGTCGTCAGGGCAGCGCCCTTGTTGCCGCGTTCTTCTTTCACAACTTGAATCAACAGAATTTGGCGTACCTTCACCACTTCCTGAATTTTGTAGCGCTTTGGGCGTGGCTTACGCACAGGACGCACTTCGTCGGTGTCGTCTTCCTCAGCGACGCTTTCGATGCTGTCGTCTTTGGACGTAGCGTCTTTGCCTTTCGGCGCGTCATCTTCATCGTCAGAGGATGCGTCATCCGCGGCCTCTTCAACAGTTTCTGCTGGTGTATCTTCCAACGCTACTACTGCGTCCGCGTCACCAGTCGCTGCATCATCCGCCGCGTCTTCATCAGCAGATGGCGTTTCAACAGGCGTTTCCGCGACCAATTCCATCGGAGACGACCCTTCGTCGCCTTCCTCCAGATCAATGGTTTCCATGCCCGCGACTTCTGCGCCGGAATCGTCCGACGCAACTTCGGCCGTTGCCACTGCATCATCAGATACAGTCTCGGACGCTTTGGCACGACTACGGCGGCGACGTTTTGGTTTTGGCTTTTCTTCGTCCTGCGCTTCGGCTTCGGCCTTCAGGCTTTCGGCATAGGCTTTTTCTTCCGCAAGCAGTGCTTCGCGATCAGCTACAGGGATTTGGTAATAGTCAGGGTGGATTTCAGAGAACGCGAGGAAACCGTGACGGTTCCCACCGTAGTCAACAAAAGCAGCCTGCAACGACGGTTCAACCCGTGTCACTTTGGCTAGATAGATGTTCCCAGCAAGCTGACGCTTGAACTGGCTCTCGAAATCAAACTCCTCTACTTTGTTTCCGTCTACGACAACAACGCGGGTTTCTTCCGCGTGTGTTGCATCGATTAGCATTTTCTTTGGCATATTGTCCGTTCGCACACGACAAATCACGCCGCCCCGGTGGGGCAGACGCGCCTGTGATGTGTCTGATGTTGGCGATGTGCGCGTAGGCGTCGTCGCGGCCCCTCGGGGCGCGTGCGTCGTAGCCTGTATCTGGCGCGCTTTGCATCGCGTTGGTCTCCAGCGTCGCGGTTTCGCGACACCCATTCAAGGCCTAGCGGTTGATGTGATCTCTCGCCCTAGGCGTTATATATGGCGTTTCCGCCAAATCAGCTGATCATCATTCGGGGGGCGTATTCGCCGCGCGACGCTGTCAGAGAATCTCACCGGGGTCACAACGATCCTTCTCGTGGCACTCCCGTTCACCATACATAGGTCACTTACATGCCCGAAAACAAGTGTAGATCGACGTAGATGACCGAAATCGCAAGTTAATCCGCAAGATAAATGAGGTGGATCAGTTGTCGCGCCCCAAAACGAAGCCACCCGTTATGATTGTATTATCTTGTGATCCGGCAAATGCGGCGACAACGCCACGCTGACCTGCAACGACTTCGTTACGCGGGGATAGTGCCTGCCCATCGACTGTGATGTTCAGGTCTGAGACAACAGACGGCGCAGACAGATCACGTTGGTTCAGCAAATCATAAATGCGCGATTCCTCGACGACAAAGCGTCCATCGACAGATTCCCCAGTGAGGATCATGTCGTTTTGGTAAACATCAACGTCACCAGCTGTGCTAGGGTCTTCCGGATCGGAAATATCCGCTTCTTCACGGTCAAAGGTGATTGTTGCCATCATGGACCCCGCAAATTCCTCTTCGGTCCAATTCGCGGCATTTGGCGTATCTTCGTACCCTGTGATCTTTGTGAAGGCGTAGTCACCTGTTAAGGATGCTGATCCGGACAAAATCGGTTCGCCGACATCGTATCCAGGCACGATACCTGCAACGCCGAAGTTGCCCGTATCCCCGGAAGATGCTTGGTAAGAATTGCCAACGACGGTCGCATCCAGACCGCGCGAAAAGCCAAACGCCACAGCGTTGGCGCCGTCGCGCACGATCTGCACATCTTCAGGTGGTACGCCGACAAAGTTGCCGTTGATGTCAGCTTCCTCAATGACGCCGCCCAGATAAGCGCGACCACTGCCAGTCCCCCCACAGGCTGCAAGAGCCGCCAACGCAATCAAACTCACAACTTTCCGCATCACACACCTCAGAATAGAAACACCTGTCGCGGCAGAAGCTACGACAGGTGTTTACTGAGTTCAAATGTGCGCGCGCCTTACGCAGCCAGATAATCCGACCGTTGCAGCCCGTATTTCGCCATCTTTTCGTTCAACGTCCGGCGCGGCAGACACAGCTCGTCCATCACCGCGACGATAGACCCCTTATGGCGGCGCATCGTGTTGTCGATCAGCATCCGCTCGAACGCTTCGACAAACTCTTTCAGCGGCTTGCCTTCAGTCGTCATCACCGGCTTCATTTCTTCAGTGTCCGACATCAAAAGCGATGCAATTGATCCGGACCCACGACGGTTCTGCAACACGGCCCGTTCTGCCACGTTGATCAACTGGCGCACATTGCCCGGCCAAGGCGCCTGCAACAGCTGCGCGGCTTCTTGGGCTGTCACCTCTGGCGCGTCACACCCGTATTCATCTGCAAATTGTTCGCCCAGACGTGTGAACAACGTCAAAATATCTTCGCCGCGCTGGCGCAGTGGTGGGACTGTGATCCGCAGGGCAGCAAGGCGATAGAACAAATCAGGCCGCAGCACGCTTTCGCAAGTCTTGTCCTGCTCTTGCAGGTTACAAATCGCGACAATGCGCGTTTCCGCAGGCGTGCCTTGCTCGTTAATGGCAGTCAAAAGACGAGCCTGCAGTTTGTCGGACAACGCTTCAACGTCTTCCAGCACCAATGTGCCACCACGGGCGGCTTCAATCGCGGGGATCGGTTCACCTTCATCGGCAGGACCAAACAGGCGACGGCCAAGACTGTCTTCGTCAAAAGCAGAACATGAAATCAGGCTAAACGTCTTGGACGCGCGGGCACCAACAGCATGCAGAGCATGAGCGACGAGTGTTTTACCGGTCCCCGTCTCGCCTTCGATCAACACATGGCCGTCGGCTTGGCCCAGATCAAGAATGTCTTCTTTCAAACGTTCCATCACAGGCGACTGACCAATTAGTTTCTTGATAATCGCGGTCCCATCAGACAATTCACGGCGCAATGCACGGTTGTCCAACGTCAAACGGCGTGCCGTCGTGGCCCGTTTTGCCAGTTCCGTCATCCGGTCAGGGTTGAATGGCTTTTCCAAGAAATCAAACGCACCGACGCGCATCGCCTCAACAGCCATCGGCACATCGCCGTGACCTGTGATCATGATCACAGGCAAGCTGCTATCGACGCCCTTCAGCTTCTTCAGAAACTGCATCCCGTCCATGCCAGGCATCTTGATGTCACTGACAACAATCCCCGGGAAATCAGGCGACAGGCCTTTCAGCGCATCTTCGGCGCTGGCGTATGTTTCGGTGTCGAAGCCAGATAGCGCAAGCCACTGGGAAATCGACTGCCGCATATCTTTTTCATCATCCACAATGGCAATCTTCATAGCCTTGTTCATCGGATCATTCCTTATTCTGCCGCAGCAACGTGTTCTTTATAGATAGGGAGCTGCACCTCAAAAACAGCCCCCCCGGCCACTGCATTGCGCGCAGTCAGCCGTCCACCTAGGTCGTTTACGATCCCGGAAGAGATCGCAAGCCCCAAGCCCACGCCGTCACCCGGCTCTTTTGTGGTGTAGAATGGCTCGAACAATTCATCCAAGTCATCAATCCCCTGCCCGTTATCGCGGACCGTCAAACTAACGGTGTCACCAGCGGCAAGGATGATTTCAATCGCCGGATCATCGGACAATTTGGTGGCGTCCAGCGCGTTGCGCAACAGGTTGATAATCACCTGTTCCAAACGCAGCCGGTCGCCCATGATCATCACCGGTTCAGACGGCAAAGTACGGGTGATATCGACGTCGCGGGTTTTCAATTGCGGTTCCATCATCGCAAGCGCAGACGACACCGCAGCCCTTGTATCAACGGGTTCAAAGGCATCGGCACCTTTGCGGGCGTAAGATTTCAGCTGACGTGTGATCGCACCCATCCGGTCGATCAAATCGTCGATCCGCTGGAAGGACGACAGCGCCTCATCGGGGCGTTTGCGTTGCAGCAAAAGACGGGCACCTGCGAGGTATGTCTTCATCGCGGCGAGCGGCTGGTTTAACTCGTGGGACACGGCCGCCGACATCTCGCCGAGTGCTGCCAATTTGGACGATTGCGCGAGCGTCTGTTCCGCCACTTCCAGCGTCTTTTCGACCTTTTCGCGTTCGGCAATTTCCCGCTGCAGCCTTGCGTTCAGTGCGCGCAACTCTGCCGACTCGCGTTGGAAAAAGATCAACCGTGACGTCGTCTGGCGGTTCGACAGCCAGAACATCAGCGCCAACAGGATCGCGAATCCCATGACTTCGAGCGCCAGAACCCCGTTCACCTTTTCGCGGACCGAACTGTAAGTTGTGAAACTGACCATGCGCCAACCTTGGAACGGCACGCGGATTTCGCGGCGCAGAACGGCCTCGCCCCCCAGATAGATATCAATCGGCGGATCAGCCCAATCTTGGGTCGCTTGTAACGCACGCTGGATCGCGGACGGGGCCGATTGACGGGCCAGTGCTTCCGTTTCTTGCAAACCCCGCCAACGCGGTTCTGTCGCAAGGATAATCTCGCCCTGACTGGTGGTCACAAAAACAGCGTCAGACACCCCTGCCCAACCGCGTTCCAGCTTCGCCATGTCGACCTCAACGGTGATCACGCCCAAAACGGTACCGGCCGCTTCTACTTTGCGGGAATAGACAAAAATATAGCCGCCTTCGTCACGTTCCGTGACGGTAAAGGTGGTTGTATTGCTCCGCAGGGCATTCACAAAATACGGCTCTGTTTTGTGGATTTCTGCGATTTTATTACGATCCGTCGCCGCAACCGTGCGGCCATCGCGGTCCAAAAGCATCAAAGACGCCGCACCGATTTCGTCAACAAACGACAACAGGCGCTGGGTGGACAAGGAATAATTGCGATCTTGCAAAGCCGTCGTCAGCTCTGGATCACGCGCCAAAAGCTGCGGCACGATAGAATTGCGCTGCAGCTCGCTCATCAGACTGGCGACGTATAGCGTCAACCGGACTTCGGCGCGCGTGTTTGTGCTCGCCGTAAAGCGTTGGGTCAACAGACTGTTCGTGACCGTAATGACCACAACCGCCAGCAAACACACGCCAACAACGGCAATGCGGAAGAACCAGCGGTCAGATCTTTTTGTCTTAGGTGCGGCAGCAGCTTGCGTCATAAACGCCAGTCTAGGCCGAGCCATACCGTCTCACAAGCAACCGTCGCTTCACGCGGCGGTCAATTGCCCAAGCAGCCCCGTGAACAACGCTTTGCCGTCCGTACCACCGTGTGCAGCATCAACAGCGCGTTCAGGATGCGGCATCATGCCCAGAACGCGACGGTTCTCGGACAAAACACCCGCGATGTCGGCAAGTGACCCGTTCGGGTTCTGCGCATAGGTGAACGCAATCCGGTCTTGGTCTTTCAGTGCAGCCAGCGTTTCTGGGTCCGTCGTGTAGTTGCCGTCGTGATGCGCGATTGGATAATCAACGACATCGCCTGCGGCATACCCTTCGGTGAAAGCGGAATTTGCAGTCGCGACCTGAAGGCCAACAGTTTTGCATAGAAACTTCAGACCGGCATTGCGCATCAAGGCACCCGGCAACAATCCCGTTTCTGTCAGAACCTGAAACCCGTTACAGACGCCAAGCGCGTAACCGCCGCGTTCTACGTGTTTCACGATGGCTTGGGACACGGGGCTTTGGGCGGCAATGGCACCACAGCGCAGGTAATCGCCAAACGAAAACCCACCCGGTACAGCGACCAAATCGACACCCTCAGGCAAGGCCGCATCTTTGTGCCACACCATGCTGACGTCCGCGCCCGCCGCTTTCAAAGCGACAGCCATATCCCGATCGCAGTTAGACCCTGGAAAAACAATAACGGCCGCGCGCATCAGAGCACCTCGACGCGGTAGCTTTCGATCACAGTGTTCGCGAGCAGCTTTTCACACATCTCGCCGATTGTGGCCTCTGATGTGCCGTCTGCCAATTCCAGCTCGATCACTTTGCCCTGACGGACATCTTCAACACCAGCAAAACCCAACGCACCAAGCGCGTGCTTCACAGCAGCCCCCTGCGGGTCCAAAACACCGTTTTTCAACATCACATGTACACGGGCTTTCATCGGCGGGTCCTTTATTTCATCTGTCTATGTCATCTCAAACGGCAGAGCCGTTTCAGTTGATGAGTGTCGGTTTTGTTGGGGCGTGGGTCACGTTGGATGGCAAAACGCCCAAACGCTTGGCAACTTCAGTGTAAGCATCGGCCAAATCGCCCAGATCCTGACGGAACACGTCCTTGTCCAGCTTCTGACCGCTCTCGATGTCCCACAGACGGCAACTATCAGGGCTGATCTCGTCGGCGACAACTAAGCGGGGGAATTCACTGTCAAAGACACGACCGATTTCGATTTTGAAGTCGATCAGCTTGATCCCAACACCGTACATCGTGCCAGACAGGAAATCGTTGACGCGCAGCGCCATGCTTACGATATCGTCCATCTCTTGCTGAGATGCCCAACCAAAGGCCGCGATGTATTCTTCAGGGACCAACGGATCACCAAGGGAATCGTCTTTGTAAGAAAATTCGACAATCGGACGCGGCAGCGCCATGCCTTCTTGCAGACCCAGACGCTTGGCCATCGACCCTGCGGCAAAGTTGCGCACGATCACTTCCAAAGGAATGACCTCAACCTGGCGGATCAATTGTTCGCGCATATTCAGGCGTTTGATAAAATGTGTGGGGACACCGATCTGGGTCAACCCGTTCATGAAATATTCGGAAAGGCGGTTATTTAACACGCCTTTACCTTCGATCACGGCTTTCTTTTCAGCATTAAAAGCGGTGGCATCGTCCTTAAAATACTGAACATACGTGCCCGGCTCTGGGCCTTCGTACAGAATTTTTGCTTTGCCTTCGTAAACCAGTTTGCGACGTGCCATGCCGAATATCCTCAAGTCACACCCCGCAGCAGGGTGCGTCATAGCGCGCCTCATAAGCCAAGCCCCCCTTGCGAGCAAGCCTACCTGACGTCATATCATACATAACGTAATTCGAACCACTCGGAGGGACACCAATGTCCAGCATGAAAGACCGCGAAAACGCATTTGAAAACAAATTCGCACATGACGCAGAAATGCAGTTCAAAGCGGACGCTCGCCGCAACAAACTGCTCGGGCTTTGGGCCGCAGGTTTGCTGGGCAAAAACGGTGACGACGCGGCGGCATATGCCAGCGAAGTGGTGAAGTCCGATTTTGAAGAAGCCGGTCACGAAGACGTTTTCCGCAAAGTATCCGGCGATCTCGGCGACAAAGCCGACGAAGCGACAATTCGCGCCAAAATGGAAGAGCTGATGGCAGAAGCCAAAGCCCAGCTCGTTGACGAAGTTTAAGAAAAGTCTTCTCAACTTCTGATTAAATATGATGAACAAACAATGGCGTTGCCCCGCATGGGCAGCGCCATTTTTCATGCCCCATTAACGACCCACATTTACCTCTGAACAGCGACAACAGCGGTTCGGGGCGACATATGCAAACACCATTCATTTCATCCAAAGGGGCCGCAAAAAGCGTCTTGGCGCTGGCTGTGATGGCCATATGTGGCGCGATCCTATGTCGGCAGATCGCCGCTATCCCAACGGAAGACTTGCTGGCAACCTTTCATGCCATCGCTCCGTGGCAATGGGGTTTGTCATCTGCTGCGACACTGTGCAGTTTTATGGCCGTGGGTCGCTACGATGCCGTTTGGCACAAACGTTTCGGCACCGACGTTCCCGACGCCAAAGCCCGCCGCACCGGCATGGCAGCCATCGCAATCGGCCAGACAATTGGCGCTGGAACAGTAACCAGCGCGTTCGTCCGCTGGCATCTATTGCCCGGGCTGGGGTTCAAGACAACAACCGCAATCACCGTGGGGGTTAGCCTGTCCTTCCTAACCTGCTGGGCTGTCTTGGGATTGGGTGCCGCAGTCTGGATCGGCATTCTTCCGTTAATGCCTGTGCTGTGGGGGATCACGATCTGCGCGGCTTTGGCCCCGTTCCTTGCCGCCCGTTTCGCCGCAAGGATTGCGATCTATCGCAAAGACGCGGGTCGGCTGTTGAAGCTTTCTGCACTTGATATGGGGTTCGCAGGCTTGGCGCTGTGGGCCTTGGTTCCCGACGCATCACTGAGCCTGCTCGCCCCCGTAGTGGCCGCCTTTATTGTCGCGCTCGGCGCAGGTCTGATTTCCAATGCACCCGGCGGGCTTGGTGCTTTCGACCTCTGTCTGCTCGCATTCATTCCGGCGATCGCCGAAGCTGATGCGCTGGCCGCGATCCTCGCCTTTCGCGTTGTTTACTATCTGATCCCTGCCATCGCAGCTGGCGCGTACCTTGCCGTTGTGCACTGGAACCGAAGTCGCACCACCGGAACGACAGACGCACCAATCAGCGACCTCTGCCGACAAGGAGCACAACTGAAACAAGTCGGTGCCAAAGATTGGGTCGTCCGCAAACACCTTTTAGGTACCGTTGCCATCGAACCATCAGGACGCGACGCCGACCTGACAGGTTGGCTGACCAAGGTCGGTGGTTTTCGCGCCCTTTACAAAGCAGACAGCCATCTCGCGGCAAAGGCCCGACAACGCGGTTGGGCTGTCAGGCGGATTGCCGACGACGCAGTGATCGATCCCCAAACATGGACTGCCGATGGATCAAAAATGCGCCAGTTGCGCCGCAAAATCGCCCAAGCCACGAAGGCAGGCGTGCAGATCATCCCAGCCCAAGGCCCCTTGCCCATTCGTGATATGGCGCAGGTCGCGCAAACGTGGGCGCAGCATCACGGCGGTGAGTTAGGCTATTCAATGGGCCGCTATTGCCCTGACTACATTGGGCAGCAACGCGTCTATCTGATTTGGGACGGCGCAAAGCTATGCGGGTTCATAACGGTTCAAACGCGCCAGAAAACATGGTCAATCGACGTCATCCGACACTTACCAGACATGCCAAACGGCGCTATTCATGCGGCCTATGCCGCGGTCATTGATGACGCCAAGACAAGCGAGGCAAAGATGCTGTCGCTTGGCGCGGTCCCCACGGCCGACACGGTCTGCAAACATCAACTGAAATTTCGATCCGCAAAGGCAGGTCTGGTTCAGTTCAAACAAAGCTTTGCACCCACGTGGCGTCCGTTGTATCATGTGGCACCGACACGGCTGCAATGGATGATCTCCATAGCACATGTCGTCTGGCACGTTCAGCGCCCCCTGCCACGTACATTTGGGCGTCTTTCGCGAACTGTTAAATCCCTCATAATGATCAGTGAAATTTTTCATTTGAACCGAGCCGATCCCCGTGACATCCGTCCCTGATCCCGTCGTGCAGGCGCGCGACTGACCAAAAAGGCATCTCCCCATGACGAATACCGCATTTGCGACACTCTTGTCCGAACGTGATTGGCTTTTGGCCGACGGCGCAACGGGGACAAACCTGTTCAACATGGGTCTCGAAGCAGGTGACCCACCGGAATTCTGGAACGTCGATCACCCTGATCGGATCAAGGCCCTGTATGAAGGGGCGGCACATGCCGGTTCTGACATCTTCCTGACCAATACGTTCGGGGGCAATGCGTCGCGTCTGAAGCTGCACGATGCGCAAGACCGCGTGTTTGAACTGAACAAAGTCGGCGCAGAATTGGGCCGCGACGTGGCAGATGCGATGGATCGTAAAGTGATCGTTGCGGGGTCCGTCGGCCCGACAGGCGACATCATGAAAGACATGGGCGGCACTTTGACCCACGAATTGGCGGTCGAAATGTTCCATGCACAGGCCGAAGGCCTGAAAGCGGGCGGCGCGGACGTGCTGTGGGTCGAAACAATCAGTGCAGCCGAAGAATACAAAGCCGCGTCAGAAGCCTTCGCCATGGCCGATATGCCGTGGTGTGGCACGATGAGTTTTGATACCGCTGGTCGCACAATGATGGGCATCACATCTTCCGCGATGACCAAAATGGTGGGCAAGCTGGAAAACGCACCGCTGGCCTTTGGTGCAAACTGCGGCGTTGGCGCGTCCGACCTTCTGCGGACGATCCTTGGGCTGTCGATCAACGCGCCCTTCCCGCTGATTGCCAAAGGCAACGCTGGCATCCCGAAATTCCACGATGGACATATCCATTATGACGGTACACCAGAACTGATGGCTGATTACGCGACGCTGGCGCGTGATTGTGGCGCAAAGATCATTGGTGGCTGCTGCGGGACGACGCCAGAGCACCTGCGCAGCATGCGCGAAGCACTGGAAACACGGCCAAAAGGCGAAACGCCATCACTCGACGCGATTTCCGCCGCACTTGGCGGGTTCTCTTCCGAATCCGATGGTACAGACGGCGCAGGCCCAGTGCGCGCTGCACGTCGTGGACGGCGTCGGGCTTAATCCCCGCCGCCCACACCAAATTTACGGATTGTGGCACACAGCTTCGATGTTGTGCCCGTCCGGATCACGCACAAACGCACCATAATACGCTTCATGGTAATGCGGTCTCAGTCCGGGGGCCCCGTTATCTGATCCACCCGCTGCCAAGGCCGCCGCGTAAAACGCATCCACGCTCGCCCGATCCGACGCACGCAACGCGATATGCAATGTGCCACTGGTCGCGTTTTCCTCGGCGATCCAGAACCACGGGGCGGTGTCGCCATATCCTGTCACCTGCACCCCATCGGTGTGTTCAGGCGGAACGGTAAACAATCGCGTCACACCCAAAGGCGCAAAAGCGCGATCATAAAAGGCCACCGACCGCGCAAAGGCGGTCACGCCAAAACTAATATGATCAATCATGCGCTGTTCCCTTGATCACTGGCCCAATGCTTCCGGAGCCTCACGAAGTGATAGCAGAAAAAACCGACGTCAGAACAAATTCATCTGATCCCCAACCTTGGGCGGCACGGCAAACAAATCACTGCGCAGCTTTGGGAGGTCGCGATCAAGCCCCAGCTTGCGCGTGATCAACCGGAACCGTTGCTTCATCAAAGCGGCCCATTCACCCTGCCCGTTCATACGCGTTCCAAATGCGGGATCGTAATCTTTCCCGCCATGCAGTTCACGCACGCGGGACATGATGCGATTGGCACGATCCGGATAGGTTTCCGTCACCCAGTCGCTGAACAATCCTGCGACCTCACGTGGCAAGCGCAGTACAATCGACGACGCAGCGACCGCACCCGCCTCTGCGCAGGCCGTGACGATCGCTTCCAGTTCATGATCCGTCAGCGCGGGCACAACGGGCGATACCATCGCCCGCACAGGTATCCCCGCATCCGTCAGCCGCCTGATTGTGCGCAATCGCACTGCAGGCAACGGCACGCGCGGCTCCATTGCCCGCGATGTCGCGTTATCAAGCGTCGTCACCGAAATCCCGACCCGCAACAGGCCCTTTGCCGCCATCGGCGCAAGAATATCAATGTCGCGCTCAATCAGGGTTCCCTTGGTCACAATCGCTACCGGATGATTAAATGCCGACAACACCTTCAACACCTCGCGCATGATCTGCCGATCACGCTCTATCGGTTGATAAGGATCTGTGTTCGTACCAATCGCGATTGTGTCCGGCACATAGGACGCCTTCGACAATTCGCGCGCCAAGACCTGCGGCGCATCAGGCCGCGCCACAAGTTGAGTTTCAAAATCCAGACCAGCGGACATCCCAAGGTAAGCATGGCTCGGGCGGGCGAAACAATAAATGCACCCGTGTTCGCACCCACGGTAGGGATTGATCGACCGATCAAATGACAGATCAGGCGACGTATTGCGGGTGATCACACGACGCGGAACCTCATCCGTGACGACAGTCCGCAGTACAGGCAATTCATCGTCACGCGCCCAGCCGTCATCGACCGCTTCATCCGTCAAACGATCAAACCGATTGTCAGGATTCGATAGCGCTGCCCTGCCAGGCGTACGGTGTTTGGGTTGAATGGGATGCTCTGCCATATCCCTCACTAGAACAAATACAGAACATGCGCAAGAAAAGGTCGGGATTGTTCATAATGATGTCGCGAAAAGTTCAATAGAAATTCACGACTTATCGCATTACTAAATGCATAGGGCAAAATGCCACACGCCACGGAGACCTTATCATGTCCGACGAAGACGATATCATCCTGTCTGAACTGAACGACGAAGACCTTGTCGCGCAGATGTTCGACGACCTTTACGACGGTATGAAAGAAGAAATCGAAGAAGGCGTAAATATCCTTCTCGAACGTGGCTGGGCGCCTTACCGCATCCTTACCGAAGCCCTCGTGGGCGGCATGACCATCGTTGGTCACGACTTCCGCGACGGTATCTTGTTTGTGCCCGAGGTTCTTTTGGCCGCAAACGCGATGAAGGGCGGGATGTTCATCTTGAAGCCACTTCTGGCCGAAACAGGTGCGCCGCAAGTTGGCAAAATGGTCATCGGAACCGTCAAAGGTGACATCCACGATATCGGCAAGAACCTTGTCGGCATGATGATGGAAGGTGCAGGTTTCGAGGTCATCGACCTTGGCATCAACAACGCCGTTGAATCCTACATGGAAGCACTGGAAGCGGAATCGCCAGATATCCTTGGGATGTCCGCCCTGCTGACAACCACAATGCCTTACATGAAGGTCGTCATCGACACGCTCGTCGAAAAGGGCATCCGCGATGATTACATCGTCCTTGTTGGTGGCGCGCCCCTGAACGAAGAATTCGGCAAGGCCATCGGTGCGGACGCCTACTGTCGTGATGCAGCTGTTGCGGTTGAAACGGCAAAAACCTTCGTGGCGCGCAAACATAATCAAGGTACTGCCAGGACTTGATTGCAACCATGGCGATTCCTAGCCATAGTTGACGTGTCCTGGGGGGGACACGATATGCCAACAACTGTCTTCGCAATCATTCTGTTTACCGTACTCGTCGCAGGTGCCATCACAGCCTTTGCGATTAGCATTGCACCATCATCTACGCTGATCCCAATCGTCCTTATCGGCGCGATCGGTCTGCGTATGATCTTACGACAGCGGGTCCCTTGATACCAAAAACGTCTTCTAACAACGGTGAGCGGGTTCTTCTGCTCGCCTGTGGTGCGCTGGCCCGTGAAATTCTAGCGGTTACGGAAGCAAACGGGCTGGATCACCTTGATCTGCAATGCCTCCCCGCCATCTACCACAACCACCCCGAAAAAATTGAACCTGCCGTGCGTGAAGCCGTGCGCAAATATCGGGACAGCTACACCAAAATCTTTGTGGTCTATGCGGACTGTGGGACCGGCGGCTTACTGCAAGCCACATGCGCAGAACTTGGCGTCGACATGCTCGACGGACCCCATTGCTATTCCTTCTTTGAAGGCAACGCAGCTTTTGCCGCAAAAGACGAAATGACAGCGTTCTACCTGACCGATTTTCTGGTTCGGCAATTCGACGCTTTCGTCTGGGAACCGCTTGGCTTTGCAAAATACCCCGACCGAGCGGATACCCTGCGTGACATGTACTTTGGCCACTACACCAAACTTGTCTACCAAGCACAGATCGACGATCCGGACCTCACAGCCAAAGCAAAAGATTATGCAGCCCGTTTGGGGCTTGCATTCGAACGTCGGTTCACGGGTTACGGTGATCTGTCAGTTGCATTGAAAGAATTAAGCTGACGCCGCAACCGTTTGAATACGTTCAATCATTGCGCGCACACCGTTCGATCTTTGCGCCGACAAGTGATCATTCAAACCAAGGCGGCCAAGCTCTGCATGGGCATCGACAGCGGCGACATCCGCGACGGGTACACCGGTATAAAGCGCCTGCAGGACCGCGATCAGCCCCTTAACAATCATCGCATCGCTGTCGCCGTCAAAATAGAACCGACCATCTTCGATACGCGGCTGAATCCAGACCTGTGACGCACAACCGTCAACCTTCGTCGCGGGCACTTTCAGCGCATCATCCATCGCGGGCATCGCCCGGCCCATGTCGATTACATGACGATAGCGGTCTTCCCAATCGTCCAGAAAGTCGAATGTCTCTGCAATCTCTTCAAAGGCTTCGGTCGCCATGGTGTGCTCCTCTTGATAACTCTGATCTAGGGGCCGAACGGGCAAACGTCCAGCCTTGGGATCACAGCATCACGGGCACAACTTTTTGACCGTCCACCTTCAGGCCGATTTTGCCTTCGCAAAGCAACAAAGCGTCATTCCCGAACACCTCTTTCCGCCAGCCGCGCAACGCGATCATGTCGCGCTGCCCTGCTGCCAAAGCATCGAGGTCAGATGACGTCGCGATCAGCTTGGGTGCGACACCTTCGCCTTCGGATTTCGACTTGAGCAACACGCGCAGCATATCCGCAATCGCAGGGTTTACTTGTAGCTTCGTGCGGCTGGTATCTGCCTTTGGTAATTCATCATTCGACAGCTCAAGGCCCGCTTTCACAGCGGCCAGAATACCTTGGGCAATATCGCCCTTACGGGCATCGCGCAGCAATAGACGGGACCGGCCAAGGTCTTGTTCTGATTGAGGTTTCGTCGATGCGAGCTCAACCAGAGCATCATCTTTGTAAACACGGCTGCGCGGAATGTTGCGTTCCTGCGCATAAGCTTCACGGAACCGCGCAAGTTCGCGCACGATCCCAAGGAACCGACCCGAATTATTCCGCGTTTTCACACGTTTCCACGCATCATCCGGATGCGCCTCGTATGTCGCGGGGTCCTGCAACACGCCCAGTTCTTCCTGAACCCATTTCGCACGACCAGACTTGGCTAATTGTGCGGACAGGAATTCGTAAATGTCCCGCAAATGCGTCACATCCGCGACCGCATATTTCGCCTGTGCATCCGTCAAAGGACGCCGCGACCAGTCGGTGAAACGTGACGATTTATCCAGATCAGACTTGGCGATCTTACGGACAAGCGTTTCGTAGCCCACTTGTTCACCGAACCCACAGACCATCGCGGCCACTTGGGTGTCAAACAACGGCTCCGGAATCACACCTTCGTCGACGTAGAAAATTTCCAGATCCTGACGCGCGGCGTGGAATACTTTCACAACGCCATGATCGCGGAACAGATCATAAAGCGGCGCAAGCGAAAGATCACCCGCCAGCGGGTCAACCAAAACCGCGTCACTGCCTGCATCATCCTGATAGGCAAGCTGGACCAAACACAGCTTTGAATAATACGTGCGTTCACGCAAAAACTCAGTATCGACAGTCACATAGGCGCGTTTTGCAGCCTCTTTACAGAATGCCGCAAGATCGTCAGTCGTCGTGATTGTCTTCATGTGGGCTGTTCTCTTTTTTGTCCGTCTTTTTATGCCGCCCAAGTCTGGGTAGGTTATGATAGGCGATCACGGAAGGGTTGAAAAGGTCAAGCCTCGCCAAGTTGGATTGGCGTAAGGTCACCCTGCGCAAACCGCTCCAAAACAGCAGGATAAAGCTGATGTTCCATCGGCAAAACCCGCGCCGCCAGATCGTCAGGCGTATCATTCGCGAATACCGGCACACGCGCCTGTCCAAGCACTTGGCCCCCATCGAGCTCACCGTTCACTTCATGCACCGAACAGCCATGGACCGTATCACCGGCCTCTAACGCGCGGGCATGTGTGTGCAGCCCTTTGTATTTCGGCAGGAGCGACGGGTGAATGTTCAACATTTTGCCCGCCCACTGCGCCGTGAATTCAGGCGTCAGGATGCGCATAAAACCGGCAAGACAGATGATATCTGGATCAGCCGCCTCAAGCGCCGTTTGCAGTTCTTTTTCAAAGCCATGCCGATCACCTTTAAAGTCGCGATGATCCACAACAGCCGTCGGAATTCCCATGTCAGCAGCCTTAGCCAGACCGCCCGCATCGGGAACATTCGACAGAACCAAACAAGGGCGCGCCGGATAGTCACCCGTCATCGCGCGGGCCAGCGACACCATGTTAGAGCCGCCCCCCGAAATCAGGATCGCGACCCGTTTTGTCACAGCAGCGATCCAGTGTAGCGCACGCCCTCGCCCGCCGTCACGGTGCCGATCTGCGATACGGTTTCACCGGCTGCGGTCAATGTTGCTTTGGCGGTTTCAACCTGATCAGCCGGGCAAATCACGACCATGCCAAGACCGGAATTAAACGTCTTCAGCAACTCGGCCTCAGCCATGCCGCCCTCAGCCGCCAACCATTTGAATACAGCAGGCAATTCCCAAGCACCTAGATCAACGTCCGCGCCCAATCCTTCTGGCAACACACGCGGTAGGTTCTCGGTCAAACCACCACCTGTGATATGGGCCAGCCCGCGCACGGAACCCTCTTTCACAGCAGCCAACGTCGATTTCACGTATAGACGTGTAGGGGCCAACAAAGCCTCGCCCAGCGTACCATCTGCCCAAGGGCAGGCATCTGACCACGCCAGCCCGCTTTTCTCAACGATACGGCGCACCAGTGAATAACCGTTGGAATGAACACCATCCGACGCGAGGCCAAGCAGCACATCACCCTCGGCCACACCGCGCGGCAAATCGCGGCCACGTTCCATCGCACCCACGGCAAAACCCGCAAGGTCAAAATCACCATCGTGGTACATCCCCGGCATTTCCGCCGTTTCACCACCGATCAACGCGCAACCAGAGGCCTCACAGCCCGCGGCTATGCCGTTGATGATCCGCGTGGCCGCATCCAGTTCCAGTTTGCCGGTCGCGAAATAATCGAGGAAGAACAAAGGCTCAGCGCCTTGGCAGACCAGGTCGTTGACACACATGGCCACCAGATCGATCCCGATCGTGTCCACATTGCCCGTATCAATCGCGATCCGCAATTTGGTGCCAACGCCATCAGTCGCAGCGACCAGAACCGGATCAACGTAACCCGCATCCTTGAGATCGAACAAAGCACCGAAGCCGCCCAGACCGGCCATCACGCCGCTACGCTTCGTGCGTTTCGCGGCAGGTTTGATCCGCTCTACCAAAGTATTGCCCGCATCGATATCGACGCCCGCGTCCGCATAAGTCAGGCCAGTTTTGTCGGTCATATCATGTCCCCCAAGGATTTGACGCTGCGATAGCCCAACAACGCGTGCGGCGCAAATGTTTGAAAGGTTTTTTTCGCGGTTAAGGAACTATTCATCTCTTTAGGTGTTCATGCACACATGACACATCTCAAGCCCCTCGCCCGCTTCGTCTATGCATCCGCATTTTTCATCCCGTTTTTCTGGGCGGCCACGTCGCATGCGGCACCAGGTCATACAGAAGAACCCGTGATCGAAATCAGAACAGCGGCTGACATTGTGGCGCTCGCCAATCTCGACGGCGACCCCAGCATCATCACCAATGAAGAACTCGAAATGATCACAGTTCTCCACCAAGTTTTCGGCATCCCGCTTCAGAGTGATTTTTCGACCTTGACGCATCGGGCGAGTCTGATACCTCAAGCTGCAGGGGGCCTGTAGCTCAACTGGTTAGAGCAGAGCGCTCATAACGCTTTGGTTGCGGGTTCAAGTCCTGCCGGGCCTACCACCTTTCCCCATCTTATTGTGACGAATGCACCTGATGCGCTTTATGCGTGCGGCGATTCTTCACGTCCATCAATAAACCACTTGATTAATTAACCATACGGTTTATCAATCTGGAATGACATCGCCTGATCAACTTGATGCGGCATTTGCCGCCCTTGCCAATCCGACCCGACGCGCAATTCTGGCGCAACTTGCACGCGGCCCCGCGACCGTGAACACCTTGGCAGAACCCTACGACATGAGCCTGCCTGCCATTTCCAAACATATCCGTGTCCTCGAAACCGCAGGGCTGGTCACACGCGGACGCGACGCGCAATTTCGCCCCTGCACGCTGAACACCGGACCGCTTCAGGCGGTGGCGTCTTGGACAGATCAGTACCGTCCTATTTGGGAAGCACGGTTCGACGCGATGGCCGAAATTCTTCAATCAATAAAGGAAAACCCCGATGAGTGATCAACAAGACTGGGTGAAAATCCAACGCGAATTTGACGCACCGATTGAGACCGTTTGGCAAATGTGGACCGACCCCGCAATGTTTCAGAAATGGTACGGACCCAACGGTATGAAGATTCCCGTGGCCGAAATGGACGTCATTGTGGGCGGAACACGCAAGATTTGCATGGAAATGCAAATGCCCGATCGCACGATGACCATGTGGTTTACGGGCGTCTATAAAGAGGTGAACAGCCCGACCCGTCTCGTCTACACTGAAAGCATGTGCGACGAGAACGGAACGATCATTCCTGCCGAAGCGATGGGCATGCCCCCCGGCCATCCTGACATCACCGAAGTGATCGTCGAACTTAGCGACAATGACGGAAAAACGGCGATGACAATGGTCCACGTTGGCGTCCCTGCGGGCACTGCAGGCGAAGGTGGCTGGGTTCAGGCAATCGACAAGCTTGGCGCGATGCTGGCGCAAGCATCATGACTGCCGGATCAGAACGCCCGACGGGCTGGAAGCCCATCCCGTTGGCACTAAAAATTCTTTCCGTTTTCATGATCTTATGGGCTATTGGGTCCGCGATGAACCTGCCCAACTTGATGACGAATGGCCTGCCTTTCTTTGGAACATTTGTCTTCGGGGCGGTCGCGCTGTGTGTTGTTCTGTTTTTCGATTTCATTGGCCCCGCGATCTTCCTAATCGCACTTTGGACGCGCAAGCACTGGGGGCCGCAATGGGCCACGATCTATATCGGTCTATTCGTTCTCAACGGGATCGTCGCATTGGTCACGGTCAAAGCAGAGCTCGGCCTTGCGCAGATACTTATCCCGAACGTGATCAGCCTGATTTTCCTCGCGGTGATCTACTGGAAACGGGACTATTTCAAAGCCGTGAACTGACCAACCTACCCCACAAGCAAAACCAAAGCCGCAACACTGTGTTGGCTTTGGTTTTCGGGCTCACAATAGCTGCCCAATTATCGCCACAAAACACGTGATTTCAGTGCGTTATCAGACCCAAATTCCATCGTTAAGCCACAGTTAACTGTTCTAACACAACGCATAAGGCGACCTGAAAGGTCTGTGACGTGAGTAAACGAGCAACGGTTTTGCGTCTGGTGAACGCGCTGTTGGCCATAACGGCCAGCCTGTTGCTGTGCGCGCTTCCCACATCTCGGGCTATTGCCGGACCGATCGAACTTGCTGATATTTTGGAAATCGACGCCCTAGGGTATCGCTGCATTCCATCAGTGTATTTTGACGATGACGAAAACGGCGGTGCCGCGATTGCGTTCTCGCTTTCAGGCAAGACCCGCCTGCCCCGTACTTGTCTGCCCGATCCATGCGCACGCGCACTGACCAAGCGGGAATTGTCTAACATCACGGGGACAGAGCCGATTCTGGCCAGCTTTCACGATGAGTGGGACGACTATTATTCACGCTACGCTGACCACTGCCGCCGCGAAGTTGTGGTGTCGCGCCCACGAACAGCAGACGGGTTCTGGAAACCGATCATCGACCGCGCCCGCATTATTCAATACACCGGAACGCCAACATCGTCGCGTTTGCGCCCGTTTATCCCGGGCGGACTTGGTGAGCCGACCAGCGCCAGCTTAGCACCACAGACCGTGGCGTACCTGATTCCCCCCTCAGCAGGACAATCCGTGCCAAACGCGGACCGACCGATCCCCAGCCCCGTACCGGTACCCGCATCGGGCGCGCTTCTCGGGCTTGCGCTTGCGGCAGGTGCATACCTTCAGCGACGGCGCCGCCAAGGTCTTCAAAAATCAGCAGAAATATAAACGATCCATTCAGCATACCATGGTATACACTCTTTCCCTCGCGTTCCAATTGCGCTAAGGCATGATCAAACACATCACCTTACCGGAGAGACCTATGTCCAAGATCAAGGTAGAAAACCCCGTTGTTGAACTCGACGGCGATGAGATGACCCGCATCATGTGGGACTTTATCAAGCAGAAGTTGATTTTGCCCTACCTCGATATCGATCTGAAATATTACGATCTGGGCATGGAAGTCCGGGACGAAACGAACGATCAGATCACTATCGACGCGGCTGAAGCGATCAAGAAATATGGCGTTGGCGTGAAATGTGCGACCATTACGCCAGACGAACAGAGGGTCGAAGAATTTGGCCTGAAACAAATGTGGCGCAGCCCGAACGGCACGATCCGCAACATCCTTGGCGGCGTTGTCTTCCGTGCGCCTATCATCTGTAAAAACGTGCCGCGTCTTGTCCCCGGTTGGACTGACCCGATCGTCATTGGCCGTCACGCGTTTGGTGACCAATATAAAGCGACCGATTTCTTGATGCCCGGCCCTGGCAAACTAACGATGAAGTTCGTTGGCGAAGATGGCACCGTCATCGAAAAAGAAGTCTTCGACGCCCCATCCGCGGGTGTTGCGATGGGCATGTATAACCTCGACGAATCGATCCGCGATTTTGCCCGTGCGTCCTTCAACTATGGTCTGAACGTTGGCTGGCCGGTTTACCTGTCCACGAAGAACACTATCCTGAAAGCATATGATGGTCGCTTTAAGGACCTGTTCCAAGAAATCTACGACGCCGAATTCGCCCAGGAATTTGAAGACGCAGGTCTGTATTACCAGCACCGCCTGATCGACGATATGGTGGCATCCGCAATGAAATGGTCCGGTAAATTCGTCTGGGCCTGTAAAAACTACGACGGCGACGTGCAGTCCGATACCGTGGCCCAAGGGTTCGGGTCACTTGGCCTGATGACATCCGCACTGCTGACACCCGATGGCAAGATCATGGAAGCCGAAGCCGCCCACGGCACAGTCACACGTCACTACCGCCAGCACCAAGAAGGCAAAGCGACGTCCACCAACTCCATCGCGTCGATCTTTGCATGGACTGGTGGCCTGAAACACCGCGCCAAGCTGGACGAAAACACGCAGCTGATGAACTTCGCAGAGACGCTGGAGAAGGTCATCGTTGATACGGTCGAATCCGGTCACATGACCAAAGATCTCGCTTTGCTGGTCGGACCTGATCAGTCGTGGCTGACAACCGAAGGGTTCCTTGAGACGATCGATCAGAACCTGAACGCGGCGATGTAAGCCTTCGAAAAATTGACGTAAAAAGGGCCACGATACGGAATGTATCGTGGCCCTTTTTGTGCGCCCCTCCGTGCGGTGCGTACATAATCTAGAAACCTTCGTAAATTTTTCACTCGAGATGGAACAAATCCGGTCTCAGTTTCGTTAGGGTGTGACGCGATAGATCAAACAAGGGTCGCACGCACCAATTTTGAAGCAGCTAACCAACTTATGACATTCACTTTAGACATTCGGCCTTCAGAGACCCTGATCGGGAAACGCATCTTGATAATCGAAGATGAGATTTTCGTGGCGCTTGATCTTAAGATGGAACTTGAAGCGGCTGGTGCCACGTTGTTTGGCCCTGCCGCGTCGCTGAATGCTGCACTTGACGCGGCAGACGATCCGTCGCTTGATGCCGCAATCGTGGATGTGGACCTCAAAGGTAAGCACAGCTATGCGGTTGCTGACGTCCTGAAAAAACACAACACGCCGTTCATTTGGCATACCGGTGTGATTGACCGCGACATATTCGGGTCATCTTTTCCCGACGTCCCCGTCATCGAAAAACCGACCCGTGAAGGCGCAATTATCGAAGCCCTGACGCAACTTCTGGCACCTTCGAAAAAATCGAATCTGGACCGATTGTAACTCTGCGAAACTGTCGCTAGCGTTCTGGCTATGCCAAACCATTACATCATCCTTTTCTTTGCTGTTGCCGCTGAAACAATCGGCACAACAGCGCTGCAATCCAGCCAACAGTTCACACGGCTTCTGCCATCCGTGATCTGTGTGATCAGCTATGCGGCTGCGTTCTACTTGTTGTCACTTGCGCTAAAGGTGATGCCAGTCGGCATTCTCTACGCGGTTTGGTCCGGCCTCGGCATAGTTCTGATCGCGGCTATTGGATATGCCGTATTCGGCCAAAAACTGGATCTGCCAGCCGTTCTTGGCATCATCATGATCCTGTCCGGCATTCTGGTCATTCACCTGTTCTCGAACAGCAGCACGCACTAAATAACGCAGCGGACCCGTGGGCGCATAACACGCCTGCATTTTAAAGGGGTTCCCTTTAGACGCGATGCCCTGTATCCGCGCGTCAAATCCGTGCTGTTTGGCACTGAACTCCCGATGAAAGACCATGATATGGATATCCGCAATATCGCGATTATCGCGCACGTTGACCACGGCAAGACGACACTTGTTGACGAACTTCTGAAACAATCCGGTGTTTACCGCGACAACGAAGCCACCGTTGAACGGGCGATGGACAGCAATGACATCGAACGCGAACGCGGGATCACGATTCTTGCGAAATGTACGTCCGTTGAATGGAAAGGCACTCGTATCAACATCGTTGATACGCCAGGCCACGCCGACTTCGGCGGCGAAGTGGAACGCATTCTGTCCATGGTTGACGGCGTTGTTCTGCTGGTTGATGCGGCTGAAGGCCCAATGCCACAGACGAAATTCGTAACCGCGAAAGCATTGGCCCTTGGCCTGCGCCCAATCGTTGTTGTGAACAAAGTCGACAAAGCAGACGGCGACCCAGACAATGCAGTCGATCTTTGCTTCGACTTGTTCGCCAACCTTGATGCAGACGACGACCAGCTCGATTTCCCAACGATGTTCGCATCCGGTCGTGCAGGCTGGTGTGACCAAGAACTCGACGGACCACGCGAAAACCTTGACGCGCTGTTCGACCAGATTGTTGAGCACGTCCCAACACCTGCGCAAATCACCCGCAAAGACGAACCATTCCAAATGCTCGCCACAACCCTGTCCGCTGACCCGTTCATCGGTCGTATTCTGACAGGCCGCGTGGAAGCTGGTACGTTGAAAGCAGGCGACACGGTTAAGGCGCTATCCCGTGACGGCACAAAAATCGAACAATTCCGCGCGTCCAAGATCCTCGCGTTCCGTGGCCTGATGCAGCAGCCAATCGACGTGGCCGAAGCGGGCGACATCGTCACAGTGGCTGGCATGACCAAAGCGACGGTTGCCGACACCCTGTGTGATCCGGAAATCAACGAAGCGATCCCTGCCCAGCCGATCGATCCGCCAACCATCACAGTGACCTTCGGGATCAACGACAGCCCACTGGCTGGTCGTGACGGCAAGCACGTGCAATCCCGCGTCATCCGCAACCGTCTTGAAAAAGAATGCGAAGTGAACGTTGCGATTAAAATCGCTGACACCGAAAAAGGCGACGCGTTTGAAGTCTCCGGTCGTGGCGAATTGCAGATGGGCGTGTTGATCGAAAACATGCGCCGCGAAGGGTTCGAGCTGTCCATCTCGCGTCCACAGGTAATTTTCAAAGACATCGACGGCGTGCGTAACGAGCCAATCGAAGAAGCGACAATCGACGTTGATGACGAGTACACAGGCGTCGTTGTTGAAAAACTGACTGGCCCACGCAAAGGCGAATTGGTTGAGATGAAACCAGCAGGCGTCGGCAAAACGCGTATCGTGGCCCACGTGCCATCACGCGGCCTGATCGGCTACCACGGCGAATTCCTGACAGACACACGCGGCTCAGGCATCCTGAACCGTCTGTTCCACGGCTGGGCACCTTACAAAGGTAAAATCCAGGGTCGTCGTCAGGGCGTTCTGATCTCTATGGAGAACGGCACATCCGTGGCCTTCGCATTGTGGAAACTCGAAGATCGCGGCAAGTTCTTCATCGGCGCACAAGAAGCGGTTTACCAAGGCATGATCATCGGCGAACACAGCCGTGAAAACGACCTCGAAGTGAACCCGCTCAAAGGCAAACAGCTGACCAACGTGCGGGCCTCCGGTACGGATGAAGCGGTGCGTTTGACAACACCAGTGACCATGACGCTGGAACAAGCGATTGCGTATATCGACGACGACGAATTGGTCGAAGTCACGCCAAACGCGATCCGGTTGCGCAAACGCTACCTCGATCCACACGAACGTAAACGCCAGTCGCGTTCAGCAGAATAAAAACAAAAAAGCCGCGCTCACTGCGCGGCTTTTTCTTTTAGACTGAAGTAGATCAAACAGGAAAAATGCGCATTAAATCAGCAATCGCTTCCTGCTGACGCTCCGTTAGGCCATCTTTTGCGAGCTCACCAAAGATATCCTGAGCAACGCTCAGGTAGTCAGTGCCGTTCAATTTTTTCCAACGCCGCGCCACCCGATCGAATGCCTCAACCTCACCGCCACACTGTTGAATGACCCAGCGACCGTAAACCTGAAGTTCCTTCGCATCCTCTTCAGAACACCGCAACTTTGACCGCAATAACAAGTGCAAATGATCGTACTGGTCCTTCGACGGAAGATCATCAAGGCCAATAAATGCCATCGCCATAGTACCGACAGCGACTTCCGGGTCATCGATTGATTCTACAGGATGAACATTCGTCTGTCGTCGAAATGCTAATCGTCGAGGTGCATTTCTGATTGTCGTGACAGTGTCGCTGGCCACATTCAAAGCATCACGGGGGTTTGATCGCACCCAAAACCAGATCAAACCACCTAGTGTGCTCAGAATTAGGATAATAATTGGCATTACATTTCCACTACTTAGTTAACCTCCTCAAACTAGGAGGTAACAAAGCCGGAAATCAACCAATCTCTTCCACAATACTCAACTCACGCTGGCTCGCACCTTTGGCGAAGCTCAACGCGTGTTGGTAGGCCTCTGAATAGTAGCAATCATGCGCCGCTTGCAGGCTTGGGAAACGCGCGACCACGTTGCGGGACCGTTCCGGCCCTTCCAACTGTTCGAACTTCCCGCCACGTGCCAGAAATTCGCCCTTAAAGTCGTCAATCGCCACGGTCGCCCGTTTCGCATATTCGGCGTAAGACGCTTCGTCCGTTACGGTCACATGCGCAATCCAAAGTGCAGTTGGCATCACAGGCCCTCCAAGTAAGTTTTCGCAGCAGCAATCGCGTCATCAGCCTTTTCAGCCGATGCACCGCCACCCTGCGCCATATCAGGACGACCACCGCCGCCTTTACCGCCCAATAGTGGCACGGCCGCGCGCAGCACGTCTACCGCCGACACTTTGTCGGTCAGGTCTTTGGTCACACCAGCCGCGACAGCCGCTTTGCCGCCCGTGTCGGCGATCAACAGCACAACGCCGCTCCCAATGCGATCTTTCATCTGGTCAACCAGTCCCGGCAGGTCTTTGCCCGTGATGCCCTGCATCACCTGACCGATAAAACCCATGCCGTTCACCTGCGCATCAGCAGGCGCAGCATCACCGCCACCGCCCATCGCCACATCGCGACGCAATTGCGCCACTTCATTGGCCAGCGCTTTGCGTTCATCCATCAAAGCCTTCACACGATCCGCGACATCCGCCGCAGGTGCTTTCAGCACATTCGCCACAGCCGCAAGCCGCTGGTCCTGCGCACGCAGATAGTCCAACGCAGCTTGCCCTGTCAGCGCTTCGATCCGGCGAACACCCGCACTGGAAGCGCTATCGCCCAACGTTACAAACGCGCCGATTTCACCAAGCCGATCCACATGCGTACCGCCACACAGTTCAAGACTATAAGTCGCACCGTCGGTGCCCTTACCTGATCCATCTTGCTGCCCCATGGACACAACACGCACTTCGTCGCCGTATTTTTCGCCAAATAGCGCCTGCGCTCCAAGACCGCGTGCATCGTCAGGTGTCATGATCCGCGTCTCGACGACGCCGTTCTGACGGATAATCGCGTTCACTTCGCGTTCGACTTTATCAAGGTCTTCCAGACTGACCGCATTATTGTGGCTGAAATCAAACCGCAGACGATCCGGCGCATTCAACGACCCTTTCTGCGCGATATGATCGCCCAGTACATTCCGTAAAGCTTCATTCAGTAGATGCGTCGCAGAGTGGTTCGCTTGGATCGCGGCACGGCGATCTGCATCCACGGCCAAAACAGCGGCCTGTCCAGATTTGACTTCGCCCTCTGTCACGGTGCCGATGTGAATGAACACGCCCGCCACCTTTTTCGTGTCCGTAATCGTGGCCACGCCGGTTTCCGTCTTGATGATGCCAGCATCGCCAACCTGACCACCGGATTCCGCGTAGAATGGCGATTGGTTCAACGCGATTTGCACGTCAGCTGACGCTGCATCAGCGGACTCGCCATCCACGATCAACGCCACGATCTGACCTTCTGCAGACAGGTTTTCGTAGCCCAAGAAATCAGTCGTGCCGTGGCTGTCCGCCACATCGAACCATACACTCGCATCAGCTTGCGCACCCGTGCCAGACCACGCGGCACGCGCCTTGGCCTTCTGCTCAGCCATCGCTGCATCAAAGCCATCGGTATCCACACCCAGACCCTTTTCGCGCAACGCGTCTTGGGTCAGGTCGAGCGGGAAACCGTAGGTGTCATACAATTTAAACGCCGCCGCACCAGGCAAATCAGCGCCTTCGGACAGGCTGGACACCTCATCGTCGAGCAGTTTCAGACCACGATCCAATGTCGTCTTGAACCGGATCTCTTCGTTCAGCAATGTTTCTTCAATCAACCGCTGACCTTGGCCCAATTCAGGGTATGCAGCGCCCATCTGTTTGACCAGCTCAGGCACCAGTTTGTGCATGACAGGATCTTTCGCACCCAACAGATGCGCATGACGCATCGCACGGCGCATGATCCGCCGCAGCACGTAACCACGACCTTCGTTCGACGGCAGAACACCTTCGGCAATCAGGAACGACGTGGACCGCAAATGGTCCGCAATCACGCGGTGGTGCGTGTTGCCGTCACCATCCGGATCAACGGACGTGGCCTGCGCGGAGGCCTCGATCAACGCACGCATCAAATCGGTGTCATAGTTGTCGTGTTTGCCTTGCAGCAACGCGCCGATCCGTTCCAGGCCCATGCCCGTATCAATCGACTGCATGTCCAGCGGCGTCATCGTGCCGTCAGCATGCTGTTCGTTCTGCATAAACACGACGTTCCAAATCTCGATGAACCGGTCGCCGTCTTCTTCCGCTGATCCCGGAGGACCACCCCAGATGTGATCGCCGTGGTCATAGAAAATCTCGGTACACGGGCCACAAGGACCAGTCGGCCCCATCCGCCAAAAATTGTCATCAGTCGGAATGCGGATAATCCGGTCATCGGACAACCCGCCAACCTTTTTCCAGATGTCTGCCGCTTCGTCATCCGTGTGGTAAACAGTCACGAGCAGCTTGTCTTTGTTGATCCCGAAATCTTTGGTCAACAATTCCCAAGCATATGGAATCGCTTCGTTTTTGAAATAATCGCCAAAGCTGAAGTTACCGAGCATTTCAAAAAACGTATGGTGTCGCGCCGTATAACCCACGTTATCCAGATCGTTGTGCTTGCCGCCTGCGCGCACACATTTCTGGCTGGTCGTCGCACGCTGGTACGGGCCCTGTTCAACACCGGTGAACCGGTTCTTGAACTGAACCATGCCAGAGTTGGTGAACATCAAAGTCGGATCATTGCGCGGGACAAGCGGGCTAGAGGCCACAACTTCGTGCCCATTACGCGCGTAAAAATCCAAGAAGGTAGAGCGGATATCGGACAGGCTGGTCATGGGCGTCTTTCGCAGGAAAATAAGGTTATCTCGTGAAATACCCGCAGGTCCGCAAACTGTCCACAGCCAACGCAAAAGGGCGCCCCATCAGGGACGCCCTTTGCTAATATTTCAGACGATTTACATCTCGACGAGGTCGTCGTCACCCGATGGCATGTCGTCGCCGTCAAAATCCAGACCATGTGCGGCGCGAATCTTGTCTTCGATCTCAATCGCGATGTGGCTGTTTTCGCGCAGGAATGTTTTCGAATTCTCACGCCCCTGCCCGATCCGTTCGTCCCCATAAGAGAACCACGCACCGGATTTTTCAACGACACCAGCTTTCACACCCAGATCAAGCAATTCGCCCATCTTGGAAATGCCTTCACCGTACATGATATCAAACTCGACCTGTTTGAATGGCGGCGCGACCTTGTTCTTCACAACCTTCACACGGGTCGCGTTACCCACGACTTCGTCACGGTCTTTGATCGCACCAATGCGGCGGATATCCAGACGGACAGACGCGTAGAATTTCAACGCGTTACCACCGGTTGTCGTCTCAGGTGAACCAAACATAACGCCGATTTTCATCCGGATTTGGTTGATGAAAATCACCATACAGCCGGACCGGTTGATCGACCCTGTCAGTTTCCGCATCGCTTGCGACATCAGACGGGCATGCACACCTACAGAGCTGTCACCCATGTCGCCTTCAAGTTCGGATTTCGGCGTCAATGCCGCAACCGAATCGACAACTACAAGGCTAACCGCACCGGACCGGACCAGCGTATCCACAATCTCGAGCGCCTGCTCACCTGTGTCAGGCTGCGAAATCAGCAGCTCATCCAGGTTCACGCCCAGCTTTTTCGCGTAACCCGGGTCAAGCGCATGTTCCGCGTCAACAAAGGCACAAACGCCGCCCTTTTTCTGCTCTTCAGCCAGCGTATGCAGCGTCAGCGTGGTTTTACCGGACGATTCCGGTCCATAAATCTCAACAATTCGACCTTTCGGCAGACCGCCAATGCCAAGCGCGATATCCAAACCCAACGACCCTGTGGACGTCGCTTCGATATCCGGCATCTGGTTGCCGCCACCGAGGGTCATGATCGACCCTTTACCAAACTGACGTTCGATCTGCGCCAAAGCGCTATCCAACGCCTTTTGTTTGTCCGCTGTTTTCTTATCAGTCATTTTCAGAAGTTCTGCCGTTGCCATGTCAATTACGCCCTTATTCCATAGGCCCTGTCGGGCTACAATCGCTGCTTTGTTCTTTTTATGTTCTCTTTACCATATGAGACCAAAACCAGAACATTTCAACTAAAATCTTTGAACACTATGAAATGCTATTGGTGGTTAATTAAGTATTTATGCCTTACGATAAACGGCATCGAACATCACAAACGGACCCCAAATGCTTGTTTTCTGGGCTGAAAAACTTGTCTTCCTTGCCGTACCCAAAACCGGCACCACCGCGATTGAAGGGGCGTTAGCCCCGCGTGCGTCCATGGTGCTGCGTGATCCGCCGCAGCTGAAACATTCACCCGTTTACCGCTACAAACGATTCCTTCAGCCGCTTTTTGCCCAAGGCGGCGGCCAAGATGACATGGAAACCTTCGCCATGGTCCGCAATCCGATCGACTGGCTTGGCAGTTGGTATCGCTACCGCGCGCGCGATGAAATTGTCGGAACAGAAAATTCAACCCGCGACATTAGCTTCGACGATTTCGTGGTGGAATACTGCAAAGGACAGCCGGCATCCTTCGCGAATGTCGGATCACAGGCGAAGTTCCTGACCTTAGGCGATAAATCCGTCGGCGTGAACCATCTCTACAAATACGAAGCGATGCCCAAAGCCATCGATTTCCTGAAACAACGGCTCAAAAAAGACGAGATCAAACTCAACCGCAAAAACGTCTCACCACCAATGGCGCTGACGATTTCACAGGATGTAGAGGCGCGACTGCGTGACCGCCGCGCCTTTGAATTTTCTGTTTGGGATCAGGGCCAGTCCTGATTAACGCGACAACGTCCGTTCAATCGCGTCCTGCCAGCCGGCATAGCGGCGGCTGCGGCTGTCTTCGTCCATTTGCGGATCGAACCGCTGGTCCAACGCCCAATTTGCGGCAAAGCCTGCCTGATCAGGGTAGACCCCTGCCCGCATCCCCGCCAGCCAAGCCACGCCAAGCGCGGTTGTTTCCAAAACCTTCGGCCGATCCACAGGCGCACCAATGATGTCGGACAGGAACTGCATCGACCAGTCAGACGCGCTCATCCCGCCATCAACGCGCAAAACACCCGCATCTGCGGCATCCGGCCAATCGCTTTTCATCGCATCCAGCAGATCGCGAGTCTGATACCCAACACTTTCCAAAGCGGCTTTCGCGAATTCCGCAGGACCAGACCCACGCGTCAGACCGTAAATCGCCCCGCGTGCATCAGCGTCCCAATGCGGCGCACCAAGACCGGTAAAGGCAGGAACAAGATACAGTTCCTGCGTTTCATCCGCATCCTCAGCCAGCTTTTGTGTCTCGCTTGCATGTTCAATGATGCCCAACCCATCGCGCAGCCATTG
The DNA here is from genome assembly GCA_025141675.1 of Rhodobacteraceae bacterium S2214. Taxonomy (NCBI): domain Bacteria; kingdom Pseudomonadati; phylum Pseudomonadota; class Alphaproteobacteria; order Rhodobacterales; family Paracoccaceae; species Rhodobacteraceae bacterium S2214. The sequence goes on from CP081161.1 coordinate 2,345,039, forward strand.
CACAACAGCGCCTGCAATAAAGATCGACCCTTCCAGCGCATAAGTCATTTTGCCGTCCAACTGATAGGCAATTGTACCGAGCATCCGCTTCTGACTGCGCACCAACGTGTCGCCCGTGTTCAACAACGCAAAACACCCCGTGCCATATGTCGATTTCAACATGCCCGGTTCAAAACAGGCCTGCCCGATGGTCGCGGCCTGCTGATCACCCGCGACACCCAAAATCGGCACCTCCGCACCCAAGATAGACGCATCCGTCACACCAAAATCAGCGGCGCAATCAAGCACTTCTGGCAGCATCTTCATCGGAACGCCAAGACGCGCACAAATGCTTTCGTCCCACGCGCCTTCACGGATGTTATACAGCATCGTACGGGCCGCATTGGTCGCATCGGTCACATGCCGCGCACCGTTGGTGAACATCCAGATCAAGTAACTATCGACGGTCCCGAACAGCAGTTCACCCGCCTCGGCACGCGCACGCGCACCATCAACGTTGTCGAGAATCCATTTCAGCTTCGTGCTCGAAAAATAAGGGTCGAGCAGCAGACCGGTCTTTTCGGTCACTTCATCCTCGAACCCGTCCGCTTTCAATTCGCGACAAAGCTCTGCTGTCCGTCGATCCTGCCAAACGATAGCGTTATGTATAGCCTCGCCCGTTGCTTTGTCCCAAACAACCACGGTTTCGCGCTGGTTCGTGATGCCAATCGCAGCCACATCAGCAGCAGCTATGCCCGCCTTTGACATCGCACCTTTTGCGGTGGACACAGTCGTCGCCCACAGATCCGCGACCTCATGTTCAACCCAGCCCGATTGCGGAAAATGCTGCGTGAATTCAAGCTGATCAGAGGCCACAACCCCCATGTCTTTGTCAAAAACAATGCCACGGCTTGATGTCGTGCCCTGATCAATGGCCAGAATATAGGTCATGTTGTCCCCCCGAATTTCTTGTGATCTTAACGGCTTGGCAGCAATGCTCAAGCAGTGCCGACAGCCGTCTGGATATAGGTGTCGATGGCTGCAATCTGATCTGACGTCAAACGCAGGCCCAACTTGCTGCGCCGCCATACGATATCTTCGGCGGACCGCGCATATTCGTAACGCATCAGGTAATTCACCTCACGTGCCGTCAGCGTCGCACCAAAATCTTCACCCAGATCAGCCTGTGTCGTGGCATCACCCAGCATGTCCACCGCATCGGTGCCATACGCACGGATCAACCGCAGCGCCCAGAAGTCTGACAAGAAAGGATAATCAGCCTTCAGGGTCGCAACCAAGGCATCGCGATCAGCGACCTTAAAGTCACCACCAGGCAACGCAACGCCAGCCGTCCAGTCGTCCGATCCGCCGACAAATGGGATCATCTTCGCCATGACCTGTTCGGCCAGCTTACGATAAGTTGTAATCTTACCGCCAAAGATATTCAGCAACGGTGCACCGTCGTCGTTCACAGTCAAAACGTAATCGCGGGTTGCGGCCGTCGCGGACTTCGCCCCGTCGTCGTACAACGGACGCACGCCTGAATAGGTCCAGACCACATCGTCGCGCGAAATGTCTTGTTTGAAGTACTGGTTCGCAAACGCGACAAGGTAGTCTTGTTCTTCATCCGTAGCGACAGGTTTCGCGCTAACGTCCGTATGTTCGGCGTCTGTTGTGCCGATCAAGGTAAAGTCGGTCTCGTACGGGATAGCAAAGATAATCCGCCCGTCTTCACCTTGGAAGAAATAGGATTTATCGTGATCGAACAAACGCTTGGTCACGATATGTGATCCACGGACCAGCCGCACTCCTTCGGTCGCATTTAACCGCACGACACCTTTGATAACGTCCTCGACCCATGGGCCACCCGCGTTGACCAATGACCTTGCCGTCACCTGATGCACAACGCCATCATGGTCCAGATCAATCACCCAATGATCATCCTGCCGCTGCGCAAACACCACCTTTGTGCGGGTCATAATCTTCGCGCCGCGTTCTTCGGCGTCGCGTGCGTTCAGCACAACCAACCGCGAATCTTCGATCCAGCAATCGGAATACTCATAGGCGCGTTCGAACTTTTCCTTCAACGGCGCACCCTCAGGCCCCGTCGTCAGATCAAGCGTTTCTGTCCCAGGCAAAATCTCGCGTCCACCAAGGTTGTCATACATGAACAAACCCAAACGGATCAGCCACGCAGGCCTGCGCCCTTTCATCCACGGCATGAACAACGTCAGCAGCTTGGACGTCGGCGTGTCGCCTTCGAACCGCATATCTTTGTGGTACGGCAGCACAAACCGCATCGGCCATGAAATATGCGGCATTGCTTTCAGCAAAACCTCGCGTTCGATCAAGGCCTTTTTTACCAATCCGAATTCGAAAAATTCCAGATAGCGCAGACCGCCATGAAACAACTTCGTCGATGCAGACGACGTGGCCCCACCAAGATCGTTCATCTCGGCCAGTCCAACCTGCAACCCACGGCCCTGCGCGTCACGGGCAACGCCCACACCGTTGATGCCGCCACCGATGATGAAAATATCGAAATCTGTGTTCATGTGCTTCGTCCAAATCTGTTTGCGGATCGATAACAACCCACCTGCCAGACGCAACGACTGACGCGATAGAATGTTCCATCATTGCAAAGCGAACCGAACCCTTCTGGATATATCTGGCAATTCATGTTCGCTTTGACTAAAAACCGAACACATGGATACCGAAACCCGCCACACCGCCATCCTGACCCGCGCCCGCGACAAAGGCAAAGTCAGCGCCACGCAACTCGCCGCCCACTTCGACGTCGCAGTGCAAACAATCCGGCGTGACCTACGCGAACTCGCGCAAGCGGGTCTGCTGGAACGGGTGCATGGCGGCGCGGTTCTACCGTCCGGCACGCGCAACATCGGCTACGACGACCGTCGTGCACTGAACCGTGACGCCAAGGCACGGATCGCGGCAAAAGCTGCGCGTCTGATACCGGACAACGCGTCGCTGTTCCTCAACATCGGGACAACAACCGAAGCCCTCGCCCGCGCCTTACACCATCACCGCAATCTGAAAGTCGTGACCAATAATCTCAACGTCGCCAACATCTTGGCCCACACCCGCGATTGCGAAGTCGTCGTGGCAGGCGGTGTTCTACGCCCGTCCGATGGCGGTCTTGTTGGTGACCTCGCAGCACTCGCCATTGCGCGGTTCAAAGTAGATATAGCAGTGATCGGCGCATCGGCAATCGATCTGGACGGTGACCTGCTGGACTTCGATCCCGAAGAAGTGCGCGTATCTCAGGCCATCATCGGGGCCGCGCGTAAAACCATGGTCCTGTCAGACAAGGCCAAATTCACACGCAAAGCGCCCGTCAAAATTGGATCACTGCAGGACGTTGATGATTTCGTGACCGATGGCATCCCGTCCGAACGGCTCGCAAACGCACTATCGGACTGGGGCACCAAGGTGCATCTGGCCTAGCCTTTGAAACCAGTCGCGACGACGAACTTTTCCGAACTGTCTTGGCGGGATGATGGCGGCTTCACGTTTGCAACTTTGGTGAAGCGGTTCTTCAACAACTTCTGCAAATCGCCTTCCGCACCACCAGCCAGAGTCTTGGCAATAAAGGTACCACCTTCCACCAGAACATCGAAAGAGAAATAGGCAGCCGCTTCGCACAACGCGATAATCCGCAAATGGTCGGTCTGTTTGTGGCCGGATGACGACGCGGCCATATCCGACATCACAACATCCGCCTGACCACCAAGCCATTCCATGACCTTCTTGTCCGCATCATCCTCAAGAAAATCGAGCTGATGGATTTCAGCACCCGGAATGGGTTCAACTTCTTGCAAATCAATGCCCAACACAGTGCCAACCGCTTTAGACTTCCGATCACCCAAGGCGTTGATCCTTGGCACAGCCACCTGAATCCAGCCACCAGGCGCACAGCCCAAATCGACGATCCGCGCACCCGGCACTAAGAACTGGAACTTCTCGTTCAATTCCAGAATCTTATACGCCGCCCGCCCGCGATAACCGTCCTTCTTGGCCCGCACGACATAAGGATCGTTCAACTGACGCTGCAACCACCGCGTCGAACTTTGCGACCGACCACGGGCCGATTTGACCTTTACGGTCAGATCACGCTGGCCACGGCCGCTAGAGTTCTTTGTTGGAGTCTTCGCCATCTCATCTGTCCTAAACAACTCGCCGCCAACAGGCCGCAATTTTTCTAGAAAAATTGCCCTACTCTAAAACGGCGCGTCTTCCAACACACCATCTGCGGACATTTGCTGGTATAACAGCCCTTCACGCAATCCGCGATCCGCCACTGATAAACGATCCGTCGGCCACAACCGCATCAAAGCCTGCAAAATCGCAGAGCCTGACATAATCAGCGCCTGCCGGTCCTTACCAATCCGCGGATCACTGCGCCGCCCGTTTGGACCAAGGCTCAGGTAATTGCGGATCACTTTGTCAATCTGGTCAGACGTCATGCGCAACCCGTCGACCTTCGTGCGGTCGTAGCGCTTCAGGCCCAGATGACTGGCGGCCACGGTCGTTACCGTCCCGCTGGTGCCCACAATCTGAAACCCCTCACGTGCTTGCGCGGCAGAGTAAGGCGAGAAATCTTCAAGGTTTTCCTCAAAGAACCAAGACATCAACGCAAAACGCGCCGCGTCATCTTCCACATCGGCAAACTGATCGCGCAGCGTCGCCACACCCAAAGGCACCGAAATCCAATCGACGACCTTCGCGGCCGCAAACGGACCGGGATCCGATTTGAACCCCGCGTGTAGCCGCATAATCGCATGCGGGCGTTCGCGTTTTGGCACATTGGTCAGATCAATCCAAACCAGTTCAGTCGACCCGCCGCCAATATCAACGACCAGCAGCTGCTCTGTTTTGGTGCTGACCAACGGCGCGCAGGAAATCACCGCAAGACGCGCTTCTTCTTCAGGCTTGATGATCTCAAGCTTCAGACCCGTCTCGCGACTGACTTGCGCCACAAAACTATGCCCGTTTTTCGCACGCCTACAGGCTTCCGTTGCGACAAGTCGCATCCGTTTCACACCGTGGCGATCCAGCTTTTGCTTGCACACACGCATCGCGGAAATCGTCCTGTTCATGGACGTCCGCGACAGTTTCCCCGTGCTTTCAAGCCCTTGGCCCAATTGCACAGACTTCGTAAAGCTATCGACCACATGAAACTGACTGCCCTTCGGTTGGGCAATCAACATGCGACAGCTATTTGTGCCCAAATCCAAGGCAGCATAAAGCTGCGCCGGATCAGGCGATATTGGCGCGGGGGTATCGACCGCTTTGGGAAACGCGCCCGCACCGTTGGGACGCTTGGGCGCCATCTGACACGCCCTCCATTTCTAAGTTACCCCCAAGCTATGTCTGGACGGCGCGCCGCGCAAGCCTTGCATGCGATACAGTCACGCTTTCATGAACGCGACACATGAACATAGTGAAGAATACGGGCGCGCGGGCCTGTGGTGTTTGCCAACAAGCATCGGCATAAAAATGAAGTCGCCATTGTTACAATCATGTCGATATCAGGCGATGGACGGACAAAAGTGCTGTTACAGATAGCAAAAAGGGAGGCCGTGATGGCAGATGTGATCATCGTTTATTGGCGCGACATGCCAGCTCAGGTTCTAGTGGGCCGTGGGCGTCGGGGTGTGAAGTTGCCTTTGCCAGAGCGCTTTGAACAAGCAATTGATCGGGCCGCGATGAAATCGGGTGCCGCAGAATCTGATGCCTACCTTGAAGGGTTCCGCAAAGCCGCCCCCATTCCAGTAGACGGCAGTGACGAAGAAGCGGCAGCAGCAACTGTCGCGAAAATCGAAGCTGAATACGACCAAGAGCGGATCAAAACCCTGATTGCAAACGATGGCTGGGCGTAGGGCCCTGTCTTTTTCTGTAAAGGAGGCTGTGATGGCCCTGCTGAACTTCCGCAAGAAATCCGAAGACCCTGCCCCAGTGTCTGACAACGTCACAGCCTTTCTCAAGGATTACTCGATAGAGGTCATGCCGCGCACGGCAGAGAAAATCGTCGACTTCCAAAGCCTCCTGCCGACTGGAACCCGGGTCTACATCGCCCATATCGAAGGGACGCCGATTGAAGACATGGTCGCGACGGCCAAACGACTATCTGCGGACGGCTACAACGTGATGCCGCATTTTCCGGCGCGGATCATCAAAGACCAAGCAACCCTTGGCGATTGGATCGCACGCTACCAAGGCGAAGCAGGCGTCGACCAAGCCCTATTGCTCGCTGGCGGCGTCGCGACCCCGCACGGGGATTTCGATTCGTCGATGCAATTGCTGGAAACGGGCCTCTTCGACAAAGCCGGTTTCAAACGGCTGCACGTCGCAGGCCACCCCGAAGGTAACAAAGACATCGATCCGGATGGCTCAGACGCAAACGTCATGGACGCCCTGCGCTGGAAACAGAAACTCAACGCCACAACGGACGCCGAAATGGCGCTGGCCACGCAATTCGCGTTCGAGGCGGACCCGATCATTGCTTGGGCCGATGCGCTCAAGGACGCGGGCATCACTATCCCCATCCACATCGGCATCGCGGGCCCTGCCAAACTGCAAACGCTGATCAAATTCGCGATCGCCTGTGGCGTCGGCCCGTCCCTGAAAGTGCTGCAAAAACGCGCAATGGACGTGACCAAACTGCTGCTGCCCTACGAACCAAACGACGTGGTCACGCAACTGGCCGACCACAAAGCAGCTAATCCCGACTTTAACATCGAAGCCGTCCACTTCTTCCCGCTAGGCGGCATCAAGACCAACGCAAAATGGGCCATGGCCCACGGCGGGGACAATGCGATCCCTGCCAACCCTGACAAAACTCCTGAGTGAAAGACCGAAATATGACCCGCACGATTGTTGAAAGTAAGACCAAGACGGCCGTCATCGGCTTTGACGAACCATTCTGCGTGATCGGGGAACGGATCAACCCTACGGGTCGGAAGATCCTCGCGGCAGAACTGGAAATGGGCGACTTTTCCCGCGTGGAAGCGGACGCAATCGCGCAGGTCATGGCGGGCGCAAACATCCTCGACGTGAACTCTGGCGCTGTGTTTTCGAACAAAATGGCCGAAGACCCACGTTACGCGGACAACAACTTTGTCGAACCGATGCTGATGAAACAGCTGATCGAAAAGGTGCAAGCCGTCACAGACATTCCGCTGTGCATCGACAGCTCTGTGCCGGGTGCGTTGGAAAACGGTCTGGCAGCTGCCGAAGGGCGTCCACTGCTGAACTCTGTTACCGGCGAAGAAGAACGTCTGGAATTGGTGCTGCCGCTCGTCAAGAAATACAACGTACCAGTTGTGGCCATTTCCAACGATGACACAGGCATTTCCGAAGACCCTGATGTCCGCTTTGCTGTGGCAAAGAAGATCGTTGAACGCGCCGCTGACTTTGGCATTCCAGCCCATGACATCGTGGTCGATCCATTGGTGATGCCAATCGGCGCGATGTCGACTGCGGGCCTACAGGTATTCACGCTCGTGCGCCGTTTGCGCGACGAATTGGGCGTTAACACGACCTGTGGCGCGTCGAACATTTCTTTCGGCCTGCCAAACCGGCACGGTATCAACAACGCATTCCTGCCAATGGCGATGGCCGCTGGCATGACATCCGCGATCATGAACCCAGTAGCGCTGCCAATCGGGCCAAAGAAAATTGCCGAAAAGAAGGCCGAAGTTCTGGCATCCGGTATCATCCTGCCGGACGGCATGGACGACGAAACGTTCGTGCAGATGTTCGGACTCGGGTCCACCAAAGCGCGTGCAGGTTCCGAAATGGAAGCGATCCGCGCGGCGAACTTCCTGACCGATAATGACCCAAGCGGTGCAGAATGGATCAAGGCCAATCGCGTCGCACCGAAAGAAGGCGAAGGACGCGCACGGACGGGCCGCCGCCGTCGGGGATAAACCCACCGTTCGGAACGCTTGCGTCTCTCCAATTCAAGAAAAGCCCGAGGCGAAAACCTCGGGCTTTTCGACTCTGCGCTGTCTCAGCTCGCAGGACAGACTCCACGCATGCGTAGGCAACCACAACATGTCCTGACCCCGCAATATCCGGCGGCACGGACGACGGTCAAAACAGCGCGACACCCCAGACCAAAGCGCAACAACTTCGGCGGAAGTTTGCGCACCACCCTTCCCTACCACATCAAAACACACCCATAATTCATTGTTTAAATTGAATTAAACCAAACTCCACGCAGCGACGCGCCAAGTTGACCTTAAGTCAGGAAATCCCGACTTGAGAAGCATGCCACCCGTGCCACGATATACCCACTCACAAATTTCTATTTTAACGCGATCCATTTTTAGGAGAAGTCCAATGGCCAAGATGCCACACGGGATGTCCCGTCTCGATCTGTTTCTGAAAGAATGCCTAGATAAACACAGCCTGAACGATGACCGCCCCTTGCCCCAAACATTCGGCTATCTGACGCATGCCAATCCTGTCACAGGCAACCTGTCAAAAGCCACAATAGTTGCCGCTTTTGATGCATTGGTGGAAACCATGCGCACAACCGTCGTGAAGGATGGACCTGCTGATGCGGGCATGACGTTCTTCGGGCAATTCATCGACCACGACATTACGCTCGATGCGACCTCGGCCATCGGAACAAAGATCGACCCACGATCAATCCGCAATATCCGCACGCCGGAGCTTGATCTCGATTGCGTCTATGGCGATGGCCCTGAAGCGTCGCCATACCTTTATGGTGGCGGAAATCTTCACGAATTCCTTTTGTTCGGACGCGAAGATAACCCCTACGATCTCGCCCGCAATTGCACAGGTCGCGCGTTAATCGGCGACTTCCGCAACGATGAAAACATCATTGTCAGTCAGGTGCAGGGTGCCTTCATTTGCCTCCATAACATCCTGATGACGCAGGCGGAAAAGAACGGTGCTGTGAAGCGTGACATCGCACATTGTTCATCAATGGGCGTGCGGACTGAAGTTTGGCACGACGTGCTGAACCCCGGTCTCAAGACATTCGAGGAAGTCCGCCGCTTTATCCGGCTGCATTACCAGTGGTTGGTTCTGCATGAATTCTTGCCCAGCTTTGTTGATCAGGCCGATATCGACCACGCCCTATCGCACGACATCTTCCCGGATGCGCCAATGATGCCTGCCGAATTCTCTGTCGCGGCTTACCGTTTTGGACATGCCACGGTGCAGCCTGAATATGCGCTGCGCAAAGGTGAAGCACCTGTCGGTTTGTTTGCATTGGATGGCGGCTTTAAGCCGCGCGATCCGGGTGCGACTATCGACTTGGAAATGTTCTTTGGTCCAGGGGCGCAAAAAGCGCTTCCCGTCGGGACCGACATGGCTGAAACGCTGTTTGAACTACCCAACTTTATCGTTGGCAGCGGTCTGCAATGGGGCGATCACAAGATCCCAGTCGAACAAGCCAAAAAGCTAAGCTTACGGAACATCCTGCGGGATCGCACGGCGATGCTGCTGCCATCCGGTCAGCAAATGGCCCGCCACCTCGGTATTCCGGAATGCCCAACACCACAGGTTCTGAAGGATCATCACGTCGATAAAACGCCGCTGTGGTTCTATTGCCTGCAAGAGGCGCAAGCTTCGGGCAAAGGTAAACTCACAGGTGTTGGCGGTAAGATTGTCGCCTCTGTCATCGTGCGCCTTTTGCGAGAAGACCGCGAAAGCGTGCTGCATATCCCAGACTTCGCACCATGGAGCGGCTTTGGCGAAACCTGCACAATGGGCAACTTGATGAAGTTCGTCGAAAAGCACCGCGACGACGTCGCACACCGCGAAGACCTGTATTGCGGGTAATTTTCAGCATCGACGGGGGCCGCTTTGCGCGGCCCTCGCCTCACAATCCGACCAAGACCGTTAGCTTTCGGCCTTTTTCGTCCAGCGTCCGTCTTCTTGCGCCCAATACTGCGCCTGACACCCCTCAGCTGTCAGTGTTTTCCACTGACCACGTGCGTGGTTCAACGCACCCTCGTCAAAGCCGTCAAACAAGATGCAAACGCGGTCTGACAGCCCGACCTCAGCCGACGTCAGCTCTGCGCCGCCAACAGACATCACGCACTGAAATCCCTCTGCAGGAATGTCTGTGCCTAACAGAACCGGTTGATCAGCGTCATGCACACCGCCCGCCATGCCATGCGGTAAAAACCCGTCATTCCATAGCGTTGCATCAAGCCGTTGAAGTAACCCCTGATCGCGACCACGTACCGCCACCCGCCAACCCGCCGCACGGCATTTGCCAAGCAACATCGGTAAAGTCCGCTCCAACGGCGTGTCCGTCAGGTGGTAGAAATACGCAGCGCCCACAATGTTACCCTTCGTATTTATCAGCAATCAAACGGTTCAGCGCCATCACGCCCCAACCCGTCGCACCTGCGGGCGCCAATGCAGTCTCGGATTTCACCGACGCGGTGCCCGCAATATCCAAATGGCACCATGGCACATCGTCCTTTACAAACCGTTTCAGGAATTGCGCCGCTGTAATCGACCCAGCCATGCGGCCGCCAACGTTCTTCATGTCCGCAATCCGCGACTTGATCAGCGCGTCATAAGCAGGCGACATCGGCATCCGCCATGCGCCTTCGCCCTCTTCACCGGCAGCCTTGATAAACGCACCAGACAGATCATCAGAATTCGAAAACACACCTGCGTTTTCATGGCCCAAAGCAACCAGCATCGCACCAGTCAACGTCGCAAGGTTGATCATCCCAACAGGCGCAAACCGTTCCTGCGTGTACCAAAGCACATCCGCCAGCACGAGCCGCCCTTCGGCGTCCGTATTGATCACCTCAATCGTATCGCCCTTCATCGACGTCACAACATCGCCCGGACGCACTGCATTGCCCGACGGCATGTTTTCAACGATCCCGACAAGGCCCACAACATTGGCCTTCGCCTTGCGCAGCGCCAGCGTTTTCATCACGCCCGACACAACACCCGCGCCGCCCATGTCCATGGTCATGTCTTCCATGCCCGCGCCGGGTTTCAGGCTGATCCCGCCCGTGTCGAACACGACGCCCTTACCAACCAGCGCAAACGGGGCTTCGTCGCCGCCGCCATTCCATTGCATCACAACAACTTTGGACGGGCTGTCAGAACCTTGCCCGACACACAAAAGCGACCCCATCCCGAGCTTTTCAAGATCAGCTTCTTCCAGCACTTCAACTTGCAGCCCAATGTCAGCCATCCCGGCAAGTTGATCGGCAAAAGACGTCGTCGTCAGGTCATTGGCTGGGGCATTGGTCAGATCACGTGTAAAAAACACACCTTCGACAATCGCCGCAATCGGGGCGTAGGCTGCAACGGCAGCGTCCGGATCATTCACCATGAAGGACACATCGCCGGTCTCTTTTGGCTCTGCGGTCTTGTGTGCATCGTAGCTGTAGTTGCGCATCGCGATGCCTTGGGCGATTTCTTCGACGCGGTACGTGGACCCGGCGATCACCAGCATACCATCCTTGCCCAACAGTTTCGCCAAATTGGCACCTGCTTTACGGGCTTCGGTTGATGTTGGACGTCGCGGCAGCTTCACAACCAGCAACGCTTCAGCCGCCAACCCAACAGGCATCGCAATGCTTGTCACATCACCAGCCTTCGCCTTTTCGAAGGCAGCACTCTCCGCAACCCGCGCCACGGTTTTACGGGTCAGGCTGTTCACCTTCCGGCAACCTTGATCCATCTTGCCGTCTTCCGTTACAAAAACGACGACTTTTCTGAGCGTTACAGGCAGATCTTCATGTGCATATGCGAGGAAAGAAATAGGCGTTGGCGTTGTCATGATGACCTCTAATCAAACTGAGTTGCGATATAGGTAGTCCGCCCTCCGCCGATTGGCCAGATATCAGTTCAAACTCCTTTGGAATTGCGGTAGACAACGGCCAACATACAAGATGATGCGGTAAGAGGTGACACACGTGGCAAGGTTTGACAGATACATGCTGTCCCAGCTTGTCGTGATGTTTGGCTTTTTTAGTCTCGTTTTGGTGCTGGTCTATTGGATCAATCGGGCTGTCGTTCTATTCGACACGTTGATCGCAGACGGGCAATCAGCATCCGTTTTCCTAGAATTCACAGCACTTTCCCTGCCCGGAGTCATCCGTCTTGCGCTGCCACTTTCTGCTTTTGCTGCGGCCGTTTACGTGACCAACCGCATGTCCACGGAATCGGAACTGGTCGTCGTTCAGGCCACCGGATTTTCGCCTTACCGCATGGCGCGGCCAGTGGCGTATTTTGGCGTCTTGGTTTTTGCACTGATGACCCTGCTCATGCATCTACTAGTGCCACTCGCATCATCCCGGCTCGACGTGCGCCAAGCAGAGATTGCCCAGAACATCACATCACGCCTGCTCACACCGGGCGCATTTTTGGAACCGATCGACGGCGTGACGTTCTACATTGGTGACGTGACGCCCTCAGGCGAACTGCAAAACGTTTTCCTAACCGATCTACGGAATGCGAACCGCCAGATCACCTATACCGCAGCATCCGCCTATCTGGTGCGCAATGACGCCGGCACGCAGTTGGTGATGGTAGACGGGATGGCCCAAATCCTCGAAGCCGAAACACAGCGCCTTGCCACCACGTCGTTCAAAGATTTTGCCTATGACATTGGCGGCTTCATCACCGTGACAACGCGGGATGGACGGCGCGATACGCAAGTGCCGACGCTCGAACTTCTTCAGGCCAGCCCCGCATTGATTGCCGAAACAGGCAAAACACGGGCAGAACTGATCGCCCGCGCCCACGACCGCTTTAGCCAATCCATCCTTGGATCGGTCGCTGCTTTGTTGGGCTTTGCGGCCTTGATCGTCGGTGGGTTCAGCCGCTTTGGGGTCTGGCGTCAGATCGTCGTCGCGATTTTCCTGATCATCGTCATGAAGGGTGTTGAAACAGCGGGTCTGAACGCCGCCCGTGACGATCCCAACCTGTGGTTTGCGGCCTACGCAGCGTCAGCCGTTGGTCTGTTATTCGTCGCAGCCCTTCTTTACATGTCCGCGCACCCCGCACTTTTCAAACGCCGGATAACCGCATGATCCTTCACCGTTATTTTGCATATCGGTTCTTGAAAACCTTCGGCGGAGTCCTTGGCATATTTGTGCTGATCCTCGTGTTTCTGGACCTCGTCGAACAATTGCGCCGCTTTGGAAACACGCCCGCGACCTTTGCCGATATTGTCGGATTAACCCTGCTGAACGTGCCGCAAGGCATCTACGCGATCCTGCCGCTGATCATGATCATCGCCACAATTGCGCTGTTCCTAGGACTGGCGCGGTCTTCTGAAATGGTCGTGACGCGGGCCGCCGGCAGGTCGGCTGTGCGCGCATTGATGTCCCCCGTTTTGATGGCCTTCCTGATCGGCGTTCTGGGCGTGGCAGTGATCAACCCGATTGTCGCGTCGACGTCTCGCGAATTCGAAGAACGCAGCAATAGCTTCAAGGGCCAAGATCGGGTTTTGACACTTGGCTCAACGGGGCTCTGGTTGCGGCAAGGCGACGAGGAAAGCCAGACCGTGATCCGCGCTGAGACGGCAAATCTGGACGGGACACGGCTGCAAAACGTGACGTTCCTGCGGTTCACCGACGACGGTCTGCCGGTCGAACGGATCGCGGCGAAAACGGCCGTGCTGACCAACGGCGCGTGGTCCCTGTCCAACGTCAAGATATGGCCGCTTGCCACGTCGCTGACGCCGGAATCCAACGCCATCACACAAGACAACTACGACATCAGTTCGACCCTAACCGCAGACCAAATCCGCGACAGTTTCGGAACGCCGTCCTCAATCCCGATCTGGGATCTTCCGGCGTTCATTGAACGTCTGAAGACAGCGGGCTTTTCTGCACAACGCCATCAAGTCTGGCTACAAATGGAATTGGCCATGCCCATATTCCTCGTCGCGATGGTCATGATCGGCGCCAGCTTTACCGTCCGCCATCAGCGCGGCGGACGCACTGGCATGATGGTCCTTTTCGCAATCATGCTGTCGTTTGGAACCTACTTCTTGCGTAACTTCGCCCAAATTCTCGGGGAAAACGGGCAATTGCCAGCTGCTTTGGCCGCGTGGGCCCCGCCGCTTGCCGCCATCGGTCTTGCGCTTAGCTTTCTATTACATCGGGAAGACGGATAATGCGCGCCCTTCTCACCTGCCTTTTGCTGCTGCTACCAATGACCGCGACCGCCCAAGGGGTTGCGACACTTGTGGCCGATAACGTCTCGGTCGAAGGCAACAGCCGCCTGATTGCACAGGGCAACATCGAAGTCTTCTATGACGACACCCGCTTGTCCGCCCGCCGGATCGTCTACGATCAATCTGGCGATCAGCTTACGATTGACGGACCTATTTTCATCCAAACCGCAGACGGTGAAATACTGACAGCCGACCGTGCCACGCTCGATCCGCAACTTGAAAACGGCATGCTGCGCGGCGCGCGCTTGGTCTTAGATCAGCAGTTGCAACTAGCGGCCAACCAGATCGACCGCGTCGACGGTCGCTATTCGCAGCTCACCCGCGTCGTGGCGAGCTCTTGCGCCGTTTGCAACGGACGTCCTGCGCTGTGGGACATTAGGGCCGAACGGGTTGTCCATGACCAAGATGCCCAACAACTTTACTTCGACAATGCGACCTTCCGCGTCCGTGGCGTGCCTGTCTTGTGGCTGCCTTATGCGCGTCTCCCCGATCCAACGCTCGAACGTGCGACTGGTCTTTTGGTGCCTGACTTTCGGAATTCCGATCTACTGGGTCTGGGGATCAAGCTGCCCTATTTCATCACCCTCGGCGACCATCGCGACCTGACTCTAACGCCATATTTGTCGTCCGAAACCACAACGCTTGAGGCCAGCTATCGTCAGGCGTTTCTTTCCGGTGATCTGAATATTGATGCAGCCTACAGCCGCGATACGCTAAACACTGATCGACGGTCGTATCTGTTTGCAGACGGCGAATTCAACCTCAGCGCCAACACGGTATTATCGTTCGATATCAAAACCGTCAGCGACAAAGCGTACCTTACGGAATACGGTTATGCGGACCTTGATCGGCTGGAAAGCAGTGTGACATTGGAAACAATAACGGACGATAGCCTGTTCCGCGCACGTTTCAGCTTTTTTGAAACCCTGCGCGATGACGAAGTCAACGCAACCTTGCCCCCCATTGTTGCAGACCTGCGCTACGAAAAACGCGATAGCTTTGCCGGTGGTCGACTGACATACGGCCTGTCTGGGGATGCGGTTTTCCGGACTGGCGACGGCACTGGCGACGATGGCCGCGATGTCGCCCGTGCTGGCGCATTTGGGTCGTGGACACGCGATTTGACCTTACCAGCAGGTGTCATTGGCGACATCACCGCAGCCATCCGCGCAGACCAGTACTTTGTCCGCGATGATCCAGCCTATGAAACGTCCTTCAACCGGATTGTACCCACCATTGGGGCGTCGTTCAGCTGGCCCGTTATCACAGGGAATACAGAAGCCGCGGTTCATACGGTGACTCCAAAACTGGCAGTCGCGTGGTCAGACGTTCTGGGCACCACGCCCCCGAACGAAGACAGCACGCGCGCCG
Organism: Rhodobacteraceae bacterium S2214; assembly: GCA_025141675.1. Taxonomy (NCBI): domain Bacteria; kingdom Pseudomonadati; phylum Pseudomonadota; class Alphaproteobacteria; order Rhodobacterales; family Paracoccaceae; species Rhodobacteraceae bacterium S2214. Next base: position 2,360,610 of record CP081161.1, read on the forward strand.
AACTGGACCAAGCCAATCTGTTCGACCTATCGCGGTTCCCTGGGGACGATCGCGTTGAAATCGGTCCACGGGCGGCCCTTGGTGCCACTTACGCGCGGCAAGGCACAACCGGCAGCTTTACATCGCTTACCTTCGGGCGCGTGGTCCGGGCAGAGGCGGACGATGCGTTCTCTCCTTCATCGGGCCTTGATGGCAAATCATCAGATTGGTTGATCGCGGGACAAATCACGTCTCCACAAGGTGTTCATTTTGACGGGCGTGTCCTCTTGAACGACAATCTTGAAACGACACGGGGCGCTGGACGCGTTGGATGGCGGACTGACGACGTCACATTGAATGCAGCCTACATTTGGCAAGAAGCAGATTTGACCGAAAGCAGACCCGACACGGTGTCCGAATGGACGCTTGATACAGCTGTGCAATTGAACGATGCGTTCAAAATTAGCGCCGACGCCCGCTACGATATCGCCAACGACAGCCCCGCCACCGCCGGATTTGGCGTAGAATGGCGCAACGAATGCGTGACTGTTGATCTTTCGGTCTCGCGCCGCTTTACGTCTTCAGATACGATTGAACCGTCCACGGACTACGGCTTGTCCATATCGCTCAACGGCTTTTCTGCCGGACGCAGTGTTGCAGGCCCAAGTGCAGGATGCCAGAATTAATGACCATTCGGACAAACCGGATGCACCGAGCCCCATGAGGACCCCGATGCGCGCACTCAACATTCTTTGCGGCCTGATTGCCCTGACAGTTGGTTTCACCCCCCTTGCCACAACCGCGCAGGGCCAGTTTGGACCTTCCGTGACCGTCAACAATAGCGCCATCACCGGCTATGAAATTGACCAACGGGCGAAACTACTGGAACTGTTCCGCACACCCGGCGCAGGTCGGGCTTTAGCCCGCGAACAGCTGATCGATGATCGGTTGAAGCAAGCCGAAATGGACAGCGTCGGTTTGCGCATCGCCGAAGGTGGGCTGCAAACCGCACTGGAAGAATTCGCAGGCCGCGCCAACCTGACGCTTGATCAGTTCGAAGTGATCCTCGCCCAAAACGGCGTCGCCCCCGAAACGCTGCGCGATTTTGTCGAAATCGGCGTGACATGGCGGGACTACGTGCGGTCGCGGTTCGGATCACAGGCGCAAATCTCGGAAGCCGAAATCGACCGTGCGCTCAGCGCATCTGGCGGTACGGCAGACGGGATCGAAGTGCTCTTGTCCGAGATCATCATTCCGGCACCACCCCCACGCGCCGCATCAGCGCTCGCGACCGCCGAACGTATCGCCCAAACGCGGTCCACGGACGTGTTTTCAAGCGAAGCCCGCCGCGTGTCCGCATTGCCATCCAAAACCAACGGTGGACGTCTGGGCTGGTTGCCAATTTCAAACTATCCGCCTGCGCTGCAAGGGTTGATCCTTGGTCTCGGCACGGGTGAAGTCACAGCTCCTATCCAAATTCCAAACGGTGTCGCGTTGTTCCAAATGCGCGGCGTGCGTGAAGTTCCTACAGCGCGCCCTGCTCCGGCTGAGATCGAATATGCGGCGTATTACATGGCCGGTGGCCGTGACGCCGCACGTGCGCTTCAAGACCGCGTTGATACCTGCGACGACCTTTACGGCGTGGCGCAAGGCCAACCAGCGGAAGTACTGGAACGCGACAGCCTTGCACCATCACAAATCCCGCAGGATGTGGCCCTTGAACTGGCGCGCCTTGATCCGGGCGAAGTGTCTTACAACCTCACGCGCGCTAACGGCCAAACAACCGTGTTCTTGATGTTGTGCAACCGTGTGACAGCAGGCCGCGAAGATGCGGATCGTGAAGCGGTCAGCAACCAATTGCGCAGCGCCCGCTTGGCAGGATTTGCAGATGCGCTTCTGGCAGATCGCCGCGCCTCTGCGGTCATCGTAGATCAGTGACCCAAGCGAAACCAATCGTCATCAGCTGCGGCGAACCAGCTGGCATCGGACCTGAAATCGCGGTTGCAGCCTTTGATGTGCTGTGCCGCGATATTCCACTCGCGTGGCTTGGCGACCCAAGGCACCTTCCGGCGGGGACAGATTACGTCTGTATCGACAAGGCCAGTGACGCAGCGGACCTGTGTCAGCAAGGCAAGCTGCCTGTGCTTACCGTCGCGATGGATGGCACCGCGATCCCCGGCACGGCGGACCCAGCCAATGCGCAAGGGGTGATCGACGCCATCGCCACCGGGGTCGATCTTGTCACAAAAGGCCAAGCTCGCGCGATCTGCACCGCACCTATTCACAAGGCCGCACTGATCGATGGAGCGGATTTCGCTTATCCAGGTCATACTGAATACCTCGCAGCACTCGCGAAAACAGACCGTGTCGTGATGATGCTGGCGTGCGACGACCTGCGCGTTGTGCCGGTCACAATCCACATCCCGCTGGCGGATGTGTCATCTAACCTGACGGCCAGCCTCCTGACCGATACGCTACTGATTACCCATGCCGCATTGCGCCGTGACTTCGGGATCAAAGCGCCGCGCATCGCGGTGGCAGGCCTAAACCCCCATGCGGGCGAAGACGGCAAAATGGGTTACGAAGAAATCGAGATGATCACGCCTGTACTGGACGCACTACGGCAAGAAGGCATGGATTTGATCGGACCGATGTCTGCGGACACGATGTTCCATGCGGCCGCCCGCCAAAACTATGATGTCGCGGTTTGCATGTATCACGACCAAGCGCTGATCCCGGTCAAAACGCTCGGCTTTGATACGGGTGTGAACGTGACGCTAGGCCTGCCGTTCATCCGCACATCACCAGATCACGGGACAGCCTTTGACATTGCGGGCAAAGGTCTTGCCAATCCGTCGTCAATGATTGAAGCGATCAAAATGGCGGCTGTGATGGCTGACGCAAGAGACGCAGACGCGGCGCGTGCCTGATCTTGCGGGAGCCTCCGGCGGGGATATAGAAGAACCCAAAGAAGCACGGACGGAGTGCCACCATGAGCACCATTGATAATCTGCCCCCCCTGCGGGAGGTGATCGACACCCACGGGATTGCCGCGAAAAAATCGCTTGGGCAGAACTTCCTGCTGGATTTGAACCTGACCGCGAAAATCGCGCGGATGGCGGGTGATCTGTCGGGCGCAGATGTACTTGAAGTCGGCCCCGGTCCGGGTGGCCTGACACGCGGCTTGCTGGCCGAAGGCGCGCGGCGTGTGCTGGCGATTGAAAAAGATGAACGCTGCATGTCAGCGCTGGCCGAAATTTCGGCCGCCTATCCGGGACAGTTGGAGGTCATCAACGGTGACGCGCTCGAGGTGAACCCGCTGACCCATCTAACACCACCAATCAAAGTAGCCGCCAACCTGCCCTACAACGTCGGCACTGAATTGCTCGTCCGCTGGCTGACGCCGCCCGAATGGCCACCGTTCTGGGAAAGCCTGACCTTGATGTTCCAACGCGAGGTCGCCCAGCGGATCGTGGCCCAGCCGGGCACAAAGGCCTACGGACGCTTGGCGCTTTTGGCGCAGTGGCGGGCTGAACCACGGATCGTATTGGACTTACCGCCAGAGGCGTTTTCACCGCCCCCGAAAGTCAGTTCCGCCGTCGTCCACCTGACAGCCCTGCCCGCACCCCGCTTTGAGGCCGATCCGGCTGTGCTGAACCGTGTCGTCGCTGCGGGTTTCAACCAGCGACGCAAAATGCTGCGCTCTGCGTTGAAGGTGTTGGGACCAGATATAGAAGACCACCTTATCGCGGCGGGAATCAAGCCCACGGAACGCGCCGAACAGGTGTCACTGGAAGAATTCTGCGCATTGGCGCGTAGCGTCGCGTCTGCGTCCTAGAACAGGTCTCGCGCCGCCTTTGCGGTCCTAAGGCGGATCGTTGGGGTTGGCGTTTCCGCTAGTGCAGCACCGATTCCCACGCGGATTTTCGCATCAAGCCGCCACGCTTTACGCACAAAACGGAATTGCCGCCGACCAGGCCAATCTGCATTGCCTTCAGGATGTTCCGGTCGGTTGCGCCCCATGAACCGGATACTGCGCCACATGATCCGGCCAATACGAACTGATTTGGGCGGATCGAGCCAGACGACGACATCTGCACGCTTTAGCCCGTCCGTTTGAAGCAGCGATGGACCGCCTTCGAGGATCCAACGTGGCTGGGCAATAACATCGTCTTGGGCACGTCGTATGTCTGAACGGTCGCGATATGCCCAACCCGTTTTCAACGCGAACGCATCGTTGTGGAAAACGGGAAGCCCCGTGCGGTCCGACAGCCTAATGGCAAACCAAGTCTTGCCCGCCCCGTTTGCGCCGATGATCAGGACACGTTGGCAAGAAAAAAGCGCCCCGAAATCGGAGGGCTTTGCAATCATTCAGCGGCTTCCGGCGCTGCACCGCTATCAGGTGCAGGCGCATCGGGTTTCGCCTCTTCTTTGGGCTGGTCCGCTTCTGCCTTTGGCGCACGTGGCTTGCGCGGTTGGCGCGGGCGGCGTGGCTTTTTCTCGGGCTGCTTTTCAGGCTGTGGCTGATCGTCCGATTTCGCCTCGGGCGTATCAACGATATCCGACGACGTATCAGGCTGATCCATATTGGCCGGATCATTCGACGCCGCTTCTTGCGCCTTCAGACGTTCCGCGCGTTCGCGATCCCGTTCAGCTTGGCGTTCGCGGTTCGCTTGTTCCTGCTCTTCGCGCTTAGCGTCGACTTCTTTCTGCGCCTCGGCCAGCATCCGCAGGTAATGTTCTGCGTGCTGCGCAAAGTTTTCCGCATTCACACGGTCGCCAGACAATTGGGCGTCGCGGTGAAGCTGGTTGTATTTCTCGATAATCTGCTGCGGCGTACCGCGCACCTTTCCGTCAGGTCCGTTACTGTCGAACACACGGTTAATCAGGCTGCCACCTGAGGGGCGGTTGTTGCGGTTCTTATTGCCCCGCGAACGCGACTTCGATGATCTCATGGAATGCTTTCCGTCAAGCCTTCGGGCTTTGTTGCGCTTTATTTTCCCGTACCGCAGCAGCGCGGCATTTTGGGATTAAGCGTGTTTGGCGATGGCCAACGAGAGCATAACGGCTCTGCTGTTGGTAGCGAAGAAAAAGCACGGGTCGTCGTTTTGTGCAACCCCTAAGTGCCATTTGACACCTTGAAAGACAGTTAACTCCCGGATTTTTGCCCGAAAACCACACGATCACGGCCATCAAGGTCTTGCGTGACCTGAATCTTGGCGAATCCATTTGCGGCAAACATCTCCGCGACGGCAGCACCTTGGGTTGGTCCAATCTCGACCATCAGGTGACCGTCTGCGTTCAGCGCCGCGTGCGCACCGTGCGCGATGATGCGGTAACAGGTCAGCCCATCCGCCTCGTCGGTCAAAGCCATGCGTGGTTCATGATCGCGCACATCCGCCTGCAGGCCCGCCATTTCATCCGCCGCGATATAAGGCGGGTTCGACACGATCAGATCAAACGACCCTGCGACATCGGCAAACCAATCGGACCGCAAAAACGTAGCCCGCGACTGCAGGCCCAACGCCGCAGCGTTCCTCCCAGCCACCGTAAGCGCCGCGTCAGATAGATCGGTGCCCACGCCTGTTGCATCGGGACGGTCCCCGAGCAACGACAGCAGGATACAGCCAGACCCTGTCCCAAGATCCAAAACATGGCGGAACGGCACGGCCAAAGCGGCCTCAATCAAAGTTTCAGTATCGGGCCGTGGATCAAGCACATCCGCCGTCACAATGAACCGATGTTTGTAAAAATCGCGGTAACCCAGCAGGTGCGACAGCGGAACATAGTCCGCACGTTGCGCCACCAACGCGTCAAATGTCGTCAGATTGCCCGCAGCGACGGCCCACAGCCGTTGTACCTCGCCCAAGGCCCCGTCAAAGCCAAGCCGCTTGGCCGCATCCCGTATTGCCGCGTCCTGCGTGCCGTTTACGTCCCAAAACGTCCCTTCGGCAAAGAATCCGCTCACGCGCCCATCTCGGCCAACAACGCCGCTTGGGCATCGGCAGACAGCGCCTCAATCACTTCATCCAGATCGCCCTGCATGATCTGCCCCAGAGAATAGAGCGTCAGATTGATCCGGTGATCCGTCATCCGGCCCTGTGGGAAGTTATAGGTGCGGATACGTTCCGACCGATCCCCCGACCCCACTTGGGCCTTCCGGTCCGCAGAGCGTTCGCCGTCCACACGTTGGCGTTCGAGATCAAACAACCGCGTCTTCAGCACTTGCATCGCAATCTCGCGGTTCCGGTGCTGGGATTTCTCAGCTGACACGACGATAATTCCCGTCGGAATATGCGTGATCCGAACAGCAGAATCGGTCGTGTTCACGTGCTGACCACCGGCACCCGACGCTCGCATCGTATCAATGCGAATGTCAGTGCTGGCAATTTGAATATCCACGTCCTCGGCTTCCGGCAGCACCGCAACCGTCGCGGCAGAGGTATGGATACGCCCGCCGCTTTCCGTTTCCGGCACACGTTGAACACGGTGCACGCCAGATTCGTATTTCATCTTCGCAAAAACGCCTTCACCAGCGATCCGCACAGTGGCTTCCTTCACGCCGCCCAGCTCAGATTGGGAATGTTCGAGAATTTCAAACGTCCACCCCTGACCTTCGGCGTAACGCTGATACATCCGCAGTAGATCCGCGGCAAAAAGACCAGCTTCATCGCCACCTGTTCCGGGACGGATTTCCAACAGCGCAGGACGGCCATCGGCTGCATCCTTTGGCAGCAACGCCAGCTGCACATCATGTTCCGATCCTTCGAGCTGCGCTTTCAACTCTGGCAGTTCCATTTCGGCCAGCTCACGCATTTCGGGATCTTTCAGCATCGCTTCGGCTTCGGCGATCTGGGTGACTAGGTCTTTGTAGGCTGAAACCGTCTCAACAACGGGCTTTAACTCGCTGTATTCTTTCGCCAAAGCGGCGATATCAGCACCAGCAACATCGCCCGACATCTTGGCTTCAAGAAACTGGAACCGATCGATCAGTTGAATGATTTTGTCTTCTGCAATCATGTGCTTGGCGTGTCCTGATCAACTGCGACCGTCAAAGGGCCAAGTGCCGACAGCCACCCCAGCACACGGCGCTTATTCACGCCCATATCGCTTTGTCCGTAGCGCAATCGCGCATTGATCATCAACAACGGCCCCTCATTATCCAGCCCGTCTGCCCCAGCAGCAATAATAGAAACGGTGGTATAGTCGGGAAAACCCACGACCTTTGAACGGGTCGCGAAGGTGATCATACCGTCCTCTACCGTCCCGTCCAATACGGTGGTCCTGTCGGTGTCCATCGCGGCTTGGGTGATCACCGTCAGGACGTCAGCTGGTGCCGCCGTGATCTGACGCACGGCAGTGAAGCCACCTGCCGACGGATAGTCACCCGGCCCCCTGACTTGTGCCTGAACATGGACGCTGTCCGGGTCATTCGGTGCAAGACGTACATAAACGATGAGAGCGACGAAAATGCCAATCGCCAGTAAAAAAATGGTGCGCATGTCGTGTTCTCACTTTGGGAATCCAGTGCACGCCTTGTGTACGGGTTGTGCACGGGTTGTGCCAGCCTATCTGTACGGCACACCGGGCAAAATCGACAGCATCTCGAACATCAGATTTGCGCCCGTCAGCGCCGTATTCCCCGAGGTGTCATAGGGCGGTGATACCTCTACCAAATCACACCCAACGATGTTTAGTCCACGCAACCCACGGATCAATTCCATCGCTTGCGGCGTCGTCAGCCCACCGATCTCAGGGGTACCAGTTCCCGGTGCATATGCAGGATCAAGACTGTCGATATCGTAGGTAATATAGGTCTTCTGATCACCAATCTTTGCTTTTATTTCAGCAGCTAACGTCGCAAGGCTCTTGTGCCAAAGATCAGGCGCAAGGTACTGATTAAAGCCCCAGCCCGCAGCTTCAGTGAAGTCATCCGCCGTGTAACCCGTGCCACGCAAACCGATCTGGAACACCTTGTCGGCAGTGATCAAGCCTTCCTCATAGGCACGCCTGAAAACGGTGCCGTGGGTTTCCCTTTCACCGAACATCTCGTCATTCACATCGGCATGTGCGTCGACATGCACTAGCGCAACAGGACCATGTTTTTTCGCAATCGACCGCAAAATCGGCAACGTCAAAGTATGATCCCCACCAAGCCCCATCGGGATCACATCATGCTTAAGGTGTTTGTCGTAAGTCTCTGTGATTAAAAGAATAGATGCCTGCAAGTTGAACGTATTGATCGGCACATCGCCAAGGTCCGCACACTGCAACGCATCAAACGGTGCAGCCCCCGTTTGGATATTATAAGGCCGGATCATCGCCGATTGTTCACGCAATTGCTTTGGCCCCATGCGGGTACCGGACCGCCAAGACGTGCCAATGTCCATCGGTATCCCGATGAAGCCAACGTCGATCCCTTCAGCCGTCGCAACTTCGGGCAAACGCATGAAACTTTGCGGCCCAGCAAAACGGGCCAGATCGTTTCCGGAAATTGGCATATTCGGCATCAGACTTTCCTTTTATTCCATAGGGCTAGACAGCAAAGCTCCATCGCGACGTGGGCACCTGCAATCGCGGTTGCACCGGTCGTGTCATACGCGGGCGATACTTCGACAACATCGCCGCCCACTACGTTTACACCAGCCAAGTCCCGCAGGATCGCCGCCGCTTGCCAAGATGCAAGGCCGCCCCAAACCGGCGTCCCAGTTCCGGGGGCAAACGCAGGGTCCAAAGCGTCAATATCAAACGTCACATAAGTCGGATGATCACCCACAATCTTCTTAACACTATCAACAACATACGCGGCACCCTTCTCGTGAACAGTGCGGGCGTCGATGTAAGGCATCCCAAGGTAGTCATCGCATTCCGTCCGGATACCGACCTGAACAGACCGCGTCACATCAACCAGCCCCACTTTCACCGCCTTATACATGAATGTACCGTGGTCGATCCGGTCCATATCGTCATCTGCCCAAAGATCAGAATGGGCATCAAATTGGATCACGGACATCGGCCCGAATTTCTCAGCGTAAGCGCGCAGAATCGGAAGCGTCATAAAATGATCGCCACCCAACGAAACCGTGCCCGGCCCCTGCGCCAGAATCCCAGCGATATGTGCCTGCAAAAGTCCCGGAAAACTCGGCGTATGCGCGTAATCAAACGCCAGATCACCGTAATCCACGATCGAAAATTCGGACAACGGATTAAACCCGTCCCAGCCATATGGGGGATCATAGGGCTGCAACGTTGATGCTTCACGGATCGCGCGCGGCCCCATGCGGCAGCCCGTGCGATGGGTCACGGCCTGATCGAACGGCACGCCCGTGATTGCTAGATCCACCCCCGTCAAATCCTTGGTGTATTTGCGACGCAAAAAGGACGTGGCGCCAGCAAAGGCATTTTCAAACGCTAAGCCGCGCGGATCATCAGTCGTGAATGCGCGATCAATTTGGCGTTTGGCATCTTCAAGGCTCATGGATTGGGGTCTCCTGTCTTTCAAATCACCTGACACTGGCAACGCTGCGCGGTCAAGACATGCGCCACGCGCGACTGCGGTCCGCCCACGCAGCGACATGTGCAACCAAAACAAGTCTTGCGCGGCACGCGCACATCCGGATCAAACCACCGGCTGCGCGGTCTCCACAAGACGCGCAAAGAACGATGCCCCATGCGCCGCCCCTTCGTCAGTGAAATCATAGGCCGGATGGTGCAACCCTGCCGTATCGCCGTTCCCCACAAACAAATAGGCACCGGGGCGTTTTTCGAGGAAGTAGGCAAAATCTTCGGCGCCCATTTCGGGGCTCGCCGCGCCATTGACGGCCGCATCTCCCGCCATCTCACGCGCCACATTGCAGGCAAACGCGGTCTTGTCGGCATCATTCACAGTCGCTGGATACCCGATTTCATAATCGAGCGTCGCCTCGACCCCAAAACTCGCCGCTTGGCCCGCGCAAATCTCTTCCAGCCGCCGGATCACCATTGCCTGCACATCTTTGTCGTAACTACGCACCGTCGCTTGGATCCATGCCGTATCGGGGATCACGTTATCGGCGGACCCCGTGTGAATTTGCGTCACCGAAATCACCAATTGATCAAATGCATAATGATTCCGGCTCAGGATCGTCTGGATCGCCTGCACAATCGAAACAGCGGCGACGACGGGATCGGCCGTGTCATGTGGCATCGCCCCATGCCCCCCGCGCCCCTGAACCGTGATTGTCGCGGTATCAACAGCCGCCATGATCGGTCCCGCAACCGTTTGGAAATGCCCGACAGGCAAACCTGGCAGGTTATGAAGCGCGTAAATCTCGTCGATGGCAAAGCGGTCCAAAACGCCTTCCTCCACCATCACCTGCGCCCCACCGATGCTTTCCTCGGCGGGTTGGAACACAAGCGCGACACGGCCACGAAAATTGCGTGTCTCAGCCAGATACTTTGCGGCACCCAACAGCATTGTCGTGTGGCCATCGTGGCCGCAAGCATGCATCGCACCATCCACCTTGGATGCGTAATCTAGCCCTGTGACCTCATCCATCGGCAGCGCATCCATATCTGCGCGCAGGCCAATCGTCGGGCCGTCGCCCTGCCCTTCGATGATCGCCACGACACCCGATGTTGCGATACCTTCGTGGATGTCCGTGATCCCGAATGACCGAAGCTTTTCGACAACAAACGCCGCCGTTTGATGGCAGTCAAACACAAGTTCGGGATGCTGGTGCAAATGCTGCCGCCACGTAGTCATGTCAGGCGTAAAGTCGGCGATCCGGTTGATAACAGGCATAGGTGGTACTCGGTCGTTAGGGGCAATATGGTCGTAGTTGATCCTAACCGAGAGGCACTGGCAATGGACGATACCCTTATTCATGATCCAAATGGCGGGATGCCGCGGCTGCTGGAAATCATGCGCCGCCTGAGGGACCCAGACACAGGCTGCCCGTGGGACATCGAACAGGATTTCAACACCATAGCGCCCTACACGATTGAAGAAGCCTATGAAGTCGCGGACGCCATCGCCCGCAGCGATTGGGCCGATCTGGAAGGCGAACTGGGCGATCTGTTGCTTCAGACGGTTTACCACACGCAAATGGGGTCCGAGGCAGGACATTTCGACTTTGATAGCGTCGTGAAGGCGATTTCAGACAAGATGGTTGCCCGCCATCCCCATGTCTTTGGCGACGAATCGCGGGACAAATCGGCAGCACAACAAACCGCTGATTGGGAAAAGATCAAAGCAGCGGAACGCGGTGCCAAGGCGCAAACACGCACGTTGGACGGCGTGGCGGTGGGCCTGCCTGCCCTGACGCGCGCCGTAAAACTGCAAAACCGTGCTGCGCGTGTGGGATTCGATTGGCCGGATACGTCACACGTCATCGACAAGATCAAAGAAGAATCGGCTGAACTGGTTGAAGCCCGCGATACGTTGACCGACGCGGAGGTTGCAGAAGAATTCGGCGACCTGATGTTTGTCGTCGCCAACCTCGCACGGCACCTCAAACTTGATCCCGAAGAAACGTTGCGATCCGCAAACGCCAAATTTCAAAGGCGTTTTGAGGCCGTTGAGGACGCACTGGAAGCACGTGGCAAAACACCAACGGACAGCGATTTGGCTGAAATGGATGCGCTTTGGGACGCTGCGAAACTGGCGGAAAAGCGCGCGAAAAATGTATCCGACTAAATAATTCAGGTATTGACCCGACTAAAATAGTCGGCTTTATGAGCGACATCAAATAACGGAGCTTTCCAATGTCACTGCGTACCTGCCTTCTGGCAACATCTACCCTCGCAATCGCGGCCCCCGCCCTTGCGGACGTCAACATTTACACCACCCGCCAGCCAGAGCTGATCCAGCCTGTCATGGACGCCTTCACCGCCGAAACCGGCATTGCTGTGAACCTCGCCTTTGTTGATGACGGTCTGGTTGAGCGCCTGAAAGCCGAAGGCACACGGTCCCCTGCTGATCTGGTGATGACTGTCGACATCGCGAACCTGAAACAAATCGTTGATGCTGACGTTGTTCAACCCGTTGAAAGCGACGTGCTGAACACTGCCATTCCTGCAGCCCTGCGCGATACAGACAACCAATGGTTCGGCCTAACAACACGGGCCCGCGTCGTATATGCATCCCGTGACCGCGTCGCAGACGGCGAACTGACAACATACGAAGATCTGGCCGACGACAAATGGGAAGGCCGCATTTGCACACGCTCTGGCCTGCATAACTATAACCTCGCACTTGTGTCTGCGATGATCGCACACCTTGGCGAAGACGGCGCAAAAGACTGGGCCGCTGGCGTGAAAGACAACCTTGCGCGCAAACCCGAAGGCAATGACCGCGCACAGGTCAAAGCGATCTGGGCTGGCGAATGCGACATTTCCTTGGGCAACACCTACTACATGGGCAAAATGCTTGAGAATGAAGAGCAGACCGAATGGGCCAATTCTGTCCGTCTGGTGTTCCCAGAATTCGAAGATGGCGGATCACACGTGAACGTATCCGGTATCGCGCTGACGCAAGCCGCACCAAACAAAGAAGAAGCCCTGCAACTGATGGAATTCCTCGTGTCTCCTGCGGCACAAGCGATCTATGCAGAGCTGAACTACGAATATCCCGTGCTGGACGGCGCACCATTGTCAGAGCTTGTGGAAAGCTGGGGCCCTGTGACCGCAGACGCAACCGATCTTACAGAAATCGCAGGCCACCGCGCGGCGGCATTGCGGATCATGGAAGAAGTTGATTTCGACGGCTAACGCCGCCGACCAAGCGGGGGGCTCGCCCCCCGCACCCCCCAAGGTATTTGGGACCAAAAGAATTAAGACGCTTTTTCCTCAAGCGTTAGCCATTCTTCTTCAGCAGCTTCCAAGGCGGCCTGACGTGCGACAAGCGCGTCGGTCGCCTTTTCAAATTTCACAGGGTTGTCCGTGAAAAGTGCAGGATCGGCGAGCAGCTCTGTCAGCTTCTCAATTTCGGCTGTGATCCGTTCGATCACACTTGGCAGTTCTTCCAGCCGATGTTTTTCGGTGAACGAAAGCGTGGTTTTGCGCGCAACTGCTTGGCCTTGCTTGCCTTTGTTGGACAACTGCTTGCCCACAGATTTCGGCGCGTCAGGCGTATCCGCACCGCGCTGTTCGCGGTAATCCGTCCAGCCGCCAGCATAGACGACAGCCTGCCCGTTGCCTTCCATCGCGATGGTCGTGGTCGCCGTACGGTCAAGGAAATCACGGTCGTGGCTGACGAGCAGCACAGTGCCCGGATAGTCGCCAAGGATGTCCTGCAGCAGGTCCAGCGTTTCGATGTCCAAATCGTTTGTCGGTTCGTCAAGGACGAGGAAATTGCTTTCCCGCGCCATCAATTTCGCCAGTAGAAGCCGCGCTTTTTCGCCACCGGACAAAGACCGGACGGGCGCGCGTGCCTGCGCATCGTCAAACAGGAACTCCTTCAGGTAGCCCACCACGTGTTTCGGCGCGCCGCGCACCATGATCTGGTCGGACTTACCGCTCGCCCCGAGCACAGGGTCGCTGGCCAGATTGTCCCACAACGTCATGTCCGGATCGAGCGCCGCACGGGTCTGATCAAAAATCGCGATATCAAGGTTGGTACCAAGCTTGACTTCGCCCTCATCTGGTTGAACTTGCCCCAGTAACATCTTGATAAGTGTCGTTTTTCCAACACCGTTGGGGCCGACGAATGCAATGCGGTCACCGCGTTGAACCTTCAAGTCAAAATCTTTGACGATCTGTTTGCCGTCATATGATTTTGTCAGACCGAACGCCTCGACAACCTTTTTACCCGACGTGCTACCGCCGTCGAACGCCATTGCCGCTGTGCCTTGCCGCTTAATCTGTGCGGATTTCTCAGCCCGCAAATCTTGCAGTGCGCGTACACGTCCTTGGTTCCGTTTACGGCGAGCGGAAATACCTTCAACAGCCCAACGGGCTTCCGCTTTGATCTTACGGTTCAGCTTGTGGCGTTGTTGGTCTTCTTCTTCCCAAATCTTGTCGCGCCATTCTTCAAAGCCGTCAAAACCCTGTTCGGCTCTGCGCACCATTCCCCTATCAATCCAAAGGGTTGCGCGGGTGAGTTCGCGCAAAAATGCACGGTCGTGTGAAATTAGGACGAAACCTGCGCGGGTCGTTTTCAGTTCAGTTTCGAGCCACGCAATCGCTTCGATATCAAGGTGGTTGGTCGGCTCGTCCAGCAGCATCAGCTCAGGCGCTTCGGCCATCAATTTGGCCAAGGCCGCCCGCCGTCTTTCCCCGCCAGATGCCGTATTCACGTCACCCGCAGGATCAAATTTCAGCCCTTCCGCCACCATGTCCACGCGGTAGGCTTCATCAATATCCAAGCCGCTCGCAGCGTAATCGCCAAGCGTCGCAAACCCTTCCATCGTCGGGTCTTGTTCCATGTACCCCACAGACACGCCGGGGGCTGCGACCCGCGTGCCGCTGTCGGCCTCCACAAGGCCTGCCATGACTTTCATCAAGGTAGATTTCCCAGACCCGTTGCGCCCCACAAGCGCCACGCGGTCGCCGGGTTGCACCACAAGCGACAGGTCTTCGAATACAGGATCGCCGCCGAAGGTCAGCGCGATATCGGACATTTGGAGTAAAGGTGTACGTGCCATGCCCACCAGCTATTGCCGCAAACGACAACGTGCAAGCCCCTGTTTTACCCGCCCGACACCAACCGCACCCAGCGGGTCGCCGCGTTTAAACCAGTGCGCGCAATGCGCGGGCGCGTGCGGGTGGGATTTTAGCGATTTCCACAACCGTCAGCACGTGAAGCGTGTCCATCGTCCGGTCCACGACCGCATGATCACTGACCCATCCGCCCATCGCCAAATATGTCCGCAGCAAAGGCGGCATGGGGCGTTGATCTGTGTCGTCCATCGGTTCAACGAAACGAATGACCTCGGGCGCAATGGCGCCGGGCATCAATGCATGTGGTCCTTGGTAACGGTCCTGCAACGCCCGAATGACACGGGCATATGGGGCCGGATCAGTGCCGGTCAGGCTTGTGCAGCCAAACAGGATCGTGGCTTCACAGGCGTCGACGTATTGCGTCAGCGCACCCCACGCGACACGTAGGATATGAGGGTCAGGCGTTGCCGGATCCGTACAAAAACGACCAATTTCGATATGTGGGCCAGCCGTTTGGGCTAGTCCTGACAGATCGTAGAATTGCCCCGCGTACCCGTCTTGCACCGCAGCTGCCGGTGATTGCCGCATGCGAAACGTGCAAACAAGCGGGCCATTTGTGCCGTCTTCGATCATCAGATGCGACCAACTGACATCAAATTGATCCAGATCGACGCCCGATTTTCCAAAAAAGCAGCGATGCCGCAGCTTTTGACAGGCGACAACGTCCGCAGCAGATGTCGCAAACCGCGCGACGTAACGCCCTTTCGGAAAGCCCACAGTCATGTGATGCCCCCCAAAGACAGCAAACCCTTGGAACAAATGGAACTAAGCCCTACATCTTGTGTCAGCACCAAAGAGGACATCGTGAACCCATGGATAAAATCGTCAAAACAGACGCCGAATGGCGTGCGCAACTTTCTGACCTTGCTTACAAGGTCACACGTAAACATGGCACGGAACGCGCAGGGACGCACGAAGATTTCCCAAAAGACGCAGGGACCTACATGTGCGTCTGCTGCGGCGCGCCTTTGTTCGAACAGGATACGAAGTTCGAAAGCGGCACGGGCTGGCCTTCATTCTATGCGCCGATCGACGCCGAACAGGTCGGCGAAAGCGAGGATCGGAAGTTTTTCATGAAACGCACGGAGGTGCATTGCAACCGCTGCGAAGCGCATCTGGGGCACGTTTTCCCGGACGGTCCGGCCCCGACGGGTCTGCGCTACTGCATTAATGGCGTCGCTTTGACGTTCGAACCTGAAAGCGACTAATCAGTCATCGCAAAAAATGGATATCTAGGCTTTGGCCTAGATATCGTTATCGGCCAGAGGCCCACCCAAGAACTGGCCTGCATCAATCTGGCCAATAGAGCCCAACAGCTGTGAAATCACCGTCAGATCGGCGATTCCATCGTCAGTCACACGCCGTGACAACGCGACAACGCGACCGTCTTGTAATGTAAACCGTTCGATGTTGGACAGCGTCCCTGCCCCGGTGAAGCTGATCGCCACGACTTGGCGGTCCACTTCGGTCGGTTCAAAAGGACCGTAGTGTTCGAATTTGCTGGCCACGTAATACATCGTGTTCTCGCCAATGACACCGCCAGCGGTCGCAGGCCCCACCAAAGCCATGACAGATTCGCGCGTATCAACGCCAACCGTCAACTGCGCCAGATCTTCGGGCAAAGGCACAAAACCATGGTTGCGCGTGATCGGCGTACAGGCCACCACAAGGCCAAGTCCTGCCATCATCACGGCGCGGCGCAATAGAACACCCGATGTGCTGTCGTTCCTGCTCATGACTGACCTCTTGCTTTGGGTGCTCTTGGCTTTTATTCCACCTACAACATGCACCCCTCCTTGTTCAAGAATGGATACGCCCGTGACCAATAAAGCGCCGACACAGTTTCGTATGGCTGATTTGGCTACCCGGAAAGCCACGACATTCAGCATTTTGCCGGATGGACCAACCCGCACCGCGCTGGCTGATGAATTGCAGATCATCGAAATCCGCAAACTTCGGTTTGATGGGGAAATCGCGCCGCAAGGCGGACGTGACTGGCAATTGTCGGGCACGCTTGGGGCGACGGTTGTGCAAGAATGTGGTGTGACGCTTGAACCTGTGGTCACGCGGATCGACGAACCCGTGACCCGCACCTATGTCGGCGATTACGAAGAAATCGAAGCATCCGAGGCCGAAATGCCTGAAGACGATACCGTTGAACCGATCCCAGCGGTGCTCGATCTCGAAGTGCTTTTGGAAGAAGTCCTATCACTCGCACTGCCGCCCTTCCCGCGTGCCGAAGGCGCAGAACTGGGCGAAGCGGTCTACGCGCAGGACGGAGCGACACCAATGACAGACGATGACGCGAAACCATTCGCAGGTCTCGGAGCGTTGAAAGCAGCGTTAGAGGCAAAAGGCGACGAGTAATTTGAACCACGGGCGGACAACCATCCGAACAAAGGTAAATCGCCGCAGCACAGCTACCCTCAGCCGCTCACATTATTGTCATATGCTTCGCGTGAGGCGTCGATTGTCGCCAGGTTCTGCAAAGCCCATTCACCCAAGACGGTGACAGGTCCACGGAAAGATTCGCCCATTTCGGTCAAATTGTATTCCACCTTCGGCGGGATCGTCGGGTGGTAGGTCCGGTTCACAAGACCGTCCCTTTCCAGCTGTTTTAGCGTCAGGCTCAACATACGTTGGGAAATCCCAAGGTTCCGTTTCAGTTCGTTAAACCGCAACGTTCCGTATTGCGCGAGCGAAATAACGACCAGCACGCTCCACCGATCGCCGACACGCGACAACACTTCATTGATACGTTGGCATTCGGGACATTGCGCTTCGTCGGGCATAGCGGTTCCCTTTGTGTAACCGAGGTTAAAGAATGTGCCTTCTTGCACCAACACCCAGTACTTATTAGGTCGCCGGTTACAAATGTATACCGCCCATTTCGGGCGCAAGCAACGGGAAGACCGACATGACAACCAAGACCTTGAACGAGCATCTAAACTGGCGCTACGCCACCAAGAAAATGGATGCTACAAAATCAGTACCGCAAGAAAAGGTCGACGCGATCGTTGAAGCGATCCGTATGACGCCAACATCCAGCGGCACGCAACCGTTCGAGCTGCTTGTCGTGACCAACCCCGACCTGCGCGCGCAGATTGCCAAAGCATCTGGCGATCAAGCACAAATCACGGACGGATCACACTTGTTGGTGTTTGCGGCGTGGGACAATTACACCGCTGACCGCATCGACGCCGTCGTCGATCTGAACGTAGACGTGCGCGGCGATCTGCCAATGTTGCGGGCGTATTATGACAACCTGAAAGGCAATTACCTGGCGCGCGACGCAGACGTGAACTACGAACACGCAGCGCGCCAAGCCTATATCGCGCTTGGCGTCGCGCTGGTCGCTGCCGCCGAACAAGAAGTCGATAGCACACCGATGGAAGGTTTCTCACCCGAAGCTGTCGATGAAATCATCGGGCTCAAAGAACGCGGTCTGCGCTCTGTCGTGCTGATGCCGCTGGGCTATCGCGACCAAGACGGTGACTGGCTGCTGCCAATGGGCAAAGTCCGCAAATCGCGCGACACGATGGTCAGCGTCATAGACTAAAAGAACAGTTTGCGATGGCAGGTTGATCAAACGGCCTGCGATCCGCCTCATCGACCTAGCAAGGCGCATCGCACAGGTAGACGCGCCTTGTGAAGACAGACGATTCTAGCGCAGTGTCGCACCGCGTTGCGGGCCTTTGAAAACAGCGCAAAACACCGTCTGGAAATATCCAAACAAACCCCTTGCACCATAAAAGAATCGCAGTATGTTCCGCGGCTCTTGAACATTGCGTCTCGACAGGGCTGCCGGAATGGCGTAGTTGCCCCGAAAGACAGATACATCCGGGCATTGAGCCCCATAAACTAAGGGCCGAGACAATGGCTGTACAGCAGAATAAAGTTTCCAAATCCCGCCGGAACAACCGTCGTTCCCACGACTCACTCTCCGCTGCGAACCCAAACGAATGTGACAACTGTGGTGAGCTGAAGCGCCCACACCACGTTTGCCCGTCCTGCGGTCACTACGCACAGCGCGAAGTTGTGGCGCAAGCCAACGAAATCGATCTGGACGACGACGCCGCATAATTACCCAAGACAGGGGCCGCTCAGTCATGATGAACGCCGTAACGGACACCGATCCGACCAAGGCTACTGCGACTGAAACCGTGCTTTCTGTTGATGCGATGGGTGGCGATTCCGGGCCTGCAACTGTTGTTGCGGGCCTTTCGTTGTTTCTAAAGAAGCAACCTGACGCCAAGATCATCCTGCATGGTCCAGAAGACGAGCTTAGCGCCCTGCTGGCAGCAAAAGGCCTGACCAACAACGTCACGGTACATAACGCGACTGACGTTGTGAAAATGACCGATAAGCCTAGCAAGGTGCTGCGTAGCGGTAAAAACACATCCATGTGGTCCGCCATCGAAGCGGTCCGTGCGGGTCAAGCGCAAGTGTGTGTCAGCTGTGGCAACACTGGTGGCCTGATGGCGATGTCTATGTTGCGGCTGCGCAAGGCCGAGGGCGTGAACCGCCCCGCCATCGCCTGCCTATGGCCATCCCACAATCCGTCAGGTTTCAACGTTCTGCTGGACGCCGGTGCCGATATCCGCGCGGACCAAGACGATCTGTTGGCATACGCGCTAATGGGCGCGTCTTATGCGCGTAACGGTATGGATATCCCGCGCCCCCGCGTGGGCCTTTTGAACGTTGGTGTTGAAGAACACAAAGGGCGTGCCGAACTGAAAGTCGCGCACGAACTGATCGCAAGTGCGGCAGACGCTGGCGACTTTGAATACGTAGGTTTCGTCGAAGGTGGCGATATTCCGTCAGACCGCATCGACGTGATCGTCACAGACGGGTTCACGGGCAACGTCGCGCTAAAGACAGGCGAAGGCACAGCCAAGCTGATTTCCGGCCTGCTGCGCACAAACCTCAAGGCGAATCCAATGGCGATGCTGGGCGCGCTGCTTGCGCGCGGCGCACTGAAAGCATTGCGTAAAAAAGTCGATCCAAGCGGCGTGAACGGCGGCGTTTTTCTGGGGCTCAACCATACGGTGATTAAGAGCCACGGTTCAGCGGATGCGGCCGGCGTTTCTGCGGCAATTTCGTTGGCATATCGCCTCGCACGCTCAGGTTTTTCAGACAAACTCGCGGCGCGGGTTGCCTCTGCTGTCAGCCTAGCCCAAGATGTCCGAGATGAAACCGACGTAACGTCATAAGACGTGTCGGACTTAACGGGCAACAGGCAATACAATGACACGACGTGCAGTGGTTCGGGGGGTTGGTCACTACCTGCCCGAACGGATCGTACCAAATTCTGAATTTGAAAAGACACTCGAAACGACAAGCGAGTGGATCAAATCCCGGTCCGGGATTGAACGTCGGCACTTTGCCCTCCCAGAGCAAGGCACATCCGATCTTGCCACAGAGGCCGCGAACAACGCGTTGAAAATGGCGGGCTTTGAACCAAACGACATCGACGCAATTATTGTTGCGACGTCGACGGCAGATCAAACGTTCCCGTCAGCGGCCACAATGGTCCAGCACAAGATCGGCAACACAAAGGGATTCGCCTTTGACATTCAGGCGGTCTGCGCGGGCTTCATTTATGCACTGACAAATGCAAATGCGTTGATCTTATCGGGCCAAGCAGATCGGGTGCTGGTCATCGGCGCTGAAACTTTCAGCCGCATTATGGATTGGACAGACCGGTCCACCTGCGTGTTGTTCGGCGACGGTGCGGGTGCATTGGTTCTTGAGGCCCAAGAAGGCGACGGAACCACCGCTGATCGGGGTATCCTTGCCACCGACCTGAATTCCGACGGAAGCTACCGCGACCTGCTTTATGTCGATGGTGGTGTGTCCACCCAGAACACTGGCGTGCTCAAGATGCAGGGCAAAGAAGTATTCCGCCATGCCGTTGAAAAGCTTGCGAAAACTGCGGATACGGCGCTTGAAAAAGTAGGCCTAGGCGCAGACGATGTGGACTGGGTTGTCCCACACCAAGCGAACATTCGGATCATCCAATCCACGGCTAAAAAGCTGGGCGTCGGCATGGACCGTGTCATCGTAACTGTCCAAGATCACGGCAATACATCCGCTGCATCCATTCCGTTGGCGCTATCAGTCGGCGTCGAAAATGGTCAAATCAAACAAGGTGATATGATCGTGTCCGAGGCAATTGGTGGCGGTCTGGCATGGGGCGCGGTTGTTCTACGCTGGTAGAAAAATCCCGCGCAATCAGCGACCTAGGCGTCGTAGTTATTGACTTTGAAAACGGAACCCGCCTATCGTCCTCGAAATAACAGGGGGATACGATGGCTGATAAGACATTAACGCGCATGGACCTTGCTGAGGCTGTGCACAGTGAAGTGGGTTTGTCCCGTAACGATAGTGCGGATTTGGTTGAAAGCGTTTTGTCACATGTCTCCGATGCCTTGGTGTCCGGTGAGTCAGTCAAAATCTCGTCTTTCGGTACATTTTCGATCCGCGACAAAGCGGCCCGCGTCGGTCGTAATCCAAAAACCGGCGAAGAAGTCCCAATCCACCCACGCCGCGTTCTGACATTCCGTCCATCACATCTGATGAAAGATCGCGTCGCGTCCGGCAACAAACGCTAAACGCGACCACGACACCTTAACAAGAGGCTACTGCCATGGCCAAATCACGCGATGCCTTCCGGACCATTTCGGAAGTTTCAGACGTGCTTGAAACCCCTGCCCACGTGCTGCGGTTTTGGGAAAGTAAATTCAGCCAAATCAAGCCCGTCAAGCGGGCTGGTGGTCGGCGGTATTACCGTCCCGACGACGTATCCCTGCTCGCGGGGATCAAGCATTTGCTGCACGATCAGGGCATGACCATCAAAGGCGCACAGAAACTGCTGCGCGAAAAGGGCGTGAAACACGTCGTCGGCATCGGCCAAGGCCTCGATGGCCCATTAGAAACCATGCCGCAGTCGCACGTCGAAGTCCCCCCAGAGGCTGCAGCAAAAGCGGTCTCCGAGATACTCAAAGCCGAAGATGAGTCGCAAACCGAAATGTTTACGGCACCGGTCGCTGCGACGACGCCTGAAGAGCAACCCAAACCCAAGTTGCAGATCATCAGCGCAAAGCGGACACCGGACACACCAGCCGAACCTGTCGCATCAAACGAACAACCGGCTGATGACTTCGAAGAGCTTGAAATTCCATCCGCATCCCCTGCCCCTAATCCATCAGCGAATGCCGATACGCAGACAGCAGATCCTATCACCGCTTTGTCGTCCTTGGCCAAACCGAAGGTCGATCTGCCAGCAAATCCAATGCCTCGGTCAGACCTGCCAGCGCGGTGTTTGGCGTCTGTGGTCCATGCAAAACCACAGCGGGTGGCGGCGAATGCGGCGAAGATTGCACCTTTGCTAGATCAGCTCACCAAACTGCGCGACGAGATGCGCCATCCTTGGTAAGCAACCGATGCAGCAGCCCGATTTCGCGCTTGCCCCGCGTGGGAATTGCGGTAAATACACACGCAGTCGGGCTATAGCGCAGCCTGGTAGCGCGTCCGTCTGGGGGACGGAAGGTCGCAGGTTCGAGTCCTGCTAGCCCGACCAATCATAACCGCCCGTCCCGCTTTTTTGCGTGGCGGGCGTTTTGATATAATACGCCGCTTGGGAGGCACGATATGACACAGACACCACAGCCGGGCGTTCTAGCTGATCACCAAATCCGCGCGATGCTGGATGCGGGACAAATCGCGGCCTCTGCGGATGTGGCCGATGGTCAAATCCAGCCAGCGTCGCTTGATCTGCGTCTTGGCAATATGGCCTACCGTGTCCGCGCGTCATTCCTTGCAGGTCACGACCATACGGTTGCGGACCGCCTGAACCTGTTCCAGATGCATGAAATCGACCTGACAGGCGGTGCCGTGCTGGAAAAAGGCTGCGTCTACGTCGTGCCCCTGATCGAATCCCTTGCCCTGCCCGCTGGCATGACTGCGGCCGCGTCGGCCAAATCGTCTATCGGCAGGCTCGACCTGTTGACCCGCGTGATCACCGATCATGGGATCGAATTTGACCGTGTGCCCGAAGGCTACGTTGGCCCGCTTTACGTCGAAATCTGCCCGCGGTCATTTTCTGTCGTCGCCCAAACGGGCCAGATGCTGAACCAGATCATTTTCCGCAATGGCAAAACGATCATGGACGACGACGCGCTGCGGGCGCTGCATGCCAAGACCCCGATTGTGGACGGGGATGCTGTAATCTCGGACGGGCTCGGGTTCTCGGTCGATCTGCGCCCTGACGGCACCGATCTGGTCGGCTACCGCGCCAAACCGCACACAGGCGTGATTGATCTGGGCAAACTGGCGCACTACGACCCTACTGAGTATTGGGAGGAAGTGCGCACCGACAAAGGCTGGATCATCCTTGATCCCGGCGCATTCTACATTCTGGTCAGTAACGAGGCCATCGTGATCCCGCCCATGGCCGCCGCTGAAATGGCGCCCTACATCGCGATGGTGGGCGAATTTCGGGTGCACTACGCAGGCTTCTTCGATCCGGGGTTCGGGTATGCAGAAGCAGGCGGATCAGGGTCACGCGGGGTGCTAGAGGTGCGCTGCCACGAGGCTCCGTTTGTGCTGGAACACGGCCAGATCGTTGGGCGGCTGGTATACGAACACATGGCGGCAATGCCGGACGCGCTATACGGGCGCGAGATCAAGTCGAATTATCAGGGGCAAGGGTTGAAGTTGTCGAAGCATTTTGGGTCAGGTCGACAGGTTACTGCACAGTCAGAGTAAACGTCTGAATATCGCCGCAGTTTCTCAAGTCAGAAATGAGGAATGACTTGTCCGCGAGTTGTGAATCGTAAAGTCGGCGATAAGTCCCTTCATTAAATGCAAGTACATCTGCCAGTGTTTCCCCTGAGATCTGATTGCTTACACTATCGACAAGTTGAAGAATCTTGTCTTCCGTTCCGAAGATCGCAACATCAAAGGTAGCAGATCGCAAAACTTGAAAGAATGACCTGCGGTTCCTTTCGACGACTAGGACCGGCGAATACCATACCCAGAAATTCGGCCAATTCATATCGGACGTGACCGTGTTGTTTCGGGCTTTTCTACGTGCCTCTGCCGCATGACGAGCTCCAACAAGCCAGTCATCATAGCCGCGAAGCTCGACCTCATCACAAGTGAGGCCTTGACCACCAGGGAGGAATTTTTCGCTTAGCCTTACAGCGCGCTGAGCACTTCTTTCCGCAGGCGGTTCGTTTCCGTAGTCAAAATCCCAACGCCTACTAAGAACCTCTTCTCCATCCAATTGCAGACGAAAAATATCACTTATGAATAGTTTAAATCTTGGCAAAGGGTCGTCTAGCGCAATGCAGCCAGACAACATGAACAGCGGTACAAAAATGTATAAGAATGAATCAAAACGAATCCGCGACGGAAATCTCATGCAAGCATTCCTAATAAATTACTGGTCGCGTTTGACAGCATTAGCGGCATAGAAACCTAAACGTTAGAACCATATCGCTGCCTCTATGCAGGAATTTGGAAACCCTTCAAAGGAAAGCGACTGAGTGAAGACCTACTGGGTTCCTCTGGCTGCACCAAGTACGGAATTCCCGCCCCTAGTATCTTTATCTGCCTTTACTCCTCAAACATCTCTTCCTGCCCGTCATCCTCATCATCAACGTCAACATCCCCCGTCCCCGGCGGTGGTCGGTTCTCCAACAACCCAGCGGACCGAAGTTCTTTCAGCCCCGGCAGGTCACGCGCGTTTTCTAGCCCGAAGTGGTCGAGGAAACCGGCCGTCACCACAAACGTCACAGGTCTGCCCGGTGTCATGCGGCGACGGCCAAGCCGCACCCATTCCAGTTCAATCAACTGATCAATCGTCCCGCGAGAAACGCTAACCCCCCGAATTTCTTCGATCTCCGCCCGTGTCGCGGGTTGGTGGTAGGCGATGATCGCGAGGGTCTCGATCGCAGCGCGACTTAGCTTGCGCACCTCGACCGTTTCTTTCTGCATCAGATAGCCAAGGTCAGGTGCCGTCCGAAACGCATAGGCGTCTTCGATCTTGACCAGATGCACGCCCCGCCCTTCGTATCGTTTGCCCACATGCACCAGCGCCTCCGCCGGATTGCAGCCGTGCGGCATCCGCCCCGTCAGTTCCTTGATCGACACGGGGTCGGCGGTCGCAAACAGGATCGCTTCGACCATGCGGGTCTGTTCGGCCATGGGGGGCGCCTCGAACAGGCTTTCGTTCATTGTGTCGTCAGTCACGGGGTAGCCTTTTTCGGATTTGGATCGGCGCGAAAATCTCGCCCTGCCGAATTTCGATCTTGCCTTCTTTGGCCAGTTCCAGCGACGCCGCAAAGGTCGCCGCGGTGGATGATCGCGTGCGCACCGCGTCCGCATCCCAGCCATCGGGGAAATAGCTTTGTAAATCAGTCCAGTCGCCTGCAAAGCCGATCATGCCCCGCATCCGTTCCAGCGCCTGCTCCATCGTCATCACATGGGCGCGGTCCAGCACAAAAGGTCGGAAATCGTCCTTCGTCCTGATCCGCGCGTAGCCTTGCATCAGATCAAGCAGCGTTGCGGTATAGGTGACTTTGCGCACGCGTTGCACATCTTCGGTGATGCCGCGTGCAAAGAAATCACGGCCCAATTGATCGCGGCCCATCAGCTTTGCGGCAACTTCACGCATGGCGGCCAACCGTTCCAACTGGAATGCCAGATGCGCGGCAAGCTCTTCACCCGACGGTCCGTCTTCAGTCGGATCAGGGGGGAGCAACAGCCGCGATTTCAGAAACGCGAGCCACGCCGCCATCACCAGATAATCGGCCGCCAATTCCAGCCGCAGTTCTTTGGCTTTCTCAACAAACGCCAGATATTGTTCGGCCAGCGCGAGGATGGATATCTGGCGCAGGTCCACCTTCTGCGTCCGCGACAGCGTCAGCAGCAAGTCCAGCGGCCCTTCATACGCACCCACGTCCACGATCAACGCTTCAGCGGCCACACGTTCGCTGACGCTCATCAGGTCGGGTTCAGAGGTATCTGTATCGCTCATCTGTGCCTTCAGCCAAGTTGGGCTGCAAGGTCCGCTTTGAGCGCTGAAATGTCAATGTGATCAGGGTCTTTTCGCCATGTCAGCGCGCGATCTGCGCGGGATTGCGCGGCATCGGTCATTTTGCCTGCAGCCGCTGCGACAGCGATCATTTCGTTCTCGTCGCCGTTGCAATGCAAAGCCACGTCACAGCCTGCTGCAATCGACACTTCGGCCCGTTCAGCGATACTGCCCGACAAAGCCTCCATCGAGATATCGTCAGTCATCAGAAGCCCGTCAAACCCGATATCCACACGGATCATTTCGATCAATGCAGGGTTCTGGGTGGCAGGCAGTTCACCAGCTTCGGGGAACACCATATGCGCGGACATGCCCATCGGCAGGTCGTTCAACGCGCGGAACGGGGCGAAATCCCATGCGCTGGCTTCCAGCAGTTCCGCGTTGGCGGTCGGCAGGTTCAGGTGGCTGTCCACCGTCGTGCGCCCATGCCCCGGCATGTGTTTGATAATCGGCAGGACACCGCCTGCAAGATAACCATCAGCCACCGCACGCGCGTTTTCAGTCACCGTCTCTGGGTTGCGGCCCATACACCGGTTTTGCAGAAACGGATGGGTTTCATCAGATGCGATGTCGCAAGTCGGCCCACAATTCGTATCAATGCCCACATCACGCAATTCAGCCGCAATCAAACGGGCCCGCATATAAAAGCTTTTGGCAGGGTCCTGCGCCCGATCCGCTTGGTCTAACGGCGGCCAGTATTCGGCCCAATGCGGTTCGCGCAGGCGTTGCACACGACCGCCTTCTTGGTCGATCATGATCGGGGCGTCGCGGCCGACGCTGTCACGCAATTCGGCGGTCAGTGACCGCAGTTGATCCGGCGTATCCACATTGCGGGCGAAAAGGATAAACCCCCACGGGTCCGCATCCCGAAAGAACGTCTTTTCCCACGCTGACAGGCGCAGCCCCGCGGGCGCGAGGATCGTGGCACCGTTGCGCATCAGCGTACGACGACCGGAATACAATCCGTGTTTGCAGCCTGCAGCGTCGCACAGAAACGGCGGGCATCCGCAGCCTCAGTAAAGCCACTGGCGCGCAGACGGTAGAACGTGCTGCCACCACTTGATGCTTCTTGGATCACGCGGGTCTTATCGCCCATGTAGTCAGAGAAAAGCGACGACATACGCGTCCATTCAGCGGCGGCTGTATCGGCGGACGGGAACGCGCCAAGCTGCACAAGGTTGGTGCCAACAGGCAATGCGCCATCAGTTGCAATAGTGGCCTCGGCCAGTGCTGCAGCAACAGCTGTGCTGGTATCAGCAACCTGTGGTGCCGCAGCGACAGGCGCTGATGTCGTCACCGAAACAGGTGTGGCGCGGCGCGGTCGTACAGTTGGGCGCAAGGATGTCGAAACACCCGGCACAGATGGATCGACGGCAGGCGCAGACGCAACCTCGGTACCATCAACCGTGACGGTTGGTGCCACGTCTTCGCCGTCAGCCAAGGCTGTCAGCGGCGCGGCAGTGCCTGCGATCTGATCGGCAAGTGCCAGAATGCCTTCGGTCGTCAACGGCTCTTCCGTGTCAGTTGTCACGGCGGTTTCAAGCGCTGTCGGAATTTGTGTCTCGGACGGGGCCACGTCCGCAGCAGGCAGAACTTCACCCGCTTCGGCCAACGGCTCAACCCGTAAATCTTCTTCGGCCAACCCCGGTGTGGCAGGTGCCAACAACAGGCTATCGGACGGCCCTGCGGCCTCGCCTATCCCTGCTACGTCATTCACGGACAAACCAGCGTGGGATGCAATCTCACCGCCCGGTGCTTGCGGGGCGACACGCATCGCCCCTTCCATCGCGCGGACGACGGGGATGCCGGACACGTCGCGCATGATCAATTGGTAGCCCCAAACGCTCACGCCTACGACCAAGGCCAGCGATACCGCCGCACCTGCGTAGTTCACCAGTGAACCGGATTGCACAAAAGACTGGGATTGATCCCGCTCGTCGTAAATCGCCATACCTGCCTCGCGCCAGCTTACCGCCAAGCCAAGTCAGGCGGGGACTGATCATCTAGAGTTTGCTCGCCCCCGCGACGGTGCAGTTGATCTACATCTCTTCCGCAGGAGTAACCCCAAGAATACCCAACCCAGCCACGATCACAACAGAAACGGCGCTGATCAGCGCAATTTTCGCCTGTGTTGTCGAAACGTCACCCTCTTGGACAAAGCGCAGCGACACATCGTCGTTGCCTTTGTTGTAGAGCGCATGGAAGTCTGACGCGAGTTCATAGAGGTAGAACGCGATCTTATGCGGCTCGTGCCCCTTGGCAGCAATTTCCACCAAACGCGGCCATTCGGCGAGCTTTTTGGCGACGGTCAATTCGGCCTCATTGGTGAGACCAGACAAATCAATCTCTGCCAAAGTGGCGTCTGACACGTCCGCAAACGCAGCTGCTTTCGCCTTGGCTGAATTCACCCGTGCATAGGCGTAGTTCACGTAGAACACAGGGTTGTCTTTGGACTGCTCCAGCACTTTCGCGAAATCGAAGTCCAGCGGCGCGTCGTTTTTACGGGTCAGCATGTGGAACCGTGTGACGCTTGCGCCCACCTGATCCACAACATCGCGCAGGGTCACAAACGTCCCTGCCCGTTTCGACATCTTGAACGGTTCACCGTTTTTGTAGAGCTTCACAAGCTGCGTCAGCTTGATATCCAACGGCACCTTGTTGTCAGACAGCGCAGACACAGCCGCTTTCATCCGCTTCACATAGCCGCCGTGATCCGCCCCAAAGACGTTGATCAGCGCGTCATAGCCGCGTTTCACCTTGTCGTAGTGGTACGCGATATCAGGCGCGAAATAGGTCCACGCCCCGTCAGATTTCTGAACAGCTCGATCTTGGTCATCGCCAAAGTCGGTGGATTTGAACAAGGTCTGCTCACGTGCTTCCCAATCATCGGGCATTTTGCCTTTTGGTGGTTCAAGCGTGCCTTGGTAGATCAGACCCTTCTCCTTGAGTTCCGCAATCGCGGATTCAATCAAGCCCGTGCCGTAAAGCGACTTCTCAGAAAAGAAGTTATCCATCTCGACGTTCAAAGACGCCAGATCGTCGCGGATCAGGTCCATCATCTTCTCGGTGGAAAATTCACGAACGTCTTGCAGCCAAACATCCTCTGACTTCCCGAGGTACGCGTCGCCAACTTTTTCTTTCAACGCTTCGCCAACCGGGATCAGATAGTCACCCGGATAAGTGCCATCCTCGAACGCAACCTCTTGGCCGTGCGCCTCTTGATACCGCAGGAACACAGACCGCGCGAGCACGTCGACCTGACCACCGCCATCGTTGATGTAGTATTCTTTGGTGACGTCGTAGCCTGCATAGGAAAGAAGCGTTGCCAGCGCATCACCAAACACAGCGCCCCGCGTGTGACCAACATGCAAAGGCCCTGTGGGGTTGGCGGACACATATTCCACCATCATCTTTTTGCCCTGACCGAGATCGGACTTGCCGTAGGACGGGTCAGTCAACGCGGCCTTCACCACGCCCTGCCACACATCCGCGTTCAACCGCATGTTCAAGAAACCGGGTCCTGCGACCTCTGCCGACGCAATCCGCGCATCAGCCGTCAGTTTGCCTGCAAGAGCTTCGGCAATCGCCCGCGGGTTCATCTTAGCGGGTTTCGCCAGAACCATCGCCGCGTTCGTCGCCATATCACCATGTGCTGCGTCTCGTGGCGGTTCCACAGACACATTGGTCGTGGACAAACCGTCCGGCAAAGTGCCGTCAGCAACAAGCGCGTCAAGACTGTCGATCACAACAGTCCGGATATCAGCAAAAAGGTTCATAGCGTTTTCACATCTCTCAAAGGTAAGTCGTCCGTCTAACACTCTTGGCGTCTAGGTCAATTGCCGGGACAGAGCTTCTGCCACAATCTAAGGGAAACGACCGTCGCCGACATGAAACGGCTCATCGCCAAAAATCGCTTTGCGTTTTGCATTGTGGATCATGTGCAGTTGCCATTCCCACATAAACGGATCACCGATCACTTGAACACGCAGTGGCCATGAATGGGTTTCATCGGGCGCAAGCAGGACACCAGTGTCCGGCCATGCGTCATCCGCCGGTTCGATGGATGTATCGCTGATGCGTAAATCAAACCCCGCCAAAAACTCTGGCGTCAAGAAATACGGCTCATCGGACAGGTTTTCGATAACCATGCTGCCAATATCGAACATAGGTAGATCAGGCCGCGTATCGCCCATACCAAGCGAAATCATGCGCGGAGAAAAATGGATCCGAAGCCCATCGTACAGTACAAAGTCGGACTGCGAATGCGCGCCGCAAATGCGCGATATGTCGTAATTCTCGGCGTTTGGATCGGGAACATCCGACCGATACCAACCATAGCTCAGGCACGCATTGCCGACCAACAAATCGTCATCAAATCCGACGCCTACCGGTAAATTGCCTGGGCGAGCCACCACGCGGGACCCGTAGAAAATTTCATTTTCGACGACTGCATAAGCGCCAAGGCGCGAAGCTGGGCCATGATCGATGATATGGCGGTCTTCGACTTCGTCTTCAGGAACTACGGTGAAGTAATGCCCATTTAGCCAAAACGCGTATCTAAAGCTCATCGCTTCTTTGTCCGGCAGCGCGTTCAGCACCCCAATGTTTTGCACAACCGGCTTATCGTTAAGTCGGACCGCGTAAACGGTCCCAGACGGCGCTAGCGTCAAGAACACGTTCCGAGAATTTAATCCGCGCCCCATGAACACAGCCTGCGCAATCGGTTCCGGAAGCGTCACGATATCCACCACATCATGTAGCAATGTGAGCCGCGTGATAGCGGGCCCTTGCCGGATCAACAGCCCAGCGTTAGCCGACAGGTCTTCCGTGCCGACACCGTCCTTAAACTGTGTAGAGACGAGCGTATCACAATCAAGCATTTCGGCCGGTTCGTTCGCAACTAGATCATATAGCCGCGTCGCCCCCTCCCAAATGGCCCCGTTCATCTCGAACCAGAGCCGGCAATGGTGACGCGGCTCGGTGACGGGCCGTTCGGGCAGCGCAAACGCAGGGTTGCTGGCAAACCAAGTCTCTTCGCCAATCGATAGTATATGATCTGAATGGATTTCGACCGTAGGCGTCTCTCCTGCAGGCAACGACATCACCTGCGTGCCACCTTTCCAAACCTGAAAAGCGTCATGGGCAAAACCACGTTCCAAAACCGCAAACGTCGCCGGATCAGCGCCCACGATCTGGCGACCTTCCAGCCAGACCCGTGTGTGATCCAGACCGTAGCGCCCCGCGATGACGCGAAAACTATCAACATCAGCCGTGTCTAATGTCCGCCCGTTCACCGTCTTGGAATTGGCAGCCAACCCTAGCGTCAGGACATTGAACACAAATTTGTCGACACCCGACATCGGCCGCCAAGCCATTTTCCCGTCCTCGACGACGTAGCCGGTTGTCGCACCGCTGCGCTGCGCGGGCGCGTCTCTGTTTTGAAACAATGGCCGCCATACGAAAACATATGCCACCACAAGCAACACCACGATGACCAACGCACGACGGAAAGATTTAGACGGCGTATCGCTATGATTACTCATGTCGCGGCCCCGCGTCCGTCACCCTTTTGCGTCCGACGGCGGTTGCGTCCCTGCCCTGTCTTCGGCAGGCCGCAACGCGATCAAGCGCACGTTGGCCCCACTTTTGATTTCAGTGTCGTACCGCACCAGCTTGATCGCACCGCCATCAGGCCACCAGCCCAACAAAATACTGTCAGCATGTTCGGCGCGCCAAGCGTCAAAATCGAACTCTTCCGTCAGACGTGTCACGCGGAACGTCCAACCATCTTCCACCATCGCTTCAAGATCTTGATACGACTGATCGGGGCCAAATCGCTGTCCACCCAACGTCCGAGGCAATTGGTGCCGCGCACTGTCGGATTTTTCGCGCATGATCTGGAAAACATTGTCGCGACCATATTCAGGGGACAAATCTGTTGCGACCAAGGTGTTGTAGGCATCGTTATCAGTCGCGGCGACCAAGGTTGCGTAGTTGATAAACTCAAGCCGGTTCTCTGCAGCTTCCGATAGGATATCACCAGAGAACGTCGCAATCCCCGCGCTCCGCGCACGGCGCAAATGGCCAAAGTTGGGATCGGTCATCAGCACCGGAATTTCCGCTTTCTGCAACGCTTCAGCCAAGCCAGTAGTAAAGCGCGATCCACCGATCAAGATAACCCCCGGCGTGCTCGCACCTGTCAGGCCCAAGAGCCGCGCAAACGGGGCCAAGGTAAAGCCGTGGATCACAACGGTCACGGCCACCAGAACAAACGCCAACGGCCCGATCAGGTCTGCGTCGGGAATGCCCAGTTCTTGCAAGCGTTCCCCGAACAACCCTGCAACGGCGATCAACACGACACCCCGCGGGCCGGTAAAGGCGACCAAAACCTGTTCCTTGAATGGCAGCTTTGACCCGATCAACGACACAAATACAGTCACGGGACGCGCAACAAACACGACGGCCAACACAAAGATCACCGCGCGCATGTCCAACTTGGCTAGCGCTGCGAAATCAAGGTTAGCTGCCAGCAAAATAAAGACACCCGATACCAACAGAACGGTCGCGTGTTCTTTGAAGCGCAGCAATTCAGTATAGCTGGGCAGGTTCGCGTTTGCGATCACAACGCCCATGACGGTCACAGCCAATAGACCGCTTTCGTGCAGCACCGCGTCCGATACGGCGAAGGTCGCCAAGAGCAGCGTGAACAACACAGGCACCTTCATATATTCCGGCACAAGCGCTTGCTTGAACGCACGAGACAACCCGTAGCCCGCGAGCCACCCCAGAACTGACGCGACAACAATGCCCAAGATCAGCTCGATTGCGGCGTCCATGGGGGTCGCACCTTCGGTGTTCAGAACCAAAACGACAGAGAACGCGAATACAGCCGCCAACGCCCCGATGGGATCGTTTACGATGGCTTCCCACTGCAGCAATGCAGCTGGCCTGCGCGACAAACGCGCCGTGCGCAAAAGCGGCGCGATCACTGTGGGGCCCGTCACGATCATGATCCCGCCAAAGACAGCCGCACTTTCCCAGCCGATCCCGGCCCCATAATGCAGCGCCAGCACCGACGTTAGCCACCCCAACGGCGCACCAATAAAGACAAGCCTACGCACACCAACAGCCGCATCCCGCAGGTGGTGGAAATTCAGGGTCATCCCGCCTTCAAACAGGATTATCGCCACGGCAATCGAAATCATTGGCGCCGTCAACGGGCCGATGTCACGGATCGGATCAAATATCCCCAAGACAGGCCCGACGATGATGCCAGCGACCAACATCAGGACAATCGCAGGCATCCTTAAACGCCACGCAAGCCACTGTGATCCAACACCTAAAGCGCCAACAAGGGCGATTGCTTCAACGGGGCTAAGGCCCGTCGTGGTTTCAGTGGCCATGAGTATTCTCCTGTCGCAGGCGTATTGCCTATCATGCAAAACCTAGATCACAAGGGGAGAGAAACCAGTTAAACCGCAGCTTTGCGTCCCATCCAGCGCCGCCAGCCCACAAAAGCCAGCAATCCCGACAGTAAAAGCGGCAACCCAGCTGGCACCGGAACAGGCGCGACAGGTTGCGCCAAGCCGAAAGAAAAGTTGTCGAAATTATGGGTTTCAGCACGACCTGGGCCAGATCCAGCCTGAACAGTCACGGACGTAAAGGACAAATCCGAAACGAACCCCCAAAATCCTTCGAACGGCGCACCGATTTCTTCCGAAACGATCTCTCCGTTGCTCAGGACAAACCGCAACCCATTTCCGTTTCCGCGCGGCGACAGGTCAAAATCACCACCAAATGCGGTGGTCGGCGACGCAAACGTGTAGGTGGTCGTATCGCCTGACTGAAAAAAGCTGCTTGGCGTCGGCCTGTCGCGGAAAAAGCCGCTGGTGACAAAACCGGCATCCGAACTGATCGCTACGTTCTCGAAAGTCGTATCACTGAAGTCTTCAAAATTGAGACTGCCACCTGTCGCAATATCGAAAGCAGCCCTATCCGTGTATATCGTGGTCGCCGCAATTGTGGCACCTGCATCAATGCACAGCGCACACAAAACGCCGCATAAAACATGCGTTCGCTTCACAGAACTACCCTTCTCGTCTCAATCGCGTGGCGCCTGCGCATGAAAGCGCGGAACCCTTTGTTGAGCGCAAAAGACTATCGGCGCACGTCTTTTGGGTGACGAGAATATGTCAAATCTGCGGAAATTAACCTTTTGTTAACTATTTGGCAGTCAGCACCCGTCACGTTCCCTTGAGACCGGATACCCCACCCAAAAGACGCCCGTGTTCTTGGATCGCAAACCGGTCTGTCATGCCCGCAATGTAATCCGCCACGATGCGCGCCAGCGTGATCTGATCAGGGGCCGCATCCACGTCCTTGCGCCATTGTTTGGGCAATTCTTGCGGGTTTTCCATAAAAAACGGGAACAGCGAGTCGACCATGGCCGTGACCTCTACCCGCATTTCGACGACTGCAGGGGCGCGGTACATCCGTTCGAACAGGAACTGGCGAATAACCTTAAGGTCTTTCCAAATCTCGGGCGTAAACTGGATCACCATACGGCCCGCATGACGGACATCATGCACGGAATGCGGATCAAGCTCCGCCAGATTACGGCGGGCCAGAACAATCACATCTTCCACAAGAATACCAAAGAAGCGGCGTAAGGCTTCATGCCGGCGACGGTAATAATTCAACCCCGGATATTTGTGATCCACGCGCTTGAAGCAATCATCTAGGATCGGCAGCTCAGCAAGGTCATCCGTGCTGAACAACTCCGCACGAAGACCATCGTGTAAGTCATGGTTATTATACGCAATATCATCTGCTAAGGCGGCAACTTGTGCTTCGGCGCTGGCATGCGTGTGCAGTTCCAGATCATGGCGGTCGTTGTATGCAGACAGCGCATAGGGAACATCACCAGTGACGGGTCCGTTGTGTTTAGCGATGCCTTCAAGCGTCTCCCACGTCAGGTTCAGCCCGTCCCATTCGGCGTAATGGCGTTCCAGATCAGTCACGATCCGCAAGGCCTGCGCGTTATGATCAAACCCGCCATATGGGGCCATCAATGCATCCAACGCCTCTTCGCCGGTATGACCAAAGGGCGTGTGCCCAAGATCATGGGCCAACGCGACAGCCTCGGTCAGCTCCACGTTCAAATCCAGTGCCGCAGCCACAGTCCGCGCCACCTGTGCCACTTCAATCGAGTGGGTCAAACGTGTGCGGAAATAATCGCCTTCATGTTCTACGAACACTTGGGTCTTATGTTTCAACCGCCGAAAGGCGCTCGCGTGGATAATCCGGTCGCGGTCGCGCTGAAACGGAGACCGAAAGGTGCTTTCCACCTCAGGATAAAGCCGCCCGCGCGGATTTGCGGGGTCGGTTGCATAGGGGGCTGCCATTGGTGTCCCTGCCCTTTTATCTTCACAAGTCATCGCATTGCCCTGCGACGGTCTTGTTGTGTTTGCCTGCCGTCTCTATATTGCAAACGTAACCAGATCGTAAGGTGCCAAGATGCTAACCCTGCCCCCAAAAGTCACAGAACGCGCGTTTGAACGTCTCGCTGAAATTGGTGCGGCGGCGCAAGGCAAAGCATTGCGTGTCGCCGTTGAGGGCGGCGGCTGTTCCGGTTTCCAATACGAAATCGATCTGGACGAACCCAAAGAAGACGATCTGATCCTTGAAGGCCAAGGCGAAAAGGTCCTGATCGACAGCGTCTCACTGCCGTTTCTGACGGACGCCGTGATCACGTTCTCCGAGGAATTGATCGGCGCGCGGTTCGTCATCGAAAACCCCAACGCAACATCATCCTGCGGCTGCGGCACGTCCTTTTCAATGTAGCCTTTCCGGCTAATCTGCCCCACTAATAGGGTTAGATTGGCTAAAGGATACCGCGCAAATGACTGACGACACTGACAAAACGCTTGAGCTGGGCCAACAACGCGGATCGCATGGGCGTCAGCAAGACGAAGGCGTACTTGTCATTCGCACCATCGCGATGCCTGCCGACACGAACCCATCCGGCGATATCTTTGGCGGCTGGCTGATGTCCCAAATGGACCTCGCAGCAGGCAACATGGCAGGCCGCGTGTCGCAAGGACGCTGTGCCACGGTATCGGTCGAGGCGCTGCAATTCCTGCGGCCCGTCAAAGTCGGCGACGAAGTCACCCTCTACGCCACCCTGCGCAAAGTCGGCCGCACATCTATGCGCATCCACGTCGACGCATGGGGCCGCCCCCGCTATTCCGACAAAGCCGCGAAAGTGACCGACGCGGACTTTGTTTTTGTGGCGCTTGATGACGACGGCAACTCTCGGCCTGTGTTTGACAGCTGAACGATTTGTTACGTTACGCGACTAATCGACCTACCGTACACCAATAACGCCTAGGGTCACGCTGCGACGAAGGTCTGCTTCGAGCCCATGCCTAGAAAATTGTGCGTTTCGGGGAACATCGCTTTGTGTGCATACGGAGGTTAATCGCCTACCTCTAGATCTAGGGGTCCCGCACGATCCTACGATTGGCAAGGTTCACATTCATATGCTCTTTTTGGGTGAGATTTTCCTGAACATAGCCTGTTAAAAACAATCTTCTTACTATCTAAGGGAGGCTGGTATTCTCTCGGATCACGGCAGAAATATGAAAAATCCGGTTAAAAAAACCCTTGTTCTAGGGGCCGCTTCTTTTTTAGCTCTCCTTTATTTTTGGCCCGCCCCGCCAAAATACTCGCGTGATCCGCCAACCACCGACGGTTGTTCTGCGCCTCGTACTGGTTTTGTAGTAATACAGTCAAAAATCTGTCTGGATCTAGCTGACAGCCCTTTTTTTGACGTCCGCATAAATCCGGATGATGCAAAAAGCGATCTGGGTCTTATAAGACGCATAACTTGGCAGGATCCTGAACTACTAGTGGGAAAATATGGCTTTCCTGCCGCAACAAGACGTGTTGTGCTTTCCTATGGGCAGATCACACATGTCCGTGACCAATTTGAGGTCACGGCGTCAGAGCTGCCCAATCTGCAACGTTATGAAACACCAATCGGAGAGTATGTATTCACGGATGGTGATAGGGGCTTTGTTCTAAACTGCAAGCCAAGCTTCAGTGGTCGGCAGAAAGAACTAGGTGCGGAATACTGCGATGTGAGTTTTCAGCTTGATCCATTTTTAGCGGTTACCGTTTCATATGGGACGTTTCAATGGTCCGGCGAACCGGGTTGGCCGGTCTTAGATGCAAATTGGGCGACTAAGCTCGCACCCGTTATTCAAGCGGCCCGGGAAAGTGTGCCTGCTCTCATTGAAATCCAACGGAAATAGATCCACGTATTCCGACATTCGATGAATACTAAAAAGCGTTGTTCCACTGACGAAAGCCACTCGTGGATGCGCCCCTCGGTCACCACTGCGAAAGCTCGCTAAGGCCGCATCTGGCAAACTTCCGATTAGCGCTAAGAAATTAATAAATCCACGTCAAACATTCACCCCACACGATTATCCCCCACACCAGTGGCCAATCCATTTCATTGTGATAGATCACTCCCAAGCAATCGGGGGCCAATCCATGAAAATCGCGACTTTCAACATCAACGGTGTCAAAGCCCGGATCAACGCATTGACCGACTGGCTTAAAGAAAGCGCGCCTGACGTGGCCCTGCTGCAAGAAATCAAGTCCGTTGACGAAGGTTTCCCCCGCGAAGTGATCGAAGACCTCGGCTACACTGTCGAAACCCACGGCCAAAAGGGCTTCAATGGCGTCGCCATACTGTCGAAACTTCCGCTAGAGGACGTCACACGCGGCTTACCCGGTGACGACGAAGACGAACAGGCCCGCTGGATCGAGGCCACGGTGATTGGCGAAACTGACGCCGTGCGCGTCTGCGGCCTATACCTGCCCAACGGCAACCCTGCCCCCGGCCCGAAATACGATTACAAACTCGCTTGGATGGAACGGCTATACGCCCGCGGCCAACAGTTGCTTGCGGATGAAATGCCCGCGCTGATGGCGGGCGATTACAACATCATCCCGCAGCCCGAAGACGCCAAACGCCCCGAAGTCTGGACCGACGACGCGCTTTTCCGCCCCGAAAGCCGTGCAGCCTACCGCAAAATCCTGAACCTTGGGTTTACCGAAGCGTTCCGGTCCCGCACCCTCGGCCCCGGCCACTACAGCTTCTGGGACTACCAAGCAGGCGCGTGGAACAAAGACGATGGCATCCGTATCGATCACTTCCTGCTGACACCACAATGCGCGGACATGCTGCAAGACTGCTGGATCGAAAAAGAGGTCCGTGGCCGCGAAAAGCCATCCGACCACGTGCCGGTCTGGGTCGACCTCAAAGCCTAAAATAGTCGGAACTTTTTCGCTGACTGTCCGTTCTTTACGCAACATTGCATATAAAGAAGGGCTTGTATCATGCTGAAGTTAATCACTTTTGTCGGTTTTCTCTTGACCGCGTCCTCGATTCCTCTGACCGCGACCGCGCAAAGCTGCGCGATGCAAACGACTGGCGCATCGTGTGTTGTCGCGGGAGAACCGACCACTGCCAAACCCCAACTGCGGCAACGCCGTGCACCAAAGGTTGATATGCTTGATGCAGGTACGACGCTGCCGCGTGGCGAATACAATGTGATCATTATGGCGGATTATTACGGGCTACCCCCCGTACAGGATGGTTGGGTCTATATGGACATTGACCGCCAAGTCTACCGGGTCGATTTTTCGTCACATACGGTGATCGACAATGTGACGCATCAAACTGCCGCAAACTGGTGAACCGCTGCGGCATCGTGATCGTAGAGCCAAGCCAACCGACTAAGAAACGCATTTGGTGCGATGGCCCCCAACACGCCCAGACCCGCATGCGCAATCCTGCGCTGCACACCATCCAAATGATAATTGCGGGCATTCGCATTCGCCGCTTTGATCGCCTTAGACACGCGCGGGCGGCGGAGCGCTTGGTAGTTCTCCAATGCCCGCTCCAATGACGGATCATGCTGGCAACAGGCGGCCAGCGCCAACCCGTCTTCAATCGCGAGGTTCGCGCCTTGTGCCAAAAACGGCAGCGTCGGGTGGGCAGCATCCCCGACCAAGGCCAAGATACCGTCCTGCTGCCAATGGTCGGCAACCGGATGGCGGAACAAGCCCCATAACCGCGCGTCCGTCACATCTGCCAGAATAACCCGCAGGTCATCGCCCATATCCGCAAACACGGCTTGCATGTTCGCAGGGTTATCTTCGTGGTGCCAGCCTTCGGCGGCCCAATCGGAGCGTTCCTGAACGGCAACGACATTCAGCATCCCGTCCCGCAGCGGATAAGTCACGACATGTCGCCCCGGTGCCATCCAGATTTGCGCACGCGGCGCGGCATCTTCGCGACGCACCAACGCACGCCAAGCAACTTGTCCGGTAAAGAACGGCTTTTCCGGCCCATTCAACAATGGACGCGTACTGGAATGCAGACCATCCGCGCCAATCGTCAAAAGCGGTTCAATTGTCTCGCCATCCGCGACGAACCGGCCATCCGATGACACGGTATCAATCCGGCACCCCAGCTTGATCGTCACGCCCGCCCCGCGGCATCCGTCCGCTAGGACGGCCAACAAATCAGCGCGGTGATAAAAGCGGTAAACCGGATCTTGCGTGGTCAGATCAAACCGCGCGATCTGGCGGCCCGTTATCGCATCCATTGGACACACGGCCTGTGCAGCAACGCCGACAGCCGCCAAAGCGTCTTCAAGACCAAGCGCGTTCAAAACCCGCGCACCATTTGGGGTAATTTGCAGACCTGCCCCGACTTCGGCCAGTGCGTCTGCCTGTTCGTAAACCGTGACCTCTGCACCTGTCAGGGCAAACGCCAATGCGGTGGTCAGGCCGCCGATCCCTGCCCCGATAACGGCAACACGGCGACCCTTGTTAGCTTGCACCAATCCGACCTTAGTCGTCGCGGTGAACTTTTTCACGACGCTCGTGACGCTCTTGCGCCTCAAGGCTCATCGTGGCGATTGGACGTGCGTCCAGACGTTTCAGACTGATCGGTTCGCCTGTGATAGAACAGTACCCGTATTCGTCTTCTTCAATCCGGCGCAGCGCTGCATCAATTTTGGACACCAATTTGCGTTCGCGATCCCGTGTACGCAATTCCAGCGCACGGTCAGTTTCTTCGGACGCACGATCGGCAACATCAGGGATGTTGCGCGTCTGGTCTTTCATACTTGCCACTGTATCAGAGCTGTTTTCAACGATGTCAGACTTCCAAGCCAGCAATTTGCGGCGGAAGTATTCTGTCTGACGGTCGTTCATGAACGGCTCGTCTTCAGCTGGGCTATAATCCTCTGGCAAGAAAACTTCGGCTTTCATGTCAATTTCCCTCACTTGGTCCAAGGACGCATCAGCTAAATTATCAGACATGTCCGGACCCCCACTGAACTGTGGGTCGTTTACGCCCTAACCTTTGAATTGTCACCCCCTTTTCCTGTTTATCGCGAGGTGTTGAAGCCAGGCGCATTGCTGATAATGTATCCAGCGAAACCAAGGACATGACTTATGCAATTTACCGGCACCGACGACTACATCGCGACTGACGACCTTAAGATGGCGGTGAATGCGGCCGTCACGCTGGAACGCCCCCTGCTCGTTAAAGGCGAGCCGGGCACAGGCAAAACAGAACTCGCCCGTCAGGTCAGCGCGGCGTTAGACATGCCCATGATTGAATGGCACGTCAAATCTACGACGAAAGCACAGCAAGGTCTGTACGAATATGATGCCGTCAGCCGCCTGCGGGACAGTCAACTTGGGGATGAAAAGGTCAACGACGTGTCGAACTACATCCGGCGCGGCAAACTGTGGCAGGCTTTCACGGCTGAACGCCGATCCGTTTTGCTGATTGATGAGATCGACAAGGCCGATATCGAGTTCCCGAACGACCTGCTTCAAGAGCTCGATAAGATGGAGTTTCACGTTTACGAGACCGGAGAAACTGTCAAAGCGGTTAACAGGCCTGTCGTCATCATCACGTCAAATAACGAGAAAGAATTGCCAGACGCGTTTCTACGCCGCTGCTTCTTCCACTACATCCGGTTCCCGGACATGGAGACACTGCGCAAAATCGTCGAAGTCCACCATCCGGGGATCAAAGACGCCCTGCTGACGGCAGCGCTGACGCAATTCTACGAAATCCGCGAAACGCAGGGTTTGAAGAAGAAGCCGTCGACATCGGAGGTCATCGATTGGCTGAAACTGCTGCTGGCCGAAGATCTTTCGCCAGAAGACCTAAAACGCGACGGTGCTAACGCATTGCCCAAACTACACGGCGCGCTGCTGAAAAACGAACAAGACGTTCACCTCTTCGAACGGCTGGCATTCATGGCGCGCGGCGGGCGGTAATCGATCCTCAGCCTTGGCGCTCGCGCGCCATCTACCGCCCAGCTTAGGATTTCGCTTCGCGGCCAAGTTCATCAGCAAGGAACCGCACGAACAGTAGTGTCAGATTTTCCCGCCGTGACGAATCCGGCCACACAGCGTGCAGATCAATGTCGGGCGGCCGCCACTTGGGCAACAAGCGGACAAGTGCGCCAGACGCGACCCCTTGCGCGGCCAGATTTTCCGTCAGCACTGTTGTGCCCACGTTCTGCTGGGCGAAGTGATAGAGCGCGTTGACGCTATCAACCTCAATCTGCGATTGCCCGCCGACCTTTTCCATTTTGCCCTTTTCGGACATCAGGTCGACCGTGTCTGACCGCTGCTGGTACTGGATCCAGTCCCAATTTTCGAGGTCTTTGGGTCGCTGGGGGACCGAACGGGCGGCTGCGTATTCGACACCAGCGACCAACGCGCGCGGGATAGCGCCTAGCTTGCGAGACATCATCGCGCTGTCCGCAAGCGAACCCGCTTTAATGGCAAGATCGAACCCGTTTTCGATGATCTCGACCTTCCGATCGTTATAATAAAGTGAAAGCGCCACGTTCGGATACCGTTTGATAAAATTGGCCATGGCGGTTGAAAGATCAGACATAGCCAGAAACGCCGGAACAGACACGCGCAGCGCGCCGACTGGGTCATTCGTATTGGCGTTAATTTCATTGAACCCGGCTTCGGCACTGCGCAACATTTCCGTGACGCGTCGATAAAGCGTTCTGCCCTCACCCGTCAGCGCAAGCTTGCGTGTCGTGCGATAAAGCAGGGTCGTGCCGAGATAACTTTCAAGATCAGTAATCGTCTGACTTACGCGCGACGGGGCCACGCCAAGATCCTGTGCCGCAGCGCTAAATGACCCTTTATCGACGACGCGGGCAAAAACGGCCATGTGTTTCAGGTGGTTAATCATTGATCTCTTTTTCGGAACTATGAAGTCAATATTCATACCATATTCGAAACAGATCAACGGGACTAGATGTGTTTTCAACACTGAAGGAACACCCCGATGAACGCAGAAACAACATTCAAGACAGAACAGGCGCAACGCTACCTCGGCACGCTGTGCAAGCACTTCGGCCATAAGGTTCCGGTAGAACTGGACGGAAATACTGGCCGGATCGACCTCCCGTTTGGACAGTGCGAATTGGCCGCGAACGACGCCGCGCTCGACATGAAAGTGTCCGCGGAAAACAAGGCCGATCTCGACAAAACAGCACAGATTATTGCCAGTCACCTCGAACGTTTCGCCTTCCGCGAGAACCCGCAAATCGAATGGCACTAAGCCACGCGTTCCACCCATCGACCTGACCAAATCACCCCTGAAACCTGGAGTTAAACATGACTACGAAAACACTTATGGCCACCGCCGCCATCGCAGTTGCGCTACCAATCACCGCGATAGCTGACAGCGCGGAAAACAAGGCATTTGTTCTTGAGGCGTTGGAAAACACGCTCTTGGCGGGCGATGTCGACGCTGTTGATCAGTATTTCGCGACCGACATTATCCAGCATAACGACATGTTCGCAAACGGCATCGAAGCCCAAAAAGGCGTTGTCGGCTTCCTGTCCGGCAATGGTGACTTTAGCGCTGAATATATCCGCGTGATCGCCGATGATGATATCGTCGCCGTCCATGCCCGTTACGAAGGCTTCGGTCCCGATCCGGTCATTGGTTTCGACGTTTTCCGTGTCGAGGACGGCAAGATCGCTGAACACTGGGACAACCTGATCTCCGAACAGCCCCTGAACCCGTCAGGCCGCAGCCAGATCGACGGCGCGACCGAGATCACCGATCTTGATCAAACCGAAGCGAACAAGGCGCTGGTTGAAGATTTTCTGACCAAATCATTGATCGAACATGCTGAGGTCAACATCACCGATTACATCAGCCCTGTCACATACATCCAGCACAACCCGATGGTTGCAGATGGATTGGAAGGCTTCGGCGCATTCATGGCTGAGATGGCCCAGCAAGGCATCAGCATGGACTACACCAAGGTCCATAAGGTCATCGGCGAAGGCAACTTCGTACTGACAATGTCCGAAGGCACGCTCGGTGAAGACCCTACCGCATTTTACGACCTGTTCCGCGTCGAAGACGGACTGATCGTCGAACATTGGGATGTCATCGCGCCGATGCCAGCCGCAGACGCGGCACACAACGAAGCCGGCAAATTCTAATCCACCGTAGCGCCGCGGCCCGCCCGCGGCGCACCAAACAGGAGCAAAAAATGAACCGTAGAACATTACTCACAACGTCGCTCGGCGCATCGCTGGCGATCATCCTTGGAACACAAGCAGGAGCACAAGAAATGGACGAAGAAACACAAGCATCATTCGACACAGTCATGGCCTTTATGGGCGCGATGGGATCAGGCGACATGGAAAAAATGAACAGCCTGATGGCCGATGACATGGTTTGGCACAATGAAGGCGACGAAAGCCTGCCGTGGATCGGCGAGACCCGTGGCAAGGAAAACATCTTTACCTTCCTCGGCGTCTTTTCCGAAAACTTGCAAACGACCAAATGGGAAAACACCGACGCTTTCGCATCGG
Source organism: Rhodobacteraceae bacterium S2214 (assembly GCA_025141675.1). Classification (NCBI taxonomy): domain Bacteria; kingdom Pseudomonadati; phylum Pseudomonadota; class Alphaproteobacteria; order Rhodobacterales; family Paracoccaceae; species Rhodobacteraceae bacterium S2214. The sequence goes on from CP081161.1 coordinate 2,404,357, forward strand.
GCGATACCGTGGCCGTTTTCGGTGTGATGAACGGCATCACAACACATTCAGGCAAAGAAACGGGTGAATTCACATTCGCCCTGCGCGCCAAGGTCCGTGATGGACAGGTCGTTCTTTGGCACTGGTTCGAAGACAGCTTCGCAATCAGCCAAGCATATCACGGCTGATATTTACTGACCGGAATGGCCTGCCAATCGGGCCATTCCCCCGCCCGTAGGAGAAACTTATGATTTACGCCGTCACCGCCGTTTCCGGACAATTGGGCCGCGAAATCGCGCTCAAACTCATCGACAGATTTGGTACAGACAACGTCATAGGTCTGGCCCGCACCCCCGCCCGCGTGGAAGGCTTAGGTATCCAGGTTCGCCCCGGCGACTATGATAAACCAAACGATCTACGCGCATCGCTCAAAGGCATCGACGCCCTAATCCTCGTCTCCGGCATAGCCCCGCCGGAAGATCGCATTCAGCAGCATCGCAATATAATCGATGCCGCAAAATCCGCAGGGGTGCGCAAAATCGTCTACACCAGCATTCAGGGCCCCATTGAAGGCACCGCCTTTTCCCCTGTTGTCCAAAGCAATCGCCAGACCGAGGCGGACATCCGCGCCAGTGGCCTAGACTGGGCAATCGGGCGCAACGGGATCTATATCGAACCGGATGTCGAATATATCGACAGCTACCGTACCCAAGGCGAAATCGCCAACAGTGCAGGCAACGGCAAATGCGGTTACACCACGCGGTCGGAATTAGCCCATGCCTATACAGCTTTGCTGACACGGGATGACCTGAACGGTGAGACCTTCAACCTGAACGGCACGCCCATCACGCAAAACCAACTGGCCGAACACCTGAACGCCGCATTCGACACCGAACTGACCTATCGCGCAATGTCGTCGGCAGACTTTGTCGCGGATCGCTCCGCAGAATTGGGTGACTTCTTCGGTCCAATCATCGGCGGCATTTATGACGGCATCAGCAAAGGCAGCTATGACCGAATAGGAGGTTTCGAGACAGTGACTGGCCGCCCCCATCAAAGCTGGGGCGACTATTTTTCGTCTCTTGCAGAATAACCGCGACGGAGCTGCAGCCGCGCTTCGTACAACTCTCGATCTTTCGGAGAAACCCCATGTCCACACTCAAATCCATTTGGGACCATCCCTACACCTTCTGGGCGCTGCTCAGCCTGCCCGCAATTCCCATGATCCTCGGCTTGACCTCGGGCGATCCCGATGCGGTGAAGAACGTCCTTCACCCATCCGGCGAATTCGCCGCGCGGTTTATGATTATCACGATGATGATTACGCCGTTGATGATGTTGTTTCGCAATTCAAGCTGGCCGCGCTGGATGATGAAGCGCCGCCGTCACCTTGGCGTTGCTGCATTCCTTTACGCGCTGGCACATACGGTGCTTTACCTCATTGACGAGGGGGCCGTGGCCTTCACCGGTGGCGAAATCTCGAAACTCTATATCTGGACGGGCTGGCTGGCCTTCCTGATCTTCGTGCCATTGGCCATCACATCAACAGACGGTTGGGTCCGCAAATTGGGCCGCAATTGGAAAACGCTTCAGCAGTTCGTATACGGCGCTGCTGTGCTGACGCTTGTCCACTGGGCGGCATTACATGATTGGGGCGGTGTCGGACCTGCCTTGGTACACTTCATGCCACTCGTCCTTTTGGAAATCTACCGCGTCTCGTCGATAAGGGCGCGCCGCCGCCAGCGTGTTACGGCGTAGGGTGTTCATCGAATGCGACCGTGGTATCAAAGCCTGATGGACAAAGGCACAAGATGACCCGCAAAACCCACCCTTATTCGCTGGGCCGGACACTCTTGGTCGGTCTGGCGACAGCGGTCGCATTCGCGCTGCTCTCGCTGTTTTTCCTCTACATGCAGGCGCAAGAAACACATCACCGTCTTGCGGGTGAGGTCGTCAGCGTCACCACAGACAGCGCGCGCATTCAGGACGCACACGGCGAGATCACCGTCCTTGTCGTGTCCGCCGACGCGGAGCTGCGCGATATCGCGTCGTTCTGGGAAATGGAAATTGGACAGCATGTCATGATGCGGGGCAGCTTTGTGGACGATGGGACTTTCGCGGTCGACCGCATGCGGCCCCTAACCGATAGGCCAGCAGAGTGACCGCCGCCGAAATCAATCCGCCCCCAAGACGCGGCAAGAACGTCGCCAAAGTGGTTACGGTGGTCGGTGCATACCTCGCGATGTCGATCGCTGTGGCAAGCTTTCCGGCAGACGACCTGATTGACGCGGTCGGTGCCACCAATGCCTATGTGGTAATGTTCGCCTTGGGCATGATCGGCGGCTTCACAACATTCACCGGCATTCCTTATCATCTGGTTTTGATGAGTCTGGCAGCCGGCGGGTTGAATCCTGTTGTGCTTGGGATCAGCACTGCCATGGGCGTCATGATCGGTGACAGCACGATGTATTTGATCGGGCGCACGGTCAAAACAAGCCTGCCGCCAAGGGTCGAGGCAACGATGGAGCACTTATCCGAACGCCTCGCGCGTCACCCCAGATTAGTGACACCTGCTCTTTTCGTTTACGGGACTGTATCGCCGTTCTCCAACGATTTCGTCGTCGGCTCGCTCAGCATTATCGGCTACAACTACTGGCGGATCATCGTGCCGTTGGCCATTGGGAACACCATCTACAATATCGCTCTGGCTTACCTTGGATTGTATGCCTACGACGCGATCATCGATTGGTTCTAAACCGAGCTTCGAGAGTAGGGCCTGACGTTAGACGTGAACGGTACAACCACAACATTGAACGCGAAGTGATCATTCATCAATTCGCGCTCGTTGCTTAAACCTGCCTAGGCGTCCTCAATCGCTGTGATCATGTCGACCCGCGTGCCGTGGCGGCCGCCCTCAAAGGCTGCTCCAAGAAACGCATCGACGATATCCAGCGCAAGGCCTTCGCCGATCACCCGCGCGCCCATCGACAACATATTCGCGTTATTATGTTCACGGATCATCCGAGCGGAAAACGTGTCAGAGCAGACGCCGCAGCGGATGCCCTTCACTTTGTTGGCCGCCATCATGATCCCCTGCCCCGTGCCGCACAGCAAAATGCCAAGCGCACAATCACCTGACGCGACCATCCGCGCAGCCGCTTCGCCATGCTTGGGGTAATGGGTGCTTTCCGAAGTGGTCGGGCCGATATCAACCGCCTCATAGCCCAACTCAGCCACGCGCGCCGCAATGGCTTGGCGCATCGCGATATCGGCATGGTCGCTTGAAATAACGATACGTGTGTTGTCAGTCATGGTCGTGGCCTCCCGCCGCCCAGTCTATCGGGTCATGTTGCGCGGGCCTGATACGCGGATGCGGGACGGTGGTCTAGGACCAACCCGTCGCCTGTTAGCGTTAAAACTGATCGAGCGTATCTTGAACCGCCTGAAAAAACGCACCGACATGCGCGCCATCGACCAACGCGTGATGCACTTCGAGCGTCATGGCCATTTTCCATTCGTGCGCTTCAGACACATATTTGCCCCAAGTGACCCGCGGAATGCTGTCATCTTTATGGGGCATCGCGTTGTTGATCGACGTATAATCCAGCCACGGCATACAGGACAAGAAAGCCACATCGTCGGTCCCCGCCCCCACAGCATTCAATTCGTCAGCGGCGGCGGCGGCGTGTAAAATTGCTTTAGTCTGGGGATCAAACTCCGCGAAGTCTGAGATAAACGGAACATAGGCGTAGTTAAAACTCCCCTGCGGAGTCGGCACTGGCATCGACAAATGCGTCGTCGCGTGGCGCACAACCGTGTCACTTCGAAACCGCATCAGCAGCTCGGGCACCGCATGCAGGCCACAGCCAATCGCAAACAGGCTCGCGCGGTACACAGAAAAGTCCGACGCGCCACGCCGCGCGATTAAACGCGAGACGTCCAAACGAGACGTGGTTGCATAATGCGGGCGATCATAGGTGCGAAACCAGCGAAACTGGGCAGCACGGGGCCATGTCTCTAAATCTACAATTGTCTCGGTCATAACGTGCCTTTTAGCCTAGAATGCAGGCCGTATTGTCATGGACCCGACAGGCCTGAAAATCTACGGGGAAAAAGTCACGTCCAATCGCATCAGCCTGCCTTGCCAACGGTTTCAGGACCACTGAGATGATATTTGAGACGCCCGACCGCGAGGTTGATTTCGAATATGATCCGGTATCGCTGCTTGTCCTTGATTAGGAACGAACTTTGCCATCTTAACGCCTTAGAAGTGTATTCAATGTGTGAGATATTGAAAACTACGCTCAACTTGCGGTTACAGATTGACTTTCAGCCAACCGCCGCTTTTACAACATATGAGTGGTCAAAAAAGGAATGTACAAATGAATAAGTTGTTTGGATTAGCCGTCGCTGCAGCAACCTTGTCTGCCTGCGGCAACAGCTCAGGCAACGAAGTCATTACAACGCCGGACATTCCTGCCGTGGAGGCGGAAACCCCTGAAACGCCGACCGAAGTCGTCGATACACCAACAGATGGCACAGTCGTACCACCATCGCCAGGCGAAGCGGCCGATCCCAAAAACCTGCCGCGTGCGCAGCCGCCAGTCGTTGCGGCCCCGACCGATCCTTCCGCTGAATTAGCGACAACACGGGCAGTCGCATCAGGCGATGTTGGCACCGCCTCGTTCGATCCAGAAGCTGGCACCTTGACCGTACAAATCGCATTGGACGGCAATGACATTCTGCAAGAATACATCGCAGCAGGAACAGTGGATGGCTATGCGCGCTTTGTGAAGCAAGATGACCCGCTTGATCGCGCATTTACAGGCTTTGCAGCCGAATCTGATGACGCTGGTCTCAATGCTGTTCTTGTGATGGATGGCGGACAATTCAACCGTTACTTCGGCGGTGGGGTCGTTCAGCAGGTCGCGTACACAGCGGCGCCAGCAGGACTTGCAAGCTTTGCAGGTGATTATGTTGGCCTGTCCAACATCGGGTCACTTCTGACGACCGGCAACGGCGCGGATCCATCACTTGTACCAGAAGCTGCTACGCTGATTACCGGCGATATCTTCGTCAATGTCGATTTTGGCGAGCGTCAGGTCAACGGATCTATCTATGATCGTGTGTATGATCCCGACGGGCTGGCCGTCGACCTGCAGACCATTATCCTGACAGCAACTGAATTCGATCTTGACGGTCAATTCGCTGGTACTGTCGAATTTCAGGACCTCGAAAGCGTCGGCACTTACGAAGGGGCATTGGGCGGCGAAGAAGCATCAGCCATCGCAGGTGCGATCACTCTTGGCGAAGGGTTCCTTGAAGACGCAACTGTTGGTGGCGTTGCGACAACGCTTTTCGACGACGTCGAGGGCGAAGCCGAATTTGGCCTCTTCCTCAATGAACGGTGTCAGGCTGGTAACGCCGGGTGCTTTGACGCGAACTAATTATCGGTGCTCACATCGACGGGCCCCGCGATTGCTAGGCTTGGATGCACCAACACCTGATTGAAACGGCCCGTCACCAATGTGGCGGGCCTTTTGCTTTCCCATGAACGCCGCACCCAAAAACGCCACCTTTAACAAAGTTGCGAAAAATCGCCTTCTGACGACATTTTCTCCAACTCAGGCGTTGACCCCCCTTTTTCATCTGCATAGTGTGTCCCCACACGAAGGAGCCTGAGATGAACATCGTCATTCTAGTGGTGAATATAACGCGCATGGGCCGGTAACGGTAAAGCCATAACAGCTTCCCATGCGCCCTCGATAACATCGGGGGCTTTTTTGTGAGAACACGACCGGCACCCCACGTTGCCAATCGATTTGAAAACTGACGCGAAGGACGCGAGTGATATGACAAAAGCCATGACCGGCGCAAAAATGGTAGTACAGGCTCTGATAGATCAGGGCGTGGAAGTCGTCTTTGGATATCCCGGTGGTGCCGTCCTTCCGATCTACGACGAGATTTTCCAGCAAAACCATATCAAACACGTTCTGGTCCGCCACGAACAAGGTGCGGTTCACGCAGCCGAAGGGTATGCGCGATCCACTGGTAAGGTTGGTGTGGCCTTGGTGACATCCGGCCCGGGTGCGACAAACGCCGTCACGGGGCTGACGGATGCATTGATGGACAGCATCCCATTGCTGGTTCTGACCGGTCAGGTGCCGACATTCATGATCGGGTCCGACGCGTTCCAAGAAGCCGACACCGTTGGCATCACACGGCCATGTACGAAACATAACTGGCTCGTCAAAGAAACCGACGATCTGGCGCAAACACTGCACGAAGCGTTCCATGTCGCAACGTCTGGCCGTCCGGGTCCGGTGCTGATCGACATTCCGAAAGACGTGCAATTTGCAACTGGGGCCTATTCCCAGAAAAAGCAGATGGAAACGCACTACCAGCCGCAGGTCAAAGGCGATCTGGAAATGATCACCGAACTCGCCAAAGCGATGGAAACGGCAAAACGCCCGATCTTCTATACAGGCGGCGGCGTCATCAACTCTGGCACGGCGGCCTCCCAACTGCTGCGCGAACTGGTTGCGGCGACAGGTTTCCCGATCACATCTACGCTGATGGGTCTGGGCGCCTACCCTGCATCCGGCGACAACTGGCTGGGCATGTTGGGGATGCACGGGCTGTACGAAGCCAACATGGCGATGCATGACTGCGATCTGATGATCAACATCGGGGCGCGTTTCGACGACCGGATCACAGGGCGTCTTGATGCGTTTTCACCGGGATCGAAGAAAGCACACATCGACATCGACGCATCATCCATCAACAAGGTGATCCACGTTGATATGCCGATCTTGGGCGACGTGGCCCATGTTCTTGAGGACCTGCTGAAAGTTTGGAAGGCCAACGGACGCAAGACCAACAAAGAAGGTCTGGCCAAATGGTGGGACCAGATCAACGAATGGAAAAAAGTCGACTGTCTGAGCTTCAAACAAGAAGGCAAGATCATCAAGCCGCAGTACGCGTTGCAGCGCCTTGAGGAACTGACCAAGAAACACGACCGCTACATCACAACCGAAGTGGGCCAGCACCAGATGTGGGCCGCGCAATACCTTGGCTTTGAAGACCCGAACCGCTGGATGACCTCCGGTGGTCTGGGCACGATGGGCTACGGCTTCCCTGCCTCCATCGGTACACAAATGGCGCATCCTGACGCGCTGGTCATCAACGTGGCAGGAGAAGCGTCATGGCTAATGAACATGCAGGAACTGGGCACCGCGATGCAGTACCGCCTGCCCGTCAAACAGTTCATCCTGAACAACGAACGTCTGGGCATGGTCCGTCAATGGCAGGAATTGCTGCACGGCGAACGCTATTCATCCAGCTGGTCTGAATCCCTGCCCGATTTCGTGAAACTGGCCGAAGCGTTTGGTGCAAAAGGCATCCAGTGCCACGACCCCGACACGCTGGACGATGCGATCATGGAAATGATCACGCACGACGGTCCGGTCCTGTTCGATTGTCTGGTCGAAAAGCACGAAAACTGCTTCCCGATGATCCCGTCAGGCAAGCCGCATAACGAAATGCTGCTGGGCGACGCGGACACGCAAGGGGCAATCAAGGCGGGCGGCGCAGTCCTCGTTTAATGACACACCTGTGCACGGGTTGTGCACGCATTGTGCACGTCAGTCACAATGCAAAAAATGCGAAAAAGGGACATCACCATGTCACCACTCAAACTCAAAAAAGGCGCCTCCAGCCACTCTGCCTATGACCTGAAAACGCCGTTTGGCGATACGGTCGAACAGCACACATTGGCGGTCATCGTCGAAAACGAACCGGGTGTTTTGGCCCGTGTCATCGGCCTGTTTTCAGGCCGCGGCTACAACATCGAAAGCCTGACAGTGGCTGAAATTGACCACACCGGTCATCAGTCACGGATCACGATTGTGACGTCTGGGACGCCGCAAGTGATCCAGCAGATCAAGTCGCAGCTGGGCCGGATTGTCACCGTGCACACCGTCAACGACCTGACTGTCGAAGGCCCATCTGTGGAACGTGAACTGGCGCTGCTGAAAGTCGCTGGCAAAGGCGATCACCGGATTGAGGCGATCCGCTTGGCCGATATTTTCCGCGCCAATGTGGTCGATAGCACGTTGGAATCATTTGTGTTTGAGATCACAGGCACGCCTGAAAAGATCGACGCATTTGCTGACCTGATGCGTCCGCTGGGCCTTCAGGAAGTCGCACGTACGGGCGTCGCTGCCCTGTCGCGCGGACCAGACGCACACGTCTAAAAATCATGCTCACGGCAGGCGTCCCCGCCGTGCGCATCTATCTGTTATTCTTCTGGATTGACGATCAGACCCGCTTCGATTGCGGCCGTAATTTCGTCAGCTTCCAGTAGGCCATCCCCGTTCACATCCAGTACGACATAAGCGTCTTCGGTGATCTCGGGCATTGCGGCCTGCAGTTCCGGAAAACTATACATTCCATCCCCATTCACATCGATACTTGCGGCCTGTGCGGACGCAGCCCCGGCTGTCATCATCAATGCGATTGCAGGCGTTGTGAGCTTCATTTGCGTTGTCATGGTCATGTCTCCATTTTTCGGATCTTGAAAAGCTGATGCTTCCCGAAACCCTTTTGACCACAACGTCTTAGACCCACCATGGGGTTGTGCGTTGATGTCCAATTTCGGCCATGAGTTGCTGAAATCATCCTTGCGATACAGCGTAAAAAGGATCGCTTAAAAATCAGCCTGAATTCGGCGGACGACGCGCCAAAACCAACGCAATCATCGGCGCAAATCAGCCTTCGCGCGCCACGTTATCGCGCCGCCAGCCCTTGCCCCTTTTGCCCCAAACCGACACAGTGACGCGGAATCAAAAGGACGTTTCATGCCCCGCAAAATCATCATCGACACGGACCCCGGCCAAGACGACGCGGTCGCCATTTTGTTGGCGCTTGCGTCACCCGAAGACCTTGATGTCTTGGGCGTTGTGGCCGTCGCCGGTAACGTACCACTGCCCCTGACCGAAAAGAATGCACGCATCGTTTGCGAATTGGCTGGTTTCCCCGAAACAAAGGTCTTCGCGGGCTGTGACGCACCCATAAATCGCAAACTGATCACAGCCGAACATGTTCACGGATCGACCGGTCTGGACGGGCCGCAAATGGATGATCCGACCATGCCGCTTCAGGACCAGCACGGCGTTGATTTCATTATCGAAACGCTGCGCCGCGAAGATACAGGTACCGTTACGTTGTGCCCGCTTGGTCCTTTGACGAATATTGCGACTGCATTCGACCGCGCACCGGATGTCGTTGAAAAGGTACAAGAAATTGTGCTCATGGGCGGCGGTTATTTTGAAGGTGGCAACATCACACCAAGCGCCGAATTCAACATTTACGTCGATCCAGAAGCTGCTGATATCGTGATGAAATCCGGCGTGAGGATCACGATGATGCCGCTTGATGTGACCCACAAGGCGCTGACCACCAAAGCCCGCGTTGATAAGTTCCGCGCTATGGGGACCAAGGTCGGCGACATGGTCGCTGCTTGGACCGATTTTTTTGAAAGGTTCGACATGGAAAAGTACGGATCAGAGGGCGCGCCGCTGCATGACCCAACCGTGATTGCCTACCTCATCCAGCCGGATTTGTTCGCAGGCCGCCACATCAACGTCGAGATCGAGACAACGTCGGAACTGACGCTTGGGGCCACAGTCGCGGATTGGTGGCGCGTGTCGGATCGACCGGCTAACGCGACCTTCATGAAAGATATCGACGCTGACGGTTTCTTTGATTTGCTTGCCACACGGTTGGCAAGACTATGAGCGCCGCCGTGAACCTTGCGACGCCCGATAGCGCCGAATTGTGCCTCGCGTTGATGGAAAAACACCATACCGAACAAGGGCTTCCTTACGACGACGCCCACCGTGCAGCGGTGGCCGCCCCTTTGCTTGAAGGAAACCCACTGGGTGCCATCTGGCTGATCGGCCCTGCCCGCGCCCCGTTGGGTTACGTGCTGGTCACCTTCGCATGGAGCGTTGAGGCTGGCGGTATGGTCGGCTGGATTTCAGAAATCTATATGCGCCCGTCTGTCCGTAAACGCGGAATTGGCACCGAAACTTTGCACGCGGTCGCTGTGGCCTTGCGTGCGGGCGGTGTGAAAGCTTTGCATGCTGAACTTGGCGCAGCGGACAATCCGCTGCTGCATTTCTGGAAACGCGTTGGTTTTCGGACAGATAGCACCCGGTCAGTGGTGACTGATATTCTGTCATGAAGGCGCATTTCGATAATTCTTACAGTCGCTTACCGGCCAATATGTTCGCTGAGGTGACACCGACACCCGTCGGAAACCCGCATTTGATTATCCGTAACGATGAACTGGCCAAGGAACTTGGGATTACGTTTGACGATGACGACACGGCTGTGTTTGCGGGCAATACCATTCCAGACGGTGCCGCCCCCCTTGCGCAGCTTTACGCGGGCCATCAATTCGGGAACTGGAACCCCCAACTGGGCGACGGACGCGCGCTTTTGTTGGGTGAAGTTGTTCACGACAATCAACGCTTCGACATCCAGCTGAAAGGGTCCGGTCGTACGCCGTTTTCACGTGGTGGCGACGGGCGCGCCTGGCTTGGTCCTGTGTTGCGCGAATATCTCGTGTCCGAAGCCATGCATGCGCTTGGCGTTCCCACAACGCGCGCCTTAGCCGCTGTATCGACGGGTGAACCTGTGGTGCGTGAAACCGTCCTGCCCGGTGCTGTGCTGACCCGCGTTGCCAGCAGCCACATCCGCGTCGGCACGTTCCAGATTTACGCCGCACGCGGCGATATGGATGCGTTGAAGGCCCTGACCGACTACACAATTGCGCGGCATTATCCGGATGCGACAGGTCCAAGCGACCTACTGAATGCCGTGATTGCGCGGCAGGCCAGACTGATCGCGGAATGGATGGGGCTTGGGTTTATCCACGGTGTGATGAACACCGACAACGCATCAATTGCGGGTGAAACGATTGACTACGGGCCCTGCGCCTTCATGGACAGCTATCACCCCGAACGCGTGTTCAGCGCGATTGATCAATTTGGTCGCTACGCCTATCAAAACCAGCCGCAAATCGCGACGTGGAACATGGCCCAATTTGCCACGTCCCTTATTCCCCTGATGGATGATCGCGACGCCGCGATTGAAGAATTTACGATTGTGGTCAACGGCTTCGACAACATCTTTCAAGCTGAACGTCGGCGTGTTTTTGGGCGAAAGCTGGGCCTGACCGTGATGACAGAGGCCGATAATGACCTTGCGCGCGATCTACTGGACCTGATGGCGGCGGACGGTGCCGATTTCACGAACGTCTTTGCCAATCTTGACGATGCGCGGGATCAATTCATGGACCGCGATGCATTTGATGCGTGGCATGATCGCTGGACCAAACGTCGCGATGCTGAGCCGGTGAACCCTGTGATCATTCCGCGCAACCACAATGTCGAAGCGATGATCACAGCCGCGGTTTCCGGGGATTTTGCACCGTTTCACGCACTTTTGGCAGCCGTCACGGATCCTTTTGCGCCGCTCACTGACGCGACCAAGGGATTCGCCAAGGCTCCGACCGAGGAGGAACAGGTCACCCGCACATTTTGCGGGACCTAGCGGTCTGCATTACCAAAAAAGAAGACTTCTGGGGTGCTCAGGTCAAAGGACGGATCGCTGATATCGCCCCCGACCCCAAACGCCTGATCCCCGTCGAACAAGACGGCCATTGCGCCTGTTACATTTACTGTTTGCGTGGTCCCACCACCGGTATCGGCGCTGAGCGTCCCCGCGATTTCAAATCCGGCAGCAGCGACACCGGACGTATTGGCCAATTCGCCGTTTGTGAAAGTGATCGACCCTTCGGCATCGAAAGTCGGCGTATCGCTGGCGATCGGCACAAAAGAATCCGTTTCCACGACAGCCGCTAATTCCGGCCCATCCACATAGATGAAACCATCCGCACCGCCTGCAACGCTTGGGTTCGAAGGATCATCAAAGCCGATTTCAATAACGCTGTTGCCGACAAATCCATCAACACGCGAAGCGTTGCCATAGACGTAAAAGACACCGTCATAAGTCGCACCGCCCCGTGCCTGCAGGTCGGCGACAGAATCTAGCGGAGCCAGCTCAGTCAGGTCTTCGCGTGCTCCTATTTCCGTCAACAAAGCCGCGAACCCAGCAGCGTTCGCGTTCACCTGTGAAAGCGTAATTGAGGTGTCAGATACAGCCGGCGGCGTCACGGCGGGCGTTTGCGTATCTGGTGTCGGGGTTGCGGGTTGGTTTGGCGTCGGAACAGATGTCATTACTTCGGCCGTATTCGACGCGCCACCGCCGCAGCCAGCCAGTAGCACTGCTATCAAACCGTAAGTTAGAAAATCTGGTCGCATATCTGTATCACCACTAAACTCAACAAGTCGCGACACTAACAGCCTTGCGACCTGACACAACCATCGGTCGTAGCGTCACAGCAGTGTTTCCCAAAAGGAAACGTGGTTGCCCAATAAAAAAGGCGGGCCCTATTGGACCCGCCTTTTGCACATCAAGTATGATGCGTTATTCCGTTACGCGTACGGCGCTCATCACGTCAGGCGTGCCCGCAACAGACCCGCTTTGGCCTTGACCGCGCTTGATCGCGTCGACAACGTCCATGCCCTCGGTAACTTCACCAACCACTGTGTATTGACCGTTCAAGAAGTGACCCGGTGCAAACATGATGAAGAACTGCGAATTCGCAGAGTTCGGGTTTTGCGACCGCGCCATGCCGACGACGCCACGATCAAACGGAAGATCAGAGAATTCCGCGTTGATGTTGCCGAGGTCAGACCCACCAGTACCCGCACGGGACAGGTTGCCACCCGCGACGCCATTTTTGACATCGCCGGTTTGCGCCATGAAACCTTCAATCACACGGTGGAATACGACGTTGTCGTAATCACCCGCTTCTGCAATCGCAGTGATCTGGGCTACGTGGTTTGGTGCTACATCTTCGAAAAGGTCGATCTTGATGGTGCCATTGGCCTCACCTGTCACGTCGATTTCAAGACCTGTCGCCACCGCAGGACCTGCGACAAGTGCAAGAACGGCAGCAAACTTAAGCATCAGCAGCCACCACAACTTTCACCATACGATCAGGGTTCGCAGGTGGTTCGCCTTTTACGATTGCGTCAACGTGCTCCATGCCTTCGATGACTTGACCGTAAACAGTGTACTGGCCGTTCAGGAAGTCATTGTCTTTGAAGTTGATGAAGAACTGGGAGTTCGCAGAGTTCGGGTTCGCAGACCGTGCAGCTCCGATAGACCCGCGTGCGTGTGGGATCTTGGAGAATTCCGCTGGCAGGTCGGGCATGTTCGAGCCACCTGTGCCTGCGCGGCCCGGGTTGTAATCTTTTTCCATGTTCGCATTCGCCACGTCGCCTGTTTGCGCCATGAAGCCGTCGATCACGCGGTGAAACGCCACGTTGTCGTAGTCGCCATTGCGCACGAGTGTCTTCATCCGCTCGCAGTGTTGTGGTGCCACATCAGGCAAAAGCTGGATCACAACGTCACCGTTTTTCAGTGTCATGATGATCGTGTTTTCTGGATCTTTAATATCGGCCATTGGGCGCTCCCGTGTTTTTAGGTTGGCCTAGACATATGGCCCAAAGCGGCAATTGCCAAGGGACGGCTAGTTGACGTTTTCGGGTCCTTCCCTCAGGTAAGACACAACCCAGACTTAGGAGACGGCAAATGGCGTGGAAAACCCTTGATGATATGGACTTTGCGGGCAAGCGCGCGTTGGTCCGCGTAGACATAAACGTGCCGATGGAAGACGGGCGCGTAACGGATACAACTCGCATTGAGCGGATTGCCGCGACTGTTGACGATATTCAGGCCGCGGGTGGCAAAGTTATCCTGATGGCTCACTTTGGTCGTCCGAAGGGTCAGGTCGTTCCTGAAATGTCGCTGGAACACATCGCAGGTGCGGTGTCAGACACGCTTGGTTTGCCTGTGACATTCGTGGATGGTGATTACGCTGATGCCGTCGCTGAAATGGAAGACGGCGACGTACTGCTGCTGGAAAACCTGCGGTTTAATCTTGGCGAAGAAAAGAACGACGAAGGCTTTGCAAAGCGTTTGGCGTCACTCGGCGATATCTACGTGAACGACGCCTTTTCTGCAGCTCACCGCGCGCATGCGTCGACCGAAGCCATTGCGAAATTGTTGCCCGCCTGTGCAGGTCGTCTGATGGCGGCAGAGCTTGGTGCGCTGGAAGCGGCCCTTGGCACGCCAAAACGTCCGGTTGTGGCCGTGGTTGGCGGCGCGAAAGTGTCCACGAAACTTGATTTGCTCGGCAATCTTGTCGGTAAGGTCGATCATCTGGTGATCGGTGGCGGCATGGCGAATACGTTCCTTGCGGCCCAAGGCATCGATGTCGGCAAATCCCTGTGCGAACACGATCTGGCGGATACAGCCCGTGATATCCTTGGCAAAGCCAAAAAGGCGGGCTGCGAAATCATCCTGCCGCGCGACATCGTTGTAGCGCGTGAATTCAAGGCTGGTGCAGACAATGAAACAGTCGCCCCTGACGCCTGCCCTGCGGACGCAATGATCTTGGACGCGGGTCCGGACACGGTGACATACATCTCCGAAGTTCTGGCGGGCGCCAAAACCCTCGTCTGGAACGGCCCGTTGGGTGCGTTTGAAATCGAACCGTTTGATCGGGCTACAAATGGCGCCGCCAAGGTAGCTGCAGCCCTGACAGAATCGGGTGCGCTGATCTCTGTTGCGGGTGGCGGTGACACCGTAGCCGCGCTGAACCAAGCGGACGCGGCGGACAGTTTTACCTACATTTCAACCGCTGGCGGGGCCTTCTTGGAGTGGATGGAAGGCAAAGTTTTGCCGGGCGTCGCGGCCCTAGACGACTAGAATACCAGTTTAGCGCTAACAGTTAGCGTAACCATAATTGCAAGGATCATCCCCCGCGCCTAATGACATTGGGTAACGGGGGTGACCCAGTCAATTGCAAGGAAATTGGTGATGCTAGACATGTCTAATCAAGCGCAGTGGGAACAGGTTCGGGCCGGCAAAGGCTTTATCGCAGCTTTGGATCAAAGTGGCGGTTCAACCCCAAAAGCACTCAAATTGTACGGCGTCACAGAAGATGCCTACAAAACCGAAGACGAAATGTTTTCATTGATCCACGGGATGAGGTCCCGCATCGTGAATGCCCCCGCCTTTACGGGCGATAAGGTCGTCGGCGCAATCTTGTTTGAAATGACGATGGACCGCCAGATCGACGGTAAGCCTGCGGCAACGGCACTGTGGGAAGATCACCACGTTGTCCCATTCCTGAAAGTCGACAAGGGCCTGTGCGATGCAGAGGGCGGCGTTCAGTTGATGAAACCGATCGACGGTCTGGATGCACTTTTGAAAAAGGCGGCTGATGCCGGTATTTTCGGAACCAAAATGCGCTCTGTTATCTCGGCGGCCAATGCTGACGGCGTTGATGCGATCGTCGCCCAACAGTTCGAGGTTGGCAAACAGATCTTGGCGCACGGTTTGATGCCAATCCTGGAGCCTGAGGTCACGATTTCTATCGCTGACAAAGCAGAAGCCGAAGACCTGCTGCTGGCCGCGATCACAAAGCAATTGGACGCCCTGCCCGACGATCAGCAAGTCATGCTGAAACTGACGCTGCCGGAAGTCGCAAACCAATATCAATCATTGGTCGACCATCCGAAGGTGCTGCGCATCGTGGCGCTGTCTGGTGGCTACAACCGTGAAGAAGCCAATACGCGTCTGGCCCAGAACAAGGGCATCATCGCGAGCTTCTCTCGGGCGTTGACCGAAGGCCTGTCTGCCCAGCAGGACGACGCTGATTTCAACAGCGAATTGTCCAAAACAATCGATGCGATCTACGCGGCCTCTGTGGCTGGCTAATGCTAGACCACGCCCACTTGCACGGCTAAGTTGCACCAAAGCAAGGGGGCGTGGTGATGCTACGATATAGTTTTGTTCTTTTGGGACTGGTGGCCTGCACGCCTGTCGAAGAACCAGTGCTGGATGGTATCCCGCCCGCATGGACGCAAGTCGCAGCGGAAGGTAGCCCAAATTGGCAGCAAAGCGATCATCCCCTGCGGGATATCCCAAAGCTTGGTACAATTCACCTGTCCATCGCGGGTGATCTTTATGATTGGGAAACGGTAGATTTCTCAACCGACGTCATCGACTTGAGCGCCGAGTTTCTGGCCGAAGGCGGCCCGATGCCCAATACGCTGTATCTGGTCGGCTATGACAGCGGCGACCGCCTGCTTGAAGGCGCAGGCCTGATCAATATCACCGCCACCTTCGCGCAAGCCGCCCCTAGCACAGGCACAAGCGCCACGCTTTTCACGGCAGGACAATTCGCGGAAGACGTCGTCGCACGCACGCAAAGCGATCTACGCGTGACCCTGACAGAGCTGACACCGGATCCGGTCGACGACATCGGATATGTCGCGGGAACCATCGCAGGCCACCTGTGTGGCGAACCGCCAAGCGCCCCCGAATGCCACTATATCACCGGCAGTTTTGCGACGCAGGCTTGGATGCCGGATTAATCCGCCATTAATTGCATGGCGGTGCATTTTTAGGATTCACAAAGTGATTCGGATGTGCGATTCTAGCGATAGATCGTCCAAAGAAGACGGCATTTTGAGGCACCGATGCGAAAACGTAGCCGCCCAGCGATGGGCACACTCCTTTCTTTCCTAGGTCTGTTGGCCATGGGTCTGTATTTCACTTTTGCCGCCGTGCAGGGTGATTACGGGGTGTTCAAACGTGCGGAAGTCACAGCAGAGGGTCGCGCGCTATCCCAAGAGCTCGCGACCCTACACGCCGAAGTGGCACGCATGGAAAACCTGACACGGCGGTTGTCGGATAACTACCTTGATCTGGACCTTCTGGACGAACAAGCGCGCGATGTGCTGGGCATGATCCGTGCAGACGAGATTGTTATTCAGTAGGTTTGGCTGGTCGTGGGATAGTTGAGCGGACAAAATGTGGCTTCGCTGCGGATGCGCCAACGGTTGCTTCTTCGGTGACTGAACCTGCCTTACAGACATATGCCCCCATATTTTGATGTCATTTCGCTGACAGCACCATCTACTTCTTCCCAAAGGATTCTCCAGATTAGCGTGCAGGGAAAACCGCTCTGTTCAAAGTTTCCATAGTTATTTTCAGCATAAACTTTAAACCCTTGCTCGCTCAACCGATCGGTGAGTTCTTCGACCGTTAATGGCATCGGGAATGCTGCCAACACTCGCCTATTAAACTCTTCGTCAGCTTCGGAGAAATTACTCGGAAGTCCTTTAGCAATTTCGGGGAGATTTGGGAGCGGCGGAAACAGAAAAAGATTTCCCCCGATGAAAATCAATGCCAATAGCGCGCCCACCCAAATAAGCAATTTCCTCAGCATTTCCGTCCTCTTTTATTGCGCAGCCCCCAAGTCTTTAGTCGATGTTGAAGGACTTTGCAGCATCTGGAAACTTTGGCTCTTCCAACATCATCACTGCGCTGATCACCAGTTGCCGGTCCGGAAATTACCGCCGTTCGCTTAGCAGCGCTTAAGCTAGTAAGAGACGGACTTTGTTACACTTTGTACATCGGTCGAAACCAACGCTTCGGAGCCAAGCCCACGCGAGAATTCATCAAGTTCCGCAACAGTCAATGAGGCCACGGGTACAGCCCTTTTAATATCGCTGAAGGGAAACCATCCTTGGTGGTTTCAGCCCATGCAAATTCGCTTGGGACAAGCTTCGCATTAACAAGATACTCAGTGCCATCTCTCTCGCTAAATATCTCATAAAATTCGGTGAAATCGTCTCCCCAAATATCAAGGTCAGTTACGATTTGGGTTTCTCGATTGAGATTTTCCAGTCAGGCGTTCCAAGAGTGCATAGTTGGTTTGACACGAAACAGACATTCGCTCTCTTATCAGTTGATCTGTAAAATCTAATAGAGCGAGCTGTTGACCATGATCCCTTCAGAATCTTGCATCAACATCTAGCCCGCTGCGCCACCGCCACCACAAACGTCTGAGTCTTCTGTGCAACGCAGTACCGAGAAAGCGGGTACTATCCCGAATATCAGGTGCGTGCCTCCCTCTGTTCACCTTTAATCAACCTGCCCCCACCATGATGGCCGCGCATTTGCCGTAGCCACACACACGAGGGGACGCAGTCTTGTGGCAGGCAAGATTGACGCACTTGAGGAGAGCAGACGTGACCAAGGCAAAAATGCCGGTCATCATTCGCCCGCTTCACGCAGCTGATCAGGCGGCGTGGTCCGGGCTGTGGACCGCCTATCTTGAATTCTACGGCACCGCTTTGCCGTCTGACATCTTTGCGTCCACCTTTGACCGCCTTTTGGGCGACGATCCGCAGGATTTTTCCGCTCTTGTCGCTGAAGTAGATGGCGAACTGATTGGCCTCGCCCATTACCTTTTCCACCGCCACGGCTGGAAAATCGAAAAGGTTTGTTATCTGCAAGATCTCTACGTCAACCCCGCCGCGCGTGGCACTGGCTGCGGTCGGAAATTGATCGAAGCGGTTTATGCCGCCGCCGACACCTATGGTGCGCCGAACGTGTACTGGCTGACCCAAGACGACAACGCCGCCGGTCGCCAGCTGTATGACCGCGTAGGTCACCTGACTAATTTCATCAAATACCAACGGCCCGCCGCATGAGCCGTCTCGCAGCCCTCAGCCTCGCCGTTCTCACGGCATGTGCACCCGTCCCGCAAGACGTCGCCGCAACCCGCGCGGCCCCGATTGCGTCCGTGTTGCCACCGGTCAAAACTTTCGCGGCTGTGCCCGTGCGCACCCCATTGCGATCAAACACCGAGATTTCGCAGGACTTTCTCGACCTGTCGTTCCGCATGGAAAGCGGCAAACAAATCCCGTTTATGACCCGTTTCGAAGGGCCGATTAATGTCCGTGTACAGGGCGAAATTTCTGACACATTGCTGAATGACCTTGATCAATTGCTTAGCCGTCTACGGCGCGAAGCGAACATCAACATCGACATGTCAGAGGCCGCACAGCCACAGATCATCGTGCAGGCCATCCCCCGTCGCGTGCTGAACGACGCGGTGCCGCGTGCAGCCTGTTTTGTTGTACCCCGCGTGTCCAGTTGGGACGAATTCCTGCGCGTCCGCCGGACCGACACGGTCGACTGGACCACGCTGACACGCCGCGACCGCGCAATTATGTTTGTGCCGTCCGATGTGGCCCCGCAGGAAATCCGCGACTGTCTGCATGAAGAACTGGCGCAAGCGCTTGGACCGCTCAACGATCTGTACCGCTTGCCGGATTCGGTGTTCAACGACGACAACATCCACAACGTACTGACCAGCTTTGATATGCTGGTTTTGAAAGCGTATTACGCCCCTGAATTGGCAAACGGCATGACACGCGGTCAAGTGGCAGAAAAGCTCCCTGCCCTTCTTGCCCGGCTGAACCCTGCGGGCAATCGCGGATCGCGGTTCCCCGAAGATGACACCAATCGCGACTGGATTGACGCCGTTCAAACGGCGCTGTCGGGTGCAGCAACACCATCGCGCCGCCGCGCAGCTGCCCAAAACGCAATCCAGATTGGCAACGCCTTCGGCTGGGGCGGCACACGTGAAGCATTTGCACATTACGCCCATGGACGTTTGCAAGTCGGGAACAATTCCGAACTTGCGCTGGCCTCTTTCAACGCGGCCGACCGCATCTACCGGTCCAATCCTGCGACACAAATTCACGCAGCACACATCGCCGTGCAACGTGCGGCATTTGCGCTCACTGCGGGGGATGCAGAGGCCGTCATCGCGCTGACAAACGGTGCAATTCCCCTCGCCCGTGACCACCAAAACGCCGCCCTGCTTGCTACGTTGATGATGTTCAAGGCCGAAGCACTTATGCTGCAAGGCAACACCACAGAGGCCGAAGCGGTGCGTCTGGACAGTCTGGGTTGGGCGCGATACGGCTTTGGTCAGGATGTATTTGTGCAGGCCCGTCTGAACGAGATCAGGGCGCTGCGCCCGCTCTAAAGGACGATTTGCGCGATGATTTACCCCCTTTCCGGCCTTCTGATTGGTGCCATTCTTGGGGCGCTCAGCGCCAAACGGCGCGGTGGCAAGATGCTTGATCTGTTGCAATGGGGCGGCGTGCTGGCGATCATGGGCGGCATCATCGGCATGTTCGCACTTGTGCTGATCGAACGCGCCAGCATCTAAACGATGTTCCTGCCCTTCTTCGAAAACCTCCGCGCGGCAAAGGTTCCTGTGACGCTGCGCGAATTTCTGGCCTTCCTCGAAGGGATGCAGGCGGGACTGGCGACCTATGATGTGGACGCGTTCTACTTTCTGGCGCGCACTGTGATGGTCAAAGACGAACGGCACCTCGACCGGTTTGACCGTGCATTCGGGGCAACCTTCGCAGGGCTGGAAAACATCACCACAGATCAGGTTCTGAACGCAGTCGACCTGCCCGCAGATTGGCTGGAAAAGCTCGCTGAAAAGCACCTGAGTGCGGAAGAAAAAGCCGAGATCGAAGCACTAGGCGGCTTTGATAAACTGATGGAAACGCTGAAGAAACGGCTCGAAGAACAAAAGGGTCGCCACCAGGGCGGGTCTAAATGGGTTGGGACAGCTGGCACGTCCCCGTTTGGCGCCTACGGCTACAATCCCGAGGGCATCCGCATCGGCCAAGACAAATCGCGCCATCAACGCGCCGTCAAAGTCTGGGACAAGCGCGAATTCCGCAATCTGGACGACACGGTTGAACTGCAAACCCGCAATATCAAGGTCGCCCTGAAACGCCTGCGGTCTTGGGCACGTGACGGGGCCGCCGAAGAACTCGACCTGAACGGCACCATCCGCGCGACGGCCGAAAATGGCTACATCGACGTCAAAACGCGGCCTGAACGGCGCAACGCCGTCAAAGTCTTGCTGTTTCTCGATATCGGCGGGTCCATGGATCCGCACATCAAAATGGTCGAAGAACTGTTTTCAGCGGCCAAATCCGAATTCAAAACGCTGCAGCATTTCTACTTCCACAATTGCATCTACGAAGGCGTCTGGCGCGACAACCGCCGCCGCTGGAACGACCAGACCGATACGCATGAAATCATGCGCACCTACGGGTCCGACTACAAATGCATCATCGTTGGCGACGCATCCATGTCACCCTACGAAATCGCCTACCCCGGCGGCGCGAATGAGCATTATAATCCCGAATCCGGCGAAGTCTGGCTGACCCGCGTCCGCGACCAATGGCCCAACCACATTTGGATCAATCCCCTGAACGAAGCCTACTGGCGTCACACCCAGTCCACCCAGATGATCCAGCAAATTTTCGGTGCAGACCGCATGGTGCCAATGACCATCGCAGGGCTCACCAAGGGGATGAAGTCGCTTGGCTAGGCGCGCCTTCCCCTTCGCTTCGCCAAAACAACTCATTCCACCGCTTGCCCTGCACGCCCCCGCACCCCATATCTAGGGCATGTTGCGCCTCGCCCCTATTTTGCTCGCCGTTCTGTACGGCCTCGCCATGTATCGCTTTTCCGTTTGGCGGACGCAGCGCGAGCTTGATCAGAAATCAACGCCGTTAACCGATCCCATGCTGCGCCAGCTCTGTGATCAGATGGCTGGTGCGTTGGATCTGAAGCAGATCAAGGTCAATATCTACGAAATTGATCCTGTAAATGGCCTCGCGTCCCCTGATGGTCGCATCTTCATCACGCGCGGTTTCTTCAACAAGTACCGCGCGGGCAAGGTGTCCGCTGATGAAATGGCCAGCGTGATTGCCCATGAACTCGGGCACGTAGCACTGGGCCATGCCCGCCGCCGCATGATCGACTTTTCCGGCCAGAACGCTGCGCGTACCGCGATTGCAATGGTGCTGGGACGGTTCCTGCCTTTTGGTATTGGCAACTGGATCGCAGGGCATGCAATGCGTCTTCTGGCGGCAGGTTTGTCTCGCAAGGACGAATTTGAAGCTGACGCCTACGCCTCTGCCCTGCTCGTGAAATCCGGCATCGGCACCGCGCCGCAGATTTCGCTATTCCATAAACTCGAAACGCTGACAGGCGCACGTGGTGCAAAAATTCCCGCGTGGATCATGAGCCATCCAAAGACCGACCAACGGATCGCGGCGATTGAAGCAAACGCTGCGAAATGGCAGACCTAGGCCGTTAGGGCTTTGCCCAAACGCGGCAGGCGTGCCTTCTTCATCAATGGCCGCATCTGCCAATCGTCGCCTGACAATCGCCGCGCCTCAGACAGCACCGCGTCGCCAACGCCGCGCACCACATCCGGGTTTTGATGGAACATTTCCACAAGATAAACGTCAGGGCTGAGCCGATCCAGATCGTTTTCGGCCAGCACATCCTTCGGGAAATCCTTGACGTTCACCGTCATAATCGCGTCGCAAGATCCAACTACAGCGGCCGTCAGCACGTGGATATCGTCCTTATCGGGCAACCAGAACTGACGCAGCTTGTCTTCGGGATAGGCCACCACAGCATTTAGAAAACGGGCAGAAACACCCGCGATTTCGCCACGCGCCAAGGTTTCCCCTTCTGGTCCGATCTTGCGTGCTGCCCGCGCCCATTCTTCCAAAATGCGTGCTGACCAGCGAACTTCGAATAGGCCCGCCTGCGCACAACCAAGCACGACTTCGCGCATGACTGTTGGGTATAGAACGCAGGTATCGACCAAGATCCTCACAGGCGGAAGAACACCGACTTCAGATAACCTGTTTCCGCCAGATGTGGCATCAACGGGTGATCAGGACCGGCAAAGCCTGTGTAAATGATCTGACCGCGACGCCCTGCACGGCCAATGCCACGCGCAGAGGCATTGCGGAATTTTGTGAGGTCCGCTGCGTGTGAACACGAACACAGCCCCAAATAGCCACCTTCAGCAACCAAAGGTGCCGCAAGGCGCGCGACACGTTCATAGGCGCGCAGGCCTGCTTCCATCGCTTTTTTCGACGGCGCAAACGCGGGTGGATCACAAATCACCACGTCGAACGTCTCGCCCTCTTCCGCCAATTTCGTCAGTACGTCAAAGGCATCGCCCTTACGCGTTGTAAACTTATCAGACACGCCCATCACCTCAGCACCTTGTGCAGCGAGATCCAATGCTGGTTGCGATCCGTCAACGGCCAATGCAGACGTCGCACCACCAGCCAAAGCTGCCAGACCAAACCCGCCAACGTGTGAAAAAACATCCAAAACCCGTGCGCCTTTGGACAGCGACGCCGCAAAGGCATGGTTCGGACGTTGGTCAAAGAACAGACCCGTTTTCTGGCCACCAATGACATCCGCCATATAGGTCGCACCGTTCATCTGTACCGGAATTGCCGCTGTGGGCGTCTGGCCCACCATCACATCGGTGCGTTCGTCCAGACCTTCCAAGGTCCGCGCACGCCCCGTTCCGTTCATCACCACGGTCGCAACACCCGTCACATCGACCAATGCCTCAACCAGCGCCTCGATATTCGCATCCGCATAGGCGGCGTTGGGCTGCACAACAGCCGTATCGCCAAAGCGGTCAATTACAACACCCGGCAGCCCATCAGCCTCGGCATGAACCAACCGATAGAACGGTTCCGCAAACATCCGTTCGCGGTGCGTCAACGCACGCTGTAGCTTCGCCGCAAACCACGCCTGATCAATCACCGCATTTTCATCGCGGTCCAACATCCGGCAGATGATTTTCGACTGCGGGTTCACCGCGACCATCCCCAACGGGCGGCGTTCGGCATCTTCAAGCCGCGCGATTGTGCCCGCCTTGATGCCTTTGGTGCGGCGGTCCATGACCACCTCGTTTGCGTAAACCCATGGAAAACCATGCCGAATTGCGCGTGCATCACCCTTCGGGTTCAGGCGCACTGTGGGGGAAGCTGTATCTGTCATACCTGCCTCCTACAGCGAAACACCGTCCCTTGGAAAGAGCCCAGCCAGACTGCGACAAAGAACACTGTTGTTAGCGCTAACAAACCCTGCTACGAGAACACCAAATCAAACGTAGAGGTGCGTCATGACACTGAACCCCCAAATCGCCGCAGTCACAGACCGTATTCGCAAACGGAGCGAAGCCACACGCGGGGCCTATCTGGATTTGATGGCAAAGGCCGCCTCTGACGGGCCGCGTCGCGGGCATATTTCGTGTAGCGGTCAGGCTCACGCATTTGCGGCAATGGGCGAACAAAAGGGTGATCTGGCAGCAGGCAAGGCCCCAAACATCGGGATCATCACCGCATACAACGATATGTTGTCCGCGCACCAACCGTTTGAAACATATCCGAACCTGATCAAGTCAGCCGCGCGCGCGGTTGGGGCCACGGCCCAAGTTGCAGGTGGCGTGCCTGCGATGTGTGACGGCGTGACTCAAGGCGAAACAGGCATGGAATTGTCCCTGTTTTCGCGTGACGTGATCGCATTGGCGGCGGGCGTCGGCCTATCCCACAACGTCTTTGACGCGGCAGTTTACCTTGGCGTCTGCGACAAGATCATTCCGGGTCTGGTAATTGCAGCAGCGACATTCGGCTACATCCCGTCCGTATTCCTGCCTGCAGGTCCAATGGTCAGCGGCCTACCCAACGATGAAAAAGCCAAAGTGCGCCAGAAATTCGCCATCGGCGAAGCCACGCGCGAAGAACTGATGGCCGCCGAAATGGCCGCTTACCATGGTCCGGGCACTTGTACCTTCTATGGCACGGCCAACACCAACCAAATGCTGATGGAATTCATGGGGCTGCACCTACCGGGCGCGTCTTTCGTGAACCCGAATACACCGCTGCGCGACGCGTTGACCGTTGCAGGCACAGAACGCGCCGCTGCAATCACAAGCCTTGGCAACGAATTCCGGCCGGTCTGCGATATTCTCGACGAAAAAACATTCGTGAACGGCCTTGTCGGCCTGATGGCAACGGGCGGGTCAACCAACCTTGTGCTGCACCTGCCAGCCATGGCGCGGGCGGCGGGTGTGATCCTCGACCTCGAAGATTTCGATGACATCTCAAAGGCCGTGCCTTTGATGGCCAAGGTCTATCCAAACGGTTTGGCGGACGTAAACCACTTCCACGCGGCGGGTGGGCTTCAGTACCTGATCAACGATCTGCTGGATGCGGGTCTGCTGCACGACGACGTGAAAACCGTCGCGGGCGACGGGCTGTCGCATTACCGCAATGAAGCCGAACTAAAAGACGGGCGCGTCAGCTACCGCGCAGGTGCGAAAAAGAGCTTGAACGAAAAGATCGTGCGCCCCGTATCCGATCCATTCGCGACGACAGGCGGGCTTGTGCAGCTTGCGGGCAACCTTGGGCGCGGCGTGATGAAAGCGTCCGCCGTGGCACCAGAACGGCACATCGTCGAAGCACCGGCAAAGGTCTTCCACACCCAAGACGCTGTTAAAGCAGCGTTTAAGGCGGGCGAATTGGCGCAAGACACAATCATCGTTGTACGTTTCCAAGGACCGCGATCCAACGGCATGCCAGAACTGCACGGCCTGACGCCGACCCTATCGATCATGCAGGATCGGGGCCTCAAGGTCGCACTCGTCACGGACGGCCGCATGTCCGGCGCATCCGGTAAAGTCCCATCCGCAATCCACGTCAGCCCAGAGGCTGCAGATGGCGGACCGCTTGCGAAAATCCAAGACGGAGACATCATCCGCCTTGACGCCACGACCGGGACCATTGATGTAGTCGGCGTCGATCTGGACACACGCGACCTTGCGGTTGCGGACCTGACTGGCAATGGAAACGGGGTTGGCCGCGAATTGTTCGAGGTCTTCCGCCAGAACGTCGGACGTGCCTCTGAAGGCGCAGGCGTTGTGGTTTAACTTTTATGCCTCCGGCGGGGATATTTGGAGCCAAAAGAAACGGGGACAAAAATTCCCGCGACACCAGCGCCTGATACTGCCGCCGCATAATACGTAACGCAGACGAAAGAGATACCAATGACACCGCAAGACGCCTCTCAAGCCGCCGCCGACATTTGCGCCCTCGCCCCTGTTGTGCCTGTGCTGGTTGTGGAAAAAGCCGACACTGCCGAAGAACTCGCAAAAGCACTTGTTGCTGGCGGTTTGCCGGCGTTGGAAGTCACATTGCGCACGCCAGCCGCGTTGGACGTGATCCGCGAGATGGCAAAAGTTGAGGGCGGCGTTGTCGGTGCTGGCACATTGTTGACGCCGAAAGACGTGGAAAATGCGAAGGCCGCGGGTGCAACATTTGGCGTATCTCCGGGTGCAACTGACAAACTGCTCGACGCGTGTGAAGCCAACGATCTACCATTGCTGCCGGGTATCGCGACGTCCTCCGAGGCGATGCGCCTGCTGGAACGCGGCTATTGGGTGCAGAAATTTTTCCCGGCCGAAGCAAATGGCGGTGCCGCAGCCCTGAAAGGTATCGGCGGTCCGATCCCACAGGTGAAGTTCTGCCCAACAGGCGGTGTGTCATTGAAGAACGCACCGGATTACCTGAGCCTGTCGAACACGCTTTGTGTTGGTGGTAGCTGGGTTGCCCCCAAAAACCTGATTGATGCGGGCGACTGGGCTGGCATCACTGCCATCGCAGCCGAAGCCGCAAAACTAACGCGCTAATCTCGCAGCTCGCCCGCCCCGTCGTTTGGCGGGGCTGGCATCCGCCAATGCGGCCGTTAGCGTTTGTGTCATCGGATGATCCAACCGCCCCGGCCCGTAAGCCGTCAGCAGCTTTTCAATGGCAGGCGTATGATCGTCGCTATTGTGGCTCAACGCCCAATCCAGAAAAATTGACCGGCATTCATAGGATGAAATGCCGTCGATGTTGTAGGCTTCGCGGATCAGACCTTTGGGGTCGAGCGGATCTCTTTCAGCCATTTAAGTCTCTCCTGCCAATAGCGCCGTTATCGCGGCATCCGCTTGTGTCGCGGCATCATCCATCTGGGTCAAGAGCGATTGCATATCCTCTGCCCCCGTTTCGCGTAGCACCACAGCACATCCGCCCACGCCGATCTGTTCAGGGTCCAGCACCCCGCCTGTCAACAAACGCGCAGCGCCCTGCACCGCTGAGAATAGACGATACGCCCGCAGGATCGCATCGGCCTGCGCGGCATCGAGCCACCCGTCCGCGACACCCGCCGCAATCTGGTCTTCCGTTGCGATAACAGCCTGACCTGCACGCAAAGCAGCCGCTTGCGCCAACAGTTCGCAATCCTGCAGACGTCCTGCACCGTTCTTGGCATCCCACGCGGCCCCGTCCCCACGTGCATCCGCGATCCGGCGCCGCATATCCCGCAGGTCTGTCATGATCCCCGCTTTGTCGCGGTGTGTGGCCACGACGACGCCCAGAAAATCCGTGATTTCAGCACACAATCCCGCATCGCCAACAATCGGTTGCGCCCGCGTAAGCGCAAGATGTTCCCACGTCCATGCTTCGTTCAATTGGTAATTCTTGAAAGCAGGCAACGATGTCGCCACTGGCCCTTGCCGTCCCGACGGACGCAACCGCATGTCCACTTCATACAACCGACCTTCGGACATTGGCGCGGAAAGTGCGGTCACCAAGGCTTGTGTCAAACGCGCAAAATACGGTCGCACGGCCAGCGGGCGTGGCCCGTCGGACATTTCGGCCTCGCCTGCATCGTAAATCACGATCAGGTCCAAATCCGACATCGCCGTCAGACGATGCGCACCCAGCGACCCCATGCCTACAACAGCGGCCCCACGACCGGGGGCGGCCCCGTGTTTCCGAGCAAATTCTACTTCGACCACTGGCATAACAGCCGCTATAGAGGCCGCCGCAAGGTCCGCATATTGCTGCCCCGCTGTGGGCGTATCGGTCAAACCGCGCAACAAATGCACGCCAATTCGGAAATGCCATTCCTTTGCCCAACGCCGCAACGCGATCAATTGCGCCTCGTAATCGGGTGCGGCCGACAGGACCTTGGTCGCTTCCACAGTCAACGCATCCGCACCCGGCCAATCGCCAAAGAACGATCCCCCCAGCACGGCGTCAAACACACCTGAATTGCGCGAAAGATATTGGGCCAAGGCAGGTGCTGTCGCTGCAATATCCACGACCAATTGGGTCAATTGTGGGTTCGCTTCAAACAACGAAAACAGCTGCACGCCTGCTGGCAGTCCCGCAAGGAAACCGTCAAACTGCGCGAGCGCCTCGTCCGGTTTTGCAGACGCCGCCAGACGGCGCATAATATCAGGCCGCAACCGATCAAAAATCGCCTGCCCGCGGTCAGATCGCAACGCGGGGTACGTGGGCCAACGGTCTGTGGTGTCTTTACCCCAATCGCTATCGTCTTCAGCTGCGACCTCGTCTGGCGCAAAGAAGCTTTCCGTCAGTTCGTGCACCGCGTCCAACCGCGTCTGAATATCCGCCCGCAGCCCCGCCACATTGCGCCCCATCAACGCCGCCAAGCGGGCAAACCCGTCATCGGTCGTCGGCAATGTATGGGTCTGCGCGTCATTAATCATCTGCAACCGATGTTCGACTTCGCGGTGGAATTCATAATGGTCGGTCAGTTCTGCCGCATTATCGTCGGTGATCCAGCCCGCTGCCGCCAAGCGCTGCAACCCTTCCACCGTTTCGCGGGTCCGCAATGACGGATCTCGCCCGCCCGAAATCAACTGTCGGGTCTGCGTGAAAAATTCGATCTCGCGAATACCACCCTGCCCCAGCTTCATATTGTGGCCTTCAAGCGATTGCGTCCCGCCCAGCCCCTTATGATCCTTGATTAGCAACCGCATATCATGGGCGTCCTGAATCGCAGCAAAGTCCAGATGCTTACGCCAGACAAACGGCCGCAACGTGTCCAAGAACCGCATCCCCGCCGCAAGATCACCACCGCAGGGGTTTGCCTTGATGTACGCGGCGCGTTCCCACGTGCGGCCAAGGCTTTCGTAATACCGTTCAGCCGTTTCCATCGAGATGCAAACAGGTGTGGACGATGCATCGGGACGCAACCTCAGATCGGTCCGAAACACATAGCCGCCCTTAGTCACATCCTGCATGATCGCCGTCATCTTGCGGGTCACGCGGATAAATGCGGCGCGGGCGTCGTGGTAGTCATCAGGGTCGAACCGCGTTTCATCAAACAGACAAATTAGGTCGATATCCGATGAATAATTCAGCTCCCCCGCGCCCATTTTGCCCATTGCGAGCGCCACCATCCCTGCCCCGGTTTCGGCATCCGCATCGACCATCCCCGGCAACTTGCCGCGTTTGATCTCTGCGGCAACCAATTGCGTGATGCATTGATGAACAGCGGCATAGGAAAAATCGGTAATGGTCCCCGTGACGGTCGCCAAAGGCCACACGCCCGACAGGTCCGCCAATGCCGTGATCAACGCAATCCGGCGTTTGGCTTGGCGTAGGTGATCTGCCAGATCAGCGGCCTGACAACCGCGCACTCCTGCCAGAATATCAGCGACCGCCGTCTCTGGATCATCCATTGCGGGGATGACCCAATCCGCTTCGCTTTTCAGCAAACCTGCAAGGTACGGACTAGACCCCGCCGTGCCCCTGACCAGATCCGCCAATCCATCCGGCAACGCATCAAACGCAGCCAAAGCATCCGCGCCCCGTTCGGCATTAAACGGATGCGGGCAACGGGTCATCCGGTCGGCGATACTCATGGGGAAGCTCTTGTCTTTAGGAAAACGCGATGATGTGTTGGAGGTCCACGCTAGGCAAGGACGTTCCCATGAGCAAGAGCTTGAAACGAGTGAAAGCAGCCCTTGAAGCGGCAGGCATCACAACAGACGTGATGGAAATGGGAGAACTGACCAAAACCGCGCAACAAGCCGCAGACGCGGCTGGGTGTCATTTGGACCAGATCGCGAAATCTGTGATCTTCCAAGGCTTGGACAGCGGTGACGCGGTCCTGTTCCTGACAGCCGGCGGCAATACGGTCGACGCGGATAAAGCCAGTCGCGTCGCAGGCGAACCGCTCGGCAAAGCGGACGCCGCGCTGATACGCAAACAAACCGGCTTTGCCATCGGGGGCGTTTCACCCGTTGGGCACCTGAACCCGATACGGGCGTTCGCGGACCCCAGATTGACGGAATTCGACGTTATTTATGCGGCAGCGGGCACGCCACGGCACATTTTTCCGATCAATCCAGATGAACTGCTGCGAATTTCAAACGCGCAACAGGCTGATTTTACAAGCTAATCCCGATTAATGTAAAAAACATTTACATTATCCCTTGCAAGAATGCGCCACACCTCCCATCTTGAGTAATGTAAAGGGCATAAACATAAGACCCTCTACCTTACACACAAAGGATTTTGAGATGGACACCGCAACCCTGAACTCCACGTCTTCCATGGGCACACAGGCCCCTGGCTTTTTTGCCCGGACCGAAGCGTGGTTGGACGCACGCGGTCGGGCTGCATGGATCACGGCAATGGTCGGCAGCTATATTGTTTTCTGGCCGGTTGGTCTGGCGATGACGGCTTATATGGTCATCAATAACAAATTTTCGGGCACGCACAGCCAGAAACGCTATCACCGTGGGTCACATTCTGTCCACATGAACCGGTCCACCGGCAACGCAGCCTTTGACACGTACAAAGACGAAACACTGCGCCGCTTGGAAGAAGAACAGACAAACTTCGAGGAATTCCTCGAACGTCTGCGCGAAGCCAAAGACAAAGCAGAATTCGACCAATTTATGGACGAACGTGGTCATCAGAACAAATCTGACGACTCTGCTGACACCTCTCACTAATGGTTCAACGGGTCCCTTCGGGGACCCCATTTGATTTAGGATTTTTTTTGATGACGCACACACCGCCCCCCGCACAACAGATGCCGGTCGCTGTCCAAATTGTATCAACCGTGTTGTTTGCAGGGTTTGCTATTCCGGTCACCATTGTCGCGCTGAATGTCTTTTGGCCGGCAGGTATCGCAATCGCAGCCATCCTTGCATGGCGCGGTGGATTTGCACCGGGAATGGGGAATAGCATTGATATGGCAGCCCTTGGTGAAGCCGTAAAAACCGTTTCCCCCGAAGCCGCGCAACGGCGCAGCGGCAACGCCAGCTTTGACCGATACCGCGACGAAATGCTGGAACGGCTCGAGCATGAACAAGAAAACTTTGAAGATTTCTTGGACCGCCTCCGCGCCGCGAAAGACTCGACTGAGTTTGATCAATTTATGGATGACCGTGCAGGCAGATTGTCCGCATCGTTCTAAGACGGGTGTCACCCCATCCCCGTCGCGCCTTGCCTGTGTCCCCGGGCAAGGCGCCCCTTTTTTGGGCGGATGCATGAAAGAACGGCATAAGATTGCTTTGTAAGAACCTCGCTATTTTCGGGGGGCTTGGTTTGTGCGATATTGCTTGCTAACGTCACCCTAGTTCATTTCGACAGAGTACCATGCGCCACACGCTTCCCATCGCGCCGCAGTTTTATGTCACGGCCCCGCAACCCTGCCCTTACCTTGAGGGCCGGATGGAACGGAAGTTGTTCACTGCTTTGCAAGGTGACACCGCAACGCGTCTGAATGATAGCCTGTCCAAACAGGGATTTCGGCGGTCGCAGAACGTGCTTTACCGCCCATCTTGTTCGGAATGTTCGGCCTGTATGTCTGCACGCATTCGTGTGGCGGACTTTGTACCAACAAAATCCCAAAAACGCGTCAGGAACCGCAACACGAACCTGTCACGCCGCGCGACGTCGCCTTGGGCGACTGAAGCGCAATACGACCTTTTCCGGCGTTATCTGGATAGCCGTCACGCGTCCGGTGGCATGGCCGACATGGACATGTTCGAATTCGCAGCCATGGTCGAAGAAACCCCGATCCGGTCCCGATTGATCGAATATACCGACAAGGAAACAGAAGATCTGCGGGCCGTATGCCTGACAGATATTCTCGATGACGGGTTGAGCCTTGTGTATTCATTCTTCGATCCGGACTTTGACCGATCGTCGCTGGGTACGTTTATCATTCTCGACCACATCGCCATCGCAATCGACCTTGGCCTGCCCTATGTCTATTTAGGTTATTGGGTGCCGGGATCGCCGAAGATGGATTATAAGTCCAAATTCAGCGGGTTAGAGGTTTATCACAATCGTGAATGGGCGCCCATTCGTGAACCATCGGACTACGATAGCGCGCTGCATCCACTGAGCACCGATCCCATCGCCGAACAAGTGGCACGGATCAGTCTGCCAGACAGCCGCCCAACGGGTTAAGCGATCTTCGGTCCGCGGACCTGTTTCATCGTGACATCGCGAACGTCGTCGACTGGCATTGGTTTGCCAAAGAAATAACCTTGCACCGCATCACAACTTTCTCCTACTAGAAATGCGATTTCTTCTGCAACCTCTGCCCCTTCCGCAAGAACCGGCACATCTAACGCGCCGCCCAACAAAAGCGTGGCGCGCACAATCGCTGCGTTTTGTCGGCTTTGATGGACGTTGTGCACAAAGCTGCGGTCAATTTTGATTTTATCAAACGGAAAGGCCTGCAGGGTCGACAACGACGAATATCCGGTGCCAAAATCGTCCATCGCAATGCGTAATCCCATCGATTTCAGTTTATGCATCACGGCAAGCGCGTTTTCTTGATCCTGAATGATCGTGGCTTCGGTGATTTCGACCTCTAAGCGTTCAGGCGCGAGCTGGCATTCGTCCAAAATCGCAAGAACCTGCGTCACAAAGTCGGGTTCGATCAATTGCTGCGGCGATACGTTGACGGCAATCGGATAAGGTTGATTCCATGTTGCAGCTTCCTGGCAGGCAGTCCGCATCACCCACATCCCGATATCCTTGATCAGGCCGGTTTCCTCGGCCAGTGGAATAAAGACATTCGGGCCGATCAGCCCTCTTTCAGGATGTCGCCAGCGCAACAGAACCTCAAAGCCAATGATGGCGTGACTGACGATACTGTTTTGGAATTGGTAGTGCAAAAACAACTCTTCCCGGTCGATTGCCTTGCTAAGATCACCCATTAACGCTTGTTTTTCGCGTCTGCGTTGCTCAATCTCATTGTCATAAAACTCGATCTTACTGCGCGACTGGCCCTTGGCCTGATACATTGCCAGATCGGAATATTGTTGCAGTGTTTCCAGCTGATCCCCGTCATCGGGGTACGTCGCAATCCCGATGCTGACCCCCAGTTTCAGATCAGACATGCCCAAATACAACGGTTCGCCAATAGCGGTTTGCAGACGCATAGCAAATTCGCGCGCGTCATCTGGGTCGGTCAAATCCGACTTCAACGCGGCGAATTCGTCGCCGCCAATACGTGCGATGAATTCATGATCTTGCAGGACTGCATTCATTTGATCAGCGACGTGCCGCAGCACGATGTCACCCGTTGCATGCCCCATCGTATCATTGATTTGTTTAAACAAATCCAAATCAATCGTCAGAACTGCAATCCGGATTTGGTGCCCTCGATCAACCCGTTTTTGCAGTCGCGCGGCACGTTCTGCAAAGCCTAAACGGTTTGGCAACGTCGTCAGCAGATCGCGGCGCACGGCATCGCTTAGCTTGCGTTGCGTATCCGCGCTCATTTCAGTTTCAATGACAAACGTGGTGAAGCCGATCAACAGGATCAGGCTCACCACCGTCAAAACGATGAACCCTAAAACAAAGTTCGAAATCAAGCGCGCAGGCACGATAAAGCTGGGGTCAGGGACAAATGTCGCCGCAGCCATCCCTGTGAAGTGCATGGTGCAAACCGACAAAACCATCGCGGCCGTGGCACCCGCCCAGCAAAACCGTGTCACAGGATGCATCACGCGGTGCACCATGATCATGCCAAACACGCTGCCGAAAACGATCGACAGAATGACGAGGTCTGCGTCCCATTCAAACCGTCCGGGAACCTGTAGTGCTGCCATCCCAGTGTAATGCATTGCGGTCACGGTCAGGCCGAACAACGTGCCGCCCACAACGCTTCGCCATCGCATTTGCGGCATTGCGGCAAGTGCGACAGCCGCAGTACAGCCGCCGATAGCAATGAGCAGCGATAGCCCCGTGAGAACGGGTTCATAGGCGGTCGTTTCCGCAGGGCTATACCCCAGCATTCCGATAAAATGGGTCGCCCAAACAGTGGTCCCTGCAATCATTGCAGCAAGACCCAGATGCAGTTGACGTCGCCTTCTACGCAACGCCTTGGACCGCATCAGAAGCACGACCGTCAAAGCCGCACCAATCGTACATACGAACGCCGCCACGATGACAAAGCCACCGTGGTGGGCGTGGACGAGTTCGGACATCGCGTGGTTCATAAAGAAAGCCCCGGTTCTGCGCTCTGCATAACCGGGGCTTCCTAAGGTTTCGTTGACGCGGACCTAAGCCGCATCCGTTAGTTCAGCAAATTCGGAACAATTGTCACCACCGCTGGGAAGGCCGCAAGCAACGCGAGGCCCGCAACTTGGATCCCGATGAATGGCATCACACCGCGATAGATTTGACCCGTCGTGATTTCTTTCGGGGCAACACCCCGCAAGTAGAACAAGGCAAAACCGAACGGTGGCGTCAGGAACGATGTCTGCAGGTTCACCGCAATCATGATCGTGACCCACTTCGGATCGAATGTACCGCCGTAGATAACGGGCCCTACAATCGGGATCACGATGTAGATGATTTCAAGGAAATCAAGCACGAAGCCCAGCACAAACAGCACCAGCATCACGATGATGAAGACCTGCCATTCACTGTCGAATGACCGCAGGAACTGCTGAATGTAGTGCTCACCACCGAACGAAATCAGCACAAGGTTCAACAACTGCGACCCGATCAGAATGGTAAAGACCATCGACGTGACCTTCGCTGTTTCGCGGACCACCGGGGACAGAACCCCGCCCGTGAACAACACGCCACATGACCAGATCAGACCGAACATCGAGAACAGGAAGGCTGCGAAAGCAACCAAGTAGGCCACGTAGTTTTCGAACAACACGACTTCTTGGCCAAGGCGCATATCAAAGTTCGTGCCAACCAGCAGCATGATCATGATTGCAGCAGTGGTATAAAGCACCATGTTGCCGGACTTGCCCTGCTCTTGCAGCTTGCGGAAGGTGGCCAACAGAATAGCCCCGCCTGCCCCAAGTGCCGCTGCAGGTGTCGGGTTTGTAATCCCGCCAAGGATTGACCCAAGCACAGCAATGATCAGCACCAACGGTGGGAAGACCACTTTGACGATCTCATTGGCAAACAAACGTGCAGATGCATGTTTCATGCCATAGAACACCGCGATCATTGGCAATGCGATCAGGACAACGGTCGTTCCCGGCGTCGTCAATGGCCCGATCAACAGGATATCGACCAACAACAAGGCCAGCACACCAGCAGCACCTGCGATCAGCGGTGCCGCGTTTGCAGACGGTGCAACACCGCGTGCTAGTACCAACGTCAGACCTGCCAGCAATGCGATCAGACCGATGCCTGTGCCGATCGGTGCCGCTGCCGCTACTTTCGCGTCCACAGCTGCCGCACGTTCTTCCGGCGACAATTCACGCGCTTCGGCAACGCCACCCGCATCATCAATTGCAGCTTGTTCTGCCAAGGCCGCAGCCCAAGCTTCCGCACCGTGCAGTTCCTGCATAGAGACTGCGCATTCTTCACCAACATTGGTCCGCAAGGACGCCGTTTGGCCTGCATCTGTATAGCTATCAACGATAACTGTCTGTGACCCGCGGATGTCGAATGCACCGAATGCGATGAACACGGCGATCAATGCGATAGGTGCGCCAAGGAACCACAACAGCGCTTCGTTACGTGTGATGACTTCACCGCTAGACGCTTCGCCCATTTCCACGGGTGGGGCCTTCGATGGGTTCAGCAATGCGAAACCAAATGCATATGCGGCATAAAGGAACGCCAACAAGATACCCGGCAACAAAGCGGCCTGGAACAACGTCCCCACCGACACAACCGCAGGCTCACCAAGGAACGTCAGCGCGTCTGAACAGCCAGCCAATTGGGCGCGGTCTTCTTGTGCAGCGGAATACAGGTCGCCCGCGAGCGTCCCGAGAAGAACGATCACGATGGATGGCGGAATAATCTGACCCAGCGTACCGGATGCGGCAATCACACCAGTAGACAGTTCCGGCGAATAGCCGTTCTTCAACATGGTTGGCAGCGCCAGCAGACCCATGGTTACAACAGTTGCACCAACGATCCCTGTGGACGCCGCGAGGAATGCTCCCACGATCACAATGGACACAGCCAAACCACCTGGCAGCGGGCCAAAGACCTTCGCCATTGTGGTCAGCAATTCATCGGCAATACGGGACCGTTCCAACACGATACCCATCATGACGAACATCAGCACGGCCAACAGAGTCTCAATAGACTGACCCGCGAGCACGCGTTCGTTCATCCGGTTCACGAGGAAACCAACGTTCCGATCCAGCGCCATTTCCCACCCTTGCGGGAACAGCGCCGTTTCATAAATCGGCAAATCAGGGTTTCGGAATACTGATATGGCATCAGGTCTGACCCCTTCTGCGATCAAGGCCGCATAGGCGTCCGATCCAGTGTCGATGGCCTCGTGGATCAAAAGACCCGAACTATCGAGTGCTGCAATCACAGCGAATGAAATGACCGCAGAGCCACCAATCGCAAAGGCCACGGGAAAGCCTGACAGAATGCCCGCAAAGAGCGTCAGGAAAACAATGATAATACCGACTTCTACGCCGTCTAATCCAAAAAGCATGGTCTTTGGTCCTTAATGAATTTCAGCGACGAGTTCGGCTTGCGCGTCACCCAGCTTGTCTTTGTCGAGGTATTTGCCTTCGCTATCCTCGCCTTCTTTGCGCTCAAGGTATGAACGGTAGAAGAACGCGATGGCTTGCAAGATCACCATCAAGGTGAAGACCACGAGCAGAATTTTGAACAGGAAGTAGGCGTTGAACCCGTTTGGTGAAAACCCGATGGTCTCAATATTCCAGCGTAGTGCACGGGATTTACCCAGCAGACGTTCAAGACTATCAGACGCAGACGGGTTCGGCACTACAAGGTGACGCCACAAGAAGAACCAACCGTAAAGCCATGTCAGCAATGCAGCAGGCACCATGAACAGCATGGCCCCGATCATATCGATCGTGCGCTTGGCGCGGAACGAAATCGCGGAATAGACAAGGTCAACACGCACGTGGCCACCTTGAACAAAGGTGTAGGTGGCGCACAAACAAACGATCATCGCGTTGTAAAGCTTCAGTTCTTCAGACCACCAGCTGACGTCCTTGGTAAAGGCCGATCCGAACCCGAGCGATATCTCTGACACCGCAAAAATCCGCTGCATAAAGATGATCATGATCTGCTGAAGCACCATCAACAGCCCCGCCCACGCAAAGAACCGACCAACGCCGTTGGCAAAGCCTTCCAACACGCGCACGCAGGCCCACATAAACTGATTGCGCCGTAGGCCGATTATCGTAACGACCCAGAAGATGCCGAATAGAATGAAGAAGAGTTCCGCTGACGCTCCATAATAGATAAAGCGCATAAGCGATTCTTTATCTTCAACCGTACCATTCCAACTTAACCAGTCCAGCCATAGGGATGGATTGGTCAAAGCATCCCATAAATTAAAAAATGGGCTGAAAATTGTATCGAGGAATTCACTTCGACGAGTGCTGAACATCATTCACCTCATGATATCGGATAGAAGCGATGTACCACTTCTGTCCTCGGTGCGCGGGGATTCAATAACAAACCCGCTCCACGCAAAAATGTCGAATATGGCCCGACATCGCGTAGATGCCGGGCCAATCTTTATTGATTTAGAACAATGCCTTACGGGCTTAACCCATCACGCGGTCACGCTGGGCGCGGTACGCACCTTCGGACTTCTGGATCCAACCAGAAGACGCAGCCATGGATGCGTTGTAAGACGCGCGCAGGCGGTCATACAGGTCATCACCAGCGTACTGGTCAAGCGTTTCGCGTGCTGCGTCGCCCATTGCATCCCAAACAGAGTCAGGGAATTCCAGAACTTTTACGCCGCCAGCTTGCAGGCGCTGCAGTGCTGCACCGTTGTTGTCCATGAACTGGGCAAGGTTCCACTGGTGTGCTTCGCCAGATGCGATCTCGATGACCTTCTGGTGCGCAGGTGAGAGGCTCTCAAACACGTCGAGGTTCGTCGCCAAAGACAGAGCTGCGCCCGGCTCGTGCATACCAGCTGTGTAGTAGAACTTTGTGATCTCTTGGAAACCAGCTTTTTCATCTGCCCATGGGCCGATCCACTCTGTGCCGTCGATGGCGCCAGATGCGAGAGCTTGGTAAACTTCAGCACCTGGAAGGTTCTGAACGGATGCGCCCATTTTACCCAGTGCTTGACCACCAAGACCCGGCATACGGAACTTGAGACCTTGGAAATCTTCTGGACCGTTGATCTCTTTTGAGAACCAGCCACCAGCCTGTGGACCAGTATTACCCGCGAGGAAGGATTTCAGACCAAAGATGGAACCCAGCTCGTCGTGGAATGCGCGGCCTTCGCCTTGGTAATACCAGTTAGAGATTTCCTGTGGCGTCATGCCGAAAGGCACGGATGTGAAATACGCGTAACCAGGGTGCTGGTTGACGAAGTAGTAGTCAGCACCGTGATACATGTCAGCCTGACCAGACGTCACAGCGTCAAACACTTCGAACGCACCGACGAGTTCGCCAGCCGCTTTCAGATCGATGGTCAGGTCGCCATCTGTCATTGCGGTGATTGTGTCAGCGGCACGCTGAGCTGCGTCATGCACACCAGCAAGGCCACGGCCCCATGTTGTGACAAGCGTCAGTGTCCGCTTGCCCTGCGCGTAAGCAGGTGCTGCCAGCGTAGTTGCTGCTGCAGCTGTCCCGCCAAGCGCGGAATTTTTAAGAAAAGAACGACGATCCATTTGGTTTCCTCCCATTGGTATTCCTCACAGCACGCGCACCTCCCAGTGGCGCACTGCGGATCATTTCGTAGGCAAAAGCTAGCCTAGTCGTCCGGAAGGTAAAATACGTAGTTCTGCGTAGTTTGTGGTCGAATTTGCAGAATTTGCGATTTTTCTGAACAAAGTTTGGGCGCTAACGGCCAATGATCCAATAAACCGTTGTGCGATTCGGATTTGATTCGCCGGGGATTCGCGACTATCCCCGCCCCCCATGAAAGACATCTTTCACCGCCTGCGCGGCGCACTCAGTTTCAGTTACGGGCAAAAGCTTTTTTTGCTGGCAACGGTCCCGTTGATCCTTGCGGTGTCGGTGATTTCGATTGTCGTGACCAACCAATCGCGCGACTTGGCCGAACGCGAAATTGCAGCGCTTGAGGCGCAGCTGATCGCCACCAAGCGCGAAGAGCTGAAGAACTACCTTTCCATCGCACGCACCGCATTTGTGAACACCTACGGACGAGCAGCGCCAGATGACGAAGCGGCAAAACTTGAGGTTTCTCAATTACTTTCAGCCATTCTTTATGGTCAAGACGGCTACTTCTTCGTGTTCGATTACGACGGTAACAATCTCGTCGCCCCGCGGCAGACCTACCTGATCAACCGCAATTGGACCGGCCTTGAAGACGCCAGCGGCATTCCGATTACAGACGAATTGATCCGGATTGCGCGAACTGGCGGAGGCTATCACAGCTTCGATTGGCCAAAGCCGTCGACAGGCGAAACAGGTCGGATGATCGTCTATGTGAACGGCCTACAAGACTGGCGTTGGGTCGTTGGCACCGGCATCTTTATCGATGACGTGCAACAGACGGTTGCATCCGCACGCGCCGAAGTTGAATCACGAATCGCGCAGACCTCCGTTTACATCGTGGCGATTGTCATTGTGGCCCTGCTTGGCGTGTTTCTGAGCGGATTGGTGATCAATATCCGTGAGCGGCGTTTGGCCGACGTGAAACTCAAGGCGCTGACCCAACGGATCATCGACACCCAAGAAGAAGAACGCGGACGGGTGGCGCGTGAACTCCATGACGGGATCAGTCAGATGCTCGTCGGGGTCCGCTACGCGCTGGAACTGACCAAACGCCGGTTCCAGATCAACGATGATCGTGTGGGCGATAGTCTTGATAAAGGCATCGACGGGCTGGGTGGTGCAATCCAAGAAGTCCGTCGGATCAGCCGCGACCTGCGCCCCGGTGTCTTGGATGACCTCGGTCTCGGCCCTGCCCTGCAATCGCTGGCGGATGATTTTGCCCAACGGACCGACGTGACCTGTAGCGTGGAAACCGTGGTCTTCCGCAACCGGCTCGATCAAGAAGCCCGCATCGCGCTGTACCGGATCGCCCAAGAGGCGCTAACCAACATCGAACGCCACGCAGCCGCCCAAAACGTGACGATATCGCTTAAGGGCAAACGTAGCGGTGCTCACCTGATGATCACCGACGACGGAAAAGGCATGCCAGCCCAGAAATCCCAAGCCCGCACCAGTGGTGGTCTTGGCCTGCGCAACATGCAAGAACGGCTGGAACAGATCGGAGGGACATTGCGCATCCGCTCTTCGACACAGGGCACAATGATTGAAGCCCAAGTCCCCCTGACACATATGCTCCGCCCAGAGGCAGGCAGCAATGACGACGACAACCAAAGGAAATCCGCATGAACGTCCGTGTTCTGATTGTAGACGATCACCCAATGGTCACCGAAGGCATCCAAGCGATCCTTGAAAGCTATGACGACATCACGGTCGTCGGTGCACTGAACAACGGGCGCGAGGCGGTTGAACAGGTCGGTGATCTTGCGCCTGACGTGATCTTGATGGACCTCAACATGCCGGACGTGAGCGGACTGAATGCGACCGAAATGATCTTAGAGAAATGCCCAGACACCCGCATTCTGATCCTTTCGATGCACAACAGCCCCGAATACATCAACACTGCCCTTTCACACGGCGCCAAAGGGTATGTCCTGAAAGACGTGCCGACCGACGAGATCAAGACGGCAATTGAAACCGTGATGGCGGGCCAACAATACCTGTGTACGGGGGCCAAAACATCGCTGTCGCCGCGTATCGCAGACGGGCGCGAACCGCTGACAGGGCGCGAACAGACGATCCTGCTGGAACTGGCGCAAGGCAAGTCCAACAAAGACGTGGCCGCGACGCTGAATATCTCTGTACGCACGGTTGAAACACACCGCAACAACATCAAACGCAAACTCGGGATTTCCAGTACAGCTGGGCTGACCCGCTACGCAATGGAACACGGCGTACTCCAAGGCACGGGACGTTAAGTGTGGGCGATCCTGTCTTCTTTACATCCAAGAACGACTTTGCGGCTTGGTTCGCAGAAAATCCCGCAGCAACAGAACTTTCTGTTGGTTACTACCGCAAAAGCACTAAACGGCCCAGCATCACATGGTCGGAATCCGTGGACGTCGCACTATGCTACGGCTGGATCGACGGGGTGCGCAAATCAATCGACGATCAAAGCTACAAAATTCGATTTACGCCTCGCAAAATCAATAGCGTATGGAGTGCTGTGAATGTCAGAAAGGTACAGGAATTCATCCCGCTTGGGCTAATGAAACCAGCGGGGCTGCACGTCTACAACAACCGTAAAGACACCAAAGGCTACACATCTGCGGACCGCAACGTCCCGCTGTCACCGGATTTTGAGGCACAAATCAAAGCCAACCCGGCAGCATGGGATTTTCTCAATGCGCTCGCGCCATCCTACAGAAGGGATTCCATCTGGTGGGTCATGAGCGCAAAACACGAAGATACACGACTAAAAAGGCTCGGTATTCTGATTGAATCTTGCCAAGCGGGGATGAAAATCCCGAGCATGCGCAAGACCTAAACACCCGCCACGAGATCGCTAAACTGTGATGTATCTCTGCTATTTTTGAGGTGGTGGTTTTACATCCGCTCGGCCACCCCTATGTCACTGAACACAACTTGAACAACGCGCTCAAAGGACACAACATGACGTATACGCCCCCCAAAGTCTGGACATGGGACGCCGAGAGCGGCGGCAAGTTCGCCAATATCAACCGCCCCATCGCAGGCGCGACCCACGACAAAGACCGCCAAATCGGCAAACACCCGCACCAGCTGTATTCGCTAGCAACGCCCAACGGCGTCAAAGTCACGATCATGTTC
This sequence comes from Rhodobacteraceae bacterium S2214, assembly GCA_025141675.1. Lineage (NCBI taxonomy): Bacteria > Pseudomonadati > Pseudomonadota > Alphaproteobacteria > Rhodobacterales > Paracoccaceae > Rhodobacteraceae bacterium S2214. The sequence goes on from CP081161.1 coordinate 2,446,392, forward strand.
GAAGAACTTTTGGCGGCAGGTCACACAGACGCCGAATATGATGCGTGGCTAATCAACATCCAAGAAGGCGACCAATTCTCGTCCGGCTTTGTGGAGGTGAACCCGAACTCCAAGATCCCCGCCCTGTTCGATGAGACCAACGGCGTGCGTATCTTCGAATCCGGCGCGATCCTGCTGTATCTGGCCGAAAAATTCGGGGCGTTCCTGCCGACCGATCCCAAGGCACGGGTCGAAACCCTGAACTGGCTGTTCTGGCTCCAAGGCTCCGCGCCTTATCTCGGCGGTGGCTTTGGCCATTTCTACGCCTATGCGCCCGAAAAGTTCGAATACCCGATCAACCGCTTTGCAATGGAAACCAAGCGCCAACTCGACGTGCTCGACCGTCGTTTGGGCGAGGCCAAATATTTAGGCGGAGACGACTATTCCATCGCCGATATGGCGACCTTCCCGTGGTACGGCGCGCTCGTGCAAAATCAGGTCTACGAAGCCGCCGAGTTCCTCGACGTTGCATCCTACAAAAACGTAAACCGCTGGGTGGACGACATCTCCGCACGTCCGGCGGTGGTGCGCGGTAAGATGGTGAACAAAGCATGGGGCGACGAAGACCAGCAACTACGTGAACGCCACGATGCGAGCGATTTTGATACCCAAACATGGGACAAAATCAAACCGGCAGACGCTGAGTAAAACGAACTTGCCAAGCATTTACGGGTGCTTGGCACGATCCGGACGGATGAGATTGCTATTCGGTAATCGGTGCATTAATTTGGCTGTTCCGGCTTTGTGACCCTTCTCGACCGCTTCTCAAAATCGAAAAAAACCGCTCAATTGCTAAACGGCAATTTATGTAGATTGTATCCCGTGTTTTGCAAAATTCATTCTGCGAGCAACTCTTTGACCTTTGGATGGATCAACCAGCCAAATGCACAGTGGTGCGCAAAAAAATTGCTGTCTCTATTCCAAATCTCGTCACTTAGCCAGGCACCAAAATGCCACTTTGCCGAAAACCAATTCTCCAATGCATGGGGTTTAGATCCGATATTCGAAAGGATGTAGTCTTTGTCCTCTGACGATGCCGTTTGAACAAGTTGAACTGCCGTTTCGCGAAGAAGCGCGTCTACTCCTTCAGCATATTGCCCAGTTTTACCATCGCAAAAGCCCCAGCGACCCAACGCGTGCAGTAGAAATTCCCTAGAAGGTAAACCGCTGGAATCAATCAGCTCTAGCGAAACAAGGATCGGTTCCAGATCATGATCAACAGGCATCGGATCGGTCAGCGCACGAGAGCAGCCGTAAAAATGAGTATTCAAACAAAGCGCCGTGTCCAAGAATGCCTGAATACAGGGAATGTCGCCCGACGCGTCCCCATCGATCACTTCCAACATTTGCGCTATTGATTTCGACGGCTTGTAGCCTTGGAATGACGTGTCTTCTGGTGGATCGAAATGCCACAAAAACCGACACGCGTGTTCCCATGTTGAGTCGAAGCAATGCTCAAAGCTCGTACGTCCATTCAAGGCTCTGTTGCGAACGTACTCCAAAAGTTGCTTTTTCACGAGCCGCTCATTTGGTTCCGAAAGTTGAATTAACGCCATTCAAATTAGCCCCTACCGTCTAAAACGCCCAAGTGAACTGCGTGCCCCCGGACAGTCAAGCTTTGGCTGAAAGGAGATTGCCGACTTCCTCAGAGCCGAGCCGGTCCACTCACGTCCTACCCATTTTCCATCCGCATCCCACATATTCCCCCACCGAATACCTCATATGTCGTTTGCATCTCGTAACGTCATGTGTTTTGCTTTAGGGGATAGTTTAACACTAAACTAATTTACGAATTGGATGGAGGACCGCCCATGCCGCCAAAGAAGGCCGCCGCGAAGTCGAACGTCTCAGCTGAAGAATTGCTGGGACATTACCGGGAAATGCTGCTGATCCGGCGGTTTGAAGAAAAGGCGGGCCAGCTTTATGGCATGGGTCTGATTGGTGGCTTTTGTCACCTTTATATCGGTCAGGAAGCCGTTGTTGTGGGTCTAGAGGCCGCAGCAAAAGAGGGCGACAAGCGCATCACATCTTACCGTGACCACGGCCACATGTTGGCCTGCGGCATGGACCCCAAAGGCATCATGGCCGAATTGACAGGTCGCGAAGGTGGCTTTTCAAAGGGTAAAGGCGGGTCGATGCACATGTTCTCGAAAGAGAAGCATTTCTACGGCGGCCACGGGATTGTTGCAGCACAGGTACCGCTGGGTGCCGGTCTGGCGTTTTCTGACAAATACAAAGGCAATGATAATGTGACCTTCACTTACTTCGGTGACGGCGCTGCCAACCAAGGTCAGGTTTACGAGACCTACAACATGGCTGAACTGTGGGAACTTCCCGTCGTGTTCGTCATTGAAAACAACCAATATGCGATGGGCACATCCGTTCAACGTTCGACGAAGTCCCCGTCCCTGTGGGAACGCGGTGCGGCTTACGGCATCGAAGGCGAAGAAGTTGACGGCATGGACGTCATCAAGGTCAAAGAGGCCGGCGAACGCGCAGTGGCACACTGCCGTGCTGGCAAAGGCCCGTACATCCTAGAGGTTAAGACATACCGCTATCGCGGCCATTCCATGTCTGACCCTGCGAAATACCGGACCCGCGAAGAAGTCCAAAAAATGCGCGACGAACGTGACCCGATTGAACAGGTCCGTGACGCGCTGCTGAAAGGCAAACACGCCTCCGAGGATGACTTGAAGGCCATCGACAAAGAAATCAAAGCTGTCGTGAACGAAGCTGCTGAATTCTCCAAGGAAAGCCCGGAGCCCGCGCTCGAAGAGCTTTGGACAGATATCTACAACGAGGAGACAGCATAATGGCTATCGAAATTCTCATGCCCGCCCTGTCTCCGACGATGGAAGAAGGTACATTGGCCAAATGGCTGGTGAAAGAAGGCGACACCGTTTCATCCGGCGACATTATGGCCGAGATTGAGACCGACAAAGCAACGATGGAATTCGAAGCTGTTGACGAAGGTATCGTCGGCAAGATCGTTGTGGCCGAAGGCACCGAAGCTGTGAAGGTGAACGACGTCATCGCGATCCTCGTGGAAGAAGGCGAAGACGTACCAGAAGCTGGTGCAGCACCTACAGCGCCGCAAGCAGCCGCCGCACCCGCAACGGAAGAGACTGCCAAAGCCCCAGCCGAGGCCGCAGCACCTGCCGCCCCTGCCCCAGACCAGTCGCCTGATTGGCCCGAAGGCACCGAAATGAAGAAGACCACGGTCCGCGAAGCCTTGCGCGACGCGATGGCTGAAGAAATGCGGAACGACGAAGACGTATTCCTGATGGGTGAAGAAGTTGCCGAATACCAAGGCGCTTACAAAATCTCCCAAGGTCTGTTGGACGAATTCGGCGCCAAACGCGTGATTGATACGCCGATCACCGAGCATGGTTTTGCTGGGATCGCCACTGGCGCATCCTTTGGTGGTCTGCGCCCGATTGTGGAATTCATGACATTCAACTTCGCGATGCAAGCGATTGACCACCTGATCAACTCTGCGGCCAAGACATTGTATATGTCAGGCGGTCAGATGGGTGCACCTATGGTGTTCCGTGGGGCCAATGGTGCAGCGGCGCGTGTGGGTGCCCAGCATTCCCAGTGTTACGCCGCTTGGTATATGCAGGTTCCGGGTCTGAAGGTTGCGATGCCTTACTCTGCAGCTGATGCCAAAGGTTTGCTGAAAACAGCGATCCGCGACAATAACCCTGTGATCTTCCTCGAGAACGAAATCATGTACGGCAAGTCGTTTGACGTGCCTGTCATGGATGACTTCACCATTCCATTCGGGAAAGCCAAAATTGAACGGGCGGGCGACGACGTCACCATTGTATCCTTCGGGATTGGCATGACCTACGCGCTTGAGGCGGCTGAGAAATTGGCGGCCGAAGGCATCAATGCCGAAGTGATCAACCTGCGGACATTGCGTCCAATGGATACCGAAACTATCCTCGCGTCTGTGCGCAAGACCAACCGTTGTGTGACCGTCGAAGAAGGCTGGCCGCAAGGCAGCGTCGGCGGCTACATCTCTGGTGTGATCATGCAAGAAGCGTTCGATTACCTCGATGCGCCAGTGATCACATGCACAGGTAAAGACGTGCCGATGCCATATGCGGCGAACCTTGAAAAGCATGCGCTTTTGACCACGGACGAAGTGGTAGATGCGTGCAAAAAGGTAACGTACCGGTGATGCGTTTGGCAGGCATGATCGCGGGCTTGGGACTGGTGGCATCGGCTGCCAGCGCCCAGATGCCCGCAGATTGCCCGCCCAACGGTCTACTGATTGAACGCGGTGATCATTCCCACACGGTTGAGATCATCATTGGCTGCCTGTCGGATCCCGAAGACCTCGGGCGTGCGATGGCCCTGATGACCCGCGAAGTCGCCTACCTGCATATCGAACAAAACCTAAGACAATCCTACGTCGCAGTCGAAGAGGTGTTGGTTGAATCCTACGTCTCTGAAATTCTAGAACCCAGCGTTCCTGCGCCCGGTCAATAACGGAGCCATTCCATGCCTATTGAAATCCTGATGCCCGCCCTGTCGCCTACGATGGAAGAAGGGACGCTTGCCAAATGGCTCGTCAAAGAAGGTGACACTGTGTCGTCTGGCGACGTGATGGCTGAAATTGAAACAGACAAAGCCACGATGGAATTCGAAGCCGTTGACGAAGGTGTGATCGGTAAGATCGTAATCGCCGAAGGGTCCGAAGGCGTGAAGGTCAACGAAGTGATCGCTGTTCTGCTCGAAGATGGCGAAAGCGCGGATGATATTGGGTCAGCACCTGCGGCCAAAGCGGAACCGGCAGCGCCAACTGCTGCCGCGGCTGCAGAGGCGGCCCCCGCAGGGGGCTCCGATAAGGCCGCCACACCTGCGCCAGCAGCACCTGTCAAAGACGGAGAACGTGTTTTCGCGACCCCTCTTGCCCGCCGCATCGCCGCTGACAAAGGTCTGGATCTGGCCGACGTCGCAGGTTCCGGCCCGCGTGGCCGTATTGTGAAGGCTGACGTGGAAAACGCGCAACCGGGTACAAAACCTGCTGCAGCTGCGGCAAGCGCGCCAGCGAAAGCGGCCCCTGCTGCTGCTGCTTCCGTCGCCACAGGCCCAAGCACCGATGCCGTTCTCAAGACTTATGCCGATCGCCCTTACGAGGAAATTTCGCTCGACGGAATGCGCAAAACGATTGCTGCCCGCCTGACAGAGGCAAAGCAATCCGTGCCGCACTTCTACCTGCGCCGCGATATCAATCTGGACGCCTTGCTCAAGTTCCGCAGCCAGTTGAACAAACAGTTGGAGCCACGCGGCGTGAAGCTGTCCGTGAACGATTTCATCATCAAGGCCTGTGCTTTGGCGTTGCAGCAAGTTCCTGAAGCCAACGCCGTTTGGGCTGGTGATCGCACACTGCAGTTCGAAAAATCTGACGTTGCGGTTGCTGTCGCGATTGAAGGCGGGTTGTTCACACCGGTCCTGAAGGACGCCGAAATGAAGTCCCTGTCGGCTTTGTCCGCTGAAATGAAGGACCTCGCCACCCGTGCGCGCGACCGCAAGCTGGCCCCGCACGAATATAGCGGTGGATCATTCGCGATTTCCAACCTCGGCATGTTCGGCATCGACAACTTTGATGCAATCATCAACCCACCGCACGCCGCAATTCTGGCCGTTGGTGCAGGCACGAAAAAGCCAATTGTCGGCGCTGATGGTGAACTGACTGTGGGCACTGTAATGTCCACAACGCTGAGCGTGGATCACCGTGTGATTGATGGCGCGCTGGGTGCGAACCTGCTCAACGCCATCAAGGACAATCTTGAGAACCCAATGACAATGCTCGCGTAAAGCGACGTCATTACGAAACAGAAAACGCCGGGCCATTTGGTCCGGCGTTTTGCATTTTGACTGAAGTAAGCGGACGTGGAAAGGACGGGAGCCTCCGGCGGAGATTTAGAAGACGTCAAAGATGCTATTAATGCGTACCATCGTTGCCGTGCAATCTAGCTGATCGCGTCGAACAGGTGGTCCATTGTCAGCGACGGTTGTGAACAGCCGCTTTCGCCCACGATCCGTGCGGGCACACCCGCCACCGTTTTCATCGGCGGCACAGGTTCCAGCACGACAGAACCTGCTGCGATCCGGCTGCAATGGCCCACGGTGATATTCCCCAGCACCTTGGCCCCTGCCCCGATCAACACACCGTCCGCGATTTTCGGATGACGATCGTCGTCTTCTTTTCCGGTCCCGCCAAGTGTAACCGAATGCAGCATCGACACGTTATCGCCGACAACGGCTGTTTCACCAACGACAATCGAATGTGCGTGGTCGATCATAATGCCTTTACCGATCCGCGCTGCCGGGTGGATGTCCACCCCGAACAATTCGGACACGCGCATCTGCACGTAATAAGACAAGTCTTTACGACCCGTATTCCACAGCCAATGCCCAAGACGGTAAGCCTGCACCGCTTGAAAGCCTTTGAAGAACAACAGCGGTTGCATCAAACGGTGGCAAGCCGGATCACGATCAAAGATAGCAACGAGGTCGGCCCGCGCAGATGCTGTCAGATTGGTGTCCGCCGCATATGCTTCGTCCAAGATTTCCCGCAGGATTTGTTCTGACATTTCGCGTGACGCGAGCTTCATGGAAATCCTGTAGGCCAGTGCTTGTTCAAAGCTGCCGTGGTGCAGGATGCCAGCATGCACCAATCCACCCATCAATGGTTCGGACATGATCGCGGCTTCAGCTTCTTCGCGGATGCGATGCCACACGGGGTCAACCGTGCTCAGGGCTGCGTTATTTTGGGCCATGGTGTCGCATCCTTGCGCTGTGTCATGTCGTTCTAATCTAGTTAGGTTCGGCGCGACAAGAAAAAACCCCGTGAACTGAATTTACGCAGTTTGCGCATGGTTTTGACGTTTGGCGAGCAGTGCGGCCACCACCACCTGTAGTGCTTCCAAGTAAGCCGTCTCGCAGGGGGCGTGTGTGCTTTCCATCTGAAATCCCCTCATTGCGCTCGACAGCGTGCCGGTCCCAAAGTCAGGATGTCCCCGCCGCAGTTTTTTTCGGTAGCGGTCCGCTGTATCTGCTGCCTGTAGCGCTTGAATCATCAGCGCGACACGTTGATCCGGCGGATGATCCCGCAGGATCAATGCCGCCGTGTGCAGATCAGACAAATGGACCGGACGCATCTAGCTTGGCACCGTGATCGTCTGCGCAGGCCCTGGACCGTAGCGATCTGAAATCTGAGCGACCGCTACTTTGGTGCCAGCGGCCAATGCGCCTGACCATGTGGGGGAATTCACAATCGTCGTCCCGACCAAGCTGCCACCTTCGTAGAATTGCAAAAGATAACTTTCCCGATCTTCGCCCAAGGGCACATCCACGCCAGACCAATCATCCCCGTCGATCCGCGTTTGTCTGATCCAGTTAATGCCCCATCTTCCGCCCAGCGCCGTCGCCCTAAGATGCGCTACTGGGTAAGGCCGCAACCCGTTGCCGGCAAAGCTTTGCGTGGTGTAGCGGTAGGTTTCATCCCCCAATGGTTCTGATGCAGGACCAAACCGGAAATGGCGCTCTGTACCGCGTGTTGTGGCCGCCAGATTGGGTTGTGTCACAGCTTGGTTCAGCACCACGACCTTCGACCCGACTGGCCAGATATCAGGCATAAGCCCACTGGACCCCGCCTGCCCGCGCAGAAATCCTGACAACGCGTATTCCTGTGCACCAATCGGGTCCGCCTTGGTGAACTGTAAGATTTCCCAATAGTCTGCTGTGCCATCACCCACTGCGATAGCGCCCGCACCGGACAGCACCGCGCCCACTTCAGCGCCGCTGAGCGCCCCGTGGATCAGCTTCACATTTACACCGTTTTGACGATCCCATGTCCCGACGGGTCCCCGCAGAAGTGGCGTCGTCAGTTGTCCAATGCTGCCTTCACGCCGGATGATGCTGTCGAGCGCATAGTCACTGTCCGTGCCAGACCGGTATACGGCGACTTGCCCCGGCCAAGGGCGTCCCGTTGCCACCATATGCGGCGCATGGGGAATTTCGTCGCCGGTGATCAGCGGAATATCCAGAAATTGCAGCTGCACTGGCACAGGGCCTACGTAGGGTTTCAGTTTCGGGGCAATTTCGGGGATGTTTTGCGGCAGGTAGACTTCGGGATCGACGCGCGTCGCTTCGACCAATCGCAAACCTGCTTCTTCGACGCGGTCGATACGGAACGTCCCCGCGTCCCCGTCGACGTGTAGATCAACCACATCACCTGCGCCCAGCGCCTGTTGCGATGGCGGCAGTGCAAAGCTAATCCCGTCTTGCCCGACACGGGTTTCCGCTAGCCAGCGCCCCACGATGCCCTGCGCTTCTGCTTGTGTCAGGGCCAACGGCACGGACGTGCGCGACAATCCCAGTGTCTTTTGCTCGGGGTCAGAGGTTTCGGTCACTGTGCCTTCGTAATCGGCTTCGGAATCGAGGTATTCAAATTGCACACGTGCTGCGATTTCTGACAAGGGTCCCCGCACCTGACTGATCGCCGTTGGCCTGTCTGGATCGAAGGCCAATGTGTCTTGCGTCATCTCTTGTGTCGGCTGCCCCGTGCGATTGGTGAACACAAGCATGCCGTCTCGTTCAGCCGCTTCAAACCCGTAGGTGGTCATTAACGGTTGCAAGGCTGCGCGCGCTGATCCGGCATCTGCAATGTGATAGCCTCGAACAAGACCGTAAAGCTTTGAAACGTCATAAGCCGTAACCCCCGACCGTTCACAAATGTCTGCGACCACAGACGCCAATGTTCGGCTCGAACTCCGGCCATTGAGCCAATGGCCCCGTGTGTAGTTGTCTCCATCCGACCAAAGGTCCTGATTGCCGGGGAAATACGGGTAAGGCCGCACGTCCCATGCCCAGACGTGTGCGCGGTACATATCTACCATTGGGCCACCATAAAGCGTGGACGTCGGGTTGTTCGCAGGATTTGCGTAATGCCCATAGATCGCCCGCAAATATTGCATCTGCATAAAGTCATCCCGCCTGCCGTTTGAATAATGCGGCATGAAGGATTCAGACGACTTGGGGTCGAGGAACTTGTTGGGTTGGTTCGTCCCCTTATCAATTGCAGCACACCCAAGTTCGGTGAACCAGATCGGTTTGCTGCGAGGTTCCCATGCTGTTGGTGTAGCAGACCGGACCCCGCCTATGCGGTCATGGTGTGCGTTCCCCCACCAATTGGGCAGATCTTTGTAACGGTAAACCCACGGTTCATTCGCTAAGCCATCTGTAATCGGCGTGCGCCGTTGCGCGTCGCGAGCGGTGTCGCTCTTGTAGTACCAGTCGTACCCTTCGCCGGCCGTCACATTCGTGGACAGATAATCGAGATTATAGATTGATCCCGCATCCGCATCGACGTGGTCTACTCCATCCCGCCAATCAGACAGTGGCATGTAGTTATCAATCCCGATGAAATCGATGTTCGGATCTGCCCAGAGCGGATCAAGGTGGAATATCTTATCCCCCGTCCCCGTAGGCTGATACCCGTGGTATTCAGACCAATCCGACGCGTAGCTGATCTTGGTATCCGGTCCGAGGATCGCGCGGACCTCTGCCGCCAATTGGATGAACGCATCCACGGCAGGATAAGACCCACCTGCCCCACGTATTTGGGTAAGCCCCCGCATTTCGGACCCAATACAAAAGGCTGAAACCCCACCCGCCGCTTTACACAAATACGCGTAATGCAGAATGAAACGGCGATAGCGCCATGCATTAGGGCCGGTATAGACGACGGTCTCTCCATCCAAGCTGAAATCGCTCGGCTGTGCTGTCCCCATAAAGGCCGCAACTTCGGCCTCTGCTGCCATGGTCTGGTCAGGTGTCCCATCAACAGTCGGCGCAAGCGACGTCGTGATCCGTCCGCGCCACGGCAAAGGCGGTTGCCCAGCGCTACCGGTCCACGGATCATTCAGCGTATTGCCGTATTGTTGTTCCATCAGGATGAACGGATAGAAGACGGGTGCTTGCAGACGCGCTTTGAGCCCCTTGATTGCCTCAACCACAGACGCATCACACGGCGTCCCGCCATAGACGGGCCGATCCCCGTTCTGCGGGACCACCCCCGCCGTGGCACGCGGCTGACCGGACACCACCCACGGCATCTCGTCCCCGTCGACCTCGGTCTGTTCGACCTTTGGGGCTACGTCGCATTCCCCACAGCGCAAGTCATTGCCAAACCATGACACAACCAACAGCGCAGAATGGCAATTGGGAAGCTCTTCTCGGAGCGCCTCTGACGCCACATAAAAATCTGTGCCCCCTAGTGGAGAGTTCACATTGATCGCGATTTGGTCACTGAAATCCGGTGACAGGCGCACAGGCTGCGTCGCCAGCGCATATTCCCCCGTCCCCGGAATCAAAGCGACACCGCGCACTTGGCGGGCGATATCAGCTGTGGCGGCAGGTTCTGTGATCTCGGACGGGCGCATGACCTCGAAGGTGAACTGCGGCACGCGGTTGCCAAATTGCGCAAGCGGCAGGTCTTCAAACACCACATAGGCAACACCGCGATAGGCTGGTGCGTTTTCCGCACCCTCAACAGCGACAATTTTCGGATCAGGCGATTGGAACGCGGACCCGTCGTAAACGGTCATGTTCAGCTTGGCATGGCTCATGACGACCCCGTCCGCCCAGACACGGCCCACACGGGTGATCGTGCCTTCACACAGGGCAACGGCAAGACTGACCGTATAGCTATATTCCGTCACCTTGGGTTGGGCACCCGCCCCTTTGCCACCTGTTGTCTCAGTGGTCTCTTGAAACTGCGTGGCCCAGATCACCGGCCCCGGCACGCGCATACGACCATATACTTGACCGACCGTGTTCCCCTCACCAGCGCCCGTAATCCGAAAACGATCGACGCGGCCTGTTTCAACCGCCGCACTGCCAGCCCCAAGAACACGTTGGTCGATCATCCGGCCAAGTGTTGCCCCCGCAGCCTGACCAATGGCCGCGGCAGACACACCTAGCACGGCCCCGCCCACACTTGCCCCAAGCGACATACCAACAGCAGATAAAACAAGCGTGGCCATAGTGGCTATCCTTCCATGAAAGCAAAACGGGCAACAATCCGGCGTTGCCACGGTGCGGACAGCGGGCTTTCAGTGACCCCGTGTCCCGCGTAGGCGTGGATAAAGGTCGGGGCATCGCCCACCTCAGCCACCACACCCAGATGTTTCGCGACCCAGCCTTCGCGCATCCGGAAAAGGATCACCTGTCCGGACTGCATCGGCTGGTCGCTGACGTCGTCAAAATGATCTATTGCGGATTGCCACAGGCGTTCATCGCGTTGCGGTTCTCCCCAATCGGCGGAATAGGCAGGCACGCCCTGCGGGTCTTCGCCGTATCTTGTGCGCCACAAGCCGCGGATCATCCCGAGGCAATCGGTTGCGACCCCTTTGACCGCAGCCTGATGCACATAGGGCGTGCCGATCCAAGATCGCGCCTCTGCCACGATATCGTTCACTGCAGGCTCCCACCGTCATTCGCGTCACCCGAACGCGGCACAGCCATCAACCAGTCGTCCCCCGGAATATGCGGAAAACCTTGGAAATTGGCGAGGTTCGTGAATTTCTCGCGACAGGTCTTGGCGTGCTTGTCGCAGCCCGCAACGAGCCGCAGCTCATCCCCGACGGCAATCGGCAACCCGAGCGGCTGCCACAACAGGATCTCGCGCCGCGTCCCGTTCAACTGATCCGCCTTGATCGTGGCCGACAGCCCCTTGGCCGCACCCGCCATCACTTCGAGAAACCCGTCCTTGAACCATTCCGCATTAAACGGCACCAGCGTGGCCAGATCAAAGGTTTGGCCATCTGTGTCGCGGTCCACAGTCACCTCTGCCACATAGGCGGCATCGGTCTTGGTATTGATCCCACAAGACCGATCCCCAAGCACCGCTGAACAGGTTTTCAGATAGGACCGTCCCTGCGGTTGGTTCAGCGCCTCGGCCAAGCCGCGCAGATCCACCTGAAACTGGCCACCGTTGCGGGTAATTTCACCCATTGTGCCGCGAAACTTCACCTTACGGGCACTGACATCATCCCAACAGACAAGCCACACTGTGACCTCTGCCTGATCATAGCGCCCGGCAGCGATATCAGCTTCGGTCACCGCGTCAGCGGTCAGCACACCCACCGCTTCAGTATTATCGACGGACAGCCCAGTCGTATGGCTGAGCGCACGCGCCGTCATCCCGCTTTCTGCGACAAAGGTGATCCCGTCAAAGGCCAAAACGCGGTCATGATCCGTAAAACCAAGCACCACACCGTCGCGCCGCTTGATAGCCCAGCACTGGCAAACGTGGGTGAGACCCGTCGCCAGATGATCGTGAAGCGCCTGCACAGTCATACCCGCACCTCAACCACAGGCACATTCGGCACATCACCCGCACGGAAGCTGGCAACAGACGTCTGGATGCGGTCTGTGTCAAACCGCGCTGGTACATCGAATTCAAAACCGGCCTGTATCGAAGCGCCCATAGGCGGCGCTTCAGCGAAATGGATCAGCCCCGTTGTGCTATCCACAGTGAAATCAATCGTGTCCTGCAACGCGTCCCCGCCCACAGCCACACGCACCGACCCCACAACAGGTTTCGTCACTGGCCGCTGGTAACAAGCTTCACCGGACGGATAGTCCTTCACCAATTGCCATGCGCTTGTGGCCTCGTCGCCTTCACCAATGCGCTGATCAAACGGGGTGGGATCAGTATTTGCCGAGCAGGATTTATAGTCTGCCCAATCCTTCCAACGAAACCCGTATAGCTGCCCCTGACGCGCCTCAAAGAAAGCAACCAATAAGGCCACGTCATCCAGTGACCGCAGACCAAGCCCCGCATCATAGCGCCTGCGCGAATGGGCCCACGGGGTATTACGTTCTTCAAAGCCGTTGGCGAGCGTGACAATCTCTGTCCGCCGCTCTGGCCCACCAATCGCGCCAAAGGACAGCGACGCAGGAAAACGAGTTTCGTGAAATGACATGGTGGCTGCTCCTATCGGTTACGGTTGCCTTGCCCGATCGCACGGGCAACGCGGGCGGCGATCTGTCCTTGCGACCGTGCAAAGCCCGCCACATCAGGGGTCGAGATATTCATGTTGATGTTCACACCCCCGCCCCCTTGAGTACGCACACCAAGGCGGCCATCGGCACCGCGCGCCAACGGCATAATCGCCTCTGGCCCCGCTTCGCCCATCAGGCCCGTACCACCGCGCATCGGGAACGTGGTCGCGCCACTGACGACACCACCCAAGGCAAAGGGCATCACGCGGCCTTGCGAAAACGGTGCGCCATCCTTGAAGGGCATCACATTTGCGACTATCCCGCTGATCCCGTCGGCAATCGCGCTGCCAAAACCATTGGCGACAGGTTTGATCGCAGCCGCATAGGCCGTATCAATCATATTGCGGGCAACCATGTTCAGCGCATCGCTGAGCTTCAGCCCGTCAAAGGCCAACCCGTCGAACGCTTTGCGCAACCCATTCGATAGGCCGCTATCAAGGTTCGTCGCTTCCTTGAACGTCTCGGCAAAGGCGACACGCATTTCACGGATTTCAGCCGTCAGACGGGCGGCATCTTCTGCAGCACCACCAAACGTATCGTCATCAAAATCATCCATCCTCAGATGTCCTTTTTGTATCCGGATAAGCTTGGGACAATGCATCGAGTGCTGCCCGTCCCATCGGCGCCGATCCTGCATCAATTCCCAGCATCAGGCGAAATTCGGCAGGTGTGAGCCGCCAGAACTGATCGGGCCGCAACCCAAGACCGCGCACACCGGCGCGTAACAACGCGGGCCAATCAAACTTCATGATCCACCACCGCCAAAGGCACGGGCCAGCAATTGGGCAGCCACCTTCGCCGCCGCCACAGGTCCATCGCCAATCTCGGCTGTCAGCAAATCTGCGCGGGTGCCAGACCAACCGCCCCCCCGCAGACCAGCGACGATCAACGCCATCACATCACGGCTGGCAAAAGCGCCGCTTTCAAACCGCTGGACCAAAGCCACCAAAGTATCCTCGCCCAGCGTGTCCTCAAGTTCGGCCAGCGCCCCAAGGGTCAGCTTGCAGACATGCGGAATACCATCCACCGTGATCGTGACCTCGCCAGCCCAAGGGTTCGCCATCAGGTCAACGCCGTGAAGGTGATCGCGCCAGCGGACGCCATCGCCAGCTCATATGTCGCCTCGCCATTATAAGCGCCGGAATATTCCACGGACGTGATCTGGAACGGCCCTTCAACAGTGCCAAAATCAGGAATAATTACCTGAAAGTCAGGCGTTTCCCCGTCAAAGAAAATCTGGCGCGCGCGTTCATCGCTATCGGCATCCTTGAAAACGCCAGAGCCCGAGATCGCGCAGGTCTTCACGCCTGCCCCCGCCAGCAATTCACGCCAGCCACCGGTGCTTTCCAGCGATGTCACATCCACGCTTTCAGCGTTAAAGCTGATACGGGTTGCCCGCAGCCCTGCCACCGTCTGAAACGATCCGTCACCGGTCATGTCGATTTTGACCAATAGGTCCTTGCCATTTTGGGCCACCATGGGGTGTCCTCCTATATTTATCAGGGAGTTGCGGGTGCGCCGTCACAAACACGAGCGCGGAACGTCAGATCAACTTGGCGGGCATCGCCGCTGCGGGCGCGTGTGGCGCGGGCTTTGGCAAATTGCAGATAGACCAATGCGCCGCGGGTCAGCGTCAGATCAACATTGTGCAATGCATCAGACACGGCCGCCGCCACCTGTTTGGCGCGGGCAAAGCCGGACTTTTCAGACACCACGCGAATAACAAATTCATGCAAAGCGCCAGCGCCCGTCATATCGGACTGATCGCGGACCTGTTCGGGGCCTAGTGCCAGATACAATTCAGGCCGTGGCCCTGAAGGCACCGTGTCGTAAACCGCGTCGCCTACCAATGCTGTAACGGCAGGGTCCGTCGCCAAGGTCTCGAATATCGCGGTCTGTAAGGCCGCGCTGACAGCGTAAGTCATACGACGGCCTCCTCGACGGCGAAGCACGTCAGATAATGGGCACCACGATCAAACGGAGCGACCGCATCAATGCGAAAGGTTGATTGACCTTCGCGGAACCGCTGTCCCACTTTAGGACGTGACGGCGCACCAACGACGGCGGCACGCACAATCACACGCACAGTGTTTTTCGACAACGTCGCAACCAAATCACCGCTTTGACGCCCGGTGCCGGACTTGACGTCCGCAAACAACGTCCCCAGTGGCTGCCATGTCGTCACATAACCACCCGCGCCATCATCCGTGCGGACGGGGTCTTCGAGGATCATCTGGCGCGTCAAACGTGGTAA
The DNA here is from genome assembly GCA_025141675.1 of Rhodobacteraceae bacterium S2214. Lineage (NCBI taxonomy): Bacteria > Pseudomonadati > Pseudomonadota > Alphaproteobacteria > Rhodobacterales > Paracoccaceae > Rhodobacteraceae bacterium S2214. The sequence continues at coordinate 2,461,771 of CP081161.1, forward strand.
ACTCATGACCGACCTCCCATAAACAAACGGACATTGCGGTGCGGGGCAATCAAGGCAGCAACGCCAAGGGGGATGTCACCCCCCTGTCCCGCATGCCGGAATTCGTAGAAATGGGCGGCCAACAGAAATGTAGCCTGCGCCAGATCTTCGGGCAGGTCTGACCATTCCGCGCCAAAGCCAGCCAGCATCCCGATACGGACAGACCCGTCTTGCGGCACAACGGCCAAAGGACCATCAACACCGATCAAACGCGGACGATGGGTGTCCGGTGCAAGCGACCAACCCGATGCAGGGGCCGTCGTTTCGACACCGTAACGATCAATCAGGACAAATTCTGTAATGGCAGCAACTGGCGCAATCGGCAGCGGTTCGCGGTACACATCGCGCCATTGCGAAATGGTCCAGGCAAATTCACGCGATATCAGGATTTTCCCGGTGCGCGCTTCGATCGCGGCAATGGCGGCCCTTAGATGGGTTTCCAACAATCCATCCTGCAAGTCATCATCGGCAAAACCGGACCCCAGCCGCATGTGGTCTTTGAATTGGGCGACCGGAAGGGCCTCGGCGGGCACAGTGGTCTGTTCGACTAACATCATGGGAAACTCCGACTTATCCTGCGGTTTCGGCTTTGGTTGACCGGATGCACACCCACAACGCCGCTCGGACGGAAGGGAGCAGCTAGACGACGCTGCATAGATCGGACGTGCATCCGGGGTGGGACGGGCCGTGACAGACCGCCCCTTTTCACGACGCAAGCGTTAGCTGGTCGCGAACTTCAGCAGCTTGATCGCGGCAAAGTCTGACACGGCACCGCCGACGCGCTTTGTGGCGTAGAACAGCACGTGTGGCTTGGCAGAGAACGGATCACGCAGCACACGCAGATCAGGGCGTTCCGCGACAGTGTAGCCCGTCGCGAAATCACCAAACGCGATGGCAAACGCATCACCGGCAATGTCCGGCATGTCTTCGGCGATCAGCACCGGATACCCCATCAGACGCGCAGGTTCGCCTGCAGCCAGACCATCAGACCACAAGAAGCGCCCATCATTGTCTTTCAGTTTGCGGATCGTGCCAGCCGTTTTTGAGTTCATCACGAAGGTGCCGTTCGCGCGGTACTGCGCACCCACGGCATAGACGAGATCGACAATCGGATCAGCGTTATCAATCCCGCCAACAGAACCAGTCGGCACATATCCAAGGTTACCCCATGCCCAAACATCATTATCGACGGTTGGATAGGTCAGCAGACCCTTCGGCTTATCGACGCCATCGCCAGCAATAAACGCGTTGGCCTCAGACCGGGCGAACTTGTCCGCGATACGGCCAGCAAGCCAACCTTCGATGTCGAACGCTGTATCGTCCAGCAGACGTTGTGACGCTTTGGGCAGCGCTGACAGTTCGTGCAGCGGGATCGTGATCCGGTCGATTTGCGGACTATCTGTTTCTGTCAGCCCGCCCGTCTCAGTGGCCCAACCAGCACCCATATCTGTATGGTCGACCAAGACGTCAAACGATGTCGCATCCACCGTCACCACCTGTGCAATCGCACGGATGGACGCCGTCGCACTTAACGTGCCTTTGATCGTGTCAGACGTCTGCGGATCCACCAGATATCCGCCGTCAGCAGCAACAGCCGTGTTCAGCGACTTGCCTTCGACGTCGAGGCCACGCAACCCGTCATCATCGCCAGAGCGCAAATAGGCAGCGAATGCCTTTTGATGCGGCGCATCCATTTCAGCGGATACGGCCAACGACGGGCGTGCAGCCATCAAGGTCTTTCGATCAAGCTTGTTCATGCGGTCTTCCTGTTTTTGAAGTTTGGCGCTGACGCCGTTGGAGAAATCTTTGAATTCAGCCACGAAGCCGCCCAAGGCAGCCCGCAACTCTTGGGCCGGCGACATGTCATCAGACATGCCTTTCCCGGCCCGGGACGCGTTCCCGGTTGTGGTCATCTTCCACTCCTTACGTGTTGATCAGTTGCAGCTTGCGCTGACGGCCCTAGACACGGGCGATAGTCAGGCGGGCATCGGTTAGGACAGCCGCCAGTTCGCGCAGGTCCGGCGCATCGGGATCATCCCCTTTTGCGCCCACCCGGGCATCGGGAAGCATGGGAAACGTCACAAGCGACACCTCCCACAGCTCAAGTTGGGACAGATGACGTTTGCCTGTGTCATCCTTGGTTGATTTCACTGTGCGGTACCCGATGGACAGACCGTCAATCGCACCAGCTTCAAGCAATGCTGCGGCTTCGCGCGCTTTGGCGACATCCGGTAACAATCGGCCTTTGACCCAAAGGCCCTTTGCATCTTCTCGCACTTCATCCCACACACCAATCGGTTGGGTCGGATCGTGCTGCCAAAGCATCTTGATGGTGCGGCCTTTGGATTTCGAAAACCCCAGCGATTGCTGATAGGCACCGCAATCGACGACATCGCCTCCCTGATCCGTCAAACCAAACAGCGACGCGTATCCAGAAATTTCGGTGCCGTCTTTGACCTTCACTTCAGGCCCAAGCTGACAGTATTTGTGTTCTAAATGCATGTTTCGTCCTTTTCAGAAGCCACGAATGGCTTGAACAATTTCAAGAACCAGCAGCCCAAAGGCACCGCAAGCAATCAGCAGAATTTGCCACTCTAATCTGGCGACCATGAACTCGATCCGACCAAGGCGGACGTCCAACTGGGCAAACCAGAAATCAGAAACAGGTGGCGGGTGCGGTGCTTTCTTGGACCGCCCGTCGAGATCAACTATTTTACCCGTCATCGCTGACCTCCAATGCCGGAAGGCCTAGTAGACTTCGCTTTTCGGCTGCACTCAGGAAAGACGCATCAGCCACACGACGCCATTGTGCATCACGTTCAGCAGACAAAGCGGGGATTTGATCCAGATCGGGACGCACATCAATGCGCTCACCGGTGAAATCCGACAACCAATCGGCAATCGCACTGGTAACGCGAGTGGCCAGCGGCAGCACCGTCAGGCGGTAAAACGCGCGGTTCGCTTCCTGATAATTGGCATAGGTGGCATCGCCAGGAATGCCCAGCAACATAGGCGGCACACCATAAGCAATGGATATTTCACGGGCGGCGGCCTCTTTCGTCTTCTGGAACTCCATATCGGACGGAGAGAACCCCATGGGTTTCCAATCAAGCCCCCCTTCCAGCAACATCGGCCGACCAGCATTGCGGGCACCTTGATGCTGGCTTTCCATCTCATCGACCAAACGGGTGTATTGATCATTGGTCAGTTGGGCCTGCCCTTCAGCACCCTTGTAGATAATCGCCCCTGAAGGTCGCGCGGCGTTATCAAGCAATGCCTTCGACCACCGCGACGCGGCATTGTGCACATCCACAGCATTGGCTGCCGCCTGCATGGCAGAAAACCCGTAATGGTCGTCTTGCGGATGAAAGCTTTTGATATGACAAACCGTGGACAGACCTTCCGTCACCGGAAAACGAACCTTCCGACCGCCAAGGTTATACTCATACGCGACAGGCCAGCCGTTCTTTCCAGGGATCAGGCTCATCCGGTCAGAGCGCAGCACATGCATCTCGGCTGGTAATCCTTCATCCGCGACAGCCTCAAGATACCCATTCCCCGTCAGCAAAATCTGGGCAAACAACGCTTCAAACAATTCGGCGCGGCCTTGCGACATATTCGGACGGCCCAGCAATTCCTGCACCGGATGCATATCATAACGACGCAGGCGGTCTTGGACGACCAATGGCAATGCAGCCGCAGCTTCCGAAATAATCTTAACCGCCCGAAACCCGATCGGGTTTGCGTTAAACCCATTGCGCGTCAGCGATACCGTATCACGTGGAGACCAAGCCACACGGCCCGATGATTGCATCGCAACGACAGGTCCGGTAGCTGACGCCTTCGCGGCGGGGGCCGCTTGCGCTGCAGCCTCTTTGCTGCCCGATGCCCGGTTGAGAAATTCAAACATTCGCGTCTCCTTGAAGTGTGCGGCGGACTGAACCGTCGTTCGCTGCTATGAAAACAATATGCGGTACAGTTCTTGAGAAGGATAAAACGGCCCGTGCGATGGGCCGCGCAACACCCTATCCCAGCGTGCGGACACGCGGGGCGCGCCAGCCGTATGCGGGATCAATCACCAGATCACGCAAAGCCCAGACAAGCGCATCCACTCGGTCGGGCGATCCGGACCCCACAAAACCCTGATGGGTCATCAAACACATCTGGTCCTCTAACGCGCCTAGACCCCGCACATGCGACACACGTCCCTGTTCGTACAAAGCGGCGACGGGCTCAGCGCGGGCAGCTTTGCCTTTATGGGCCCTGACCGCGTGATACGGCACCAACGGGTCAATGCCTTGAATGATCGTCTTGACCATGTCCCCGCCTTGATTGACCTCGGCCACCAACCGTTGGGCGTCGAAACGATCCACAGCGGCAATCGCCATCTTGGCCCATTCGGTTGGGGATTCAGTATGCACCGTCAGATCAGCCAGCACGTAGGCCTTCCATGTATGCACCGGCCCCTGCGTCACAGCACCGGCCACAATAATCCCGCAGGCGTCAGAATTCCCCTTGTGCGTGACAGGCGGGTCAACCGCGACGACAATCCGGTCCATCTCAGGCAAATCATCCGCCACCGCGTCGGCCATCATCGCAGTCGTCCACATCGCGCCCTCAGCATCGGCCAGCAGCACACCTTCCAGCTCTTGGCGACCCAAACGCGTGCCTGCATAGCGGGATTGGACCTCTTCCAGAAATCCTTCAGCCAAGTTCGCGGCATTCGCTTCGGTCGGAGCATGTGTGACCACTGTGCTGGGGCGTTCCAATATCCCCTTCAACACAGGCACATTGCGGGGGGTCGTCGTGACACAGGCCTGCGGGCAATCCCCTAACCGCAAGGAAAACTGCAGCATGTCCCACGCGTCTTCGCCGTTCTTCCACTTCGCAACCTCATCCGCCCACAGCGCATCAAACTGCGGACCGCGCAAAGCATCAGGGTCATGGGCGGAAAACACATGCGCGGTGGCACCATTGGGCCATTCCAGCATCTTGCGACCGGAAATCCACTTCGGCCTGCGATCTGGCGGAGATACAGCGAGTATACCACTTTCACCAAAGATCATCACTTCACGGGTCTGATCCACGGTCTCGCCTACAATCGCAATGCGGCGGGCGCGGCCGGCAGCCGTGGGGGTCGGACCTTCGGCAATGCCACGGACCCATTCAGCACCAGCACGGGTCTTTCCCGCACCGCGACCGCCCATAATGACCCACGTCCGCCAATCGCCAACCGGTGGGCGCTGATGCGGCATGGCCCAGAAATCAAACAGATAGGGAAGCGCTTCAATCTGATCCGGCGTCAGGCTTTCCAGAAACGTCCTTTGGACCAATTGAGGCCCGCAAGCGATCCAGTTCGCGCCCGATGGTATCCCTTGCGTCGTCGTAATCGATGCCGGTGTCGGCGTCTGGTGATCCGTACTTTTCATGGAATACCTCTTCTGCGCGCAGCACCATCAGATGCGTCGATTGGAGTTCGTTGATTTTGGTCATCATTTGCTTGGTCGACGCGTCCGCTGCCGGACCGGCTTCGTCTAACCACCGTGCCAATAAGATACGCATTTCCGAAAATAGATCGGCGATCTGAGATATTCGTAGTCGCGCTGCCTCTTCCCTATCGGGGTCTGGGTTGTCTTGTTTTTTCATGCTGCTAATGCCTGTCGGAGACTTCCGTACAGTCGAGAAACCACCCCACACACAACGTCCAAACTGTGAGAGAAAACTCTGGGGATGGTCTACTAGCCTGCATCCAAAGTAGCGAAATCGGACGCGTCAGGTCAATGTTCCGGCCATGGGCAGCGAGCGGGCAAATTAACAAATGCTTTCGCCCACGCAAAAGGGCCAAACGCCTTTAAACGTTTGGCCCTCGTAACAAGAAGTCAAATTTCAACCCAAGGTTGTTGCGTCAGTTCGCTGCTCGCTCAGCCTCGATTTCACGCCACCGCGCAACGTTACTATTATGGTCATCCAAATTGGTCGCAAAAGCGTGGCCACCGGTGCCGTCCGCAACAAAAAAGATGAACTCGGTTGTGTCAGGATTCAGTGCCGCTTCGATGCTGGCACGCCCCGGATTGGCAATTGGCGTGGGTGGCAAAGCAGGGATCACATAGGTGTTCCATGGCGTCTCACGACGCAATTCGCTTTGGCGCAAACCACGGCCCAATACGCCCTGCCCTTCGGTAATCCCGTAGATCACGGTCGGGTCAGTTTGCAGGCGCATGCCGCGGTTCAGGCGGTTGGTAAAGACGCTGGCAACCTGACGGCGTTCTTCCGCGACACCCGTTTCTTTTTCCACGATACTGGCCAAGATCAGCGCCTCTTCAGGGCTGTTCAACGGCAAGTCATCAGCACGGTTGGCCCATGCTTCCGCAAGAATACGGGTCTGGCTTTCGGTCATGCGGTCGATGATGGACGCGACCGGGTCACCAGGGCTGAATTCATAGCTGTCAGGTGCCAATGACCCTTCAGCAGGCAAATCAGCGTAATCTTCGCCGAGCAAATCAAGACCGTTCAGCGCATCAACAACCTGCCAGCTTGTCACACCTTCCGCGATCAAGGCACGGTAGCGCGTATCGGCCTCTTCTTTCACTTCGGTATAAGCCGCGGGCGTTTCTTCTTCGGCTGGATTGAAACGAGCAATTTCAGCGTAGCGGTTCGTTGAGGGATCAAGCTCGCGGACCTGAATGGTCGTGCGGGTCACACCAACACGGTACACAACTTCTGTACCGCAGGTACTTTGACCGCCACGAGTGATCTGATCAATGATCTGCTCCATCGACGCACCCGCTTCGACCAAGAATGACCCTGCCTTCAACTGGCTCGCCTTCTCGGAATAATCGGCACCGATGCGGAAGATGGTCGGAGACGAAACAGCCCCCTGTTCGTCCAGCGTATTGCTGACGATACGCATATTGGATCCGCTTTCAACGCGCAGGCAGATCGCTTGGCTCAGCGGACCAGGGGCAGAATACTGCCCCGATCCCCAAACAATCGCACCACCTATAAGAAACAACAGAACAATGAATAAAGTCAGCGCGTTAGACGCAATGTGTCGCCACATTTAGGAAACCTTCCCAAAGATCACGCTGGCGTTTGTGCCACCGAAACCAAAGCTATTGGACAAAGCGATATCGATTTTGCGCTCGCGTTTTGCGTTTGGTGCCAAATCGACAGGTGTTTCAACGGCAGGGTTATCCAAATTGATCGTTGGCGGCGCGACCTGATCTCGGATCGCAAGGATCGAGAAAATAGCTTCAATTGCGCCAGCAGCCCCCAGCAGGTGACCTGTCGCTGACTTTGTCGACGACATGGTCACTTTGGATGCGTGATCTTCCAACAGCCGCTCAACAGCGCCCAATTCAATGGTATCGGCCATTGTCGAAGTGCCGTGCGCGTTGATGTAGTCCAAATCAACTGGCGTCAGGCCAGCATCTTCCAGCGCCATCCGCATGGACCGTTCACCGCCTTCACCGCTCTCGGATGGGGCCGTGATGTGGTACGCGTCACCAGACAGACCATACCCCAGCACTTCGGCATAAATCGTAGCACCACGTGCAACAGCATGCTCGTATTCTTCCAGAACAACGGCACCAGCGCCTTCGCCCATCACAAATCCATCACGATCAGCATCGTAAGGACGGGACGCGGCTTTGGGGTCATCAGCGCGTTTTGTGGACAACGCCTTACACGCGTTAAAGCCAGCAATACCAACTTCGCAAATGGCAGCTTCAGCACCACCCGCAACCATCACGTCAGCATTGCCGTATTTGATCAAACGGGCCGCATCGCCAATCGCGTGGGCACCGGTTGAACAGGCTGTCACAACCGAATGGTTCGGGCCCTTAAAGCCATACTTGATAGAGACTTGACCGGAAATCAGGTTGATCAGCGCACCGGGAATAAAGAAAGGCGACACGCGACGCGGGCCCTTTTCCTTGATCATCACTGCAGTATCGGAAATAGACTTCAGCCCCCCGATGCCGGACCCGATCAGCACACCTGTGCGGTTGCGATCATGATCGTCTGCAGGCACCCAGCCTGAATCCTCGACAGCTTGCTGTGCTGCCGCAATCCCGAACAGGATGAATTCATCAACCTTACGGGCATCCTTTGGCGCCATATAGGTATCAGCATTGAACGTGCCATCAGACCCATCGCCCAACGGCACTTCACATGCATAGGTCGTGGCCAATGCACTCGCATCAAAACCAGTGATCGGACCAGCGCCCGATTGACCATCCAATAGCCGAGACCAAGTAGCTTCAACGCCATCGGCCAACGGGGTGACGAGCCCCAATCCAGTCACAACAACACGACGCATGAACTGCCCTCACCTCTTCGCGTGGTTTTTCAAGCCTCTCTTACCCCACAGCCGCCCAAAGGAGCAAGGGGAGCAGGCAATTTCACGGGGCGTTAACCGATCTATGCCAATGAAGGTCCTGAAAAGCGTATAGGTAGGAAACGTGCGTCACTTGCTAGCACTCATACTGATCATGTCGGTAGCACCATGCGTGTTACACGCGGCGGTCGATTGCAGTGCTGTAAATCGCATCGCACGGATCAAAACCACCATTGGGCACCTCCGTGCTGATCCAATTAGTGAAAGCGCGCCATACAACCAAATCATTCTGATCAATGATCTTGCCGCGCTCAGCACACGTGTCGCAACGATTGCGCTCGCGGATCACACCGACAAGACCGATACCAATCGCCTGATCGCGCTGGTCAGCATGGCGCAAAGATCTGTCGAAGGCATCTCGGAAAAATCAATCGGCCAGTTTGCCCTGTCATTACGGACAGACCGGTGGTCGGCTGTTCTCAGGGAAGCGACGATCGCGCTTAGTCACATGCCTTGTGGCCTGATCAACGGACGATTGCCCGGTGATGCGGAAGGCCGCGAAATCGACGGGAAAACAGTCGACCGGAAAGAAATCACCGTCAAAGAACCTATTGTCGAAAAACCCTTACAAACTGCCGTGCTGTCGATCCTGATGATCGTGGGTATCGTCTTTGCCGGCAGACAAGTCATTGCATGGATGCGCATGCGCGCGCGTCTAAAAAAACGCCAATCAAAACGGTTCGCCACGCAGATCGACAGTCATCTGGCCATAGACAAAAACGTCTACGAAGCCGAAGTGCTTGATCTTAACTGCCATGGTGCAAAGGTCCGGTATTGGCACACTTCCACCGTCGCGATTGATCAAGACGCTGGCATTTTCCTTGCAGGCGCTTGGCGGATGGGGGCGATCGCTTGGTCAAACAAATTGTATTGCGGCGTTCGTTTCGACGCGCCCTTGCCGATCCCGTTGGTGCGCGACCTTGCCGACGTCAGCGAAACTGACGGCCTCGGGCGCATCATCCTCAAAAAAGAAAAAGCGGCCTCTGCGTGAAGCAGGGCCGCTCTTTACGTCATTTAAGACGAATTACTGTGCTGCAGAGATGAACTTAACAGCGTCGCCGAATGACTGGATAGTCTCGGCAGCATCGTCAGGAATTTCGATGCCGAATTCTTCTTCAAAAGCCATAACCAGCTCAACAGTGTCGAGGCTGTCTGCGCCCAGATCGTCGATGAAGGATGCACCTTCAACTACTTTGTCTTCTTCTACACCAAGATGCTCTACAACAATCTTGCGTACGCGGTCTGCGACGTCGCTCATGGACTAATCCTCACGTTCTGTTGGGTCTTTGACCCGGTTTTGGACGTTAGTTACCCAACGTCCTTTCTTGATCTGCGTGGCCTATAACAGAGAATTTCTGCGAGGCAAACATTTTCAACACCCCACCGGACGATGGGGCGTGGATCACAACATGGCCATGCCACCGTTCACATGCAAGGTCGTGCCCGTCATATATCCGGCCTCATTGCTGGCAAGGTACAGCACCGCTGCGCCGATTTCCGCCGGATCGCCCATGCGACCTGCTGGTACATTGTTCAAAATACCTGATTTTTGGTCGTCAGTCAGCTTTTCGGTCATCGGCGTAGTAATGAAACCGGGTGCGATACAATTGACGGTGATGCCGCGGCTCGCGACTTCGTAGGCGATGGATTTGGACATACCAACCATACCGGCCTTGGACGCGGCATAGTTCGCCTGCCCCGGATTTCCGGTCGCGCCAACGACGCTAGAGATGTTGATGATTCTACCCCAGCGGGATTTCATCATACCGCGGATCGCGCCTTTACACAGTCGCATTGTGGACGTCAGGTTGACCTCTAGGACAGATGACCATTCTTCTTCGGACATCCGCATGAAGATGTTGTCGCGTGTGATGCCAGCGTTATTCACTAGAATATCGACCGACCCCATCGCCTCAACGGCTTGTTTCGGCAGTGCATTTACTGCGTCCGCATCGCTCAGGTTACAGGGCAGCACATGCGCGCGGTCCAGTTCAGAAGCCAAGGCTTCGAGCGGCTCCACCCGTGTGCCTGACAACGCTACAGTCGCCCCAGCATCGTGCAGCGCGTGGGCAATCGCCCCGCCAATGCCGCCAGACGCGCCTGTCAAAAGTACATTTTTCCCAGTCAGATCAAACATCTTCGATCCCTTCTTAATCTATTTTATGAAAGTGAGGCAGCAGCGGCTGCGACGTCTTCTGGCGTGCCGACATTGCGCGACGCGATCTCTTTGTTGATGCGGCGGATCATACCGGACAAGGCCTTGCCCGACCCGATTTCCCAAGCCTGATCAACACCTTGATCGCCCATCCACAACACGCTTTCGCGCCAGCGCACGGAACCTGTGACCTGCTCCACAAGCAATTTACGGATTTGATCAGGGTCAGTCACCGCTTCTGCCACGACGTTCGCCACGACCGGAACCGCAGGAGCGCTGATCGTTGTGTCCGCCAAAGCCGCGGCCATTTTATCGGCGGCTGGCCCCATCAATGCGCAATGGAATGGCGCGGAAACTGGCAAGAGCATTGCGCGTTTTGCGCCCTTCTCTTTTGCGATTTCAACGGCCCGTTCAACGGCAGCTTTGTGTCCAGAAACAACAACTTGGCTCGGGTCATTGTCATTTGCGGCCTGACAGACTTCGCCCTGAGCTGCTTCTTCGGCCACGGCTTGTGCCGTCGCGAAATCCAAACCCAGCAAAGCGGCCATCGCGCCAACACCCACAGGTACGGCTTCTTGCATCGCCGCACCGCGCAGGCGCAACAGTTTCGCAGTGTCGGAAATCGATAGCGCACCGGCTGCGGCCAAGGCAGAATATTCGCCCAGCGAATGACCTGCCACAAAATCAGCCGCAGAGATCGTAACCCCTTCTGATTCCAGCGCTTTCATCGCTGCAAGCGACGTCGCCATCAATGCAGGTTGTGCATTCTTGGTCAGGGTTAAATCCGCAATATCGCCGGTCCAGATCAGGTCTGACAGCTTTTCACCCAAGGCGTCATCCACCTCGGCGAAAACCTGTGCCGCCGCTGGATATGCATCGGCCAAAGCCTTACCCATCCCAATGGCTTGCGCCCCTTGTCCCGGAAATACAAATGCCCGCATCTTGCGCGTCCCCACTTTGTTAAACTCTTTCCCTTGCAATAGCCTGACGACGCCCTGCACACAAGGAAAGCCGCCCTGTGATACGCGTGCACAACCCGTGCACAAGGCGTGCACAGGCGTTGTGCGATTATCGGCCTGCCGCAGACACCCTGTTCGTCGTAAATTGGGTGCGTATCGACCAAGGATTTAACCATGTCACATCCCACCACCTACCATACCGTCACGAAGTCTTTTCACTGGCTAACCGCGCTTTTGATCCTCGCGATCATCCCGCTTGGCGTCATTGCAAACGGCCTGCCTTTTGAAACGAGCGATCAATTGGCCACCAAGGCATTCGTGTTTTCACTTCACAAGACGCTCGGGGTCGCAGTCTTTTTCGTCGCCCTGCTCCGCATCCTTTGGGCTGTCACACAAGACAAGCCCGGACCGCTTCATCCTGAACGCAAAGCTGAAACGCTTCTGGCCGAAGTCATCCATTGGGTGCTCTACATTTCTCTTGTTGCTGTTCCGCTGACCGGTTGGATCGAACATGCCGCGACAACAGGTTTTGCCCCGATCTGGTGGCCATTCGGTCAATCGCTGTTCTTCGTCCCAAAGTCCGAAGCACTGTCCCACACCTTTGCGAGCCTGCATTGGATGTTTGGTAAATTGATGGTGGCATCCATCTTGCTGCATATTGCGGGCGCATTGAAACATCAGGTTGTCGATAAAGACGCAACGCTGCGCCGGATGTGGTTTGGTAAAGCCGATGCACCGACAGTCGCGCCACATGTGACCAAAGCGGCACCGCCGTTGATCGCGGTGATTGCGTTTGTCGCTGCAGGAATTGCAGCATACGGGCTGGGCTTGCTTGAAAAGCACGACGGACCAGCGGTTGAATCTGCCGCGCTGGAAGCGGTCGCATCCGAATGGGCTGTGCAAGACGGCGAGATCGCCATCACAATATCGCAGTTTGGTAGCGCCGTGACCGGCAATTTCGCTGACTGGACGTCCGACATCAGCTTTGACCCTGCCCCAGCGGACGTCATGGGCAATGTCACGACGGTGATTTCAATCGGGTCTTTGACGCTTGGCTCTGTCACAGCGGATGCGATGAAACCAGATTACTTTGACGTCGAGGCGCATCCCACTGCGACCTTCACTGCCGACATCAAACCTGACGGCGACAGCTATATCGCAGACGGTAGCGTCACGATCAAAGGCACGACGGTTCCTGTGCAAATGCCGTTTGAACTGGTGATTGACGGAGAGACCGCCACAATGACGGGCGGGCTGACGTTAGACCGGCAGGCCTTTAACGTGGGCGAAAGCCAATCGGATGCCGCATCTTTGGGATTTGATGTTGAAGTCGCCATCGCACTGACAGCCACGCGCAACTAACGCGCCATCCCCCAGACACACAAAAGGGCCGCGCATCACTGCGCGGCCCTTTCTATTTTTATCCGCGATGCAGATTACTGCGCAGCAACCGCTTCGATAGAAATTGCCAGTGGGATTTCGTTCGGAATGAATGGTGCGAACATGCCCAAGTTATAATCCGAGCGGTTCAGCGTCACTGTCGCGTCCAGACCAATGGCCTTGCTGCCTTGGTATGGTGGGAATGGATATTCTTCCGTCTGCGCATTCAGAACAGTTTCAAGCACAACAGACTGTGTCACGCCGTTGAGTGTCAGATCGCCTGTGATGTTCGCGGTCGCGTCGCCTGTCACTTCGATGGATGTGGATGCGAATGTCACGTCAGGGAATTCGCCAAGCTTGAAGAAGTCACCGGACTGCAGGAAGTGACCTGACCGCGCGTCCCAGCCTGTGATCATGGATTCGGCAGGGAATGTGACGGAAACGGTAGATGCGGCTGGGTCTTCAGCGTCAAACATGATCTCGCCGCCAAAACCGGAGAACATGCCGTAAGTTGTCGAGAAACCAGCGTGGTTATAAGAGAAAACGATCTGGCTGTGGCTTTCGTTCAAAGCGTAAGCTTCTGGGGCAGCAGCAGCAGCAGTTGCGAATGGGGCGGCCAATACGGCGGCGAGTACGATATTTTTCATCGGGTAGCTCCTAGGTGTGGTCAATGCCGGTCGTGGTGCATTTGATAACCTGTAAATTGCAAAGCTTCCCCGCCCACTCAATTCTGCATTTTTGAACATGACGTGTGGATAAAAGAAAAAACGCGACCCTTCCGCTGGAAGAATCGCGCCTGAATGTCAGTTATTTGAGCGGCTTAGGGGGAATTAAGCGGCGTCTTTGAAAGCGTCGATGTCGGCTTTGCGTTTTGCGATCGCGTTGGCACCTACGATCACGTCTCGGCTGATGCGGTCATGAAGGGTGGACAACGCCCCTTCGCGGCCAGTCGCAACTTCAACACTTTCGGATGAATTGCGATAGAGCAGGACAAGGCTTGCAGGGCCCTTTTTGGCGCTTGGTTCCAGCACAACTTTGCCAATGGAATCGAAGCTGTAGCAAGCCAACAGGGACATGCGGCCCGTGTGATTACGAATGACTTCGCGGATTTCACCGCGTGCATTGTCGATTTGAATTTCAGAGATTGTACCGCGGCTTGCGTACCACAGCAGCAGTGCGGATGCGGCTACAAACACAATCGTTGCGAACAGGCGCATCATCAATGCGTCCACGCTGAACAACATGCCCGGAATGATCCACATACCAAGGGCCGCAGCCAAAAGAGCGGCACCGGCAATCAAGCTAAGCGATTGGGCGAAGATCAGGCTATGGCCCGTCTCGCTTGTCGAACGAACGATGTAACCCCAATGGGTTTCTTCTGTGCAAAATCCGTCTCGCGGCAAATCACACGGCGTTGGTGCGTGCATCTTGGATGTGCTTATTGTTGCATCTGACATTGTTGCGTTCTCCCCTAGCTTGCCGGTCCAAGTGACGATCAGATCAGGGCAAGATCAGGGCAACACCGAGGCAAAACACGAAAAAGGGTAAAAAAATCGTTAACGCGCCCAAATCCCGTGGTTTTTATCGCTGAAACGGGTCTCATCGTTACTTGCAATGCGATGCGTCGGCTGTATAAGGCACCGTCCGCTGCAACGTATATGAACTGCGCAGTCTCTCGTGATTGGGGTGCGGTGGACCTGAGATGCCCCTCTCTATGAAATGCGCTGAACATGAATGGAGATCGCATGCCGCTATATGAGCATGTTATGATTGCGCGTCAGGATTTGTCCGCCACGCAAGCAGAAAGCCTGATTGAACACTTCGGTACTGTTCTGTCCGATAACGGTGGTAAACTGTTGGAGAACGAATACTGGGGCGTCAAAACAATGGCGTACAAAATCAACAAGAACCGTAAAGGCCACTATGCCTTCTTGCGCACAGATGCACCTGCACCTGCTGTACAAGAAATGGAGCGTCTGATGCGCCTGCACGAAGACGTGATGCGCGTTTTGACCATCAAGGTCGATCAGCACGCTGAAGGTCCTTCAGTTCAAATGCAAAAACGTGACGAGCGGGACCGCGGTCCACGTGAACGTCGCTAATCGGATCAGGAAAGGACATTAATCATGGCTACTAAACCATTTTTCCGTCGTCGTAAGTCTGATCCGTTTGAAGGCGAAAACGCGCCTAAGATCGACTATAAAGACACTCGCCTTTTGCAGCGCTACATCTCTGAGCGCGGTAAAATTGTTCCAGCCCGTATCACAGCTGTTGGTGCCAAGAACCAGCGTGCGCTCGCTCGTGCGATCAAACGCGCGCGTTTCCTTGCCCTGCTGCCATACGCTGTAAAGTAAGGAGACTACACAATGGATGTTATCCTACTTGAGCGCGTCGCAAAGCTTGGCCAAATGGGCGAAGTTGTGTCTGTGAAGCAAGGTTACGCACGTAACTACCTGCTGCCACAAGGCAAAGCACTGCGCGTGAATGCTGCCAACATGGCACGTTTCGAAGCTGAAAAAGCACAACTCGAAGCACGCAACCTCGAAACCAAAAAAGAAGCAGAATCATTGGCTGAAAAGCTTGATGGTCAGTCCTTCATCATCATCCGGTCTGCGTCTGACGCAGGTTCGCTTTACGGTTCTGTTACACCACGTGACATTTCCGAAGCTGCGGATGCTGAAGGTTTCACTATCGACAAGCGTCAGGTTGTTCTGGCCGCTGGTATCAAGGATCTTGGTCTGCACACTGCAACCGTGAACCTGCACCCAGAAGTTGCTGCTGAAGTCACGCTGAACGTTGCACGTTCCGCTGAAGAAGCAGAACTGCAAGCGGCTGGTAAGTCGATCCAAGAGCTGGCAGCTGAAGAAGAAGCAGCAGCTGAGTTCGAGATCAACGAACTGTTCGACGATATCGGTGGCGCGCAAATGGACGACGACGGCGACGAGGCACCTGCCCCGCGTTCCGACGACGACTAAGTCGCACTGCGATGAATTTGAAAAGGCCGTAGCGCAAGCTGCGGCCTTTTTTGTTGCGGTGTGATTGTGACCGAAACCGGCACTGCACCTCATAAAAACAAGGCATTTCCTGAACCTACCGCCACGTCATCAGATTTGGGCGCAGATTTTTCACCCTGTCGTGGAATTTCTGTTACGTTCATCCTCTTTAGTGGGAAAAAAGGGGAAACCATGACACTTACAATGAATCGTCGCGGCTTTTTGGCTGGGACTGCTGGTCTTATCGCCATGCATCCATTCTCTGCCAGTGCAGCTAGCAATCAGGCCCATTTGCGCCTGATGGAAACCACAGATTTGCACGTCCACGTCTTTCCGTACGATTATTATGCAGACAAGCCGGTCGATACGGTTGGTCTTGCGCGCACCGCATCCATCATCGGTGAAGTACGGGCCGAATCTACGAACTCACTGCTGATCGACAACGGAGATTTCCTGCAGGGTAACCCGATGGGCGACTACATCGCCTATGAGCGCGGCATGAAAGACGGAGACATGCATCCCGTCATCACTGCGATGAACACGCTGGGCTTTGATGCGTCCACATTGGGCAACCACGAATTCAACTATGGCATCAGCTTTTTGATGAAAGCGCTCGCTGGTGCCGACTTCCCCGTCGTCAGCGCGAACGTCGTTAAAGAAATGGGCGCGACCCCACGCGAAGATACCACGTTGATCAAGCCATACGTGATCATGGACAAAATGATCACCGACGGGAACGGCGAAAGCCACCCGATCAAAATCGGCATGATCGGCTTTGTTCCACCACAGATCATGAACTGGGACCGCAAGCATCTTGAAGGCAACGTGCAGACCCGCGACATCGTCGCGACCGCCAAAGCCTACGTGCCGCAAATGCGCGAAGAAGGTTGCGATATCATCGTGGCGCTTTGCCATTCGGGTATCGGCTCTGCGAACGCAGAAGACGGCATGGAGAACGCAGCGATTCCTTTGGCCGCTGTTGATGGCATCGACGCAATTCTGACCGGCCACAGCCACCTCGTCTTCCCATCGTCCAAATACGCAGATCTTGATGGTCTCGACGTTGAAAAAGGCACGATTTCAGGCAAACCCGGCGTTATGGGTGGGTTCTGGGGCAGCCACATGGGTCTGGTTGATCTGCTGCTAGAACGCGACGGCAACGGTTGGCGTATTCTGTCGCACACATCCGAGGCCCGTCCGATTTCACAACGCAACGAAGATCGCAGCGTGACAGCCTTGGTTGAAAGCGACGAGACTGTGCTTGCATCGGTTCAACAGGACCACGACGAGACGCTCGCCTATGTGCGGCGCGCCGTTGGCAAGACTGACGCGGCTTTGCACAGCTACTTTGCCTTGGTCGCAGATGATCCGTCCGTGCAAATCGTGTCCAACGCACAGCTGTGGTACATCAAAGACCAGATGGTCGGCACCGATTACGAAGGACTGCCAATCCTTTCTGCGGCAGCACCATTCAAAGCTGGTGGCCGTGGCGGTCCGGAATACTACACCGACGTGCCAGTGGGCGACGTAGCGATCAAGAACGTGGCCGATCTGTACCTGTATCCGAACACCGTACGCGCGGTGAAGGTGACGGGCGCGCAGGTCAAAGACTGGCTGGAACGCTCTGCGGGTATGTTCAATCAGGTTGAAGCTGGCGCATCCGATGCGACCCTGCTGAACCCGGACTTCCCAAGCTACAACTTTGATGTGATGGACGGCGTCGCATACCAAATCGACTTGTCCCAACCATCCAAGTTTGACCGTGACGGGGCTGTTGTGAACGCAGATGCGAACCGTATCGTGAACCTGACGTTCGAAGGCCAACCTGTTGATCCGGCACAGGAGTTCATCATCGCGACGAACAACTACCGCGCCTCTGGTGGCGGCAGCTTCCCTGGTGCGGATGGCAGCACGGTGATCTTTGAAGGTCCCGACACCAACCGCGACGTCATCGTGCGTTACATCGTGGACAAAGGCACGGTCAGCCCTGCGGCCGACGCGAACTGGTCGTTTGCAAGCATGGACGACACGACGGTTCTGTTTGAAACGGGCCCAGCGGGTGCAGCTTATGCGGCCGACGTTCCGGGCGTGTCGATTGAAGAAGCAGGTACAAGCGACACAGGCTTCGCCCTGTTCCGCATCACACTTTGATCTAAAAACGACGAAGGGCCGCAGGTATCACTGCGGCCCTTTTCTGTTGGTATTCACCCGACAAAAAACTTCGTTTCCCGTCCTTGCAGCTCCACCCGAAGTCAAGAACATTGCCACATTTCAAATCCTATGCAATCGTAACGCGAATGACACCGTCATTTATTGCAAATCGATTTTGGCCTGCCATTTTTGAAATTTTATGAAGGAAATTGTTCATGCCGATGTGCACTTATCCGCTGGGATGCGACAAATACGCCGTCAGGAATAACGTCCGCTGTTCGGATCATTTGACCCGCAACGCTACTGAGCGCAAAAAAGAGGCGGCAATGGTCAAGCAATTTCGTGCTGACGAGGCCAACCGAGCAAAACTTGCTGAGGAACACGAGGCGAGAAGCGCCAAAGCGACCAAGTTACGAGATGCCCAAATTGCCAAAGTCGAGCGCCAGGCAAAAGTGATCCGTGAACATGTGCAACGTTGGGAAGCCTTGATTGACGGTATCGAGGCGCAAGTCATCGCGCTTCGCGCTACTATTCCGGGCGCAAATGCGGGCCAGAACAACGGCGCTGATGATATCCCAGGTGGCAATACGAATGAAATCCGGCTTTTGATTTCGGGCCCGTCTGAAGGTGTCACCGTTGGGGAAATTTGCAGACACATCGCGGGCTTTGATTCATCTGACAGCGGGTGCTTTAAGTTCCGGCGTGCCACGGGTGCGGGCAATGGATCAAATATATTGATCCATTGCCGTTAACAGGACCACGCAGGTAAAATTACTTTGCGAAAGTTTCCATCCGCAGCTGCGCATTACAATATTCGCCATCGTAGGTTCCCATCCAAACGTCGATGCGACCGTCAACGGGACGCGTCAGGACGATCTTCGGGTCCAGATTGCCGTTGTCGTCGTCGTCATAATACCAATTGGCGGACGACGTGTTGATCAACAGAGCGGAATCGCATTCGCTGACAGCGCTGACTACCAGACGCAGACCGGACATGCCCGACAGTGTGAACGAAAAGTCTGGCTGGGATGTAAAGTACCCTGCCCCTTGATCCGTACCCGGACGCACGTTCGAGCAATTCCAAACGTAGTTTTCGCCACCAGCCACAACGCTGAATGTCTTCGGCGACCGCAACTGCGCGCCAGAGGCGGAATAAGCCTCTGCAGCCTGCATGTTGAAGTTAGGGCACGCAACTGCGCTTGAACCAAAACCAAGGGCAGCAACTGCCGCCAGAATAACTGTCTTCATAAATTCGTCTCCTCGAAAGCAATGATCAAACGATAGACGACAAAAGCGAAGGTGAGAACCACCTACGTTTCGGAAATCAGTCATGGTTTCCATACCTTACGGGCCTGAAACGAAAAAAGGCGCCCCGACTGGGACGCCTTTTCCAATTGATTTCAAGCTGGGATTTACTCTTCTTCGAGCTTCTCAACCGCAGCCTGCAAATCGTCTTTGCTGACTTCTTTTTCAGTGACTGTCGCTGCTTCAAAGATGTGATCGACAACTTTGTCTTCAAACATTGGTGCCTGAAGCTGCTGACGGAACTGTGCGTTCTGCTGAACGAATTCGAAGAACTGCTTTTCCTGACCCGGGTACTGACGCGCTTGGTTCATGATCGCTTGTGTCATTTCAGAATCAGATACCTGAACCTGTGCTTTTTGACCGATTTCAGCCAACAACAGACCCAGTTTCACGCGACGACCAGCGAGCGCTTTGTGCTCGTCAGTTGCTTCGATTTCAGGGTGATCGTGGCCCTGAACGTCTGGGTTTTCTTCGTGCCACAGCTGGTGCGCGATTTGGTTCGCTTCAGCCGTTACAAGTGATTCTGGCAGTTCGAAATCGACAACGCCGTCCAATTGGTCGAGCAACGCACGCTTTGTGACCGCACGGGACGCACCAGCGTATTCAGCTTCAAGACGCTCTGTGATCTGCGCTTTCAGACCGTCAAGGTCTTCCGCGCCGAACTGCTTTGCCATCTCGTCGTTGATCTCAGCAGCTTTTGGTTCTTTGACTGCTTTGATTTTGCATTCGAACACAGCAGCTTTACCAGCAAGGTGTGCGGCTTGGTAATCTTCAGGGAAAGACACTTCGACGTCTTTCTCTTCGCCAGCTTTCACGCCAACCAGACCTTCTTCAAAGCCCGGGATGAAAGAGTTGGACCCAAGAACCAGTGGGTAATCTTCAGCAGCGCCACCTTCAAAGGCTTCGCCGTCTACTTTACCCAAGAAGTCGAATACAACTTGGTCGCCGTCTTTGGCTTTAGAGCCTTTTTTACGATCTTCGAAGTTCTGGGCGTTGGATGCGAGGTTATCCAATGCTTCTTTCACAGATTCGTCGTCTGCTTTGACAACCATACGCTCGAGTTTGATCTTAGAGAAATCAGTCTCAGGCACGTCTGGCAGTTTTTCATAGGAAACGTTGACGTTAACGTCGTCGCCTTCTTTCCAGTCTTTGTCGGCCATCACCATTTCTGGCTGCGCTGCTGGACGGTCACCGGATTTTTCCATGTGCTCGTTCATTGCGCCGTCGATGGCTTCTTGCATCGCTTCGCCCATAACGCGCTGACCAAACTGCTTGCGCAGCATTGGCATAGGGACTTTCCCTTTACGGAAACCCTTCATTTCAACTTCAGGCTGGGCTTCTTTCAGCTTTTCTTCGACTTTAGCGTCAAGTTCAGCGGCAGTGACCGTGATCGCGTAACCGCGCTTCAGTCCTTCGTTCAGGGTCTCTGTGACCTGCATGGAATGTCCTTCATCTTCAAAACTTTGGTGCGGGTGAAGGGACTCGAACCCCCACGCCTCGCGGCGCCAGAACCTAAATCTGGTGCGTCTACCAATTCCGCCACACCCGCAATGATCAAACGGGGCAGGTTTTCGGGCCTGCCCCGCTAGGTTGGGCGCTGTCTAGCAAAGGTCGCAGGGGGATGCGAGCAGAAAAATCATCTAAAAATGAACCCTGACTTAACGCAATGTCGCCACATTTGGCCAACAAACCTGATTTCAACGAAGCGAACGAACTCGGGGACACGATAATGCATACTGAAATGACAGTTGAGACGGAACGCCAAGACGCAAAAACAGCCCTTCACACAGGTATTTGCGCAGGCACTTCTATCATGACCCTCGACGGCGAAATGCCGGTTGAGCATCTTTCAGTTGGCGATCGTGTGATCACCCGTGACAGCGGCATGAGCGTTGTGAAGAACATCACAATGAAGAAAGCCCAAATGCAGCCGATCCGCATCAAGGCGGGGTCTTTGGGCCATACACGTCCCGACCGCGACATGATGGTAACGGCTGGTGCCAAACTTCATATCCGCGACTGGCGTGCGGAGGCCCTGTTCGGGACGTCATCTGCAAGCGTCGCCGCCGAGCGTCTGGTTGACGGTGAATTTCTGGCCGCAGCCGGTGCCCGCGAAATGACCGTGTACCACATCGAATTCGACCGCGAACACATCATCTACGCTGATGGCGTTGAGATGATCGCGGGCGCATAACCCCACGACCACAAGACATCGAACAGGTTACTCGAGAGAAAGGCGCGTCCCCCAACGCGTCTTTTTTCGTGTCTAAACGTCCAGTTCGCGGAAAACGGTCGGCAATTCTTCGGGTAAATCCTCGGCAATCAACCCCGGTCCGAACGACAGTGCACATTCTACATGCAACCAAGCACCTGATTCTGCCGCCTGCATTGGATCAAGCCCGCGGGCAAGTAATCCCGTGATAAACCCTGCGAGCACATCGCCAGCTCCCGCTGTTGCCAACCACGGAGCGTTCCGATCATAAAGCGCCGCATTGATGCTGCAGCGTCCATCAGGATGCGCAATTACCGTGTCCGGCCCTTTGAACAGAACGACACAGCCTGCGCGCTTTGCCGCCTCTCGTGTCGCGTCCACCTTTGAATATACTGGCCCCGTCGTCACCGGAGCGGCGAGCCGTTCTGCGATATCAGGAAACAGCCGCGCAAATTCACCGGCATGCGGCGTGATCACACAGTTTTCGGTCAAAGCAGCCATGAGATCGGGATCACGACTTATCAATGTCAGTGCGTCCGCATCCAAGACCGCCTTGCGCGCGGTCCGCGTTCCAGACAGTACCGCCGCAACCAAATCTGCCTCACGCGGGCCAAGACCTAAGCCCGGGCCCACACAGATCGCGTTTAAACGATCATCGGTCAAAATGTCCGTCAACGCAGCGGCGTCAGGCACCTTTCGGACCATCACAGCGGTCAATTGTGTGGCATGTTCAAGCAATGCAGACGGTGGACAGCCAACCGTGACCACACCCGCACCAATCCGTATCGCACCGCGTGCAGCAAGACGGGCAGCACCGCCCCTGCCCATCGACCCTGAGAGGATCAGGGCGTGACCGTGTAAGAATTTGTGACCAATGTATTTCCCCACAGACCAAGTACGATTATCGGTGCTTACGATATCATTTAACGACAGGGACGTTCGATCATCGAGACCAAGATCAACAACACTTATTTTCCCGCTATGCCGTGCACAATATTCTAGAAAATGCCCCACCTTCGGCTTGTGAAAAGTAACCGTTAGATCAGCTGCAACGCAGCAAGCTCGCGCGCCACCACAAAGATCGAAATCCGCAGCAACAATGCTTCGCCCGCTATCTGCACAAAACCCTGACGGGACATCAACCGCGACGACAGGCGGATAAAACGGACGCCGTTCTTCCAGAGAAAGAGCAGCGCCAACATCGGAACAATCGCACAGATGACGCAATATTTTGCCCAAGCCAGCAATGGGCCTTGAGAGCCCGGTCCCAAACAAAGCATCAATATAAATGTCAGGCTCACCTTCCCGAAAACCCGTGAATTGATCATGCAGCGGCAAGACCTCCCCCAGAACACACCACAGCTCATAATTGACCCGCGCATCCGGCGGTAACCTTTCAGCATCCCCATAGAAGAAGACATCAACGTCCCACCCGACCGCATGCAATAACCGAGCGACAACAAACCCATCGCCGCCGTTGTTACCCGGCCCACATAGCACTACGGCACGTCGCTTTACCTCTTCTTTTGGTCCTAAATATCTCGGGGGTCGCCTTTGTTGCGCCATTGGTCCGAGTGACAATGGCGACGGGGCTGGCCCCCACGCTGTGCCCGCCGCAGGCGCAAGCTGTGGCCATTCAGCAAAAACCGCATCAACAACACCCTGCCCGGCCCGTTCCATCAGCTCCAGCCCTGTGACCTCACCGCTGTCGATCGCAGCTTGTTCAATGGCGCGCATTTGGGCTGCAGTTAAGAGTTCGGTCATTTATCTGGCACCTTATGTTTACAAACCGCACATTATGGCGTCTATGTGCTTAAAAATTGGGCACACCTAGTTTTTTGGAGGGTGGATATGACGCAAACTTGGCGCGTCAATTGTTCCTCCGCAACAGAAATGATCTGAGCGTCACTGAATATATCAAGGGGAGTCGCGGGCCTATGAAAAAGATCGAAGCCATTATCAAGCCATTCAAACTCGACGAAGTGAAAGAAGCTTTGCAAGACGTAGGCGTACAAGGCCTGAGCGTCGTCGAAGTCAAAGGTTTCGGCCGTCAGAAAGGCCACACTGAATTGTACCGCGGCGCGGAATACGTCGTTGATTTCCTCCCGAAAGTGAAAATCGAGATCGTTTTGGCTGATGATCAAGTCGATGCGGCTGTTGAAGCTATCATCGGTGCTGCGAAGACAGACAAAATCGGCGACGGTAAGATCTTTGTCTCTCCTGTTGAGCAAGCGATCCGTATCCGTACGGGCGAATCCGGCGACGACGCACTTTAAGGCGCGGCACACATAGCCGTCCTACCGACCAACACACACCTAACACACGACACGAAACAAAAGGACATATCGATGGACAACAAAGCTGTTCTCAAAATGATCAAGGACGAAGGCGTTGAATACGTCGACGTGCGCTTCACAGACCCGCGCGGCAAACTGCAGCACGTGACTGTGGTCTCTGATCTGGTTGACGAAGACTTCCTCGAAGAAGGCTTCATGTTTGACGGGTCTTCCATCGCGGGTTGGAAATCCATCGATCAGTCCGACATGAAACTGATGCCACAAGCTGAAAGCGTCTACCTTGACCCCTTCTACGCTGAGAAAACTCTCTGCATTCACTGTAACGTTGTTGAGCCGGACACTGGCGAAAGCTACACACGTGATCCGCGCGGCACAGCTGCAAAAGCAGAAGCTTACCTGATCTCTTCCGGTATCGGTGACCAAGCATTCTTCGGCCCAGAAGCAGAATTCTTCGTCTTCGACGACGTGCGCTTCCAAGTGTCCATGAACAAAGTGTCCTACCAAGTTGATGCGCTTGACGGTGCATGGAACACAGACACAGAATACGAAATGGGCAACACAGGCCACCGTCCGGGCGTTAAGGGTGGTTACTTCCCTGTGAACCCAATCGACGACGCACAAGACATGCGCGGCGAGATGCTTTCTACAATGAAGCGCATGGGCATGAAGGTTGATAAGCACCACCACGAAGTGGCGTCTTGTCAGCACGAGCTGGGCCTGATCTTTGGTACGCTGACGCACCAAGCTGACGAGATCCAGAAGTACAAATACGTTGTGCACAACGTTGCCCAAGCTTACGGCAAATCCGCGACATTCATGCCAAAGCCAATCGCTGGCGATAACGGCACAGGCATGCACGTGAACATGTCCATCTGGAAAGATGGCAAGCCATTGTTCGCAGGCGACAAATACGCTGATCTGTCACAGGAAGCCCTGTACTTCATCGGCGGTATCTTGAAGCACGCGAAATCCCTGAACGCGATCACAAACCCATCCACAAACTCTTACAAGCGTTTGATCCCGGGTTTCGAAGCACCAGTTCTGCGCGCCTACTCTGCGTCCAACCGGTCCGGTTGTGTCCGTATTCCTTGGGCCGAATCCCCCAAGGCAAAACGCGTCGAAGCACGTTTCCCTGATCCAGCAGCCAACCCATACCTGTGCTTCGCAGCGCTGATGATGGCTGGCCTTGACGGCATCAAAAACAAAATCGACCCGGGTGCGGCATCTGACAAAGATCTCTACGATCTGCCACCAGAAGAGCTGGCTGAAATCCCAACTGTTTGTGGGTCCCTGCGCGAAGCGCTGGAAGCTCTCGAAGCAGACCATGACTACCTGATCGCTGGTGACGTATTCACCAAAGACCAGCTGCAGGGCTACATGGACCTGAAATGGGAAGAAGTGTACGCCTACGAGCACACGCCACACCCAATGGAATACAAGCTTTATTACTCCTGCTAATTTTAATTTGGCAGAGGCTTGAAGTTAGGAAGGGCGTCCCAAGCGGGGCGCCCTTTTTTAGTGACTTTGTTGCATTTACTTTCTTTTCGTCTAACGGCTCAAAAGGCCAATCGTAATAAGTCCCCGTCAGGTCCATGCATTAATGGTGCTGCGTCAAACAGTCTTCGAAAAATTTGGAGCCGAGAACTGTTTCCACGCTCAAATGCGGAATGTCTGCATCAATGAAACAATCTAACGCAGCCACATTTTCAAATCCTGAGTCCTCGAAGCTTGATTTCAAGGCAAATGCCAAAGCGTTGACGTGATTACTTAGTGTCGTCGCCTCATCGGGGGAAAGGCGAGCATACTCTCGTAGGATCGCAAACTTATAGGCAGCTGACCTTACCGTATCATTTTCCGGCAAAACCGCGAGCGCGCTCATTAGTATCCCGCCTTTGCCCATGACGGAAGGCTCAGAGAGGACACTTGATTTAAACAAGACATAGTAGATGTAGTCGGCTTGTGCCAACGTCCCGATCGAAAACCTAGCCCGGGATGATATCTCATTGTAACGCAAAAAGATCGTCCCAAGTCGGTCGCAAGGCTCTACGTCATTGAGTGCTGACTTTGGGAAGTCCAGCATTTCTTCAGCCGTCTTGCAATCAGCAAGCGCGATCGTTGGAGCGAACAATACTGTTGCAAGTGCAAAAGCAATTCTTCTAAAAATCATAGAAAATCTTTCTCGTTACTGTACTAAAAAATCTCTAGTCTTGCTAGAATGGTACTCGAGAGTTCGAGCACACCGCCACCGCAAAATACACCGCTCAAACCACCCGCACCCTCAACCCTGCCTCCTCCAGCACCCCCAAAATCTCATCCACATGGAACTGGTCCCGCGCTTCAATCACCACTTCCAGCTCCGCTTGTTTCAGCGATACCGATTGCATCATGCGTTGGTGGATCACTTCGATCACGTTGGCCCCGGCGTCGCCGATGATCTGTGAAATCTTGGACAATTGCCCCGGCGTGTCTGCGATTTCGAACACCAGCCGTGTGATCCGTCCGTCCCGCATCAGCCCGCGCACGATTAGCGTGGACAGCACGCGGCTGTCGATGTTGCCGCCGCAGATCAGCAGCCCGACCTTTTTGTCCGCGAACTGATCGAGGTTGTTTTTGATCACCGCAAGGCCCGCGCCCGCCGCCCCTTCGGCCACGAGTTTTTCCACCGACAGCAAGTCAAACACCGCCTGTTCGATCTCGACCTCGGTTGCGGCATCCACGCGGTCCACCAGATCGCGGATCACGGCGAGGTTCGCCTTCGCGGGCGCTTTCACTGCGATCCCTTCGGCCAGTGTCGCCCCGCCAAAATGTGTGCTGGATTGATCAAAGTTCGCCTTAGCCGCATCAAACAGATGCGCCTGTGCCCCGATCACTTCGATCTGTGGCTTCAAGCCCTTCGCCGCCGTGGCCATCCCCGCAATTAGCCCACCGCCGCCAATCGGCACGACGATGCAGTCCAGATCAGGTTCCTGTGCGAGCATCTCGAGCGCCACGGTGCCCTGCCCCGACACGACCTCTGGATCATCAAATGGATGCACAAAGGTCATCCCTTTTTCCTCTGCCATATCCAGCGTGAACTGCACGGAATCGTCAAATCCTACGCCGTGGATCACGACTTCGGCCCCCATGTCTTTGGTCCGCTTCACTTTGTTAAACGGTGTCCCTTCGGGCATCACGATGACCGCAGGAATGCCTAGACGGTTGGCGTGATAGGCCAGCCCTTGCGCGTGGTTCCCCGCCGAACAGGCAATCACGCCCGCCTTTTTCGCCGCGTCCGACAGCGTCAGCAGTTTCGCCAATGCCCCCCGTGCCTTGAACGCGTTCGTGTGCTGGAGGTTTTCAAGCTTGAGGTACAGATCAATGCCCAAATGCTGCGATAGCCGCGTGGCCTTGACCAAAGGCGTTTCAATCGTCGCGGGTTTAATCGCCGCATGAACGGCTTGGATGTGGGAAAGCGTGACGACCATTTCGGGCTCCTTCAACTGATGGTCCAGAGGTAGAACAGCCGCCGCGCCCCGTCCATCACGTTTCACGCAAGGGCGACTACCGTGTGGATCGCAAAGACCACCGCGCGGGTTTGCGGCAGCCGGAACAGGGTCTGACGTTCGCTGCGCTCATAAAGGCTTTGTGCTGTGCCGACGGGGCGCGGGTTGCCTTCTGTCCGTGGTTGATACAGCGCCGGATCGTCATAACGCAGCAGGTTGGCGCGCCAGAGCGGTCGCCCGACCTGGATCCCGTCAAACAGTCGCTGCACACGTTTCGCAAGGTTAGCGTCATATTCCGGTACCGGATCATGGATCGCGGTCAGCGGTTTGCCGATCTTCTGCGCAAGCGTCCAAGACGCGGGAAAGCAGAGCAATGCGGCGGTCATTCGGTGCACGTCACCCATCGGCTGGTGGATCACTAGATCTTCTTGCAAGAGCTGCGATAACACCTGCAAGGGCGCGCCGGACGTGTCGACATGCCGCCTGTCCGGACAGATGATTTTTGTTCCCGTGACATCGAATCCGGCGCGCTGTTTCAGCAGCTTCAAAACCTCGACCAGCAGTTCAGCCGCCGCGTCGTCGGCTTCCGGCAATTGGCGCAGGACGTCCGTGGGCCGTTCCGCGCGTAACGTCTGTTTCAATGCGATCTGTTCCGCATAGGAATCGTCGGTTGTAATCCAATCCGTCCCCGTAACGGGCTGTATCCCCGGCAAGCGCGCAGCCGCCGCATGGCGTTGGTTTTCAGGGATTTGGCCAAGGATCATCGTCATGGAAACTATCTACCCAAGACAGACACAAACGTCACCATTGCGTGACAAGCCCACGCAAAGATTGCGCCGCCCGCGTTCAAACGCCACCTATGACCCAACGCAAGACGATGACCCGGCAACGGGGCCCAAGAAACGGGAAAGACACTATGACATCCGAAAAATTCACCTTCGCCGGCCACGCAGGCCATATGCTGGCCGCGCGGCTCGATATGCCAAATGGAACGCCACGGGCTGTGGCGCTTTTCGCGCATTGCTTTACTTGCTCCAAGGAGATCGTGGCCGCGCGTCGTTTGGCAAGCGGGCTTGCGGATAACGGCATCGCTGTGCTGCGGTTTGATTTCACAGGGCTCGGCCATTCCGAAGGCGCGTTCGAGACCACGACGTTCAGCTCTAACGTCGCGGACCTGCATGCAGCCGCGGCCGAACTGGATCGCCGTGGCCTGACGCCAACGCTGCTGATCGGGCATTCATTGGGCGGTGCCGCTGTCCTGCGTGCAGCACCCGACATGCCGTCTATCAAAGGCGTCGTGACCATCGGTGCTCCTGCCGATCCGGGTCATGTCACCCACAACTTCGGGGCCGCCTTGGCAAGCATTGCAGAACACGGCGTGGCCGAAGTGCAGCTTGGCGGGCGTCCGCTGAATATCGGACAGGGTTTTGTCGATGATGTGGCTGCCGCAAACCTGCAACCTGCGTTGGCCAAATTGAACGCCGCCCTGCTAGTGCTTCATGCCCCGCGTGACCACGTTGTGGGTATTGAAAATGCAGGCGAGATTTTCCTTGGTGCCAAACACCCTAAAAGCTTCGTGACACTCGACGATGCCG
This sequence comes from Rhodobacteraceae bacterium S2214, assembly GCA_025141675.1. Classification (NCBI taxonomy): domain Bacteria; kingdom Pseudomonadati; phylum Pseudomonadota; class Alphaproteobacteria; order Rhodobacterales; family Paracoccaceae; species Rhodobacteraceae bacterium S2214. The sequence goes on from CP081161.1 coordinate 2,490,737, forward strand.
ATCACCTGCTCAGCAAACCCGCAGACGCGGCCTACGCCGTTGATGTCATCACGACGTGGTCACGGCGCTACCTGCCCGCTCCGGTCGAAACACAGGTCGCCAAAGCGCCAGAGGGCACCTTGCGCGTCACCGAAACCAGCCCCGATAGTTTCGCCCAGACCATCCAAGTCGGCGATCACACGATGGTCGCGGACGAGCCGGTCAAAGTCGGCGGCACGAACACTGGACCGACGCCGTACGGTCTGGTCTCTGCGGGGCTAGGGGCGTGCACATCGATGACAATACGGATGTATGCGCGACGCAAAGGCTGGCCAGTGGATGGTATCTCAGTCGATGTCGACCACGGCAAATGCCACGCAAGCGACAGCAAAGCGGGCGACAAGATCGACTGTTTCACACGAACGATCCACCTCACAGGTGATCTAGACGACGAACAAAAAACCCGCCTGTTGGAAATCGCAGATAAATGTCCGGTCCACAAAACTTTGGAACGCACCAACGAAGTGGTCACGAAACTGGTTTAGGCCAGCTTCTTTTGGTCTTCAATACCTCCGCCGGAGGCATGCAGAACTCTAAAACGCCCACTGGCCCACGTTATTCCCGTGTCCAGTCGCAACACACACCAGAATAAAAATAAGGCGCAGCCAACGGCTGCGCCTTTCGATTGCTTCAAACCAAGGTTTGATTATGTGCGTGCGTTGCCGATCAGCTTCCACAGCGCTGGCACGATCAATGCTGCCAGTGCCAATTTCAGCGCGTCACCGATCAGGAATGGTGTGATACCCCATGCCAGTGTCTGCTCCCAACCGGATGCGAACTGGTGCAGCCACAGCAAGCCGGGGATGTAGATCAGCGCAGAGCCCACGAGCATCGCCAGACCCATCGTCACAACGTTACGGTCCCAGCCTTTACGTGCCGCAACACCCAGCGCCAGTGCCGCCAGCATGTACCCAACAAGGTAGCCGCCAGTGCCGCCCATCATGTAAACAAGACCTGCTTTTTCAGCAGAGGACCCAGCAAACACGTCGAAACCCATCGCACCGATCGCGAGGTAACCCGCAACAGTCAATGCGCCCAAACGTGCGCCGTAACCTGCGCCGATTGTCAGAACTGCGAATGTTGTCAGTGTCACAGGCACAGGATTGCCCGGAATGAAGAACTGCATCTTTGCGGTCAGGGCCAGCACAGCCACACCAAGGATCACCATGATCGCTTGTTTGGCGCGGCGCATTGCGCCTTCGTTATTGGCAAATGTGTCGATGAGAACTTTGTCGTTGAGTGCGAATGCCATCAGGCTTTCCCCCGCTTTGTTATACGTTGCGGAACTTATTGCCCGAGCGATGCTGCACTTGCAAGATGTTTGCGTCGAAACCTATCGGCTGTAATGCGACACAGAGGTGTAATCCTTACGTGGTCCGCGCACCGACCACGTCGCTGTCCACGCGGGCCAATCACGGAAATCATAGGTCACGTCATATAAATCTTCACCGCACAGATGTGACGTCCCCGGCACCGTTCCTTCTGGAATGAAGCTGTGAAAATCAGCACCATCCGCAAATCGCACGACGACGCGTGCGCCTTCGAACGTCCAAAGGTAGGCCCGCGTCGCTTCCATCACAGGTCCGCTTTGCAGTTTGAGCCGCCCCGTTTCTTCGTATCGCAACGCATCACCTTGCCCCGCCAGCGTCGCCAGCCCCTGCAAAGTGCCATCCATGCCGCCGTGCCGATCCGTGATCGTGCGGTCTAACTGCCAATCGCCCGCGAAATCAGCCGCTTTTAACATCATCGTCCCTGCCCTTGTTCTTCTGACCTAACGGCACTTGAGCCTCAGGTCGCGGCCCTTTATGACGCGCGGATACGCTGTTGCCCATTCACAAAAGGCCATGATCCCATGATCCCACGTTACTCTCGCCCCGAAATGACTGCCATTTGGGAGCCAGCCACCAAGTTCCGCATCTGGTACGAGATCGAGGCCCACGCCTGTGACGCCCAAGCTGCCATTGGCGTGATCCCGCAGGAAAACGCGGACGCGGTCTGGAAAGCCAAGGATGTTGAGTTCGACGTGGCCGCGATTGACGCGATTGAAGCTGTGACCAAGCACGACGTCATTGCGTTTTTGACCCACCTTGCCGATATCGTCGGCAACGACGAAGCCCGTTTTGTACACCAAGGCATGACATCGTCCGACGTTCTGGACACCACATTCAACGTCCAGCTGGTGCGCGCCTCTGACATCTTGATCAAAGACATGGAACGCGTTCTTGCAGCTCTGAAGGACCGTGCGATCGAGCATAAAGAAACCGTTCGCATCGGTCGGTCCCACGGTATCCACGCGGAACCAACCACAATGGGTCTGACATTCGCGCGCTTCTACGCCGAAATGGATCGTGGCCTTGCCCGCCTTAAACTGGCCCGCGAAGAAATCGCGACCGGTGCTGTGTCTGGTGCGGTTGGTACATTCGCGAACATTGATCCAAGCGTCGAAGAGCACGTTTGCGAAAAGATGGGCCTGAAACCTGAACCGATTTCCACTCAGGTTATCCCACGCGACCGTCACGCGATGTTCTTTGCGACTTTGGGTGTGATCGCGTCTTCCATGGAAAACATCGCCACCGAAGTCCGCCACATGCAGCGTACTGAAGTGCTTGAGGCCGAAGAGTTCTTCTCAAAGGGTCAAAAGGGTTCTTCCGCGATGCCGCACAAGCGTAACCCTGTGCTGACTGAAAACCTGACGGGTCTTGCGCGCCTTGTGCGTATGTCCGTCACCCCTGCTCTTGAAAACGTCACGCTGTGGCACGAACGCGATATTTCGCATTCCTCTGTGGAACGCGCGATTGGTCCGGACACGACGATCACGCTGAACTTTGCGCTGAACCGTCTGGCAGGTATGATCGAAAAGCTGGTGATCTACCCGGACAACATGCTGGCCAACATGAACAAATTCCGCGGCCTCGTGATGTCCCAGCGGGTTCTGCTGGCATTGACGCAAGCTGGTGTCAGCCGTGAAGACAGCTACAAACTGGTGCAGCGCAACGCGATGAAAGTTTGGGAAGAAGGCAAAGATTTCCAAACAGAATTGCTTGGTGATGCCGACGTTCTTGCGGCCTTGTCTGAAGACGAGATTAAAGAGAAATTCGACCTTGGCTACCACACCAAACACGTCGACACGATCTTCAAACGGGTCTTTGGCTAAGCGGTCGGCGAAACGTCAACGTGACTTTTATGGATTTGCTGCTAAGTTTCCCCTACGGAAACAAATAGGAGTGAACGATGAAGATCAAATTGACTATCGCCGCCCTTTTCATTGCCATCTCGCCTGTGGCGGCCTTCGCCCAAGGGTGCCATGGGTCCCATGCGATGGATCAGCAAGCAGCAATATCATGCGCTGAAGGTATGGTTTTTGACGCGGACGCAAACACTTGCGTCGCTGAAACAACGAGTTAAACAGATAAACGGGGGGCAGCAGATTGCCTCCCGTTTCTTTTTTTATACCGCGCACATGACCGAAAACTCGTTAAACCCCGCACCGTTACACCTTTGACGGCGCGTGTAGCGGCTGTGGCTGCGGACGGTGCGTAGCTTTCGGCACAAAGGCGGTCTGACGTGCAGCTGACATGCCCAGAACGGCGTAACGGCGGCCATCGCCATCATTGAGATACGTGTCACCCATACGTTCCGCATCATAGCCAAGCTGACGCAGTGCGCGCATCATCGCCAAGGTAGACAGACACATCAGTTTGGTCGCGCCTTTTTCGTTGGCCAGATCGATCAGCCCGTCCACGATCATGCGCAAACATGTGCTGCGTTCTGCATGTGTCCGGACGCTATCGCACATCACAAGTCGGGTACATTCCCACATGTCCGCGTCGACAATATCGCGCCCCATGATGTTGGCTGGAATATCGATCAATTTCCCCTGGACGGCGTCACGCAGCATATACGTATGTGTGCCCCATTGTGACGTTGTCGGCATCACCCGTGCCCCACCGATCACTTTGCCATCCTTCAATACAAGCGAATAGCTCGCCTGTGGGTTGTCATATTGATCCATCTCATGTGATTCGTCATGGGGGATATCCCACCCAAGATTATCGACGAAGAACTTCTTACGCAGGGCAAGAAATTCAAAAAAAGCAGCACCATGTTGGTGCATGTCCGCAAGTTTAAACGTAATATTTTCCATGGTTCCCTCTCCACTTTAGAGAGTCAACGCATAGCATTTTAGGAAAGTTTATAAATAATTTTATAGTTAATAGGTCTTAACAGCCATTACTATTAACCAGTTAGAAACATTCCCAGTTTTCAAAAATCAACTAAATTTGGAACTAAATTAGTCCGAACTGACTGGCCAAAGCTGCGGCCTGAGGCCCCGTTTTGGCATCCAGTTTCAGCTTCGCGTTCTTCAACCTCTGCTTGATGGCACCTTCGCTGACGCCTAATTCATGTGCGATCTGCTTAATCCGTTCGCCGTTTTTAATCATTTGAAGCACTTCAAGTTCGGCGCGCGTCAGGTTTGACGGAGGTGCTGTTTCCTCATGACGTCGTTGGATAAATGCGTTCAGAAGCCGGATTTCGAGGTCTGTAAATTCGCGATCATTTCGTGCAAACGACCCGAAGGATCGTAAACCTTTTTGAACCTTGTCAGTGACAGATACAGTGGCCCCGTATCGCAGCCCAAATGTCTGTGCTTGGGCAAGCACCTTACGCGGGTCTTCTAGTTCAATTTCGCTCCAGCGAATCGCCGCTGCAGAACTGCTGTAGACCCATCTAATAACCGGATCGAACAGCATAAACCGCTGCATTGTGTAGTGTTCGACCCATGGCGGCGGGAAAGCATTTTGTTCTTCGAGAGGAAAAGCAAAACCGATACGCAACGCAATATGGAACCCTGCGGGCGCAAGCTGGTTGAGGTCATCAGAACTAAGGAGCCGTTCCATCAATTATCCTATTGAGCCGAACCCTCAAAAAGCACTAACACAAACACGACATCTCGGGTAACATGCGCCACACAGGTAGGTTTGGGCCTGTATATACTGAAACGTCATACAGGCAACTATAAAGCGAGTGCGATATTATGGCTGGACAGGCTGAAATAAAAGCGAAATTAGCAGAGCTGAAGGTCTTGTCACCTTCTGGCTACGCTTTGGCCTTGCACATCCGTTATACGACCCCGACTTTCTTGTTCCAGACATACGAAAAGAAGTGGTTGGATCACTATTCCCAGAACGGATACGTCATGACGGATCCGGCTGTGCATTGGGGGTTTGAAAACCGTGGATCCCGCACTTGGGCCGAATTGGCTGACTTGGATGTTGCTGGCGTTTTCAAAGCAGCTGCAGAGCACGGCCTGAAATACGGGATCGCATGCGCCGTTGGCGAAGACGCAAGCCCAAGCATTTGCGCGTTTGCCCGTCCTGACCGTGAATTTACGAAGGCCGAGACTGATGAAATCATGGGCCATCTGCACGAAATGCATGCGCTGACCGACAATCTACAGGCGCTTTCGCCTGAAACAGCGGCTGCGCTGAAAGAGATGTCGATTCTTTATACACACCCTGCAAATGACTGATTGTCTTTACACTTTGTTTAGGACGAAGTGAGACAACAAGGCCATGCAACAGCTTGGCCAATTATCCTCCGCATCCCCTACTCCGCCCGCTGGCCTTACGCGTCGGCGCAAGGCTGCATTGATCGTTCAAATGCTTTTCCGCGATGGGAACGGGATTCCCCTGACCCGTATGCCGGAAAAGCTGCAAGCGGCGTTGGCGCACGAACTTGGGGCTATTCGGCTCGTCGACAAATCGACGGTCGAACAGGTCGCGGCGGAATTTCTCGAAGAACTGGATTCAATCGGTCTTGTCGCACCCGGCAGCACGCTGCAAGCGCTTGATGCGCTTGGTGACCAGATCAGCCCTGATCTGGCCGAACGGTTGCGCGCAGAAATCATTGCTGCCCAAAATGGTGATCCATGGCCAATGGTGACGGCCCTGTCAGAAGACGATCTTGTCACGTTGATGGAAGCCGAAAGCACGCACATCGGCGCAATTGTTCTATCCAAACTGCCGGTCGCGAAGGCCGCTGAAGTTTTAGGAAAACTGCCGGGTGAACGCGCGCGGCGGATCAGTTTTGGTATGTCCCAAACATCGTCCGTTTCCCCTGGTGCAGTCCTGAAGATTGGTAAGGCGTTGATGCGCGATCATTGTGAAAAAACGACGATCGCATTCAATCGTGGGCCGGATGCACGCCTTGGCGCGATCTTGAACACCAGCCCTGCCGCCACCCGCGAAGATGTGCTGACATCGTTGAATGGCGATGATCCCAAGTTTGCAGATGATGTCCGCAAGAACATTTTCACATTTGCAGACATCGCGACACGGATCAAAGGAACCGATATCCCTGTCTGTATTCGCGCCGTTGATGCGGACGAACTGAATGTCGCAATTTCAGCGGCACTTGCAGGGTCCGACGACGAAGCCGCGGGGGCCGAATACATTCTGGCGAACATGTCCCAAAGGATGGCAGGATCAATTCGCGAAGCGGTTGACGAAATGGGCCCTGTGAAACGCAAAACTGGCGAAGCGGCGATGAATGTCGTCACGACCGCGATCCGTACATTGGCCGAAGACGGCGGGATTACCTATCAATCCACGGACGATGAAGACGACGAATAGACCCTGACGCGGGATCGGTGATGGACAGTCTGCGCTATCCTCAGGTATCGTCGCCAAATGACAGATAAGACACCACAAATCGGCAGACGTTGGCACGACATGGGCGGCGATGCCGCTGGTCCGGTTCCAGATGCGTCACATGACTTCGCAATCTGGGAAAAGCGCGTTGATGCGTTGATGGTCTTGTGCTCCACCAAGGGGCATTTCACGGTGGATGGTCTGCGCCGTGTCCTTGAAGACATGCCCGTCGAGAGCTTTGATCAGATGACGTATTATGAGCGCTGGATCATGTCGATCAATCAAAACTTGATCGAAGGCGGTGTCTATACGACGGCAGAACTTGCGCAAAAGATGTCGGAAGTTGCATCGCGTGGTACCACCTACGGGGACGCGGCAAGTGAGTAGCTTCAGCGTTCAGGAACATGTGCGGGTAAAGACAGACATCCCACCTGGTCACGTCCGCACCCCCTATTATCTGCGCGGCAAAAGTGGCGTCGTTGAACGCACACTCGGGCCATTTGCAAACCCCGAAGACCTTGCCTACGGGATCGCGGCGCAACCGGGCCAATTGTTGCGCGTGCGTTTTGACATGGCCGAGGTTTGGGGCGACGCTGCCGAAAACCCGACGGACATTCTTGAAGCGGAAATCTACGCACATTGGCTCGAAAGGATCACTGACGATGCCACATGATCATCACGACCATGACCACCTATCGCCTTCAGGCCATCCTTATCGTCCAGATCAGGACACGACGCTCACCTACTGGCAACAGATGGAAATCGCGATCCGTGAGATTTTGATCGACAAGGGTGTGACAACACCCGCAGAGATCGCCACACAAATCGAAGCGATGGATGCGCGTAGTCCGGCAGACGGCGCGGCCGTTGTTGCCCGCGCGTGGGTCGATCCCGCCTTTCGTGAAAGGCTGCTTGCGGATGGGTCGAGAGCCGCAAGCGAGATGGGCTTCGATATCGGTCCGATGAAATTGATCGCCGTGGAAAACACGTCTGACGTCCACAATATCGTCGTTTGCACGCTATGTTCGTGTTACCCGCGAAACCTGCTGGGCCTTCCGCCGGATTGGTATAAATCGCGGGCATACCGGTCCCGCACCGTCCGCGAACCGCGCTCTGTCTTGGCTGAATTTGGCGTGACTTTGCCGGATGATGTGACTGTTCGGGTCCACGATAGCACCGCAGATATGCGCTACGTCGTGATCCCTGCCCGCCCCGCTGGCACAGATGACATGTCTGAGGCGGCGCTTGCTGCACTTGTCACCCGCGACAGCATGATCGGCACAGGTATCGCGCGGAGCCCGCGTTAACCCCAATGGCAGACCGCGCCCCTTCACATGCAGATTGGCTGACAGATCGCGTGTTGCGCGGCCTGTTGGGCACGGTCATGCAACTGCCCTATGAAAAGCGCGTCCGTGCGATGGGTCGTATCATGGCGAACGGGATTGGGCCGCTGACCAGCTACCGCACCCGCGCTGAAACAAACCTTGCGAGAATCTACCCTGATCAGTCACCTGCAGACCGTCGGGCGATGGCCACCGCCGTTTGCGACAACTTTGGCCGCACGCTGATTGAAAACTATTCTTGGCGGGAATTCGGGCAGCGGCTGTCGGATACGGTTCCGGTTGGCGAAGGTCTCGATGCGCTGGCACAGGCCCGCGAATCCGAGACACCTGTCATCTTTGTCACTGGCCATATCGGCAATCACGAAGCGCCCCGTCACGTGCTGACGCAAACCGGCCTGACCATCGGCGGGCTTTATCGTCCAATGGCAAATCCCTATTTCAACGCCCACTACGCCAAAACCATGTCGTCATGGGGCGGGCCTGTTTTTGCGCAGGGTCGCCAAGGCACCATCGGCTTCGCCAAACATCTGAAATCAGGCGGTATGGCGACGCTATTGTTCGACGTGGCCAATAGCGGCGGCATCAACCTGCCGTTTCTGGGGCATCCAGCGCGTACTGCGACCTCTGCCGCTGACCTTGCTTTGCGGCTGGGGGCAATCGTGATTCCCTATTTCGGTATTCGAAAAGACGACGGCCTGAGCTTTGACGTTCATGTCGAAGCGCCGATCGCGCCGGACACGCCAGAGATCATGATGACGGAAATGACTAAACGCTTGGAAGCACGGGTCACTGCGACGCCTGCACAATGGTTCTGGGTTCACAGACGTTGGAAGCAGCCGAAGGGTAAGCCTGCTGCTAGTTAATCAGTTTGGCTGCACCTGCGACCGGACCGTTTGTGCCACGTTGCACGATAACTGCGACTTGATCAGCGTCGGTCACATCGGCTTCGAAACTGATGGGTTCCACGCCGTCCCACTGTCCAAGAACAGTGATCGACTGCACGACGTTGGAATACTGGATTGTTTTTCCAGCGTTTTCACCACGTTGAATGTCGATAGATTGGACCGGCAAAATCTGCGCCAGTTGCACAACATAGCCATCTGGAGCCGGCGCATCGTCCATCTGGGCCGTAATGCTCAGCGTGTCTTCGGTCCACGTCAGGTCCACATCAACGGGCTGGTCTTCGATCCGGCGTGCGGCGATCAGATCAGCCACATCCATGCCACGTGCGCCGATAACGATGTCCTGCCCTGCAATCACGAACTGTGGCGTATAGATCGTCGTTTCACCTGCCGCGCGGGCATAATCCTGTTGGCGCTGGGTGTAAGCGGGATTGGCGAATTCATCGACCCAACCAATGTAATCCCAGTAATCAACATGTAACGCCAATGCGATAACGTCGTCACGTGCGGCCAATTCGGTCAGCATCTCATCTGCCGGCGGACAAGAGGAGCAGCCTTGCGACGTATAAAGTTCAACCACAACAGGCGACATATCGGCCAAAGCCGGTGCTGCAAAGCAGGTCGTCATCAAGGCGGCAGTCCGCAAAAGGTGGCGCATAGGGATTCTCTTCTTTTGGCTACGGACACACATCTAAGGATTAACTGGCACACAGGCCAATCAACCAATCGCGAGCAACATGTCATACTTGCCAGTGGCGACCCGAATGCCACGGTTTTTACAACCGTCGCGCGTCATTGTGTGCAACGGTATACAAATTAACCCTTGATCCTCCGCACCCCTTGGTGCAAAAGCCAATCAAGCCAAATCTTCCTCATTTGAAAGGGACAGCCATGACTGTAACCGTTGGCACAGATACAGCCAAAACCCGTAAAACCCTGACCGTTGGTGGCAAGTCCATCGACTATTATTCTATCGAAGCTGCAGAAGCCGCAGGCCTTGGCGATTTTTCCAAGCTGCCAGCCGCGTTGAAAGTGGTCCTTGAAAACCTGCTGCGTTTCGAAGACGGCGGTTTCTCTGTATCAACAGACGACATCAAGGCGTTTTCTGATTGGGCTGTCAAAGGCGGCAAGAACCCGATTGAAATCGCGTACCGCCCTGCCCGCGTTCTGATGCAGGATTTCACCGGCGTTCCAGCTGTTGTTGACCTTGCTGCGATGCGCGACGGTATTGTGGCGCTTGGCGGTGACGCTCAGCAGATCAACCCGCTGAACCCAGTTGATCTGGTCATCGACCACTCTGTGATGATCGACGAATTCGGCAACCCACGTGCGTTCCAGATGAACGTGGACCGTGAATACGAACGGAACCTCGAACGCTACACATTCCTGAAATGGGGTCAGAAAGCGTTTAACAACTTCCGTGTTGTTCCTCCGGGCACAGGTATCTGTCACCAGGTGAACCTCGAATATCTCGCGCAGACGGTTTGGACAGACACTGACCAAAACGGCGTTGAAGTGGCTTACCCTGACACGCTCGTCGGAACTGATTCCCACACAACAATGGTCAACGGTTTGGCCGTTCTGGGTTGGGGCGTTGGCGGTATCGAAGCTGAAGCTGCGATGCTTGGTCAGCCCGTGTCCATGCTGATCCCAGAAGTTGTTGGCTTTGAGCTGACAGGCGAAATGGTCGAAGGCACAACAGGCACCGACCTCGTGCTGAAAGTTGTCGAAATGCTCCGCGAAATGGGCGTTGTCGGCAAATTCGTTGAATTCTACGGCGAAGGTCTGGACCGTCTGCCACTGGCAGACCGTGCAACCATCGCAAACATGGCACCAGAATACGGTGCGACATGTGGCTTCTTCCCAATTGATGGCGAAACACTGCGTTACCTGCGGAACACTGGCCGCGACGAAGACCGGATCGCTTTGGTCGAAGCCTACGCAAAAGCCAACGGTTTCTGGCGCGATGCGGACTACGCACCAGTCTACACAGCAACATTGTCGCTTGATATGGGCACAATCGTTCCAGCGATTTCAGGTCCAAAGCGTCCACAAGATTACGTTGCACTGACTGGCGCGAAATCTGCATTCGCCAAAGAAATGGAAGAGACCTTCAAACGTCCAATGGGCAAAGAAGTAACTGTCGCCGGCGAAGACTACACAATGGAATCAGGCAAAGTTGTTATCGCTTCCATCACGTCCTGCACCAACACATCCAACCCATACGTCATGATCGGCGCTGGCCTTGTTGCACGTAAAGCGGCGGCACTGGGTCTGGACCGGAAACCTTGGGTCAAAACATCGCTCGCACCTGGTTCACAGGTTGTGTCCGAATACCTTGAAGCAGCTGGCCTGCAAGAAGATCTCGACAAAATCGGGTTCAACTTGGTTGGCTACGGTTGCACCACATGTATCGGTAACTCTGGCCCGATCCAGAAAGAACTGTCCGACGCCATTGCCGAAGGCGATCTGGTCGCGACATCCGTTCTGTCCGGTAACCGGAACTTCGAAGGCCGGATTTCACCAGACGTGCGCGCGAACTACCTCGCGTCCCCGCCTCTGGTCGTGGCCTACGCGCTGGCTGGCACAATGGACATCAACTTGTCCACTGATGCCATCGGTCAGGACAAAGACGGCAACGACGTCTTCCTGAAAGATATCTGGCCAACCAACCAAGAGATCAACGATCTGGTTGAACAGACAGTGACCCGCGAAGCGTTTATCAAGAAATACGCTGACGTCTTCAAAGGCGACGAAAAATGGCAGGCCGTTCAGACACCGGATTCTGAAACATACGACTGGCCAGCCGCGTCAACCTACATCCAAAACCCGCCCTACTTCCAAGGTATGTCCAAGGATCCAGGCAAAATCAGCAACCTGTCCGGCGCGAAAGTCATGGCGATCTTGGGTGATATGGTCACAACTGACCACATCTCTCCTGCTGGGTCATTCAAGGACACAACACCTGCGGGTCAGTACCTGATCGAACGTCAGGTGCCTGTGCGTGAATTTAACTCCTACGGCTCACGTCGCGGGAACCACGAGGTCATGATGCGCGGCACCTTCGCCAACATCCGCATCAAGAACGAAATGCTCGATGGTGTTGAAGGCGGCTACACAAAAGGTCCAGATGGCAACCAAGCAGCGATCTTTGACGCGGCAATGGCGCATCAGGAAGCAGGCACGCCGCTGGTCGTCTTCGCAGGCGAACAATACGGTGCTGGCTCTTCACGTGACTGGGCAGCCAAAGGCACAGCCCTGCTGGGCGTGAAAGCGGTGATCGCTGAAAACTTTGAACGTATCCACCGGTCCAACCTCGTTGGCATGGGTGTCATTCCGTTCGAATTCACTGGCGGCGACACACGTAAATCACTTGGCCTGACAGGTGACGAAACAGTTGCGATCTCTGGTCTCGACACAATCGAGCCTTTGCAAAACGTACCGGCGACCATCACGATGGGCGACGGCACCGTGAAAGAGATCACAGTCAAATGCCGCATCGATACAGCGGTCGAGATTGAATACATCGAAAACGGCGGTGTGCTGCACTACGTGCTGCGTAACCTCGCCAAAGCGGCCTAAACCCCGCTCTCTCGAAAAACGAAAAGGCCCGCGTCTGACGCGGGCCTTTTGCATTTCTTTTGGTCCTAAATATCCCCGCCGGAGGCATCAAACGCTGCGGCACACAACACAATCTAATGCGGACCGCACCACTGCAACCCGCGCGTCATAATCATGAAATCCTCAGCCTTGCTGAGGTCAATCAGGTCAAACCTATTCGGCCAGCGCGGCTTCTAGCGCAGGCAAGAACTGCTGTTCAACAACCGACCCGACCAGCGGGCCGACGTGCCGATGCAGGACAGTCCCATCGCCACCGATGATGAACGTCTCGGGCGGTGCTGTGACGCCCCAATCAATCGCGGACCGACCACGCGGATCAAAGCCCGTGGCAAAGAACGGATTACCATCGTCTTCCAAATATTCAGTCGCTTGATCCTGCAAATCGCGGAAATTGATCCCCGCGACGCGGTAACCAGCCGCATCGAGTTCCAGCAAATACGGGTGTTCAGCACGGCAAGGCGGGCACCAACTGGCCCAGAAATTCACGATTGTGACTTCGCCCGATTGCAGGTCGTCTACCGTCAACAATGGCTCGCCGTTGATCGCCTCTGCCGGCAATGCGGGCGCAGTTTGCCCGACAAATTGCGACGGCAATTGACCCGGATTTTCGCGGAACATCCCGCTGAGAAACAACCCTGCCAACCCTGCAAAAATCACAGGCGGTAGCACGAGCATCGGTGACACTTTAGCCATTCTTTTCAATCCGTTCCAACGCCGCCTTCACGCGACGGCCTTGCCATATAGATAGGCCGATCAAGCCCCCTAACAAGCCCAGCGAAATCCCGTAGGACATCAAAATCTCGAACGCATAGGCACCCAAATCCGGCATCATGCCCTCCTTGCCCGCGCTTCTAGCGCTTTGATCCGGCGCAACCGCACCTCCATGCGTGTCCGCAGCAAAACCAACGCCACAAACAGCAGCCCGAAGCCGATCATCGTGATCACCAGCGGTTGCCAGAACACGTCCGACACGTTCTCTTCTTTATCCAACGACAGCGACGCGCCTTGGTGCAGACCTTGGCTCCAGAATTGTGCGGCGTAGCGTGACAGGATCGCGAAAATTGACCCGACAAGGCACAGGATCGATGTCAGATCTGCCGCCGTGTCCGAATCCTCGATCGCGGACCACAGTGCCATGTAGCCGAGGTAGAACAGAAACAGGATCAGGAATGACGTTAGTCGCGGATCCCATTCCCAATATGTCCCCCAAATCGGTGATCCCCACAGTGCACCTGTAACCAAAGCGATCAGCGTCATCGTGATCCCGACAGGTGCCGCTGCCTTGGCTGCCAGTGCCGACACGTGATGCCGACGCACGATCCAGATCAACGACGCTACTAGCATCATCAACCACGCATTGATCGCCATTAGCGCTGCGGGGACATGCAAGTAGATGATCTTGACCGTCGACCCCTGCCGGAAATCATCAGGCGTGAAAAAGAACCCCCAGATCAATCCAACCGCTAGACATAGCGCCGCCGCCCCTGCCACCCAAGGCAGCACAGGTCGCGTCCAATCCATGAATTTCTTTGGATTTGCGTATTCCCACAATGACATCAGTACCATCAACTCCCTAGGCCATGGGCCTGTCTAACGCAGATTAACCCGCAATGCAGCAGCCGTAGCGAAGGGTAGCACTGCAATTGACCCTAATGTGATCACGCCGAGCAACATCAGCGGTGTCGTGGCCTGCATCCCGTCCGCCCCGCGCCTGACCGCATCCGCCCCCATGATCAGCGTCGGGACATAAAGCGGCAAAACCAGCAATGATAGCAACAGGCCACCGCGTCGCAGCCCCACGGTCAGCGCCGCCCCAAAAGTGCCGATCATCGACAGACCGGGCGTGCCGATCAGCAGTGAGATTACGAGGAACCAGTAGGCATCTGTCGGTAGGTGCAACAGAAACCCTAATACGGGCGCTGCAAAGCAAAGTGGCAGTCCGGTGGTGATCCAATGCGCCAGCGCCTTGATCAAGCTGACACCTTCCAAAGGCAGCGGTGATGTGGCGAGTAACGCCAGTGATCCGTCTTCAAAATCGAGTGCAAAAATCCGGTCGAGCGACAAAAGTGCTGCCAACAGTGCCGCGACCCATAGAATGCCCGGTGCGATCTTGCTCAGCAGCCCCGCCTCTGGCCCAACCCCAAATGGCACGAGCACCACCACGATCAGAAAAAACGCGAGCCCAAGGCCAAAGCCACCGCCTGCCCGAATGGCCAGTCGCAAGTCTCGCATCAGAAGCGCGATCACAAGCCCGCCCTCATAAAAACGCCTCGTCCGACGCCCCGTCGTTGTCGGTCTCAACGGCTTTGAACGGTGTCAGATCCAGTTCCGGCAGGTCCAGCCCGAGGTCGATGTGGGTGGCGATCACGGCCGCACCGCCTAGTGCCAAATGCTGCTCCGCCAAGAATTTCGCGAACATCTTGACGGAAAACCCGTCAAGCGACACCGTCGGTTCGTCCAGCAACAAAACGGGTCGCCCGACCACGGCCAAACGCGACAGGCCCAACCGGCGCTTTTGCCCCGCCGATAATGTCCCCGCGATCCGGTCTTTCAGGTCTGCGATTTCAAAGTGGTCGAAGGCTGCGTCGTCCAACTTTCCGCCGTGGACTTCAGCCCAGAACGCAAGGTTTTCGCGCACTGTCAGCGCATCTTTCACGCCGTCGGCGTGGCTTGCGTAGGCCGTTGTTTCGGGTTCCGCGATCACGTCGCCTTTCAGCGCAGGTTGCAGTCCCGCGATCGTCCGCAGTAACGTCGTCTTCCCGATCCCGTTGGGCCCGCGCAGCACCAATGCTTCGCCCACCTTCACCGCAAATCCAACATTTGCAAGCACAGCGATACCGCCGCGCGTACAGGTCAGATCACGGACCTCCAGCATTAAACCGGAATAAGGGCCACCGCGATGCGGCGCCCTTCGGACAACAAGACGTTATAGGTCCGGCACGCGGCAGGTGATGCCATCGCTTCGACACCCAATCCGGCCTCTTCCAATGCGTCGCGGAAATCGGTCGGCAGATGCGCAATTTCCGCCCCTGTCCCGATAAACACCACATCGATGTCGTCCTTGCGGGTCAGGATCGTTTCTACGTCGTCGTATCCGCCCCACGGGGCCACGCCACCAGAAAACGCACAGATTGCCCCTTCGAACATCTGTCCGCCGATCCGAAAGAAACCCGGTCCGTAGCTGTCGACTGGTTTGCTATCATCATACTGGATTTCGTTCAGGCGCATCTGCGATCCCCCTTAAGCGTCGATGTTGGCGTATTGGTTGCCGACAGTTGGCGCCTTCTTGGACCAGTCACGTTTGACGCCAAGCATCAACAGGGCTGCGGTCGCCACGAACACGGATGAATACGTCCCGATAAACACGCCCCACATCATCGCAAAGACGAAGCCACGGATTACGTCACCGCCAAGGATGAACAACGCAAGAAGCGCCAGCATCGTGGTGACGGAGGTCATCAAGGTCCGGCTCAGCGTTTCGTTGATCGAGATGTTCAGCACCTCTTTCAGCGGCTTTTGTTTGTACTTGCGCAGGTTTTCCCGCACGCGGTCAAACACAATCACCGTATCGTTGATCGAATAGCCAACGATGGTCAAAAGCGCCGCGATAATGGCTAGATCGAACTTGATCTGCAGTTCCGAGAAAATCCCAATGGTCAGCACCACATCGTGGACAAGTGCCAGAACAGCACCCACCGCGAACTGCCATTCGAACCGCAGCCAAATGTAGAGCAGGATCGCGCCCACAGCCATCGCCACGGCGATGAACGCGGTCTTGATCAATTCGCCAGACACCTTTGGACCAACGGATTCGACTGACGGGAATGTCACAGTGCTATCAATCGCCAGCAACGCGCCTTTGACCGCATCAATGGTTTCAACCGCGACACTTTCCTGACCGTCTTGAGCTTGGATGCGGATCATTGCGACGTTTTGGTCATCGGCAAAGTTTGGATCGAAGACTTCGGTAATCGACACATCGCCAAGGTCCAGCGGCGCAATCGCGGCACGGTATTCACCGACGTCGATTGTTTGCTCTGATTGGGTCCGGATGGATGTCCCGCCTTGGAAATCAATGCCGTAGTTCAGGCCCTGATACATGAAGGAACCAAAGGCCACGACAACCAGAACCGCCGACATTCCCAGCCACAATTTAGCACGGCTAAAGAAGTCGAATGCAGTGTTGTCCTTGACCAACTTCAAGAAGCCCTTGATCGGCAGGACCTTCGGTTTCTTACGGCCATACCAGATCACGATGATCGCACGGGTCACAAAGATAGCGGTGAAGACGGATGTGATGATCCCCAGCCCCAAGGTGATCGCAAAGCCCCTTACAGGACCGGACCCTGCAAGGAAAAGGATCAACGCCGTGATGAAGGTCGTGACGTTCGCATCCAGAATGGAAGACAGCGCCTTTTCATAGCCCAGCTCAATCGCGCGGGCCGATCCTTTGGCGGTTTTCATTTCTTCTTTGATCCGCTCAAAGATGATGACGTTCGCATCCACCGCCATACCGATCGTCAACACGATCCCCGCGATACCCGGCAAGGTCAGCGTGGCACCAATCATCGACAACAGGCCAAAGATCAGGCCGACGTTGATGATCAGGGCGACGTTCGCAAAGATGCCGAACAGACCGTAGGACAACGCCATGTAGATCAGAATACCCAAGCCCGCGATGATACAGGCGATTTTACCTGCATCGATGCTGTCTTGGCCCAGCTCTGGCCCGATCGTCCGTTCTTCGAGGAACGTCAGTTCCGCAGGCAATGCCCCTGCCCGCAAAAGAACAGCAAGGTTTGTGGATTCGGCGACGCTAAAGTCACCTGTAATGATGCCGGACCCGCCTGGAATGTGGCTTTGGATCGTTGGGGCGCTGATCACTTCGTTATCCAAAACAATCGCAAAAGGCGCGCCAATGTTTTCTAGCGTATAGTCACCGAATTTACGGGCACCCGTTGGGTTGAACCGGAAATTCACGGCAGGACGGCTGTTCTGATCGAACGCAGGCTGCGCGTCGGTGAGTTCCTCACCGGTCACCACAGGTGTCCGTTCGAGGATGTAATACACACCCGGTTCATCCAAGGACGGCACGATTTCGTTGCCTGAACCCGGCGCTTCGCCCGGATCGCTGACACGGCCTACGACGGGCTGGAATGTCAGTTGCGCGGTCGTGCCGATCAGTTCTTTGACTTCTTCGGCGGACCCGATGCCCGGGACTTGGATCAAGATACGCGATGTACCCTGACGCTGAATTGTCGGTTCGCGTGTGCCCACTTCGTCGATCCGGCGGCGAATAATCTCAAGCGATTGCAGGATCGTGCGTTCGTCTACCGCCTGCTTTTCGGCCTCGGACAGAGTTACGGTGAAGATATTGCCGTTGGCCGTCACTTCGATGTTGCTGGCACCTGCACCTGTCAGGCTGACAATTGGCTGGGCCAAACCGCGGACCAGTTCCAACGCACGGGCAACACCCGTTTCTTCGGAGATCGAGAACCGCAGCACATCTTCGGGTGCGTCTAGATCGCGTTGGACAAACCCAATCGCGTCACGTTCGGCGACCAACGTATCGCGGACTTCTGGCCACATGCCATCCATCACGGACGCGTAAACCTGTTCGACCTGCACTTCGGCAAGCAGATGCGCACCGCCGCGCAGATCAAGGCCAAGATTAACCAGACCGGACGGCAAGAAGTCAGGCCAAAGGCCGTAATCAGCCTCTAGCTCTTCGTTTGTTTGACCACCGTCGATCAGGACCGCCGCATCATTGTGCTTTTCCACGTTCGTGTAAAAGCCGTTGGGCAAAGCCAGCAAAAGGCCAACCGCGCAGGTCAGCCAGATCATGGTTTGCTTGAATGCAGAAATCTGGAGCATGTCAGGTGGCCTCCCCGGCCAAACGTATCGTCGTCGGTCGTATAGTCAGGCTTATTTGGCTGGTTCGGTCTTGTTCACAACAGTCGCGATTGTGGACCGTACAACGCGCACGTTCACGCCTTGTGCGATTTCAACTTCAACTTCGTTGCTGTCGTCTTTAACCTTTGTCACTTTGCCCATCACGCCACCTTGGGTGATCACCTGATCGCCGCGACGCAATGCAGATACCATTGCCTGATGTTCCTTCAGCTTCTTTTGCTGTGGACGGATCAAAAGGAAGTACATGATCCCGAAAATGAGAAGCAATGGAACGAGTGATTCAATACCCTGCATGGAGGTCCCCAGTCTGTTGAGCCGCCGCAGCGGTCGTCTGTTTATCTGTTGTCCGGACACACATTGCCCGAAGTCGCAGCACATTAGGTTGGAGGGCTAGGAATGGCAACGCGGATCGCTTGGTTTTCTTAACGCTTTTCACGGTTCACAGCCCCCTTTGTTTGAGGCATATGGGGGCACGATTTCAAATCTTCCAGACAAGGACAGAACAAATGCATGATATCCGCATGATCCGTGACAATCCCGCCGCTTTCGATGCGGCCCTGTCTCGCCGTGGAGATGCGCCCTTGTCGTCCGAGATTTTGGCGATTGATACAGCACGCCGCGAGAAAATTCAGGCCGCTGAAACGGCGCAAGCTGACGCGAACAAAGCCGCCAAAGAAGTCGGTGCCGCCAAGGGCCGTGGCGACGAGGATGAATTCCAGCGTCTGCGTGCGCTTGTGTCTGAAAAGAAGGCGCAAATCGCCACGCTGAACGACGAAGCCAAAGCCGAAGACCAGCGTTTGACTGACCTTTTGGCGACGATCCCGAACCTGCCGTATGACGACGTTCCCGAAGGCGCAGATGAAGACGACAACGTCGAAGTCAAGAAATGGGGCGAACCGCGCGAGATGAGCTTTGCGAAGGAACACTTTGAAATTCCAGCAGCAATTCCGGGTCTTGATTTCGCGACGGCTGGCAAATTGTCCGGTTCCCGCTTTGTGAACATGAAAGGCGCTGTCGCCCGCGTTCACCGCGCCTTGGGTCAATTCATGATCGATGTGCATGTCGAAGAAAACGGGTTGGAAGAGATTTCGACGCCAGTTCTGGTCCGTGACGAAGCCATGTATGGCACCGACAAATTGCCGAAATTTGGTGACGACAGCTACCAGACAACAAATGGCTGGTGGTTGATCCCGACGTCCGAAGTGACCCTGACCTATTCCGTCGCAGGTGACGTGCTGGAAGCCGCCGACCTGCCCCGCCGCATGACCGCCCACACGTTGTGCTTCCGGTCTGAAGCTGGTTCAGCGGGCCGCGATACGTCCGGTATGTTGCGTCAGCACCAGTTCGAAAAAGTCGAGATGGTGACAGTTTGTCACCCCGACACATCCGACGACGAACAAAAACGTATGCTGCGCTGCGCCGAGGATATTCTTGAACGCCTCGAAGTTCCATATCGCACGGTTCTGCTTTGCACCGGCGACATGGGCTTTGGCGCGCGTCGCACCTACGACATTGAAGCATGGCTGCCCGGTCAGAACACCTACCGCGAGATATCAAGCGTCTCTACCACGGGTGATTTCCAAGCACGTCGCATGAATGCACGGTTTAAACCCGAAGGCGGCGGCAAACCCGAATTCGTCCATACGCTGAACGGCTCTGGCCTTGCAGTTGGGCGTGCGTTGATTGCAGTGCTCGAAAACGGACAGCAGGAAAACGGTTCAATCAATCTGCCAACTGCCCTGCACCCGTACCTGCGTGGCAAAACGGCCATCACAGCCGACGGCACTCTCGTTTAATCAGGTGGTAGCAGCGGATCCTTTCCAAGGGTTCGCTGCACCGCATCCATGACTTTTGCCAATGTGCTAGGCCGATAATTGGCGTCACAGGCAATCCGCGCCTTCGTCACATCGGCCACTGTGATTGGGTCTGAAGGTCCTGCCCTGTCTTGGGACAAGAATCCTAACATACCGCTGAGCATGCCGGCTTTCTTGCTCATCACGGATTCACGCACGTTATAGCCTGCGGCGATTTTCTCGATGACCTCGGTCCGCATGTCCAATCCGGCAGTCCGCGCACCTTCCGCGATCCAACCAAAACTGGCGGCCGCCAAACCACCCTTTGCAACGCCGCCGCCAATCGTTCCGTGATCGCCCGGAAACCACTCCTGACGATACGGCCAATCGCCGACGGTTGCGGGGTCGAGGGTCACGTCGTCCTCGCCAGCCAACGCAAGTTTGTTCAGGCGGTCCAGATTATCCCATAGCGATGGCGGGAACGTCCGGCGGCGTTCGTCAATGGCAACCGCATGGCGGGCAGATGCGACACTGCGCGACAGATCGGTATCGTGAAACTGATATTTCCTGTTGAACAGCTTTGCTGCCGCCAAAAACCCCGGAACACCTAACGCACCAACCGTGTCCCAGACCCCCAAATAGGCAAGGTTCAGTTTAACACAAAGCCCCGCTTTGGTTTGCACACGCCAGTTAAACTCGGCCTCGCTGGTGGCGGTGTAGGGCGAAAAATCACGGCGGAATAAGAAACTTTCGGGATCGTCCGGCTTGGTTTCAGGATCGCGGGATCGGTATCGCGCCAACGCTTCTGGTATCCGCCCGACCGCATCGCGCGGCGGAATGCCACAAGACCGGATCATACCTGCCAGCGACCGCGCCGTATATGCGCCCCGTGAAAAGCCGAAGATGTAGACTTCGTCCCCCGGTTCATAGCAAAACACCAAGGCGCGGTAGACCTCTTCGATATTCTCGGTCAGCCCCCAACCAAGCGCCCCGCCCCCGAATTTATCCAGCGTTTTTGCAATCTTATTGCCGCCGCGCCCCGACCCCACGCCGATCTGGTAGATCACGTGCTGGGTCATTCCATCTTCGGCCGTGAGCCGCACCGCCTGCGCCATACGCACCACGTTCGTGGGATGTGGCGCATCATGCGTGTTCCACGTGCCGTCACAAAAAATCGCAATCCGTTTCATGATACGCTCCCTCTGGTTGCGTCAACGATCTGCGATTACCCCTAGGTCAACAAGTCCGAATTTCCTGACTTTTAAGTGAACCAAACAGCGGGCCGAGAGTATCTAGGGTATGATATATGCAATCCTCACAGTTCTTTTCACCGCGAGTTTCGTGATCTCGCCTGCTTTCACAACCTTTACAGGGTTTGAATCCAACCAACTGCCGATTCCGCAGATTGACCCACCGATTCAGCCTGCCGGTTATGCATTCAGCATCTGGGGCCTGATTTACGCGTGGTTGGTTGTGTCGGCCGTTTTTGGCGTCTGGAAACGCAGCGACGATCCCGCGTGGGACAAAGCACGCCCCTATCTGATCGCGTCGCTCGTTATCGGGACGCCGTGGTTATTTGTGGCAACGCAAAGCGCAATTCTGGCGACGGTGATGATTATCGCGATGGCGGTCACAGCGATCATTGCACTGCTGCGGGCGCCCGCGCTTGACCAGTGGTGGTTCCGCGTGCCTGTGGGCATCTATGCAGGTTGGCTGACAGCGGCGAGTTTTGTGTCCATCGGCAGCACGATGGCCGGTTATGGCGTTGTGTTCGGCAGCCTTGGCTGGGCGTACATCGGGATTATCGGTGCGTTGGTCGTGGGGCTAACTGTTTACAGTCAACGCCCCGCGCTCGAATACCTACTGACCATTGTTTGGGCGCTGGTCGGGATCATCGTTGCCAACCAAGGCGGTGAACAAACTGTGCTGTGGTTAGCCCAAGGCGGGATCGCCGCCTTGGTGATCGTTATGATTTGGAGCGGCCTTTCCGCTCGGTCGTCCCAGGCGTCGCCATATGCTTAGACAGGCGTGACGGCTGGTAGGACTTCTTGTCTTTATACGGGTTCTTGTCGCCCTGATCGCGCAGGTACAGTCGGATCGGCGTACCGGGCATGTCGAAATCATTCCGCAGCCCGTTGACCAGATACCGACGATAGCTTTCGGGCACGAGGTCGGGGAACGACGACATGACCACAAAGGCAGGCGGACGTGTCTTCACCTGTGTCGCATAACGCATCTTGATGCGGCGACCACCTGGTGCGGGCGGCGGGTGCTGTTCGAGCATACCGGTCAGCCAGCGGTTCAACTGCGCGGTGGTCGCACGGCGGTTCCATACTTCATGTGCACGCATGATCGCTTGTTGGAGACGATCAAGCCCTTTGCCCGTCTTCGCAGAGACCGTCACCAAAGGTGCGCCCTTTAGCTGCGGCAGCAGGCGTGCAAATTCTTCTTTCAGCTCTTTCAGCTTTTCTTGCTTGTTCGCCTCGATGTCCCACTTGTTGACAGCGATCACAACGGCGCGGCCTTCGCGTTCCGCCAAATCGGCGATCCGCAAATCCTGTTGTTCAAACGGGATGTCGGCGTCGAGCAGAACCACAACGACTTCGGCAAATTTTACGGCGCGCAGCCCGTCGGAGACAGACAGCTTTTCGATCTTCTCTTGGACTTTCGCCTTTTTGCGCATTCCAGCGGTGTCAAAAATCCGCATCGGCACACCGTCCCAGTCCTGCTGGACGGAAATCGCGTCGCGCGTGATACCCGCTTCGGGACCAGTCAGCAGACGCTCTTCACCGATGATTTGGTTGATCAGCGTTGATTTACCCGCGTTCGGGCGACCGACAACGGCAATTTGCAATGGCTTTTCACGGGTTGGAATGCGGACTTCGTCATCGTCGTCGTCAGACACATCCACGTCAACATCCGGCGCATCAGCGGCGGCACGTTCGGCGTTCGCATCATGGATCGGACGCAATACGTCCATCAGTTCGCCCATGCCTTCACCGTGTTCGGCAGACATCCGGATCGGTTCGCCAAGACCGAGCGAATAGGCCTCGAGGATCGTCGCGTCAGCGGCTTTGCCTTCGCCCTTGTTCGCGGCCAGAATAACGTTGGCGTTTTTCTTACGCAGGATTTCAGCGAAAACCATATCGGCAGGCAAAACCCCTGCCCGTGCGTCGATCATGAAAAGACACACATCGGCCATTTCAACAGCGCGTTCGGTCAGGCGACGCATACGTCCCTGAAGGCTGTCATCGGTCGCATCTTCCAATCCGGCAGAATCAATCACCGTGAATTTGAGGTCGGCAATCCGGCCAGCCCCTTCACGCAAATCACGCGTTACCCCGGGTTGGTCATCGACCAAAGCCAGTTTTTTCCCAACCAAGCGGTTGAAAAGAGTGGATTTCCCGACATTGGGACGGCCCACGATCGCGAGGGTAAAGCTCATTTCATTTCTCCTAGCCGGAGCGGCAACAGATGTCGCTTACCGGAAAGCGTGCAATTGCCCTGTTTTCGAGACGACGTAAAGGGTCTGTCCTGCAACAACCGGGTTTGACGCAGCACCACCTTCAAGCGGGATAGCCCCAACAAGCGCGCCAGACACCGGATCAAACTGCCGGATCACCCCGTCGGACGACGCGACGATCAGACGTCCGCCCGCTAGGACGGGGCCGTAATGCGCCACAACTTCGTTGGAACTGCCGAAAGTGCCAGCCTCTAGCAATCCGGGCAGTTGGACCTTCCAGACGGGTGTCCCGTCGCTGTCGTTCAAACGGACAAGTTCGTTCAGGTCGTTGACCGCAAAGACCGCATTGCCAACAGGCCAGACAGGGCTGACTGCGCCTTCTTGGGCTGTCCAAATCCGGTCGCCGTTGGACACGTCCAGTTTCACGATCTGACCCGCAAAGTTACCGACGTAAACGTCATTGCCTTTGATCACGGGATCACCCGCAATATCGCTGATCGTCGCCGCAGCACTGCCCGTCCGCGCACCGCTGACAACAGTTGACCACCGACGCAAACCGCCTTCTGGGAATGTCGCGACGACTTCGCCAGACGGGAACGGGAACACGGCAATGCCGCTATCAACTGCAACGCCTGCACCGCCACCAAACACGCCAAGCGCCGGTGTCGCCGAAAGCTGCCAACGGATGCGGCCGCTGTCCACTTCCAACGCCCAGCCAGTCCCGTCGCGGCCTACGATATAGGCCAGATCGCCAAAGACAGTCGGTGCAGATACGCCGGGTGCGTCAAGGTCTTGCGTCCAGACTTCGCCACCAGTGGCAGCATCTAGCATCACAACTTCGCCAAAGCCCGTGGTCACAAACACACGGCCTGCCGCAATCGCCACACCACCGCCAGACGCATCACGCGCCCCGTCACTGCCCGGTGTCAGGTTCACTGACCAAAGCCGCGTCCCGCTGGTGGCAGTCGCTGTCACATTTGCACGCGCATCAAGCGTGTAGATCACACCGTTAGAGACAACGGGGTCCGCTGTAATACGGGCCCGCCGGCTGTCGCCTTCGCCGATGGAAGTCGCAAACACCTGACGCGGTGCGCCAGACAAAGCGGGATGGGTGAGCTGATGCGAAGCGTTACCGTTGCGATGTGTCCATGACGCATTCGCGACTTGACCGGGCAACGAAATCGGCAATGCCTGATTGACGATATTCTGCTGCGGGCGAATGTCGAAACGTTCTCCCGGAAGGATCACGTCTGTTTCTCCACAGCCAAGCAGGACTGCAAAGGCGCACACCGCGCTAAATCGGAAATACCCTGTCACGACGATTGCCCCTTCGCGATCTTATTCTTAGTCACCCGCAGCTTATTCAGCGGCGGCTGGTTCTACTTCTTCGCCAAGCGCCACCATCAAGGTTTGCGCACGATCACGCAAGCCCCGAGACACTGCCGCGTCTTCCAAAATCGCACGCAATCCGTTAGCCGCAGCGTCGGTGTCGCCTGCCGCGACATCCATCATCGCGATTTGCTCCAGCGCGAGCAAACGATACGGCATTCCGGGTGTTGCGAGGGATTGCAGCATTTGGCGACGCGCTGCTGGATCTTCGCCTTCGATCGCAATCGTGGCGGATTTAAACGTTGCTACATCGCGGTAAGCCTGCGGGATCACGTCGCTTGCCGCCAACGCATCAAGCGTGGCCTTGGCCGCAACCAGATCACCGGAACTTTGCTGCGCTGCAGCCGTTAGCAATCCTGTGACGGCTTCTGCTGGTCCATCTGTCGTGACCGCAGCCAATGCTGTTGCCCGTTCAGCGACATCGTCATTTGCAAGTGCTTCGATCAGCGCATCACCTGCCGCTTGTGCAGCCGCACGATCCTGCGCTTTTGTCCATTCAGAATAAGCAGCCCCGCCAACCAAAACGAGGATCAGCGCAATCGCGATCCACCCGTATTTCTTGACGTATCCAAACAACTGGTCGTTACGGACTTCTTCCGAAACTTCGTTGATAAAACTATCGGTATCGCTCACGGTATCCCCCTCAGTGCGCCGCATCTTTGCGCGGGCGCAAACTGCCTTGTGCGGGGTACATATCGCGAAGGCTGGCGGATTGCCAAGGCCCCACAGACCCATCGGCGAATTTGTGACGACACAAAGGGTTGCGGCGGCGCAGAAAACGACCTTGCGGCAACTTGGCAAACACCCTAAAACTGAACTAATTAGTTTAGTGCTCTTTTATGAAACCAAAACGCCCCTACTTACGTAGAGTTAATTAGATACGGCAATACACACAGTTGCGTCCAAAATTACGAAAGCCCGACTATGAAGATCATTCCATTCATCACCGCAATTCTGGTGGCGGGCATCCTTGGATTGCTCATCCTTGAACGGGACCGTGTCATCGCATTTGCCCAAGGGCCAGCAACTGAAACAACTCAGGTCGTGGAGACCACGGAGGAAGCAACCGAAGAAGAACCGGTCGCAGATGCGCCCCGCGATCAAATTGTCCGTGTTGTGGCCTTAGCGTCTGAAGCCCAAAACATTGACAGCGCCGTGATTTTGCGTGGCCGGACCGAAGCCGCACGGCAGGTCAACGTGGCTGCCGAAACATCCGGTCTTGTGGTATCCGAACCCCTAAATAAGGGCGGCTATGTCAACATGGGCGACGTTTTGTGCGAACTTGATCCGGGCACACGCAGCGCCAGTCTTGCCGAAGCAGAAGCCCGCTTGGCAGAGGCACGTGGCCGTGTTCCTGAAGCACAAGCATCAATCGCCGAAGCAGAGGCGCGCGTGCGCGAGGCCAACCTGAACGTCGAAAATGCACGCCGTCTGAATGAACGCGGTGTCAGTTCCGAAACCCAATTGATCAGCGCCGAAGCCGCAGCAGAAGCCGCGACCGCAGGCCTGCAACGCGCCCAATCCGGTATCGCATCTGCACAAGCAGGTATCGAAGCCGCCCAAGCGGGTGTCGCGTCCGCAGAGGCGGAAATCGACCGTCTGACGATTGTGGCCCCGTTCAGCGGGTTGTTGGAAACCGATACCGCAGAGCTTGGCACCTTGATGCAGCCCGGTGCCGCCTGCGCGACTATCGTGCAACTTGATCCGATCAAACTGGTCGGTTTTGTCCCCGAAATTGACGTGACCAAAGTCACCGTTGGTGCACGTGCTGGTGCAAAGATCGCGACGGGCGCGGATGTTGCAGGTGAGGTGACGTTCCTGTCCCGCTCTGCCGATGAAACGACCCGCACGTTCCGCGTCGAGGTTGAAGTGCCAAATACCGACAATGCCATCAGTGCAGGCCAAACCGTCGAAATCGTCGTGGCCTCGGACGGGCGTCAGGCCCATCTTGTGCCGCAGTCATCCTTAACTTTGAACGATGACGGTGCCCTTGGTGTCCGGACCATCGCCGAAGACAACAAGGCGCTGTTTATGCCCGTGACCTTGCTGCGTGATACAGCCGAAGGCGTCTGGGTCACCGACCTGCCTAACGCTGTGAACATCATCACCGTCGGTCAAGAATTTGTCATCGACGGCGTGACCGTCGACCCCACTTTTGCGGAGGTTGAAGGATGAACGGATTAGTCGATTGGGCTGCATCCCGCGCCCGCATGGTTCTTGCCTTCATTGCCCTCTCGCTTTTGGCGGGGGGTTTTGCGTATGTGGGCCTGCCCAAAGAAGGTGAACCCGACATTGAGATCCCCGCGATCTTTGTCTCCGTCCCCTTCCCCGGCATTTCGGCAGCAGATTCGGAAACGCTGCTGGTCAAACCGATGGAAACCGAACTGTCCGATCTGGACGGATTGAAATCCATGTCCGGCACCGCCTCTGAAGGCTACGCAGGTGTCGCACTTGAATTTGAATTCGGCTGGGACAAGACCAAGGTCTTGGCAGACATCCGCGACGCGATGAACAAAGCCGAAAGCGCTTTTCCAACTGGTGCTGACAACTATTCAATCAACGAAATCAACTTCTCTGAATTCCCCATTGTCATCGTGAACCTGACGGGCGACGTCCCTGAACGGACGCTGCTGAGGGTCGCAAAAGACCTGCAAGACCGTCTTGAAAGCATGGACGGCGTGTTAGAAGCCGGGCTTGCTGGCCAGCGCGACGAAATGCTGGAAGTCGTGATCGATCCGCTGCGTCTAGAAGCCTACAACGTCACCGCGGGCGAACTGATCAACGTGGTGTCCAACAACAACCTGCTGATCGCCGCGGGTGAAGTTGAAACGGCCCAAGGCACGTTTGCGGTCAAAATCCCATCGTCGTTTGATGACCCGCAGGATGTCTATAACCTGCCCGTCAAGACGAATGGCGACCGCGTCATCACGCTTGGTGATCTGGCGCTGATCCGCCTGACCTTTGAAGACCGCGCAGGCACCGCCCGCTTTAACGGCGTGAACACAGTTGCCTTGCAGGTTGTAAAACGCAAAGGGTTCAACCTGATCGACACGGCGGCGGAAGTCGCCGTGGTTGTTGAAGAAGAACGCGCAAGCTGGACCCCCGAACTGCAAGCTGCCATCGACGTAGGCACATCCAACGATCAGTCGCGCGCTGTTGCGTCCATGGTCAGCCAGCTCGAAGGGTCGGTACTGACCGCCATCGCGTTGGTGATGATCGTGGTTCTGGCGGCTTTGGGTACCCGCCCTGCAATGCTCGTTGGCTTTGCGATCCCGACCTCTTTCCTATTGTGTTTCGCCCTATTGGCCGTGATGGGGATCACCATTTCCAACATCGTGATGTTCGGTCTGATCTTGGCGGTGGGGATGCTCGTTGATGGGGCGATTGTTGTCGTGGAATACGCAGACAAACGGATGCGTGATGGCGCAGGCCCGATGGACGCCTACACAGAGGCCGCAAAGCGGATGTTCTGGCCCATCGTGTCATCCACTGCGACCACGCTTTGTGCGTTCCTGCCAATGCTGTTCTGGCCGGGTGTGCCGGGGCAATTCATGGGTATGTTGCCCGTCACACTGATCTTCGTTCTGTGCGCGTCTCTTGTCGTGGCGCTGATCTACTTGCCTGTGATGGGCGGGGTCACAGGCCGGATGAGCCGCATGTTCGGCTGGGCGTCTGACTGGATGCGTGCGCACCTTTGGTGGGTCGTGCGTGCAGCCCTTGTGCCTGTCGCAATGATGGTCACGTTTACCGGCGCTATGCTGACACTGAACCCTGCGTATTTGTCAGGCGAGGCTGTGCAAACCTCAGGCTTTTTCGCGTCCTTACCGGGCATGTTACTGTTCGTCCTTGGCGCGATCCTGACATCCATCACGCTCGGTTCTGCCACGTTCACCCGCAAACAGCGGATGATCAAAGCGGGCTATCGCCGGTCGCTGTTCGGGCGTTTCATCCATTTCATCGCGGGTAATCCGATCATGCCGATTGTGGCTGTCGGGGCTGTTGGTTTCTTTGTGATGTCCACATTCACGTACTTTGGGGCCAACAATAATGGCGTTGAATTCTTTGTGGAATCCGAACCGGAACAGGCCATCGTCTACGTCCGTGCACGGGGTAACCTGTCGCTGGAAGAAAAAGACCACCTCGTCCAACAAGCGGAAGCCGTTGTCCTTGGCCACCCCGGCGTGCTGAACGCGTTTTCATTCGCGGGCGAAGGCGGGCTGAATTCGAACACGGGTGGTGCTGAGGGCCCACGTGACACGATTGGCCAGATCCAGCTGGAAACGATCCCGTGGGAAGACCGCGCTGACCGCCCTGATCTGGACGGGGATATCGTGCTCGCAGAGCTTCAAGAAGAATTGAACCTGATCCCCGGCATTCAAACCGAAATTTTGGCCCAAGCCCGTGGCCCTGCCGCTGGGAAGCCAGTGCACCTGCGGATCAAAGGCGAAAACCTTGATGACCTGAAAACCGCCACGGCCCTTGCCCGTGCGCAGTTTGAAGGAACACCGGGTCTGACCCAGATCGAAGACACACTCCCCCTGCCCGGCATCGACTGGCAGATCGACGTGGACGTTGAAAAAGCAGGCCGTTACGGGGCTGATGTGGCGTCGGTTGGTGCGATGGTGCAGATGGTCACGCGGGGTATCCTGCTTGATACGATGCGCGTGGATAGCTCGGATGAGGAAATCGAAATCCGCGTCCGTCTTCCTGAAAACGATCGCGTCTTGTCCACGCTTGATAGTTTGCGCGTGCGGACTAATGCGGGACTTGTTCCGCTGTCAAACTTCATCACACGGACGCCTGTCGCGAAGCTGGCGCAAATCGACCGTGTGGATCAGAAACGGTATTTTGACCTGAAGGCAGGCGTTGAGTCTGGCTTGACACAAGTTACTGATACGACTTCAGGCGATCCGATTGCCGTTCTTCAAAAAGTTGAAACGAACACTAATACAACGGTCTTAATTGATGATGAGCATTATGAGATCATATCGCTTTCTCCAGGCGTTTCACAAAACCTTAGCGATCTGGTGACGATAACAGTAGTCGATGGCGAAGAACGCGAAAACATGTTGGCCTACGACGGCGCGATTAAAGCAACACCAATCACCGCGAACGAACGGATCGCGGGGCTATCCGAATGGCTCGACACCAATCCCCTGCCCGCGGGCGTCGATTGGGAATGGACCGGCGACCAAGAAGACCAAGCCGAATCCGGTGCATTCCTTATGAACGCTTTCATGGGCGCGTTGGGTCTGATGTTCATCATTCTGCTCGCGCAGTTCAACTCAATCTACAACTCGATCCTAGTGCTGTTGGCCGTGGTCATGTCCACTGCTGGCACGCTGATCGGGATGTTGGTCATGGATCAGGCGTTTTCGATCATCATGACTGGTACGGGGATCGTCGCCTTGGCGGGGATCGTGGTAAACAACAACATCATCCTGATCGACACCTATCAGGAATACAGCCAATACATGCCGCGATCAGAGGCGATCACACGCACCGCCGAGGATCGGATTCGTCCGGTTCTACTGACCACCATCACGACCATGGCGGGTCTGGCACCGATGATGTTCGGGCTCAGCCTCGACTTCATGAACGGCGGCTATTCTGTCGATAGTCCGACGGCGCTGTGGTGGAAACAGCTGGCAACGGCGGTGGTATTTGGCCTTGGTATCGCGACGATCCTGACGCTGGTCTTCACACCGTCCATGCTGGCCTTGCGAGTTTGGGCCACGACCTACGCGCTGTGGTTCGCACGCCTGTTGGCCCGCCTGTCGATGGGTCGCGGCAGCAGCTACGCACGCGATTGGGCACTGCGCCGCGAGGCAAAGCGCATCAAAGCGCCAGAGGTCATCTGGACCGAAGATGAAGACGTCGTTGCGCCGGAACAAGAAGCTGAAACGCCGGACGAAAAGCCGAACGTTGTGTTGGCGCCGGTTCAAGCCGCTGAATGAATAATTCAAATGGGCCGCATCACGCGGCCCTTTTGCTATCCAAAGATGCTGGAATAGACGAAGAACGGCATCGACAAGGCCCCGCCGACAAGGGGCAATCCGAACAGCACAAACAGCCCATCGCGGCCGATAACCCCCAGCATTGTCAGCGCGATCCCCGCACCTGCGATGCTTGACGAAAACGGTACGAATTCGAGTACGGGCAAAAAGACGCCCGCAACGGCACAGATCCCAAACAAGACGTGCTGCCCCGCCCTGCCCACAACACCGCGCAGGCGGGCCCGACGGAATTTGTCAAAGAAAGTACCAAATCGTTGCAACGTCGATTGCAGCTTTGCGACGCGATCTGCGGTCACAGTTTTCCGCATTAGAAATTCTGGCAACCATACGGTCTGGGTTCCAATCGCAGCCTGCCCTGCAATCACGAAAATCAGCATACCAAACACAGTCGATGCAAAAGGCACCCCGCTGAGCGGTGACGCAAGCACAAGCGCGGACATCAGCAGCACAGTCGAAAACGCGGTGCGCCCGAACTTTGATATGACGTCCCCGAAGGTCGCGTCACCATTCTGCGTCACTTCGTCGAGTTGAGACGCGATGTCGTCGATTGGATGTGCGGCGGCGTCATTTGCCATGGAATGCCTCTAATAAAGTCTGCTTTATGCAGGAACTTCTTCATCCGCCTGTCGGTTCCAAAGATGTGCATAACGGCCATCGGTTGCCAGCAATGCATCATGCGTGCCCCGTTCAACGATCACGCCGTTTTCCAGCACGACAATCTGATCTGCATCCGCAATCGTCGACAGGCGGTGGGCAATCGTCACAACAGTGCGCCCGTGCGACATGGCCTTCAGTTCAGCCTGAATTTCCATTTCGGTTTCCGTATCAAGCGCTGACGTGGCTTCATCCAACAAAAGGATCGGCGGGTTCTTGAGCAACGTTCGCGCAATCCCGACACGTTGCTTTTCACCGCCCGACAGCTTTAGCCCCCGTTCGCCAACAGTCGTCTCGTAGCCGTCAGGCAGCGACATGATGAAATCGTGGATCTTCGCAGCCTTCGCTGCCGCAATGATGTCGTCCTCGGACGCGTCTGGCCGCCCGTAAGCGATGTTGTAATGCACGGTGTCGTTGAACAGGACGGTATCCTGCGGGACCACGCCAATCTGCGCGTGCAGACTGGTCTGCGTCACATCGCGCACGTCTTGCCCGTCGATTTTGAACGCGCCTGCGTTAACGTCGTAAAACCGGAACAGCAAACGGCCAATGGTGGATTTTCCGGATCCGGACGACCCGACAATCGCAATCGTCTGGCCCGGTTCAACGTCAAGGCTGACGCCTTTCAGGATCGGGCGTTCAGCGTCGTATCCGAATTCAACCGCATCAAGACTGATCGCCCCACCTGTCACAACCAATGGCTTGGCATCGGGTTTGTCATTCACCTCGGCTGGCTGTTCGAGCAGGTCAAACATGTCGCCCATGTCGATCAAAGCTTGGCGGATCTCGCGATACACAGTGCCGAGGAAGTTCAGCGGCATCGTAATCTGGATCATGTAGGCGTTCACCAGCACGAAATCACCGACCGTCAGCGTCCCGTTTTCAACCCCAATCGCCGCCATCACCATCACGCCGACAAGACCACCCGTGATGATCAACGACTGACCAAAGTTCAAAAACGCGAGCGTGTAGTTCGTTTTCACTGCCGCTTCGGCGTATTTGCGCATCGCGCTGTCGTAACGCGCCGCTTCCCACTGCTCCGCGCCAAAATATTTGACGGTTTCAAAGTTCAACAGGCTGTCGATGGCTTTTTGGTTCGCGTCCGTGTCTTGGTCATTCATGACCTTGCGGATTTTGACGCGCCATTCAGTGACGGCAAAGGTGAACCAGACGTACAGACCAATCGTGACGACCACGACCACCAGATACCACACGTCGAATGTCACAAACAAAACGCCTGCAATCATCAGCAGTTGCAACACCAGCGGCCCGACAGAGAACAGCAGGAACCGCAACAGGAATTCGACACCCTTCACACCGCGTTCGATAATCCGGCTTAACCCGCCGGTTTTGCGAGTGATGTGATACCGCATGGAGAGCCGGTGGATATGTGTGAAGGTTTCCAGCGCCAATTGACGCAACGCCCGTTGGCCGACACGCGTAAAGATCACGTCGCGCAACTGCTGAAAACCAACGCTCAAGAGCCGCGACAGACCGTAAGCCAACGTCAGCCCGACTGCGCCCAATCCCAAATAGGTGGCGACACCGGGGTCTTCAGGGGCCATGACATCCACGGCTTGGCTGAAAAACTGCGGGGTCAGAACGGCAATGATCTGCGAGGCGAACAATGCCACCATCGCGGCCACAACGCGGACCTTTACTTCGGTGTTTCCAGCTGGCCAAAGATACGGGACAACCCGTTTGATCACGTTCCAACCCTGAATCTTGGCGTTATTCAAGTTGGCGTCTGTCTTCGTCAATTGGCGCATAAGCTGGTCTCCGAATAGCTACCAAGACTTAACAGGCAGGGCGGGAATGACCAGTGCTTACTCAGCGCTTTCGGGAATGCGGAACACTTGTCCGGGATAAATAAGATCAGGATCGCGGATCAGGTCGCGGTTGGCTTCAAACACCGACACATAAAGGATCCCGTCGCCCCATTGTTCTTCGGCAATCGCCCACAGCGTGGCCCCTGGCTGCACCGTTTTCACCGCAATATCGAAACCGTCGGCTGATGTTTCCTCGGCCAAGATTGCGGCCACGGCTGCCGGTTCTTCTTTCTTGAACGGCGTTTCAATTCGAGACTGCACAACGCCATCGGCGTCAACTTCGTCAACCCGCAATGTGTAGATTCCGGTGTCGACCTCGGGCAAATCCGTCCGCCAATCACCTTCAACCGAAATGCGCGACACCGTGACGGGCTGGTTATCCAGATAGATGCGGACAAACCCACCAGCAGACGCACCGCGCCCTGCAAGCAGAACCTCGCCTTCGGGATCATAAGTGATTGTGTCGAGGGCGATGTTTTCCGTCAGGTTTGGTTGATCCGGCGCCGCCCCCACATCGGATGGCAGAACCCGCACACCTTCTGCGTCGGCGATCAGTGTTGGCGGTGCTGTAATCGCGCCGCGCGGTTCCTCTGCCCCCGCAGAGATCGCAGGGGCCACGCCAGCGTCAGGCGTCACACCTGCGACAACCGTAGACCCAATCGCGATTTGATCGTTTGTTGAGGACGCAATTTCAGGGGCCGTGTCAGAGGTATCATTTTGATCCAACGTGGCGACTTGATCCGCAGCAACAACCGTATTCTCTTCGGACACGCCGGCTGCAACCGCGATTTCGGCGGGCGGCACGATGATGCTTTCCGCCGACGGCGTCGCGGCACCGCCTGGATCAGCGACAAGCCGTAGTCTGCGGGGTTGATCAGATGCGGCGATCAGAAGCACCGCACCAAATGCCCCATCAGCGCCTGCTGTCACTGTCTCAACCACGTCGTTGCCGAGCATAATCGCGACAACTTGGTTCGGCTCCGCCTGCCCTGCCACGACGGCGGTATCGTCAGGACTGCGAAAAAACGTATCGATCGTCGGGGCCATGACGATGGCGGGATCCAGTGCGGCGGCCGTTTCCGGCGCGGTATCAGGCAAGACCGCGTCATCCTCTATCGCATCAATCGCCGCGTCCGGTTCGGCGACGATAGCAGCAGCCTGCGGTTCATTTCCGGATGGCCGCACGGGTGGCGCAAACCAAACGGCAGCGGCCCCGATAGCACCTGCGGCAACGACGCCGCCCGCGATTGCAAATGCGTTTGATGATCCAGCAGCCAAGTCTTTGTTCCTTTTCACCCCAAACGCCCCCCATGACGTCTGATTGGTTGAGAGAGCCTAGCAACAGAGTTATGACCGGTCAAAGGCCCTGACATGACGAAAGCTTGAATTATGACATCGAACTCACATTCTGTTTGCGTTTACTGCGGCTCGCGCGACGGTGCAGACACCGCATATGCAACTGCGGCGGAAGACACGGGCGCAATGCTCGCGGCAAACGATTGGCGGCTGGTTTACGGTGCGGGTGACGTCGGGCTGATGGGGCGCGTGGCCAATGCAACGCAGGCGTCCGGTGGGCGGACATTTGGCGTTATCCCGACGCATTTGCTGGACTGGGAAGTCGGCAAGCGCGATCTCGACACGTTCATCATTACTGAGACGATGCACGAGCGCAAAAAAGTGATGTTCATGAACTGCGACGCGGTAGTTGTCTTGCCAGGTGGTGCCGGATCGCTGGACGAATTTTTTGAAGCGTTGACTTGGCGGCAGCTCGGGCTGCACGAAAAACCGATCTACCTGTTGAATATCAACGGGTTCTGGAACCCGCTCAAGGCGCTTTTGGACAATGTCGTAGGACAGGGGTTTGCGGAAAGCAGTATTCTCGACTTCGTGTCCATCGTTGATGATGTGCCTAGTTTGGAAGACCAGCTAAAGACCGCGTTCCGCGCCTAAGAAAAAAGGCTGGCGCGCAATGTTGCGGCCAGCCTTTCGATCTTATTTGTCTTTATCGACATCTTCGCTCGGATTGATCCGTTCCGGACCGCGGCGCGTCGCAGAGGCACCTGTCGCACCCGTGTGATCGTTGTCTGCGTTGCCATGGGCACCCGCGACATTGCCTTTTTCATCGGCATCGACATCGGCACGTGTGATTGGCGATTTCTGTGTATCGGACATATCAGGCTCCTTTATTCAATAGCGTTGCATGAACAACGGCCCTGCCCGCATTCCGTTCCACAAAAAAACCCGCCGCATTGCTGCGACGGGTTCTGATTGTCACTGTGGATCAGATCACATGCGGGATGCGACGTTTTCCCAGTTCACGAGGTTATCGAGGAAGTTCGTCAAGTACTTCGGACGCGCGTTGCGGAAGTCGATGTAGTAGGAATGTTCCCACACATCACAGCCCAAAAGCGCTGTCTGGTTGAAGCAAAGCGGGTTCACACCGTTTTCTGTTTTCGTGATTTTCAGGCCGCCGTCTGCGTCCTTCACCAACCACGCCCAACCAGAGCCGAACTGACCAGCACCAGCTGCAGAGAACTGGGATTTGAATTCGTCAACGGAACCGAAGCTGTCTTTCAACGCGGCTTCCAGTTCGGATGGCATTGCGGATTTACCCGGCCCCATCATTTCCCAGAACTGGTTGTGGTTCCAAAGCTGGGAGATGTTGTTGAAGATGCCGTTTTGGGCAACTGCGTTCGCGTCGTATGTGCCTTTGATGATCTCTTCGAGAGATTTGTCAGCCCATTCTGTGCCTTCAATCGCCTTGTTGCCGTTGGTGACATAAGCGTTGTGGTGCAGGTCGTGGTGATACTCGAGCGTCTCTTTGGACATGCCAAGGTCAGCCAAAGCGTCGTGTGCGTAAGGAAGATCAGGAAGTTCGAAAGCCATATTGGAGCCTCATTAAGCTAGATTTTCGTTACCCCGTAACAAAGCGCAAAACGGCGCGGCGTCAACCCGTCGCACCGTAATCAGCCAAACTTAGCGTAGATAACCGACGGGTCCCGCCGCTGCAGATGCCGCGAGCAGGTCGAACGCATAATCCGCGACCGACCTGAAACAGATGACGTGGATCGTGGTTTCGTCTGCCTTCCAGAAAGCCGCAGCCACCTGCCCCAGTCGCGAACGACGAAAGTCACCAACCGCGAAAGTGTCGGGATGCATGTCCACCGGTGCGAGCTTCGCAATCACCTCGTCGGCGTAAGTGCCCGACACCACGATCCGCGCGCGTGCGTCGGATACGTTTGAGGCCAGAAAATGCTTTCCGGCCATGGCTGTGTTCAGCGTTTCCAGCCCTTGCTCAACATGAAGATACGGCACCAGCAACAACGCCTCATCCGGTGACATCCAGCCGAACCCGTTGGCACCTTTGACGGCCATCTGACCCATTGCAGGTGCGTCTGATCCGGTCACCGATTTGCAGGCCTTGACCAAAGCCTTGTCTGCCAGATCACCACGGACGGAAATCATCCCCTGCAGGCCCGCATCCTTGACCGTCACGGCCCCATCGGCCCTGCGGCCATTCAAAGCGCTGATTGCATTAGACATCCTGCTTTTCCCCCGCTTTGTCATAGAAGACCT
Organism: Rhodobacteraceae bacterium S2214; assembly: GCA_025141675.1. Taxonomy (NCBI): domain Bacteria; kingdom Pseudomonadati; phylum Pseudomonadota; class Alphaproteobacteria; order Rhodobacterales; family Paracoccaceae; species Rhodobacteraceae bacterium S2214. Next base: position 2,527,926 of record CP081161.1, read on the forward strand.
GATCGACGATTTTCGCTGCGATCGGTTCGCCACCGATATTGGTAAACTTGATCGTTTCGCCCATCCGGTCCGGCCCTTTGTGGACCAATCCCATCGCGATACCGCGTTTCAGTGTGGGCGAATAATAGGTCGATGTAACGCGCCCTTCGGTGTTTTGCTGGCCGTTTTCATTCGTACCATCCGCAATCGCGTAGGCCCCATCAGGCAGCACAGACCCGTCGAGCGTTTCCAATCCAACCAATTTCCACCGGTTCGGATCAGCCATGTGCGACCTCTGCTGCGCGCGCTTGCCAAGGTAGTCGGTTTTCTTTTTCGACAACGCCCATTGCAGGTTCAGATCCTGCGGGATCACGGTCCCGTCAGTTTCGTCCCCGATCATGATAAAGCCCTTTTCGGCCCGCATGATGTGCAACGCTTCTGTCCCGTAAGGCATGACGTTGAATTCAGCACCGGCATCTAACAGCGCATCCCAGAACGCGCGACCCTGCCCCGCATCGACCGCGATCTCATAGGACAATTCTCCTGAGAAACTAATGCGATAGACGCGGACCTTAAAGTCCGACAGCGTGCCGTCTTTCCATTGCATAAACGGCAGTGCGTCTTTGGACACGTCCATACCCCCGAGCTTTTCGAGAACCTTGCGCGCGTTTGGACCTACAACAGCGACTTGCGCCAATTGCTCGGTCACGTTGGACACATAGACCTGCCAGTCCCACCATTCGCACTGCAGCCAGTCTTCCATCCACGCGTGAATGCGTTCGGCCCCGCCCGTCGTTGTGTGGCACAGCCATGTCTGTTCATCGATCCGCGCGACCACGCCGTCATCCGACAGGAACCCGTTTTCAGTACACATCAGACCGTAGCGACATTTGCCCACAGGCAGCGACGACATCAGGTTCGTGTACATCATATCAAGGAATTTGCCGGCATCTGGACCACTGACAACCAGCTTGCCAAGCGTGGATGCGTCCAACAGGCCAAGGCTTTCGCGTGTTTGCGTGACCTCGCGGTTCACCGCGTCATGCACAGTTTCGCCGTCCCGCACATAGGCGTAGGGACGTTGCCATTGGCCGACCGGCTCAAAATCCGCGCCATTTTCGGCGTGCCAATCATACATCGGCGTTTTGCGGATCGGTTGGAACAGTTCGTCCCGCGCGACACCGGCGATAGATCCCATCGAAATCGGTGTATAGGGCGGGCGGAATGTGGTCGTGCCGACATCGGGAATATCGCTATTCAGCGCTTTAGAAAGCACGGCGAGACCGTTGATATTGCTCAACTTCCCTTGATCCGTCGCCATACCTAGCGTCGTGTAACGCTTTGCATGTTCGACGCTTTCGAACCCTTCTTGCGCCGCCAATTGTACGTCGGACACCTTCACATCGTTCTGGAAATCCAACCACGCTTTTGACCGCAACGCGTGGCTGGCCCCTTGCGGCATCAACCAAACGGGCAATATCGGTTCCTGCGCTTCGTCGTAGCCTTCAGGTGCTTGGCCTGCGCGCCCTTCAGCGCCCGCCGCCATCGCGGCGGCACGTCCTGCCGCAAAGCCATCTGCCAGCACCTCTGCTGTGAACAAATGCCCGTTTGCCACACCTGCTGGTGTCACAAAACCTGAACCATTTCCGTCGGTTGGCGGACGATCTGCGTCCGGACGGAACATCGCGTTATCCGCGTCCCATGTCAGTTTACCACCGCAATGCGACCACAGATGCACGACAGGCGACCAGCCGCCGGACATCGCTACGCAATCGCAGTCGATCTCTTCCAGAACGGCGCCTTCACCTGCCTGGCCGCAAATCGCGACGCCGGTGACGCGCTTGCCGCCTTTCACCTTTGCAATGCCCTTGCCTGTCTCGACGCGGATGCCTGCTTCACGAGCCGCACGGGCCAAAGGGCCATCGGCGTCGGGCCGTGCGTCGATGATCGCGGGCACGTCCAGACCTGCGTCTTTCAACACGAGCGCTGTCCGGTACGCGTCATCGTTGTTCGTCACGATGACCGTGCGATCCCCGATGGAGACGCCAAAGTTCACGACGTAATCGCGCACAGCCCCAGCAAGAAGAACGCCCGGCAAATCATTGCCCGCAAACGATAAAGGCCGCTCAATCGCGCCAGTTGCCGTGACAACCTGCTTGGCCCGTACCCGCCACAAACGATGCCGCGGCGCGTCGGTGCCGCCTTCGTTCAGGTGTTCGTATCCCAGAATATAGCCGTGATCATAGACGCCCGCGCCCATACAATTCAGGCGCATCGTGACGTTTGGCATCGCGGACAATTCAGCCACGATCTGGTCAATCCAAGCCGTTGCAGCCATGCCTTCGATCTGCGGTTCGTCCACTGCAGCGCGTCCGCCCCAAGCGGCGGTTTGTTCCATCACCAGCACCCGCGCACCTTTGCGCGCGGCAGCTAAAGCACTGGAAAGACCCGCGATTCCGCCACCGATGACCATTACGTCCGTATGAGCGTGGAAGTGTTCGTAGGTGTCGCCATCTTTGCCGATGGGCGCTTTGCCCAGACCCGCTGATTTACGGATGATCGGTTCATAGACATGCTTCCAGAACGGACGCGGGTAGATGAACATTTTGTAGTAGAAACCGGCTGGGAGGAACCGCGACAGTTTGGTGTTGATCGCGCCCACGTCGAATTCCAGAGACGGCCAATGGTTCTGCGATTGTGCTTTCAGACCTTCAAACAACAGCGTCGTTGTGGCGCGTTGGTTGGGTTCAAAATGCGCCCCATCGCCCATATTCATCAACGCGTTCGGTTCTTCAGCGCCCGATGCGACGATGCCGCGTGGGCGGTGATATTTGAACGACCGCCCGACCAGCATTTGGTCGTTGGCAAGAAGTGCCGAGGCGAGCGTGTCGCCTTCAAATCCCTTTAAGTGCTTGCCGTTAAACGTAAAAGACAGCGCCTTGGATGTATCAACAAGGCGGCCTGCAGTTGCCAGACGTGTGCTCATGATAAGTCTCCCCATGACCAACCGGGTCGTTTGGCTGTGATCGCGGCGCGGATATCAGCGGGTGGTTCCGTGGTTTGGGCGGAATAGGTCCCGAACACTTCAAGCGTTGCTGTGCAGCGTGCAGCCAAAAACCATTTGCCGCAGCCGTAGACATGCCGCCAGCGTTCGAAATGCACGCCTTTGGGGTTCTGGCGCACGAACAGGTAGCCTTCGAAGTCTTCGTCGGACGATTCTGGTCCGTAGCGCTTCACATGCGCTTCGCCGCCGCCGTGCAGATCTGTTTCATCGGCATCAACGCCGCAATATGGGCAATGCAAAGTCAGCATGGCGAGACCTCAAGATGTGGGGTGTGATTTGCGTGCACAATACGTGCACAAGGCGTGCACCGCGTGGTCGCGCGAAAAAGAGCGGATGCGTAATTGCATCCGCCCTTCAGAGGTAAGGTGACGTGAGTGGTCGTAGGGCGAACCCTAGTCTGGGGCTTGTGCGATCTGCGATTGGGGCGCGGAGGCACGGTCACCATGGGGTGGTCGGATCGTGTTTTCGACAAACGCGTAGCCAACCAATCCAACGATAGACAGAGCGATGATGAAAAGGCTGTTGGTACGGCCTTTGCTAGATCGATTCTTGGGTGTGCTAAAATCAACCATGACGTGCGCTCCTCTATCTGAGTAACACCTTGCGCTGTATTCACTGTCGTAATCAACTGCGTATTCGCAAAACGCGTTTTGCGGCACCTTTCAGCCGATCGATTATAAAAACGTGCGCGGCGCGCTGCCGAGATAGCGACATTTCGGTTGGATTGCATGCGCATCAGTGAGCCACCCCTGCTGCGACAGATTCATCAATGAATTTGCCTTCACGGAAACGGTACATGGAAAATTCGTCGGTCAGCGGCGATGCGCCCTTTGCCATCAATTCCGCCATGGCCCAGCCGGACCCCGGAATCGCCTTGAACCCACCAGTCCCCCAGCCGCAGTTCACAAAGATACCGTCAACAGGCGTCGCGGACAGGATCGGCGACCGATCCCCTGTCACGTCTACGATTCCGCCCCACTGCCGCAGCATCTTAAGCCGCGAGATCATCGGGAAGGTTTCGACAAGCGCCCGCACGGTTTCTTCGATATGGTGGAATGATCCGCGTTGGGTGTAGTTGTTGTAGCCGTCGGTGCCGCCACCAATCACCATTTCGCCTTTGTCCGATTGCGACAGGTAGCCGTGCACGGTGTTGGCCATGATCACAACGTCCATGCAGGGTTTGATCGGCTCGGAGACCAACGCCTGCAGCGCCACCGATTCGATGGGCAGACGGAACCCTGCCTTTTCAGCCAGCACAGATGCGTGGCCAGCCACCACCATGCCAAGTTTGTTGCAGCCAATGTCGCCTTGTGTCGTTTCAACGCCCGTGACTTTGCCGTTTTCACGTTTGACGCCTGTGACTTCGCATTGCTGGATGATGTCCATGCCCATGTCGGAACAGGCCCGTGCGTAGCCCCATGCGACCGCGTCGTGCCGCGCTGTGCCGCCGCGTGCCTGCCATAGCCCACCCAGAACCGGATAACGCGGACCGTCTATATTGATGATCGGGCAAAGTTCTTTGACGCGCTCTGGTTCGATCCATTCGGTTGTGACCCCTTGCAGCGAATTGGCGTGTGCCGTGCGCTGGTAGCCGCGAATCTCGTGTTGGGTTTGCGCCAGCATGATCACGCCGCGCGGACTGAACATGATGTTGTAGTTCAGGTCTTGAGACAGCCCTTCGTAAAGGCTGCGCGCCTTTTCGTAGATCGCAGCAGATGGGTCTTGCAGGTAATTGGACCGGATGATCGTCGTGTTTCGTCCTGTGTTGCCGCCGCCGAGCCACCCTTTTTCGATGATCGCTACATTGGTGATGCCGAAGTTCTTACCAAGGTAATAGGCCGTTGCAAGACCATGCCCGCCAGCGCCCACGATGATCACATCGTAATGCTTTTTCGGCGGACGCTTTGCCCACGCCCGATCCCAGCCAGTGTGTTGGCGCATCGCTTCGCGCGCGATAGCAAAAGCAGAATAGCGTTTCATCGGTGCAGCCTCATCCTGAATAGCGGTCTTAAAAGTGTTAGTGGGACTTTGGCCGAAACAAAAGGATACTCCACGCGGCAATTCGACGTCATTTTACGACATCGCTTTTGTTACTGTGTGCATGCTGTTGGAACCGTGATGTCGCAGCCCCTTTTCGTGCCGCCCTTGGGACGTTAGGTAGGGTGAAATTGAAGGGCTTCATATCATGCTGTTTTGGATCATCTGCTTTGTGCTGACATGTGTGGTTAGTGTGATTGTCATCACGCCGCTGGTCCGCCCCCCCAAAGAAACCGTCGAAGACCCGCAGGTCGCGCTGTACAAGGCGCAATTAGAAGAAGTTGACCGCGACGTCGCCCGCGAAGTGATCGCGCCAGAAGACGCAGAACGGGCAAAGACCGAAATTGCGCGGCGATTGATTGCGGCGTCGGGCGAGGATCATACGACAACGATAAGCCGGTTTGGCAAGCCGGCCGCTATCGGAACAGGTATTGTTCTGCTGGCGCTATCCGGTGGCATTTATACGCAGTTAGGTGCGCCGGGGTATCCTGATCTGCCGTTGAAGACCCGCATTGCCAATGGCGATGAATTCCGCGCGAACCGACCAAGTCAGGCCGAAGCAGAGGCGAACGCCCCTGCCCTGGAGACCCCTGATTTTCCTGCTGAATACGTCGAATCGATTGATAAGTTGCGCGAACTGGTGCCGTTGCGCCCTGATGAAGTTCAGGGCTGGGAATTGCTTGCCTATCACGAAAGCCAAATGCGGAACTATCCGGCGGCTGCGACTGCCCAAGGTCAGGTGATCGCGCTGAAGGGTGATGATGCCACTGTTGATGAGCTGACCGTCTTGGCCGATTTGCTGGCGGCTGCCGCGGATGGATATGTTTCGCCACAGACAGAAACGATTGCGCGGCGCATCTTGCAGCTTGATCCGAACAATATCGCGGGCCGCTATTATCTTGGTGCGATGTATGACCAAACAGACCGCCCGGATCGCGCGTTGCAGCTGTGGCGTAGCATTCTGGATCGTGGTGCAGCCGAGACCTTCCACCTTGCGCTTGCGCGTCGCTTTGTGGGCGATGCGGCGGTGCGCGCCGGTACGGACTACACCCCGCCACCCGCGACCGAAGTGGCCCTTGAAGACGTCATTGGCAACGAAGACCTGTCCGAAGACGACCAATCCGAGATGATCGCGGGCATGGTCAGCCGTCTTGCGGACCGATTGGCGACACAGGGCGGCCCTGTCGACCAATGGGCCCGCCTGATCGTGGCTTACGGTGTGTTGGGGCAAATGGACGATGCGCGCGACATCCTCGCGGAGGCCCGCGATGTGTTCGGGGCATCCGATGAAGCGATGGGGCTGTTGGATCAAGCCGCAACGCGCGCAGGAGTTGCCGAATGATTTGTGAAACATCAGAGGATTTTCTGGCCGCTTTGCCCGATTTCGGCGCGGTTGCGGGGCTGGACCTTGGGACCGTCACGATCGGAGTTGCGGTGTCGGATGGCATGCGACAGGTCGGCACCCCGCTTGAGACGATCCGGCGCAAGAAATTCGGGCTCGACGCTGCGAAACTGCTCGAGATTTGCGCCAAGCGGGACATCAAAGGTCTTGTTCTTGGCCTGCCGATGAACATGGACGGATCGGAAGGGCCGCGCTGTCAGGCGACCCGCGCATTCGCCCGCAATCTTGAGAAATTGACAGACCTCCCAATCGCTTACTGGGACGAACGTCTGTCCACAGTTGAAGCTGAACGTGTGTTGATCGCCGCAGACACATCACGCAAACGCCGCGCGGACGTCATTGATCACGTGGCCGCAGGTTTCATCCTGCAGGGGTTGTTAGACCGCCTGTCCTACATGAAGAGATCAACATGAGCGACGAGATCTGGAAACGCGCTGAAATCGACAGCCCATGCGTGAAGGTCTGTGTGATTCATCCCGAAACGCGGCTGTGCACCGGTTGCTTGCGGTCGATTGACGAGATTGGCGCGTGGTCTGGCATGACGCCTGAGGCGCGTAAGCTTGTGATGGATGCCCTGCCGGATCGGGCTAGTCTGATCACGAAACGGCGTGGTGGACGTGCGGCAAGGCTTGCCCGCGATTAAGCGTGTGGGAAGACAAAGCAGCGGTCGCGGCGGATCATGATCCACAATGGCGTGCCAGCTTTTGGTAGAAACACGGATGGCACGCGCGCCTTGAGCACCGACCCGTCGTAGTCCATCACGAATTCGACCAGACTGTCAGCCCCCATGAACCGCGCGCGGCGGACGATGCCGCGTGCTGGTGTGCCTTCGGACGGCGTTGGGTTGGGCCCGCGTCCGCCGCGATCAAAGTCGATTTTCAAGTGCTGCGGGCGAATGACGATGTCCACTTTGGTGCCGTCAACAAAGCCCGGCGCCAAGAATTGCCCAAACGGTGTATCCGTTAGCGCCCCTTGAACTTTGCTGGGGATCACGTTGATATCGCTGAAGAAAGCTGCAGCTTCGCGGTCCGCAGGCGCGTTGTAGATGTTGTAAGGAGCGCCGCGTTGCACGACAACGCCGCCCCGCATCAGGGCGATTTCATCGGCCATGCGCATCGCTTCACCCGGCTCGTGCGTGACAAGTAGAACGGCGGTCCCTTCTTCTTTCAGAACCTCAAGCGTTTCGTCGCGGATGTCGTCGCGCAGGCGGTCATCAAGGCCGGAAAACGGTTCGTCCATCAACATGACGCGCGGGCTTGGTGCGAGCGCGCGGGCGAGTGCGATACGTTGTTGTTCGCCGCCGGACAGTTCGTGAGGATAGGCATCGGCGTGGCGCGACATCCCGACTTTGGCGAGCAATTTGGTCACGCGATCAGCCACTTCGGCCTTGGGGGCGCGCAATCCAAAAGCGACGTTTTGCGTCACGCTAAGGTGTGGGAAAAGCGCGAAGTCTTGGAACATCAGCCCGATTGACCGCCCTTCTGGCGGGATCGACATGGTGCCATCGCAGACCAATTGACCATCCACGTAGATGCTGCCGCTATCTTGGGTTTCGACGCCCGCGATCATCCGCAAAGTCGTCGATTTGCCGCAGCCGGACGGTCCCAGCAAACAGGTGACCTGCCCCGGCATCACGCTGAGCGACACATCGTTCACGACCGCGCGTCCTGCAAACGCCTTGCGCAGGTTCCGAATTTCAAGACGCGGAGTGGTCATGTGGGGCTAATCCCTAGTGAAACGATTGGTCTTTGCGTCCCTAACAACAGGCGTTCGCGGGGGCAAGTCAGGTGAGCGCAAAAGGTAGGCTGGCGCGAATGCGACCGTTCACCTGTAAATGGATACGGTGGGCACCGGGATACAAGGTAAATGTCGTCGCGTTATCCTTGAATGTGTGCTTTTTCTTGAGCGTCACTGGCACATTTGCTTTGAGGTCTAACACCTTGAACTTGGATACTTTTGGTGCCGTCGTCCCGTTTGATTTCACAAAATCGATCACGTAGTCCACGATGATTGGCGCATCTGATTTGCTCGACAGTGTTGTCGTAATCTCCAAGGCCTCACCACGTGCAACCGTCTCAGACGAAATCGCGAAATTCACCACGTCAACCGCTGCATCGGGTGCATAACCCAGATGCGCCATTGCCCCGGGATGACCCGCCTTGATCAAGCCACGCAGGGCATGTTTGGCCATCCAGTTCAGCTCTGCCGTGGTTTGTGTGCCGGTATCGCGCCAGTCAGACAATTGATCCAGAACGACATCCGGTTCCTTTTTGGTGATATCATTCAGATGGTTAGCGACCGATCTTGTCACGTATCGTGTGGGGTCGTTGTGCAACTTATCGAGCAGCGGCAACGTGTGGTCCTGCGTTACCCCAATGCTTTGCCCCCAAGGCAGCTTTGGCCGCGTGCCTTCGCTCACAAGTCGGCGCACGTGGTAATTCGGATCAACGGCCCAGTCCTGCATGCGCTCTAACACCGCAGCTTCGTGGGTGTTGAGAAAGGCGCGGATCGAGAATTCCATCGAGAAGCGCTTTGTGATGTCTTCCAGCAGATCCAAAGACGTTGAAAGGTGACCCTCAAGCCCATGATTTTCAACATAAACACCCAAAGGTGCGTAGATGAAATGGCCGAAGTCATCGTCGGTCTTGTCTGTGCTTAGCGGCGGTGGCATTCCGGCTTGGATCGCGTCAGCCGCCGCCTGAAAATCTGTGGGTAGATGATCGGCGAGCACCTCTGCGATCCATGCGATCCGCGCCTTTAATTCCAACGGCCCGAGGCCAGCCATGACCTGATCAACAAACGGCTGCGCTTTGAACACGCCCGCGTCGGCAAAACCGTTCGCCAGACGCGTGACCGTGTCGGTGTTGAACAAGTCGTCCTTTAGGCTGTACCCCGCTGCCATTTTACAGCGTCGCGTTCACGGCGCCGCCATCCAGCAGGATGTTCTGACCAACCATAAAGCCCGCATGCTGCGAACACATGAACGCGCAGGTCGCACCGAATTCGGCGGATGTGCCGTAACGACGGGCCGGAATTGTTGCTTCGCGTTGCGCTTGTGCCGTGGCGAGGTCGATGCCTTGCGCTTTCATCACGCCTTCATCAAGGCTGGCCGCGCGGTCCGTCGCGTGGATACCCGGCAGCAGGTTATTGATCGTGACACCGTGTTCGGCGACCTGCCGTGATGTGCCAGCGACAAAGCCGGTCAGACCCGCACGCGCTGTGTTGGATAAGCCGAGCTGCGGAATCGGCGATTTGACGGAAACCGAGGTGATGTTGACGATCCGTCCCCACCCCTTTGCGATCATGCCCGGCAAGGCCGCCTGCATCAGTGCGATCGGCGTCAGCATGTTCGCGTCGGCGGCTGCAATGAAATCATCGCGGTTCCAATCGGACCATAAGCCCGGAGGTGGGCCACCTGCGTTTGTGACCAGAATGTCGATGTCGCCTGCGGCTTCCAGAACGGCGGCGCGGCCTTCTTCGGTTGTGACGTCCGCGGCGACGGTCACGACGTCAACACCATGTTCCGACCGGATCGCGTCAGCCGTTGCTTCCAGAGCCTCAGCGCCACGCGCGTTCATCACAAGGTTCACCCCTGCGGCGGCGAGCGCTTCTGCGCAGCCACGCCCCAAGCCCTTTGACGATGCGCATACCAATGCACGTTTCCCAGAAATTCCTAGTTCCATGTGAAGTCTCCCAATCTGCTTGATGAATGGCTAGCACCGTCGCACCCGTCCAGCAATGCTGCGAATGTGTTACGGTCGCGTTGACCTTATCCTGCCGCGCACGTAACCTATCGATTAAAGTTTGAGTAACCCATCTTCCCGAGCATTCTGCATGTCCCAATCGACTAACCCACTGACAAAACAAACGATTATCGTTTATCGGGCGGCTGATCTGTTGGTGACAGAGGGCGTTGCCGAAGGCGACACGCTTTCGTTTGCAGATGAATTAGTCATGGACGACACTTATCAGCTGCACAGGTCAGCGCGGCGCGGTCGGTTGACGATGGCCGTCAACGAAGATGGCCCCGGTTTTTTACTGATGGAAGACAGCCAATTCGGGACCTCGGGCAACCAAGTCATTCTGGATTCCTGCATCACCGTCATGGCGCCCGACGGGACAACCTTTGAAGGGTTGATCTTCGTTGAAATCGAAGCGGATGGCGTCGAGGATATCTACTTCTTGCCGCTTGCCAACATTCAGACCGATACGGATTACCGTTTGGTTGGTATTGATCGCCAATCCGCCGTGACCCGTTTTGCCGAAGTCGCCTGTGTGTCCTTCACACGGGGCACGCACATTACGATGGCGTCCGGCAGGCAGACCCCGATTGAAGACCTGAAGGCCGGCGACAAAGTGTTGACGCGTGACGATGGCCCGCAAGAAATCCAGTGGATCAGCCAGACCACATTGCGCGCCATTGGCCGCTACGCCCCTGTCGTGATCAAGAAGGGCGTTTTGCATAATGAAAACGATCTGATTGTCAGCCCTGACCATCGGCTGTTTGTGTATCAACGTCAGGATCGTCTTGGCGCCGGTCGGTCAGAGGTGTTAGTGAAGGTCCGTCATTTAATCAACGGCGAGACCGTATATCAAAAAGACGATGGTTTTGTAGACTATTTCCAGCTGTTGTTCGAAAATCACCAGATCATCTACGCCGAAGGGATCGCTGCGGAATCTCTGCTGATTGATCCCAGAACACGGGCTGCTTTGCCTGAAGGTGTGAACCCGTCTGGCGCCGGTCACGCGCATCGCCCGCATCTGGATTACGAAGTACAGGAAGGCTTGCTGTCGCAACCGGATGCCGTTGAATTGTTGCGCAAGGCGTCCTCGGATTAACGATTAAGGCACCCGCCCCGCTTGGAAACTGCCCGACAATGGCGCGTTGCGACCCAGTTGTTGTGCGATGCCGCTGATGCGCCCTGCGATGGCGCTTTGGTTGTCCTCTAAAACCTCGCCAGCCATTTGCCCCGAAATCAGATAGCTATCAGTTCCGGACCGAAGTGATCCTGACAACTGGCTGGACATTAATAGGGCTGTGTCAGTGTCGTTTAGGCTGCCCCCGCTTAGGAACAACTGCCCTGTGACCGCCGACCCCGATGCCGTTTCAAAACCTGATGCGAAACCCGTGACCGGCTCTGCCCCCCCATCGAAGTCGACGTCGAGCGACATGGTGCCAGTTAAATTTACGGCAGTCGATAATACGGGCACAAAGGCCAGCGTCGTTGGCCCCCGATAAGAGGCGGTCCCAGTGGGTGTCGGATCAGGTTCGGGTTCAATGAACTTGGGTAGTTCGTCGATCGGATCAACGACCGAATTGCCACCGCCGCCGCTGCAGGCAGTTAGGAGAAGAATGAGAGGAAGTGTCAGATACCGCATACCTCTTGGTCGGGTATTTTGGTTAACAAATCCTTACGTTGTGACGACGCCCCATCAATCCGTCACCGTCGCATGTTCCAAGAACGCCTGCATCGTTCCCAGTTGCCGGAAGTGAAGCCGCGTCGCTTCAGCCTCTTGTTCGTCAGAGATACCGATGTGGCCACTTTCGGTGCGTGCCTCAATCGGCCATCCAAGCACGCGGTGCATATCCAGCGCGATATAAGTCATGTCGCCATAGGGCCGTTTGGGATCAACGGTTGGCCCTGCGATGTCCCCCGCTTCGAACGCGCCGTACATATCGTCTTCGTCCGGCCATTCCCATTGAGCCGCCTTGGCAAGCGCGATGTCAGCGTCCGTGACGGTCATCGTCATGTCAGGCGAAATCGCAAAAAGCGTGTCGGCATTGTCCAGTCCGCGTTTGCTGCGCGCAAGCCCATCTGCATCCATATTGGACAATGGATATGTCCCTGGTTTCAGCTCTGCCGTGTCCATGAAGATCGACAAAGCCGGCCGCAAAGCCACCATGAAATGCGCGATCGCAATGTCGTCCGCGTCACCGATCAAGGTCCGGATCAGATCAGGCGCTTTGCCCCCCGTAAAGCTATGCGATGGCACGCATTGCGGCGCACCGGATTCCGTGCCGTTCCAATCCAGTCGCATCCGGCGGATCATTGCGATGTGGTCGTCCGTCAATTGAGATGCGACAGGGTATAAAAGGTCTGAGGACGGCGAAAACAACGTGTCTTGTGCAGCATCGCTTAGCGACGAGTTTGGGCCTGCCATGGCTGCACGGGTGACGGCGTCGATTTGGTCGGAATCGCCGCTACGGACAGCTTTGAACGCCTGCAATAAGAGACGGAGTTTTGTGAACATCTGATACCTCGTAGATTACTACCAATGAGCATTTCGGAATCGTACGGCAGTGGCAAGCGCGATCGCATCGCCACGCGTCGTTTCCACGCCTGTTGGGGCTGAAAATGCGATGGAAGGAATGCGACATATTAGGGCGAAGTAGATACGGGCGCGAAAGCAAGTGGATGTGGATTTTTAATTGGAGATGTCCGCTTTGCGGGACAAACCGGACTTATGCAGGCGCGGCTATTGCTGACGCAGCATTTTCTCGCATGTGCGGAAGCCTGATCGCTGCTCCACCGTCGGCGTCACCGAACCGGTCGTTCTTACGAGTAAAACTAGTCTAGATCGCGCCGCATAAATCCTAGCGCGATCGCGAAGGACCAATTTTGCGACGGTAACACAGGACCGCTTTGCATTGGCGAACGGTATAACCGCTCGCCAACAGGTTCAGATGTCGATTCTTTCTGCAATGTTTAACGCATCTTCCAGCTCGACACCTAAATAACGCACGGTGCTATCGACCTTCGTATGGCCAAGCAGAAGTTGCACAGCGCGAAGGTTGCCCGTTTTGCGGTAAATCTCAGCAGCTTTGGTTCGACGCATCGAGTGTGTCCCGTATCCGCTGGGTTCCAAACCTATCGGCGTTACCCAATCACGCACAATTCGACCATATTGACGTGTTGAGATATGCGGGCGGTCATGGAAACGGCTCGGAAACATAAAGCGGCACCCGATCATCTCAGGCGACCTTACCCATGCAATGACGGTATCACGAGTGTTTTCAGTCAGTTCGAACTGAACGGGTTTCTTGGTCTTACTCTGGATCACTGATACCCGCTCGCGAACACGGTCCTCTTTGGCCAAATCGGCCACGGCGAGTTTGACCAGATCGCAGCCGCGTAGCTTGCTATCGATTGCAACGTTGAACAGTGCAAGGTCACGAAGATAGCCCGCAAGTTCTAGACGGGCGCGGATGGCCCACACCTGTTTCGGAAGCAGCGGTCGTTTCTGACCGATGATCCGACCTTTATTCCATGCATTGTGTTTTGGGGTGACTGCGGGAAGTTGGACTCTTGGCATAATATGCCCTCCTATCCACCCTCCACACCCTGACATCAGCACCGCGCTGACGAAGACAACATAGCATTCGTTCGAATGATCGTCGTGAAACGGAACTCTCATGCAGTAACTCTGCAATTGCATCTGGCTGCTACGAGCCCAAATCGACCAGTACAGCGCCTTGCGACAGCGTCAGAGCACGGCGATCATTTGACAACATCTTTGCACTCTCTCAACGACAAATCTTTGTCTACCCGTAGACGCATTAGGTGCTGTGAACGAAATGTCGCTCAGGACAAAGAAATGGACCGCACAGCATGCTCGACAGCGGCTTTCGTCTGTTCCAGATCCTCTTCGGCGATCGCAAGTGACGGGTAGAGCTTACCCGGGGACTTGAAAATCCCATGCTGACGCAGCGTGCTATTGTAGGTCGCGTTGCGTGCGGGATCATCATGCTTGGCGGAGCGGTAGTCGCGACAGGGACTGGTCGTGAAGAAGATATCGAACAATGTTTCATCCCCGCAAATTTGGTGCGGAATACTTGCGGCATCGAGTGCGCTGCTTTGCATGTCCTGCAATGCGCGACCAACTTCGCGCAAGCGGTCATAGCTGCCTTCGCGTCTGAGGATTTCCATGGTCTTGAGGCCCGCCGCCGCTGCAATCGGATTGCCCGATAGCGTCCCAAGTTGCATGAGCCATCTGTCACCGCCCACGATGGATTTGTCGAAATGCTGCATGATCTCGGCGCTGGCTCCGAGGGCGGCGAGCGGGAACCCGCCGCCAATGATCTTGCCAAGTGTGCAAATATCGGGCGTCACGCCATACCGCTCCTGCGCGCCGCCATAAGCCAGCCTGAACCCTGTGACGATTTCATCAAAGATCAGCAAGACGCTGTACTTGTCACACAGATCGCGCAGGCCTTGAAGATAACCGGGGGCGGCGGGAATGATCCGTTGCAGAGGTTCTGCGATGATGGCTGCGACGTCGTCGTGTTCGCTCAGCAAAGTCTCAACAGCTGCTAAATCGTTGAACGGTGCGATCAGCATCTGGTCCGCGACGCCCTGTGGGATACCCGCGCTGTCTGGCACCGCTTGAGGAAAATTGACGCGCTCGGCGGGTGCAAGGCTCATCTGGGCCTCCGCGCTCATTCCGTGGTAACCGCCTTCGAACTTCAGGATTTTATCTTTGCCAGTATAGGCGCGCGCAAGACGAATAGCGTACATGTCGGCCTCGCCGCCTGACGCAACAAAACGGACCTGTTCGCAACATGGGACCGCATCCACAATGGCCTCTGCCAGCTCGATACCTTTGGCGTTGTTGGCAAAGAAGGTCATACCTTTGGGAAGTTGTTCCAATACAGCTTCCATTACCTCGGAGTGGCCGTGGCCAAGCAACATCGGGCCAGACCCGATCAGGTAGTCGATATATTCGTTGCCGTCTTCGTCCCAAACGTGGCTGCCGTCGCCGCGCGCAATCACAATGCCGGGATCGAAATTGCCAAATCCGCCTGCGGGCAAAACTGCGCGGGCGCGTGTGATCCATTCAGATTGTGATGTCAGTTTTTGCATGGTTTAGGCCAGTTCAAGTATGGGGGATCCAAGGGTGTCTATATCGGGAGTGACGCCAAGGCCGGCGCCTTCGGGCGGGGCAATGCGGCCATCTTTGCGGGTCGGGCAATCAGGTGCTACGCGCGGGCTGACGTAGGACGACAGATCACAGGTGTTCAGCAATGCGCCCCGCGGGGTCGAAGCCGCGAAGTGCAGCGACGCGGCGGTAACGATGTCAGACCCCCACGTGCATTCGGCACAGATTTCCGCACCCAGATGCAGGGTCAGATCACGGGCGCGACGCATGGCGGACAGCCCTCCAAATTTCGACAGCTTCAGCGCGACCGCGTCCAACACGCCAAGCTCATGTGCACGCATCAAGGATGCTAGATCATATGCACCCTCATCGATTTTCATCGCCAATCCAGTGGCCTGCCGAACGGCGGCACAATCCTCAAGTGTTTTGCACGGCTGCTCTAACATGACATCAAGATGCGCAACCGCGCGGCCTGTGCGCGTGGCCTGCAATTTCGTCGCGCCGCAATTCCAGTCGCCGTAGACCAATGGCCCGTCACCTACTGCCTCGCGTACTTTGGCCAATCGTTCCGCATCCGCCTGCCAGTCTGCATCCGCGCCGAGTTTGACCTGAAATTGACGGATGCCCGTATCGTAGGCGTCACGGGCGATCCGCGCCATCTCGTCCGGTGCGACGCAGGTGATCGAATGGTAAAGCGGCATGTCGGCGCGGGTTCGCCCGCCAAGCAGGGTATAAAGTGGCTGCTCGGTCGCTTTGCCGAACAGATCCCAAAGCGCCATATCCACGATGGATTTTGCGTGCAGGTGGCCTTGCAGGAATCCATCCAGTGTGCGCATCGGCGCATCAACTCCAAACGGTGATGTCCCAAGAATTTCCGGTGCCATTTCGGTAACTGCGCTCGGCACACCATCGGCAAAGGCTGGCAGGTAGTGCGGGATCGGGCAGACCTCTCCCCAGCCTTTCAACCCGCTGTCCGTGTCTAGGCAGAGCACATGAGTTTTGACCGTGTCGCAAGTCTTTCCCTCGGCCATGTAGTAGGTTTCGTGGCTGGTCAGATCGACGGACCAAAGGGAGATGCCTGTCACCTTCATGGATACACCGCCACTGGATCACCAAGCGCATCCTCATCGGGATGAACACCAAGGCCCGCGTCTTCGGGTAAATGGAGATGACCATCAACATTGCGCGGGCCACGGCCACCGGCGATATCGACGGTCAGCATATCCTGACAGGCCCAGACCGCGTGACAATTGGCGTCCGGTATCGTCGCGGCCAAATGCAGCGCTTCGGTGTCCGCCAGAACGGAGCCGCCCGTTGCCATGACGAACATGTCGATCCCGTGGGCCAAAGCGACATCACGCATCCGCGCGGCTTTGGTCAACCCGCCAACACGGTTGAGCTTGATGCCGAAAATCTCGGCCAGCCCATCGCGCGCGATGCGGGTCGCGTCTTGAAGAGTAACCAGAGTCTCATCGACCGAAACGGGGGATGCATGTTTGCCAGCAATCGCCGCGATATCATCCAGCGTTTCGCAAGGTTGTTCGAACATCACGTTCAAGTCTTCGGTTGCCGACATGACCCGCAGTGCCTGCTGGCGTGTCCAACCACGATTGACGTCATAGAGCACAATCTCACCATCCCGGCGGATGTCTTCGACATCGCGAATGCGGGCAATGTCACGCTCCACATCCCCGCCGATTTTGACGGAATGGGCGACATAGCCGCGCTGGCGGTAACGGTCGATCACAGCCCGGGTCTCCTCAACCGTCTTCGCGCCAACGGACGAGGCTATGGGGCGCGGAGTTCGTGATCCGCCTCCCATCAGATCGGCGATTGGCAGACCCGCAGCTTGGCCAGCGATATCCCAACACGCCATGTCTATAGGGCTTTTGGCATAAAGGTGCCCGGGCAGTGCGAGGTCCATCGCACGTTCGACATCCAGAACACGCCGCGGATCGAGCCCAATGATAAAAGGTGCCATCGTCTCGATGCCGGCACGTATGCCTGGCCCATGGGCGGGCACGTAGGTGTGCCCCCAAGGTGTGCCTTCGCCCCACCCGATGAACCCCGCATCAGTTTCTACTTTGACCAGCGTTGCATCCAAGACACCGAACTTTAGCCGACCGCCAGAAAGCCAATAAGGATGCTCCAGCGGCAGGTCGACCTGATAGACCGAAATACGTGTGATCTTCATGGTGTCACCACGATGTTGCCGGTGTGTTTCTTGGCAATGAAGGCTGCCTGAGCTTCGCGCAATTGACCCAGCGGATAGGTCGCCGCCAAGGCAGGTTTGATTTCGCCATTTTCGATGTATCGGATCAGGTTTGGCATGACCTCGGGCGTGATCACGGTAGAGCCGGTAAATGTCAGATCGCGCAGGTAGAAGGTGCGCAGGTCGAGGTCGACCATGGGACCTGCAATCGCACCCGAACAGGTGTAGCGCCCGCCGCGTTCCAGCACGTCAATTAACGTTGACCAGTATGGGCCGCCAACAACATCTGCCACGACAGTGATCTTGTCGTCACCCAAGGCCGCGCGCAGATCATCAGGCGCGCGGGGCAGGATCATGTCGGGGCCCAGCAACGCGACATCTTCCTGTTTGGCGTCAGACGCCATGGCGATCACGCGCGCCCCGCGGCGTTTGGCCAGCTGAACCAGCGCGCCGCCAACGCCACCCGATGCGCCGGGAACCAGCACAGTGTCGTTTGCACGGACGTGGGCGCGGGTCAGCATGCCTTCGGCCGTGGAATAGGAACACGAGAAGGTCGCCAGTTCTGCGTCGGTCAAATCCGATTGAACAGCGAGCGCGTTGCGCGACGGGGTCGTGGTGTATTGCGCAAATCCACCGTCGCGTTCCGACCCGAAATAGCCCGTCTTGTTCATGTCTTCGGGATCGCTCGCATCACGCAACCAACCGTCGGTGATCACGCGCTCGCCGATGCGCAACGGATCAACCTCTGCGCCTACGGCGACAATTTCCCCGCAGACATCGGCACCTTGTATGCGTGGAAAGGTGATTGGCGCGCCGCCCCAAGTGGGGTCGTCTTCACCCACTTCTTCAAACGCGCCACCCGTCGTCGCATCCGTCACTGTCTTGGAATACCAACCCGAGCGCGTGTTAACATCAGTGTTGTTCAGCCCGCATGCTCCGACGCGTATCAGAACCTCGTCCGGCGCGGGGTCCGGGCGGGGCCAATCCTCGTGCAGGACCATTTGATCCAGATCGCCATGGCCCATTGTAACCATCGCCCGCATTGTCTTTGGTAGTGTCATGGCGCGTCTACGCGTGGTT
The DNA here is from genome assembly GCA_025141675.1 of Rhodobacteraceae bacterium S2214. Classification (NCBI taxonomy): domain Bacteria; kingdom Pseudomonadati; phylum Pseudomonadota; class Alphaproteobacteria; order Rhodobacterales; family Paracoccaceae; species Rhodobacteraceae bacterium S2214. The sequence continues at coordinate 2,546,577 of CP081161.1, forward strand.
TTAGGCTTTCAGGATCATAGGCAGGTTCGCCCAAAACGCGGGCCGCACGGGGTTTGCCGTGGATCACCACCTCAAGCGCGGTATCGGGTTTGGCGGCTTCGGGTTTGATGTAAGCGAAGGCAAGAATTTTTCCGACAGTGGGGCCGTAAACCACCGACGCGGTCGAGCCGACAACTTGCCCGTTCAACATCACAGCCTCGCCACCGTGGCCGTCGGCCTTTCCATCCGGCTCGATCTCCAGATAGGCGCAGATCCACGGCAGATCGGTGTTCAGTGTCTTGTCGCGCCCAAGGTAGTCCTTGTCAGAGCGGGCAAATCGCAGAACATCTGCCTCGGCCAAGGTCACCTCATTGGTCAGCTCGCCAGCGCCTTTGAACCCTTTCTCCATGCGCATCACGTTCATCGCAAAGCTGCCGTAGTTAGCGATGCCATAGGCCTCGCCTGCGGCCCAAAGCGCGTTGAAGACATCAAGGCAGGCTGCACTTGGCATATGGAATTCCCAACCAAGCTCGCCCGCGTAGGACATCCGAAAGGCCCAAACGCTGTGTCCAGCGACCGTAATCTCCTGCGCGGATAGCCAGCGGAAGCCTGCGTTGCTTAGATCAGCATCCGTGCATTTCTGTAACACCTCTCGCGCCCGTGGTCCGTTTAAGGACAGCGCAGACCAGTCAGACGACAACGCCGTGATTGTGACGTCTTCATCCGAACGGTTCTGGTTCAGGTGATCAAGGAGACGTTGTTCGAAGAATGCGGCACAAACGAGATAAAATCGATCCTCAGCCATCCGCACGATCGTCGTTTCCAACTCAATCCGTCCAGCGCGGTTCAGCATGTGCGTTAGCGTGATCGACCCCACCTTTTGCGGCATGCGGTTCGCTGTGAGGCGATCAAGCAGCGCATAGGCGTCCGGCCCTTCGACGACGACCTTGGTAAAAGCGGTGACGTCCATGATGCCGACGTTTTCGCGCACGGCTTTGACTTCCGCAGCGACCACATCGTCCACAGCGGTGCGATTGAAGGAATAGTGATCCTCTTGTGCCACGCCATCGCGGGCAAACCAGCGGGGGCGTTCAAAGCCGTAAACTTCTTCGTGAACCGCGCCCTTGGACTTTAGCAATTCATAAAGAGGTGACGGCTTAATCGGCCGCCCTGCCAATCTGTTGAAATGCGGAAACGGAATTTCGTGGCGCAGGCAATAATCCTCCTCAGCCTTAACCACCTGCCAATCCTTCGTGGCGTAGCTTCCGAAGCGGCGCGGGTCATACTCGCGCATGGAAATATCGGCGGCTCCATTGACCATCCATCGGGCCAGTTCGCGGGTCAAACCGGGCCCCCAGCCGATCCCGATTTGCGTGCCACAGCAGCACCAGTAGTTCGTCACACCGGGGGCTGGCCCGATCAGCGGGTTACCGTCAGGCGGGTGGCTGATCGCTCCGTGGACTTCGCGCTGAATGCCAAGTTCCGCAAAGATTGGCATGCGGTTTAGAGACTCCTCAAGATAAGGCATGACGCGATCATAATCGGCATCAAACAACCAGTTTTCGTAGTCCCAAGGGCAGTGATCATGCCAGACGGAGTTCGGGTTCTCCTTCTCGTAGATCCCGATCAGCCCGCGCTTCTGCTCCATCCGGATGTAGCCCGACACCTTCTTGTCGTCGCGGATGACGGGGAGTTCGGTATCCAGCGCTTCGAACTCTGGCACTGGCTCGGTCACAAAATAATGGTGCGTCATCGATGTCATCGGCAGTTGCAGGCCCGACCATTCGCCCATCTGGCGGGCATAGGTTCCGCCTGCATTGACGACGTGTTCACAGGTGATCGTGCCTTTGTCCGTCTCAACCTGCCACTCACCTGAGTGCAATTGCGTGATATTGGTCGCGCGGCACTGGCGGATGATTTTCACACCCTTCTGGCGGGCACCCGCAGCCATCGCCATAGTAACGTTGGTCGGGTCGACGTGGCCATCGTCTGGCGTGTGCAGCGCACCTAGGACACCGTCGAGATTGTAGAACGGATGCAACTCGGCAACCTTGTCCGGCCCCACCAGTTCGATGTTGAACCAAAGCGAACGCCCCACCGACAGCGTATGGCGCAGCCAATCCATCTCGTCCCCAGTATAGGCCAAGCGGAACGACCCGCAGCCGTGCCATGTCACTGGCTGGCCGGTCTCTTTTTCCAATCCACTGGAATAAAGCCCGATGTTGTAATCGACACATTTGCCCAACCCAAAACTGGAGGTCGAGTGGGTGATCTGCCCTGCTGCGTGCCATGTGCTGCCGGACGTCAGTTCTGCCTTCTCAAGCAGCACGGTGTCTTCGCCCCATCCCTCGTGGCCGAGGTGATATGCAAGGCCTACGCCCATGACGCCGCCGCCAACAATGACAACGCGTGCGTGGCTTGGAAATTCATTCGCCAATGGAATGTCCTCTTATGAGTCGTTTTTCTCTCGACAGGCTAATTGGACAAATCTACCATCGTCAATCATGAATGGGACAAATGTATCAAATACGATTCTCGAGCGTCTGGCAGGCGAGCTCGCTGAACTGACACCTGAGGCGCGTAAGGCCGCAACCTATGTATTGGAGAACCCCCGCGATGTGGGGGTTTCGACAGTGCGCGAGATTGCCGAGGCCGCAAACGTAAAGCCCAACACCGTCGTGCGCATGGCGCGGCAGGTTGGCTTTGAGGGGTACGAGGATTTCCGCGCGCCATTTCGCGAGGCGATCCGGCGCGGTGCGGCAGACTTCCCTGACCGCGCGCGCTGGTTGCAAGATATCCGCAAGTCGGGCGACCTTGGCGGGCTTTACGCCGATATGGTGCGTGACGTGCTGGGCAACATTGAAGAAACCTTTGCCGATATCTCAACCCAAGACCTGAAAGAGGCAGCCGAGGCGATTTGGGCTGCTCGTAACGTGTTCACTCTTGGCGTTGGCGTAAACAATTCCGTCGCACGCAACTTCACCTATCTTGCGTCAACCGGCATGACCGAATTCCACGCCATCCCACGTCCGGGATCAACGCCGGTCGATGATTTGGCATGGGCAGATAGCCGCGACGTACTCATTGCCATCACCTGCAAACCCTATCGCTCCGAAGTGGTGGAGGCCGTTCGCATCGCACACGAACAAGGTATGACCATCGTCGCGCTTTCTGACAGCCCCGCCAGCCCGATCATTCGGCTGGCAAGCCACGGGTTTGTCGTCTCAGTGGACACGCCGCAATTCTTCCCGTCCTCCGTCAGCATCATCGCACTGCTTGAAACGCTGCTGTCCTTTGTCATTGCCGTCGCGAGCGATGAAATTCCCGAGCGCGTTGCCACTTTCCACAAACGCCGCCATGAACTTGGCCTTTACCATTCGGAGGACAAATGATGGCCTCAAGCAGCGAAGCGGTAGGCATGGAAAAGGATCCGATCCGATCATTGGCCGCGCGCTACTACACCGATCCAAAGGTTTTTGAGATTGAGAACGCGGGGCTGCTGGCCCAGACATGGCAATTCGGCTGCCACGCCTCTGAGTTGTCCAATACTGGCGACTACGCCACCTTCGAGATCGCCGGAGAGAGCCTGTTTGCGATCCGCGGGCGGGATGACAAGATCCGCGTCTTCTACAACGTCTGCCAGCACCGCGCGCATCAATTGGTCAGCGGCACGGGCACAACACGGGTCGTGGTTTGCCCCTACCATGCGTGGACCTATGAACTTACCGGAGAGTTGCGCGCAGGCCCCAATATCAAGGCCGTCGAGGGGTTCGACAAGTCCAGCGTTTGCCTGACCGAAGTCCGCGCAGAGGAATTCCTCGGCTTCGTTTTCGTGAACCTCGACCCAAACGCCGCCCCGATGGAAGAGTGGTTTCCGGGTGCCCGCGCCGAGCTGACCGAATGGGTGCCCAACTGGGCTGACCTCAAGCCGCTGGAATGGGTTGATATACCGGAAAACTGCAACTGGAAGGTTTCAGTCGAGAATTATTCCGAATGCTACCATTGTTCTTTGAACCACCCGACCTTTGCCAATGGTGTGGTGAAGCCCGAAACCTATGACATCCAACCCCAAGGCAAGTGCTTGCGCCACACAACCGAGTGTCAAAGCCTTGAGGATATGACCTATGACGTTCATTCTGGCTTCGCGCATCAATACGAGTATTCCAGCTGGTTCCTCTGGCCAATGTTTTCGTTTCAGGTCTATCCGGGCAATGTGCTGAACACGTATCACTGGCGCGCCATAGATGCGGATCACGTGGTGGTTTGGCGAGGGTGGTATTCGGTGGGCGGCGTGGATGACCCCAAAGTGCGGCAACTGGCCGTGCAGGACCGCGAGACCACGGTGGAGGAAGACATTCATCTTGTAGAAAGCGTGCAACGCGGGCTTGGCTCACGCGGATATAGGCCCGGACCGCTCGTAATCGACCCGTGCGGCGGGGTGAATTCTGAACATCCGGTGATGCACCTACAGCGCTGGATGCGTGAGGCAATCGATGGCTGATTTGGTTATGCCCGATAAATGGACAGCTGAGCAAAAGCTGTTCCCCCATCAAGTTGGGTTTACCAGCCCACCTTTTGATTTTGACGCAGCCCCCTCGGACTTTCTTCGCATGGCCCCTGACAGCGTCGGCGTTCATGGTTGGATGCTACATGTGCCGGACTACGTGCACGGCTTGGATCAGCGCAAACAGAACTTCGGCATGTTGGAAGACTTCGTGCACTGCATGGCCCGCAATGGCGTCGATGTCTGCGGACAGGTCGGGTCGAACTGGGTTCATGCCAGCGGTTTGGGCGTCGAAGGAATACGCCAACACTGCGCCGATCTGTCGGACAAATATGAGACCCGTTTTCACATGGCTGGCTACGCTATGGTCGAAGCCTTACGCGCGATGAACGTCGAAAAGGTTGCGCTGAACGCCGCCTATCATTGGCCCGACTGGTGGCAGGGCACTGCGGGTTTCCTCCGCGAAGCCGGATTTGATGTTCTTTGGGCTGGCAATTTTGTCGATCAAAGATGGTTTCCAGACCAAGAGGCCGTGAACGCAAAACGCTGGATCTTTGACGGCGATTTGTTCGACAAGAGTTTCGCTTTCGTCGCCGAGCAAGCCCCAACAGCCGATGCTTATCTGATCAACGGTATGTGTAATTTCCGCAGTGGTCCGAACGGGCTGCCACAACGCCCACTGCATCTTGCCCGCGATACGGAGGCCAAGCTGGGCAAACCGGTCATCGGCCATGACACGGCGCTGTATTGGCGGATCATGAAGGACCTCGGTATCGCTCCAACCACGCCGCAAAGCATACTGTTGGAGAGCCTGCATGCATAAGATTGTCGCCCTTTGGGCGATCCCACGCTCCACCTCAACGGCGTTTGAATGGATGATGCGCCAACGGGGTGACCTTGACTGCCTGCACGAACCCTTTGGCGAGGCTTGGTATCAGGGCGAAGACCCGCTCTGGCCCCGCTACAAAGTAGGCGAGAAAACCACGGCAGGTCTGACCATTGGAAGTGTTTGGGAAGACATTCAAGCGCGCGCCAAGAAAGGGCCTGTGTTTCTCAAAGACTTCCCCCATTACATCAACCACATGTGGACGCCTGATTTCCTGTCCCATTTCACCCACGCCTTCCTGATCCGTGATCCTGCTAAAACGATATCGTCCATGTTCAACAAATGGCCTGACTTCGATGAACTCGAAGTTGGATTTCCCGAACAGCGCGCTCTGTTCGATCTGTTATGGGCGTTGAACGGCACCCCGCCGCCTGTGATCGACAGTGACGACCTGCTGGAAGACCCCAATAAAATGGTCGCGGCATTCTGCGATGCTGTTAGCATCCAGTTCATGCCAGACGCCATGTCTTGGCAGCCGGGCGGTGACCCGTCCGCGCATAGCTGGTGGGATGGTGGATCGTTTCACGCCAACCTCGCACAATCGACAGGCCTGACGCCGCAGGTGCGCCGCTATCTCGAAGTGGCGGAGGCCCCTGAACGCGTGCGCCGCGTCCACAGGCGAATGAAGCCACATTACGATCACCTTTTTCAGCATCGGATCAAACCCTAATGAAGACCTATTGGCAGAACTACATAGATGGGGTTTGGGTCGACGGCGGCGCGGGGCGGATCGATGTAATCAACCCCGGCACAGGCGAAAAGCTGGCGGAACAAGCTCTTGCTGATGCGGGCGACGTGGACCGTGCTGTCATGGCCGCCCAGCGTGTGCATCTGTCCGGTGCGCTTTCTGATCTGCGGCCTGTTGAACGTGGGCGCATGGTGCAGGCTATGGGCCGGTATCTGATCGAACATATCGATGAGATCGCGCAAGTTCTGACGCTGGAACAGGGCAAACCACTCTGGGAGTCGCGGATCGAAGTGGAAGGCGCCGCACGGTATTTCGAATACTATGGCAATCAGGCCGAAACGGTTGAAGGGCGCTCGATCCCGCTTGGCAAAGGCTACTTTGACTTCACGACCTATGAACCCTTTGGTGTTTCGGCCCAGATCATCCCGTGGAACTACCCCATTGAAATGACCGCGCGATCTTTGTCTGCCGCTTTGGCCACGGGTAATGCTTGCGTGATCAAAACGCCTGAACTGACCCCGCTTAGCAACGCGTGGCTCGCCCATGCAGCCGAGGCTGTGGGCCTGCCCAAGGGCGCGGTCAATATCCTGTGCGGTCTTGGAAGCGAGGCGGGTGCTGCGCTGTCAGTCCACCCGCACGTCAACCAGATTGTGTTCACAGGATCTGTCCCGACCGGCGTCGCCATCGCCACCGCTGCGGCCAAAAATGTTGTGCCATGCGTGTTAGAGTTGGGCGGAAAGTCCGCCGCTATCGTTCATGATGACGCCGATCTGGACGCTTTTGAAAATGATGTTCGCTGGGGCATCTATTTCAACGCCGGGCAAGTATGCTCTGCCATGAGCCGTGTGATCGCACATGACAGCATCCACGATGAACTGGTCGAACGCATGGTCAGCGTGGCGCAATCGTTAACCGTCAAGCCCGGCATCGACCAACCCGAATTCGGCCCGACAATGGGCGCGATGGTCTCTGAGGCGCAGCGCGACCGTGCCGCCGACATGGTCGGGGCAGCTCAACGCGAAGGCGCGCATGTCGCCACTGGTGGTCGCAAAATGAACATCCCCGGTGCGTTTCTTGAACCAACGATTGTGACGAACGTCTCCCCCAATATGACCATCGCAAATGAGGAAGTCTTCGGGCCGGTTCTGTCCGTCCTGAAATTCACGTCCGATGAGGACGCCATCAGAATCGCAAATGGAACACCCTATGGTCTTGTCGGCGGCGTTTTCACCCGCGATCTCGATCGCGCAACGACGGCTGCTCGTAAGCTGAGGGCTGGCCAAGTCTTCGTCAATGAATGGTATGCTGGTGGTGTCGAAACACCGTTTGGGGGTTATGGCAAATCAGGATACGGCCGAGAAAAGGGCCGCGAAGCCCTCTGGAACTATGTGCAGACCAAGAACGTCGCGATCAAGCTTCGATGAGCGCGCAGCGAGAAAAACGAATTCACAGGTTGGGCTCACGGCGGACATTCTCCCCGCGACGCACCGAGGTCCGCATCGCGGGACTTTCCCGACATTCGTTTTTTCTACTTTGCTGACGCAGCATTAGCTCGCGTGCCTAGCACCATAATTTTGGCGGCGCGGAAATTTCACTAAACCAGCCGTTCAAACGAGCGAAAAAGGGCAAATACTAAACCGCATTTCGCGGCAATTTACTTATCCGCCAACTTCAATCAGATGTCGGTTCGTTCTGCGGTGGTTGACGCATTTTCTAGCTCAACGCGCAGATAACGCACTGTGCTATCGACCTTCGTATGACCTAACAAAAGTTGCGCGGCGCGCAGGTTGTCCGAACGTGTTGAAGCCCTGTTTCACTGCCAGTGCATTCGTCCGCACAGAGCCTAAGTCGACTGATGCTGCGGCGTATACTAATGACGGTTTTCCTTGATTGTAAGTTCCAAGGGAACTCTGGCGTCAAAAATCCAAACCAAGATCGACGGTCGGTGCCGAATGGGTCAGCGCACCCGATGAGATATAATCGACACCTGTCGCTGCAATCGACGCAATACGTTCTTTGGTGACATTGCCGCTGGCTTCGGTTTTCATGCGACCGTCCACGAGGGCCACCGCCTCGCGCAGCATATCGTTGTCCATATTGTCCAATAGGACAACTGAGGCCCCGCCGACGTCAAGAACTTCGACCAGTTGGTCCAACCGATCCACTTCAATCTCCACGGCCATCATATGGCTCGCGTGGGCTTTCGTAGCTTCTAGCACCTGCCGAACACTACCTGCCGCTGCAATATGGTTGTCTTTGATTAGGATCGCATCTGACAACGAATAGCGGTGATTAAATCCGCCGCCATGCAACACGGCCAGTTTTTCGACCAAGCGCAAGCCCGGCGTTGTTTTACGGGTGCATGTGACACGAGCATCAGTACCGGCCGCCTCAGTCACGAATGAGGCCGTTTTGGTTGCGATCCCCGTCAAGCGGCCGGCAAAATTCAGGGCGACACGCTCGGCTGACAAGATGGAGGCAGCGCTGCCCTCTATCGTCATAAGAGTTTCACCAGTTTTACAAGGATGGCCATCCGCAACATGCGTTTTGATCTCGAGCGACGAATCCACGAGATGAAACGCGATCCGTGCCACCTGCATACCGGACACAATGGCATCAGCGCGGGCATTTAGGCGCGCGGTATACGTTGTCTCTGCAGGAATTACAGCGCGGGTTGTGACGTCGCCATAACTGCCCAGATCCTCCACAAGCGCGTTGCGTATCATCGGTTCTAGGATCAAGTCGGGAACGTTAGAAAAGCTCATGATGCTTCCTTGCAAATTTGGGACCGTATGGCCAAGGCGTCGCGGAGCGTAAGCCGCGACCGTTTGCCATCACCAGCGATCGTATCAGGGAAATCGGAACGACAATGCGCACCGCGGCTTTCTTCGCGCTTCAACGCGGATACCGCTATAAGCGTGGCGGTCGCGGTCATATTAAGGAAGGACACACTGGTCTGGTTCGCCGCTTCAAGGCCCGCAATCTTGCGCAAGGCCGATTTCAAACTACTAGCATCGCGCACAACGCCAACACAGCCAGTCATCGTATGACGTAGCTCTGCCACGGCATCTGGATCGGGCGGCGTGCCGCCGTCTTCGAATGAAATTCGAATGCGTTCAGCTGTTGTCTCGGGAACGATTGTCGCGATGCCATCGGCACAAATACGTGCAAAAACCAACGCCTCCAAAAGACCGTTTGAAGCGAGACGATTGGCACCATGCAATCCGGTCGATGCAGCTTCGCCACAGACCCAAAGATTGGATAATGACGCACGTCCGTCAGTGTCCGTTGCAATCCCGCCCATGTGATAATGCGCAGCGGCTGCCACCGGTATCGGCTGGGTTGCCGGATCGATTGCATTGCGCGCGCAGGCATCAGCGACCGCAGGGTATTGAGACTTGATCGCCTCGCCTAGGGCATCACGCGTATCAAGCATTGGGCGTAGCCCAGCTTGGCTTTGCGCAAAGATGGCGCGGGCAACGATGTCGCGCGGTGCGAGCTCTGCGTCTGGATGCAACGCCTGCATGAAACGTTCACCGTCCTTGTTCGTCAGGATCGCCCCTTCACCGCGAAGGGCTTCGGTTGCCAAGGGCGCGGGGTCCTCACCAACGTCCATTGCTGTCGGATGAAATTGCACAAATTCAGCATCAGAGATAACGGCGCCGGCGCGCGCGGCCAGACCGATGACCTGCCCGCGAATACGTGGCGGATTTGTCGTCACCGCATAAAGCCCGCCAGACCCGCCGCCTGCGAGCAAGACAGCGCTGCCCCGCAACATCACAGGAGCAGAGCGCAGTTCATTTGCAGATTGGACCGCAACGCCTGTTACCCGCCCATCGGACACCTCAAGATCAACAGCCATAGTGCCTTCTAAAACTTGGATCGATGGCGTCTCTTTAACGCGTTCGATCAGGGCGGCCATGATCTCTGCACCTGCTTGGTCACCTTTGACACGCACGACGCGCGCGTAGCTATGTGCGGCCTCGCGTGACATCACGTATCCACCATCGGCCTTCCGGTCGAAAGGTGTGCCGAGTGCCGTCAGGTGAAGGATGTGTTCGCGTGCTTCCTCGGTGACCAGATTAGCAACTGTTGGGTCAACTGTACCGTCTCCTGCTTTCACCGTATCCGCAGCATGGCTTTGGGCGCTGTCAGCGGTGTCCATTGCGGCTGCAACGCCGCCTTGCGCCCAAGCCGAACTTGCCCCTTCTCCCAGATTTTCAGGCGAGATCATTGCAACAGGACGCGGCGCCAGTCGCAGTGCTGCGTAAATCGCCCCGAGGCCCGCGCCGACGATGACGATCCGATCAGTTTGGATGCTTTTCATTTGGGTTAGAGACCCAATTTGCGGGACATGTCGATCATCGCTTGCACCGAAGCGCGGGCTTTCTTGCCAATTTCAGGATCGACGAACACTTCGTTTTCGCCCGTGTGAAGGACCCAAAGGATCTTTTCGAGCGAAATTTTCTTCATGTAAGGGCACATGTTGCAGGGGCCAACGAAGTCCACTTCTGGCAATTGGTCAGCAATATTGGAAGCCATAGAACACTCGGTGATCAACATCGCCTTTTCAGGCTTTTCATCAGTGACATATTTGAGAATGCCGCTGGTTGATCCGGAAAAGTCAGCCTCGGCGACGACGTCAGGCGGGCATTCGGGGTGGGCAATAAGGCGCGTGCCCGGGTTCCATTCACGGAATTCTCTCAGGTCTTGTGCGGTGTATTGTTCATGCACAATGCAAGAGCCGGGCCAGTAGACGACATTCTTGTGGCTCTTATTAGCTACGTTTTGTGCCAGATACTGATCTGGCGTCATAATGACCGTGTCGCTCTCCATTGCATTCACGATTTGCAACGCATTTGAGGACGTGCAGCAAATGTCAGACGCGGCCTTAACGTCAGCAGTGGTATTCACATAGGTGACAACTGGTGCACCGGGGTACTTGGCCCGCATTTCTTCGATACCATCTGCTGTAATGCTTTCAGCCAAGGAACATCCGGCGTCCATGTCGGGCATCAAGACAGTTTTTTCCGGACATAAGATTTTGGTTGTCTCAGCCATAAAATGCACACCGGCCTGAACGATGACATCCGCGTCGACCTCCTGCGCTTTCATTGCAATTTGCAAGCTGTCGCCCACGAAGTCGGACACGCCATGAAAGATTTCGGGCGTCATGTAGTTGTGCCCCAAGATAACGGCGTTACGTTCTTTCTTCAGCGCGTTGATTGCTTTGACATAGGGGGCATAGGTCACCCAGTCCGGCGGTGTCACGACCCGCTCCATGCGCGCATACGTATCTGCCAATTCCTGAGCGACCTCAGATGAGGGCGTCAGATCGTAGTGTTCTGAAAGAACGGTTCGAAGATGTGGCAAGTCAAGCATATCGCGCATTTCCAATTATTTTGAGCCCTAATACACGGGAAACGACGTCAGTCCAACATCTGGTAGATTAGCCCTAGATTGCTCACGAATCCAACCATTCGCGCGGTCGCCCGCAACGACAGAATAGTCCGCGACCTGCAAATTCGACGCTTGATCCATGCTGCCACCAGCTCAAATGGCCGGTTGTTCTGCTGCGCGACAGCATGAAGTTTTTCGCTCATGCCGCATTTCTCCCGCTGCGAGCGCACGCAGCATAAATACATAATGGCCGGGTCGGGCTCGAACCGGACATCCGCGCTCCCATTACAATATGCTCCCGCCTTCTTAGTGACCGTTAAGTGTAATGGTCCCCCGTCAAGGGCCTCCAATGCATCGCCGCTTTGCCAATTGCCCTTTCCTCGCCTGCCGCGTAAACGCTTCCCATGACAAATCGCCCGACCTTACCGCCTGAAATTGCCCGCCGCCGGACCTTTGCGATTATCTCGCATCCGGATGCTGGTAAAACGACGCTGACTGAGAAATTCCTGCTGTATGGTGGCGCGATCCAGATGGCGGGTCAGGTGCGTGCGAAAGGCGAGGCACGCCGGACGCGGTCCGATTTTATGCAGATGGAAAAGGACCGCGGAATTTCCGTGTCCGCATCTGCGATGTCGTTTGATTTTGAAAAATACCGCTTCAATCTGGTGGATACCCCCGGTCACTCTGATTTCTCGGAAGATACCTACCGGACGCTGACGGCTGTTGATGCCGCCGTGATGGTGATCGATGGTGCAAAGGGTGTGGAAAGTCAGACCCAGAAGCTATTCGAAGTGTGCCGTCTGCGTGATCTGCCGATCCTGACCTTCTGTAACAAGATGGACCGCGAAAGCCGCGATACGTTTGAGATTATTGACGAAATTCAAGAGAACCTCGCGATTGACGTGACCCCTGCGTCATGGCCGATTGGTGTGGGCCGTGAATTTATCGGGTGTTATGACATCCTGCGCGACAAGCTGGAACTGATGGACCGTGCTGACCGGAACAAGGTTGCCGAAAGCGTGCAAGTGAACGGGTTGGATGACCCGAAGCTGGCCGAACTCGTCCCTGCCGATCTGCTTGAGAAATTCCTCGAAGAAATCGAAATGGCGAAGGAATTACTGCCGCCGCTTGATCCGCAGGCCTTGCTTGACGGGACGATGACGCCGATCTGGTTCGGCTCTGCGATGAATTCCTTTGGTGTAAAAGAACTCATGGACGGGATCGCGAACTACGGTCCCGAACCGCAAGTGCAGACCGCGACCCCGCGCAACGTGTCGCCCGAGGAAAAGAAGGTCACTGGCTTTGTTTTCAAGGTACAGGCGAACATGGATCCGAAACACCGCGACCGTGTGGCGTTTGTTCGGCTCGCGTCTGGGCATTTCACCCGTGGGATGAAGCTGACGCATGTGCGGTCCAAGAAACAGATGGCTGTGACGAACCCCGTGATGTTCCTTGCGGCTGATCGTGAACTCGCCGAAGAGGCCTATGCGGGCGATATCCTAGGTATTCCGAACCACGGCCAATTGCGCATCGGTGATACGCTGACTGAAGGCGAAGCGATCCGCGTGTCGAACATCCCGTCGTTTGCACCGGAATTGCTGCAGACCTGCCGTGCAGGTGATCCGATGAAGGCGAAGCACCTCGAAAAGGCCCTGATGCAGTTTGCTGAAGAAGGGGCCGCGAAGGTGTTTAAACCGACGTTCGGGTCCGGTTTTATCGTGGGTGTTGTTGGGGCGTTGCAGTTCGAAGTGCTCGCCAGCCGGATCGAGATGGAATACGGCCTGCCCGTGCGGTTCGAAGGGTCGCAGTTCACATCAGCCCGTTGGGTATTGGGTGACAAGGATGCCGTTGAAAAATTCGCGGATGCCAACAAGCAGCAAATTGCGACGGACAACGACGGCGACACCGTCTTCCTGACGCGCCTGCAATGGGACATCGACCGCGTGGCGCGGGACTATCCGGATGTGGAACTGTCGGCGACGAAGGAAATGATGGTTTAGTATCGCCTGTTGACCTTTGTGGGTAGCGCGGCATAGTCGGCAAATACTTGTTTAAACGATGTAAATATTTACCGGAGAGCCTATCATGCCGATTTCACCCTTTTTGATGCCCAAAACCGTTGTTTCATTTGGTTTGGTTGTGACGCTGGCCGCATGCGGCGGGTCATCGACCGGTGGCGGAACCAACCCTTCGGCAAGCTTTGCCGATATCGCGGCAGGTGGACTTGCGCTGGCAGACGAAATTGCGACTATTCCCTACACGGACCCCACAACACTGCCCGCGCAAGGTAGCGCCAGCTATGACGGCTTTATCGGTGTCGATGTGGGAAATGCGGCGACAGTTGCAGGTGATTTGACGTTAAACGCGAATTTTGGCTCTGATCAGATTTCTGGCAGTGCGTCGAATTTCTTCGACGAAGCGGAAAACGCTTACGGCGGCACGCTCGACATCACGCAAGGGACTGTGGACCGTGGGGCGGACACACGGTTCGACTTTACATTCACAGCGGACCTGACTGGTGATCTAACCGACACGGACGGGGCAGTTATCGAGGTTGACGCCGACATCGAAGGTGATTTCACAGGCACGGACTACCAATACGTCGAAGGGTTTGTGTCTGGCACTGCGACCGTAGACGGCGAACCTGCTTTCTTTGACGGTGAGTTCGTAGGCGAACGGTAATCGCACGGCGGATGCCATTACAAAACCGTACCCTGCCCACGGGTGAGATCGTTGCGATCCCCGCCCGTGGCACGCTGACCGGTAATCGTGGGATCATTCACCGTGATGACAAGACTCTGGGCACCTCGCGGTGGTCGCATCACGCTTGGATTTGTTGCACGCTGGATTGGCAGGGTCGTCGGCGTCCGGTCATGTCTGGCCGGAATTGGACTGAGTTGTTTTTTCTTGACGAAGCGACCGCATTTGCAGCGGGGCACCGCCCTTGCGGGTATTGTCGGCGGGCGGCTTATCAGGATTATGTCGCAGCATGGACGACGGCAACGGGGCATCGGCCAAGCGCCAAAGAGATGGACAAGGTGCTGCATCCTGCACGTGTCCGGCGAGATCGCAGCCAAGTTCGCTATGACGCTACACTATCCACGCTGCCGGACGGCGCGATGGTCTGGCACGACGCAGGCCCTGCGTTGGTCTGGGAACGGGGTCTGCACCCCTATTCACCCGACGGATACGGCCCAGCCATTGATACCGATTCTGAAACAACTGTTTCCGTTTTGACACCAAAACCCACCGTCACTGTGCTGCAAGCGGGTTATATCCCACAAATCCACCCCTCAATCCTAACAAATCACTGATTTCCTTGACCTAGACAGAGGTTGCGCATAGGAAACGCGTGTCCAACGCACTGACAATCCGGTCAGGCGGGCCGCGCTATCTTGCGGTCACTACAGCCGCAACATTTCGAAAGGCGCCTATGACAAAATTCTCTGACCTGAACCTGAGCGATAAGGTTCTCAAAGCCGTTGCAGAGACGGGCTATGATACCCCTACCCCTATTCAAGCAGGCGCGATTGTGCCCGCGTTGGAAGGCCGCGACGTTTTGGGCATCGCCCAGACAGGGACAGGCAAAACTGCCGCATTTACACTGCCAATGATCACCCTTCTGGGCCGTGGTCGGGCACGGGCGCGGATGCCGCGTTCGCTGGTTCTGGCCCCCACACGGGAATTGGCCGCACAGGTTGCGGAAAACTTTGACGCGTATGCGAAGTACACAAAGCTGTCCAAAGCCCTGCTGATTGGCGGGACGTCTTTCAAAGACCAAGACAAACTGATCGACAAAGGCGTCGACGTGCTGATCGCGACACCTGGTCGTCTGTTGGACCATTTAGAGCGCGGCAAACTGATTCTTACCGACGTCAAGGTCATGGTGATTGATGAAGCTGACCGGATGCTCGACATGGGCTTCATTCCGGACATCGAAGAAATCTTCAAGCGGACGCCGTTTACCCGCCAGACGCTGTTCTTCTCGGCCACGATGGCGCCTGAAATCGAACGGATCACCAACACGTTCCTGTCGAACCCGGCCAAAGTCGAAGTCGCCCGTGCAGCCACGACAAACACCAACATCAAGCAAGGTGTTGTGATGTTCAAAGGGTCCGACAAGCGCAAAGAACCTTCTGAGAAGCGTGCTTTGCTGCGCAAGTTAATTGATATGGAAGGCGATGCTTGCACCAACGCGATCATCTTCTGTAACCGCAAGTCTGACGTCGATATCGTTTCTAAGTCCCTGAATAAATACGGTTATAACGCCGCCCCTATTCACGGCGATCTGGACCAAAGCCACCGGACACGCACACTTGAACAGTTCCGCGACAATGAACTGAAGATCCTTGTCGCCTCTGACGTGGCTGCCCGTGGTCTAGATATTCCTGCCGTCACGCATGTGTTCAACTTTGATGTGCCGTCACACGCCGAAGACTACGTACACCGGATCGGCCGTACGGGTCGCGCGGGCCGTAAAGGCACCGCGATCATGATCTGCGTTGGACGTGACGATAAAAACTTTGCCGACGTAGAAGCCTTGGTCAAAGAAGAAATCCCGCGCATTGAAAACCCGATGGCAAAAGCGGCTGCCGACGCCCCTTCCGAGGATGCGCCGAAAGCTGAAAAGCCAAAACGGTCGCGGTCGCGTGGTCGTAAATCGGACGACAAACCTGCGACTACGGATGCTACTGCTGAAACGCCGGACCAAAAACCGCAAGCAGCCAAAGACGAAAAGCCACGCGAGGCAAAACCACGTCAAGACAAACAACGTGATGAAAAGCCCCGCCACGACGACAAACCACGCGACACGAACAATCGCGGACGTGGTGGTCGGGGTGGTCAGAACAACCGTCACAACGACAACAAAGTTGTGGGGCTTGGCGATGACACCCCAGCGTTCATCGCCCTCAGCTTTGCGGATCGCGCAAAGGCCTAACATCATCAGGCGGGCAATGCGCCCGCCTATTTTGTCTCAATAGAGCAGCATCATGTTTCCAACCCGCGCCACACCGATTTTGTTTGGTCTGATCCTAAGCGGCATGATGACATTCTTCGTCACATTGATCGCGACGTGGCGGGCGATTGGACTGGCCGAAGGATTTGTGGGACTCTGGATGGGATCATGGATCGCCAGCTGGATTGTGGCGTTCCCGCTGGTTCTGGTACTTGGCCCCGTCACACGCAAAATCGTGGCTAAGTTGGTCCGCCCTTCATAAGAAAAGGGCGCCCCGGTTATGTGACACGGAACGCCCTATTTCTTTTGGTCAAAAATACCTCCGCCGGAGGCATCCGCACTTTCAGCGCAGCGCCGTCCTCAGCTCAGGCGCGACACGATCACCATAACTTCTGGTTTCTTGCCGATCTCGCCTTGCGCAGTGCGACGCGCGATGGATTTCAGCTCTTTTTCAAGCTTCACGTCATCTCGCAATGTCTTGGCGTTCGCGCGGTTAATGAACTGCGACAGGTCTTGTTCGATCACATCGACCAAAGCCGCACCTGACCCACCAACTTCTGACAGACCGTTCAATTCGACCCAAGGATCGCCGAGCGGTTCGTCGTTTTCGTCAACGATCAGCGTGATGACAACGTGGCCATTCAACGCCATCCGGATCCGGTCACGTACAATTCCGTCGAACTGGCCGATTTTGGCCGTCCCATCAAGATAAGTCCGCCCCGTTTCGATGTATTCAGCCACCGTTGGCGCGTTGCCGGACAGGTCCAGCATCATCCCGTTCACAGCGACGATGCCTGTGCGGCCATGTTTGTTCGCCAGTTTGACGTGTTCGCGCAGGTGCCGGTGTTCGCCGTGCATCGGGATCACCATCTGCGGTTTTACGATGTCATGTAGCGCCAAGATGTCGGGCTTATTCGCGTGACCGGAGACGTGGTATTTGCCGCCCGCGTCATCGATCACGTCAACGCCCAGTTCGGAGAGTTGGTTCATGATGCGGATCACGCCGCGTTCATTGCCGGGGATCGTTTTGGACGAGAACAGGAATGTGTCCCCTTCTTTCAGCTTGATCCCCATGTAGTTGCCGTTCGCCAGTTGTGCAGAGGCCGCGCGGCGTTCGCCTTGCGATCCGGTCACCAGCAGCATCACGTTTTCACGTGGCATTTGCAGTGCATCTTCCGGGCTGACCACGGGTGGGAAACCGGTCAGGATGCCGACCTCGGTTGCGGCTTCGACCATGCGGCGCATCGCGCGGCCCAGTAGAACGACCGATCTGTCGGCTTCGACCGCAGCCAGAGCGAGCGTTTTCAGACGTGCAATGTTAGACGCGAATGTCGTCGCGACAACCATGCCGGATGCTTCTTTCATCATCTCGGCAATCGCTGGCCCGATAGTCATTTCAGACCGGCCCGGTGCGTCGGAAAAGACGTTCGTCGAATCGCAGACCAGCGCTTTGACGCCGTCTTTGGATACGTCGGCCCAGAGGTCCGGATCAAACGGATCGCCGACACCCGGTGTCAGGTCGATTTTGAAATCACCCGAATGCAGAATGCGCCCATCGGGGCTGTCGATCAGCAGGCCTGCGCTTTCGGGGATGGAGTGCGAAATCGGCAGGTAGGACACCGATAGCGGGCCACATTGGATGACTTCAGGGTAGACGCCAACGACGTTCACAGCGCCCTCGGGTTGCCCGTTTTCGACCATTTTGCGTTTCGCGATATTGGCCGTGAAAGGCCGCGCGTAGACTGGTGCACCTAACTGGTCCCAATAGTGCCCGATCGCGCCCACGTGGTCTTCGTGTGCGTGCGTGATGAAGATGCCGTCGATCTGTGCGCGGCGTTCTTTCAGCCATGCGATATCGGGCAGGATCAGGTCCACCCCCGGTGTGCCGTCCATGTCGGGGAACGTGACCCCCAGATCAACAACGATCAGCCGTTCTTTGCCTGGTTTGCCGTAGCCGTAGACATATGCGTTCATGCCGATCTCACCGGCCCCACCGAGGGGCAGATAGATCAAGCGGTCAGAGCCTTTGCTCATGTTATTTCCTTATTAAAGCGATGAATCACGATTAGTCCGTGCATCGTCAAATCTTCTTCGAAGGCGTCGAATAGCGCCTCAGCTTGCTGGAACAACGGGGCCAGACCGCCGGTCGCAATGACCCGCATCGGCACGCCGCGTTCGGCCTTGATCCGTGCGCATATCTCACGCACTAGACCGATGTAACCCCAAAAGACGCCGGACTGCATACAGGCCACCGTGTTGGTGCCCACAACAGATTGCGGCTTGGATATGTCGACATGAGGTAGGGCTGCGGCGGCGTTGTGCAATGCCTCGAGCGACAGGTTCACACCCGGCGCGATCACCCCGCCCACATATGCACCATCTGACGCCACAACGTCGAAAGTTGTGGCGGTTCCGAAATCGACAACGATCAGGTCGCCTCCGAATTTGTCGAACGCCCCCGCAGTGTTGACCAAACGGTCCGGACCGACGGTTGTACCTTCATCGACGCGCGCCTCTTGCGGCAATGCGCAATCGGATTTGCCCACAACCATGGGGCGGCAATTGAAATAGCGATCCGACAGAACGCGCAGGTTAAACACGACGCGTGGCACTGTTGAACTGACGATCACTTCGTCGATTTCAACGTCGATCTTTTGAAAGTTCATCAAGGTAGACAGCCAGACGTAATATTGGTCCGCCGTCCGCTGCCATTCGGTCGACGTCCGCCAAGTCGCAATAAAGCTGTCCCCGTCCCAGATCGAGAAAACCGTATTCGTGTTACCGCAGTCGATGGCCAAAAGCATGGGTCGTCTCCCTAGAAAAAGATATCTGCCGCCGCGATTTTGCGCCGTTCTTTTGATGTCTTCAGGATGAGGTAGCCGTTTTCGTCCAAGGTCTCAAACGTGCCGGTGATTTCTTCGTTGGGCAGCCGTGCTGTAATAACTTCGCCCAGTTTAGTTGCCCGCGCGAGCCATGCTTCGCGGATCGGCCCAAACCCCAATTGGATCAGTTGGGTTTCATAGCGAGCGTAGATCGGTGCGAGGATATCAAGAAAATCTTCTGCCCCGACCGCGATCCCGAATTCGCCAGCAACGCTGACGGGCCGCAGCGCGCGTTCTTCAACCTTCGAGAAATGCGGTGCGCCTGCCAAGTTCACGCCAATGCCGACTGCGATGCCAACGATGGCGTTCTTTTGGCTGATACTTTCGAGCAGGATGCCCGCGACTTTGCCACCGTTCAGAAGCACGTCGTTTGGCCATTTCAGCGCGAAACTATCGGGGCGGCCTGTCACGACAACAAGCGCGTCATAGAGCGCTAATGCCGCCACAAAGGACCGTAGTGCTGACAATGTCGAAGGTGTGGGGTCCTGAACCGCAAGCGTTCCGGCAAAGTTACCAGCGGGCATATCCCATGCCCGACCCCGCCTGCCCCGCGCACCTGATTGGTGGTGCGCAAGGAACCATGTCTTTTGGGTCAACGCTGGAAATTGCCTTTGGGCTTCATCCAACGTGCTATCGACTTCGTTTAAGACGATCCGGCCGTAGGTTTGCGGCCAATCTGGTGTTGTCGTGACCTTAGTTGACAAGCGTTGCTGCCGCAGCCGCTGCGGATGGTTCAATCCCGAACAGGTTGAACACACCAAAGATCATCGCAGCAGCAGACGCCATCAAGAACGTCCACAGGACAGGAGACATTTTGCTGTCGAGCGCGGTTTCGTTCTCTTCACCGAAGTACATGAAGTACACGATGCGGATGTAGTAGAACGCACCAATCACGGACGCCACAACACCAGCTACGGCCAACCAGCCGAGGCCCGCGTCATAGGCTGCGCGCAGCACGTAGAACTTGCCGAAGAAGCCAACCATTGGTGGCACACCCGCCAGCGAGAACATCAGGATCAACATCGCTAAGGCGCGCAAAGGCTGGCCCTTGGAGTACATCTTCAGGCTGTTGATATCCGTCACAACCTGGCCGTCACGTTCCATCGACAGGATGAACGCGAATGTACCGATGTTCATGGTGACGTAGATCGCCATGTAGATCAGCATCGCTTGCACGCCGAATGCCGTACCAGCCGCCAAGCCCATCAGCGCAAAGCCCATGTGCGCGATGGATGAATAGGCCATCAGGCGTTTGATGTTGGTCTGGCCGATGGCGGCGATTGCGCCAAGGAACATGGACACAACGGACAAGAACGCCACAATCTGCTGCCAGTCACCGACGATACCGCCGAATGCGTCATGCACAACACGCGCGAACAATGCCATCGCGGCGACCTTTGGGGCCGTTGCGAAGAATGCGGTCACAGGCGTTGGTGAGCCTTCGTAGACGTCTGGCGTCCACATGTGGAACGGTGCTGCGGATACTTTGAACGCGAAACCCGCGATCAGGAACACGATACCAAACAGCAGGCCCAAAGATGGGTCGTCTGCGGTGGCTTCGATGATGCCAGAGAACAATGTCGTACCCGCGTAGCCGTATGTCAGGGATGCGCCGTAGAGCAGCAAACCGGACGACAGCGCGCCGAGGACGAAGTATTTCAGACCAGCTTCTGTCGATTTCACACTATCGCGGCGCAAGGATGCGACCACGTAAAGCGCCAAGGACTGCAGTTCGAGGCCCATGTATAGCGCCATCAGATCGCCTGCGGACACCATGACCATCATGCCGACTACTGCCAAAGCGACTAGAAGCGGATATTCGAATTTCAGCAGGTCACGCTGCTGCATGTAGCCTTCGGACATCAGCAGGATCGCGGCTGCGGACAGCAGGATCACAACCTTGGAGAACCGCGCGAAGCCGTCGTCGATGAACATGCCACCAAACGCTTCTTGGGTCCCTGCCCCGTTGATCATCAACCAAACGGCCAGCAGCACGAAAACGCCCGACGTGGTCCACGTCAACAAAGAGGCCATGCCGTCTTTGCTGGTGTAGACCGCGATCAGAAGGGCCGCCATCGCGTAAAGCGACAACAGAACTTCGGGGAGGAC
Source organism: Rhodobacteraceae bacterium S2214 (assembly GCA_025141675.1). Classification (NCBI taxonomy): domain Bacteria; kingdom Pseudomonadati; phylum Pseudomonadota; class Alphaproteobacteria; order Rhodobacterales; family Paracoccaceae; species Rhodobacteraceae bacterium S2214. The sequence continues at coordinate 2,567,982 of CP081161.1, forward strand.
AATGGAAAGGTCAGCGGAAATCATAATGTCTGTCCTTAATGTGCCGCAGCAGCGGTTTGGTCAGCAGCGCCGAACGCCGCCGTTGCAGTGTCGTATTGATCAACAAGTGCCGCAACACTTGGACCGATGATGTCGAGAACCAGCGCCGGATAGACACCCAAAAGCAGGGTCATCACGATCAGCGGTGCCATGATCCACTTTTCACGCGCGGTCATATCCGTGATTGTTTTCAAGCTTTCCTTGATGAGGTCGCCCATAACAACGCGGCGGTACAGCCACAGCGCATAGGCCGCTGACAAGATCACACCGGTCGTCGCGAGCACGGCAATCCATGTGTTCACTTGGAAGATGCCCATTAGAACAAGGAATTCGCCGATGAAGCCAGATGTGCCCGGCAGGCCAACGTTCGCCATTGTGAAGAACATGAAGATCAGCGCATAGGCGGGCATCCGGTTCACCAGACCGCCGTAAGCGTCGATTTCACGCGTGTGCATCCGGTCATAAATCACGCCAACCGCGAGGAAGAGCGCGCCTGAGATAAAGCCGTGGCTGATCATCTGGAAGATCGCGCCGTCGATACCCTGCTGGTTCACCGCAAAGATACCCATTGTCACGTAACCCATGTGGGCGACTGATGAATAGGCGATCAGTTTCTTCATGTCTTCTTGGACCAAGGCCACAAGCGACGTGTAGATGATCGCGATGGCTGACAGCCATAGAACCAGCGGGCCCATGACCTCTGACCCGATTGGGAACATTGGTAGCGAGAAACGCAAGAAGCCATAGCCGCCCATTTTCAACAGGATCGCCGCAAGTACGACGGAACCGGCTGTTGGGGCCTGAACGTGTGCGTCTGGCAACCAAGTGTGGACTGGCCACATTGGCATTTTCACCGCGAAGGATGCAAAGAACGCCAGCCACATCAGGGTTTGCATCCCACCGACGACGTGGATGCCGAGGACAGAGAACCCTTCGGAGCCGAATGTGTGTGTCATCAGCGTTGGGATGTCTGTGGTGCCCGCGTCCGTGAACATTGCCACCATCGCAACCAGCATCAGGACAGAGCCGAGGAAGGTGTAGAGGAAGAACTTAAAGGATGCGTAGATCCGGTTCGCCCCGCCCCAGATACCGATGATCAGGAACATCGGGATCAGGCCTGCTTCGAAGAAGAGGTAGAACAACACGAGGTCCAGCGCCATGAACACACCAAGCATCAGTGTTTCAAGGAACAGGAATGCGATCATGTATTCTTTGATGCGGTGTTCAACGTTCCAGCAAGACGCGATTACCAGTGGCATCAGGAATGTTGTGAGCATGACGAACAGAACCGAAATCCCGTCGACGCCCATTTTATATTGCAGACCAAGCAACCAGTCACGTTCTTCCACCATCTGGAAGTCTGTGTTGGATGGATCGAACTGACCGATGATAAACAAGGACACGATGAAGGTTGCGATGGTCGTCGCCAAAGCCACCCATTTTGCGTTCTTTTGTGCTGCCGCGTCGTTACCGCGCAGGAAAAGCGCAAGGATCGCCGCCCCGACAAGCGGGATGAATGTTGTGAGTGAAAGAAGGTTGCCCATTAGCCAGCCCCCCCAAACAAAGTCACATATGTGAGAAGCACAGTAATCCCCAGAACCATCGCGAATGCGTAAGTGAACATGTAGCCGGACTGCGCTTTATTCACGAGCCGTGTGAAGAACGGGACGATACCCATGGCCAAGCCGTTGATCCCGCCGTCGATTGTGTTGGTATCACCCTGTTTCCACAGGAAGCGGCCAATGGCTGTTGCCGGACGCACGAACACCACGTCGTAGAGTTCGTCGAAGTACCATTTGTTCAGCAGGAAGTTATACAGCGGCGCCTGTTGCTCTGCCAGTTTGGCAGGCAGGTCTGGACGACGGATGTACATTTGGAACGCGAGCGCGAAACCGGCAAGCATTGCAAAGAACGGTGACAGCTTTACCCAAACCGGAACGCTGTGCGCTTCGTGTAGGACGTGGTTGTCAGGGTGCTTAAAGATCGCGCCCTGCCCGGGTGTTGCGGGCCATGCCGTTCCGTGATCGTCACTATGGGCATCATGTGCACCAGCCGCATCTTCACCGTGCTCTGCTGCTGCAGTGCCGTCGGCCATGTGCTCTGCATGGGTCTCATCGGTATGATCAGCGTGATCGTCGGTTTCTTCGCCAGCTGCATAAGCAGGTGCAACAAGCGTGAAACCGAGGGCTGCGTGATCTTCTTCGTACTTCGTTTCAAGCACGCCGAAGAACTGGCCCACGTATTTGTCGGACTTGAAGAAGTCCTTGTAGAAATACATGCCAGAGAAGATTGCGCCGATGGCCAAGACCGCCAGAGGGATCAACATCACGTTCGGGCTTTCGTGCGCGTGTTCATGCGTATGCTTGTCACCGCGCGGTGTGCCGTAGAACGTCAGGAACATCAGGCGCCAGCTGTAGAAGCTGGTCATCAACGCAGCCACAACCAACATCCAGAACGCGTAGCCGTTACCGGCTGCATAAGCGGATTCGATGATCGCATCTTTGGATACAAAGCCCGCGAAGCCCACAGGGAAACCGATGTAAAGCAATGGGATACCGACACCGGTGATCGCCAATGTACCGATCATCATCGCCCAGAACGTCTTTGGCAGTTTGTGACGCAGACCGCCATAGTTCCGCATGTCTTGTTCGTGGTGCATCCCGTGGATCACGGAACCCGCGCCCAAGAACAGCATCGCCTTAAAGAACGCGTGTGTCAGCAGGTGGAACATCGCGACGGAATAGACGCCAACGCCGGCTGCGACGAACATGTAGCCCAGCTGGGAACATGTAGAATATGCGATGACGCGTTTGATGTCGTTCTGGACCAGACCAACAGTGGCCGCGAAGAATGCTGTCGACGCACCAAGGAAGACGATGAAGTTCTTCGCTTCAGGTGCAAATTCGTAAAGTGGTGACATCCGGCAAACGAGGAAGACACCAGCCGTCACCATTGTCGCGGCGTGGATCAATGCGGACACAGGTGTCGGGCCTTCCATCGCGTCTGGCAACCAAGTGTGCAGGAACAACTGCGCCGATTTACCCATCGCACCGATGAACAACAGGATCGCCAGCAGGTTCGCCGCGTTCCATTCCAACCCGATGAAACCAAGTGTGGTTTCAGCCAATTGCGGTGTTTGGGCGAAGATGTCGTCGAACTTGATGCTGTCGGTCATCATATAAAGACCGAAGATGCCAAGCGCGAAACCGAAGTCACCGACACGGTTGACCACAAAGGCCTTCATCGCGGCGATGTTTGCGGATGGTTTTTTGTAGTAGAAACCGATCAGCAGGTAAGACGCGACGCCCACCCCTTCCCAGCCAAAGAACATTTGGACAAGGTTGTCAGAGGTCACGAGCATCAACATTGCAAAGGTAAAGAACGACAGGTACGCGAAGAAACGCGCCTTGTAGTTTTCGCCTTCGCCGAAGTTTTCGTCGTGGGCCATGTAACCGAAGGAATACAGGTGCACCAAGGCGGACACTGTGTTGATCACGATCAACATGATCGCAGTCAGACGGTCCATGCGGATCGCCCAGTCTGTACTGAGTGTGCCGGATTCGATCCAACGCAGGATCTGGATATGCTCTGTAACGCCATCGAATGTGAAGAAGACGATCCAAGACAGGAACGCGGCGAGCATCAAAAGACCCGTTGTCAGGTACTGCGCTGCGGTTTCACCGATGATTTTCCAGCCGAAGCCCGCGATCAACGCGCCCACAAGCGGGGCAAAGAGGATGATGGTTTCCATAGGTCTAATTCACTCTATTTTCTTCGCGTTGCGTAAACTTGCGGGACGGATCTTTGTCGCCTCGCAGCTCAGGGTAAAAGAGAGCACAACCACAATCTTCTTCAGCACGGCTCTGATCTTCAGGCGTCTCGCGCCAAACATACATGCCGCTTTCTTCAGCGAAACCAATAATCTCATCAATCGTCGACGGGCGCGCTTGATCCAAAATCATGCGCTTAAGAATGGGAAGCTCGTCCCTAGCGTCGATACGATAATCTCTTTCATTCCCATTCAGAGAGGTATTCGACTGCTCAAAGCCATAAGATAGATATGTAAACCGAATTTTTTCACCTGACGTGCAATTGTTTAGCGTCAAATAGGAAGCTCCGCCCGGTCCGGCTTGGTATCCACCTTCTTGAAGAACAAATCCGGCACCGGCATCAATTGGAGCTTCATCGCGATGTGAAATGTCCAAAACCTCACATATCTCGGGGCTTTGATTTATGCCACAGCCAGCCAAAGCTGCGATAGCAACAGCTTTTGAAATAGCGCTGGGTTGAACTGAACCAAACATCCTCTACCCCTTCATCACATTGACGTCTTCGACGTCGATAGTGCCGCGGTTGCGGAAGAAACAAACAAGGATGGCGAGGCCGATGGCGGCTTCAGCAGCGGCGACCGTCAAAACGAACAGGGTAAAGACCTGACCGGTGAGATCACCAAGGTAGCTGGAAAATGCGACGAGGTTGATGTTCACCGCGAGCAGCATCAATTCGATGCTCATCAACAAAATGATGACGTTCTTACGGTTCAGGAAAAGTCCGAAAATCCCGATCACAAACAGGGCCGCAGCCACCGCGAGATAATGTTCAAGTCCGATCATGCTTTGCATCCCCTTCGGGGTGGCGATCCCCGGTTCGGCACCCGTGCGCGGGCGCGGTATTTTCCAAGACGTCATAGTCAGTTTGGGGGGGTAGGTTCAAGCCCTAGGACCGCGCAAACTGCCATTCAAGGGCCTCTATCGCGGCATTAATTCTCGATGGCGTCAAAAAAAGGGAATATCGCGCCGTAAGTTACTGAAAGGTTTATTTCTGAACCGCGTCGGAATGGACAGGTATCGCTGCAAAACAGCAGCTTTTGTGGGGATTTTCTATCAGACTTTGCCAAGGGATCCGCCGCGCCTATTTGACTGGTCCAACAGACGTAGAAAACAAAAAAGGGGCCCGAGGACCCCTTTTCTTAACCTTCAAGACCGACGTTTGGACAAACCCACATTGGGGCGCGGCACGACGTCTATCGGCGCCATCGCAGTCAAACGTTGATCGCAGCGCTTAGTTTGCGCAGGCGTATCCAGCGATTTTATCTTCAGCGGAGCCGCGGATAATTTCGACCATTTCGGGATCTGCAACAGGGTTTTCATTCAACGAATCAAGTGTCGGACCTGATGCAACAAGACCGATCCGGTACGGTTCACAGCTGACGTGATGCTGTGTGTATGTGTTCGCGCCATCAGCGTTGCGACGCGTCACCGCATCTTTTTTCACGCCGGATGCGTTGGACACTTCCAGCACAGTGTATGTCACACCTGTTTCGCCTTCGACTGTCAGGTCTTGCGCGCCTGCAGCCGTCGCACAGACTGCAATTGTGGCAGCAATAAGTACATTTTTCATCGTTATCGTCCTTGTTCAGGTTCTAGGTCTTACAATTTTTGTCGGCTTGGGAACGTCGACACAAACCCACACCATTCTACTTTACCGTTTAGTATCAACCGTATAGCGCAAACTACGCTTATGATTTAACCAAGCCAGTTGCGCAGAATAGACCCGAAATAATTGTCATAATTAAGGAAAAGCGGGCGTTGATGAAAAATCTGACCCCAAAACGCAATCGGGGCAGCCGAAGCTGCCCCGTCGTATAGTCGAAAGTGTAGTGGTCGAAGATCAGAGGGCGATTAAAGCCCCTGCCCCGGTTTCACATCTTTCAGTTCCATCGCTTTTGCTGGATCGCGGTACATCTGTTCCAAAACATTCTGGCGTTTGATGTCCACACGGTGGCGCAGTGTCAGAACAATGGCCCCGATCATCGCAACCAGCAGGATCAAACCAGCCAGTTGGAACAGCATGAAGTATTTGTCGTAGATCAGCAGACCAAGCGCTGCGGTGTTTTCAACGTCGGACACTGGTGCGGCTGCACGTAGTTCCGCCCCGTCAGAGAAGCCCCAAACGCCAAGTGCGATCATCAGCTGCATGACCAAGACCAAACCGATCAGCAAAGCGAGCGGCATGTATTTGGTCATTTCCGCCTTCAGTTCGGCGAAATCAACGTCGAGCATCATCACGACGAACAAGAACAACACCGCGACCGCGCCGACGTAGACGATGATCAGCAGCATCGCCACAAATTCGGCGCCCAGCATGACGAACAGACCCGCCGACGACAGGAAGGCGAGGATCAACCACAGGACCGAATGGACCGGATTGCGGCTGACCACGGTCAATAGCCCACCGACAAGCGCGGAGATGGCAAAGAGATAGAAAGTAAACGCGAAAACTGTCATGCGTCCTGATCCTTGTCTAAAACGTCAGTGGCCAATTCCATGGCCTTTGTCATTGCAGGCACACCACCGAACATGGCGGCTGTGGCAATCGTTTCTGCGATTTCCTGCTTTGTGGCCCCTGCTTCGACAGCGTGGCGCACGGTCAATTTGATCTGCGGTTCTGCGGTTGCCCCAGCGATGGTCAGCCCATGCAAAGTCAGCAGCAGTTTCGTTTTTGCATCCAGCCCGTCAGGCGAGATGCCTTTGCCCATGAATGCTTCCATCATGTCTTTTGGCATGGTCGGAAACATATCCTCGAAACCCTTTGGGATAAACGATTCAAGATCAGGGTTCATGGATTTGGCCATTTCCTGGCCCATCTTCATCATGGCCTCGAACGGGTTATCGGTCATGCCGCATCCTCCGCCTCAAAAACTTCAATGGCCGCGTTCATCGCGTTGATCATCGCCGGAAAGCCGCCGTACAGCGTCATCTGGTAGATGATTTCGCAGACTTCTTCGCGAGTGGCCCCGACAGCGCGGGCGCTGCGGATGTTGACCTGCAATTGCGGTTTTGTCTGGCCGCCAAGCGCGGTCAACGCTGCAATGGTGGCCAGCAAACGTGTCTTTTCGTCAACGCCGTCACGTGCGTAGAACGTGCCATAAGCCACATTCACAACCATCTTGGACAGACCAGGCACAAGCGCATCATAACGCGCCGCAAGTGCGTCTTCCATGCCGGGGTTTACGGCCTCAGAAAGGGCTTTGCCTGCTGCATAGGTGTCTGTTTGGGTCATACGATATCCCCCAAACGCGTCAGCAAATCGGCTGTGTTGCTTTGGAAGGATTCGGCATCTTCAGGAGATGCGTCTTCCCACAGTTCGGCGAGTTCGGATGTTTCCGACGCCAATACCTTTGGGATCGCAGCCGCAGCATAATCAATCAGGTCGAGGTTTTCGGCGACATCCGCGCGATGGACCAGAAGTTCGGACACCACATCGTCGTCCACCTTCGTGGATGGATTGTCGTGGCATGCCGCCACGACTTCGCCAGCGACGATGGCCGCCTGCCCTGCGTCGATTTCGATGTATGTGCCGTCCGCAAGATTTGCGATGTCGCGCAGAACAGTTTCCACAACAGCAGCGGTCCCTTCGCGGTAATCCGCGAGGAAGTCCAACGCCCCATCGTTGTCAAAGCTACCTGTGCCCCAAGCGCCCATCTTATGAAACCGGCCCAAGGATCATCGGTAAGGTGCATCCATTTCGAGATTGCGTGCGATTTCAGCTTCCCAACGGTCGCCGTTCGCTAGCAGTTTGTCTTTGTCGTAGTACAATTCTTCGCGTGTCTCTGTTGAGAATTCGAAGTTTGGACCTTCGACGATCGCATCCACTGGGCAGGCTTCTTGGCAGAAACCGCAGTAGATGCATTTTGTCATATCGATGTCGTAGCGTGTGGTCCGGCGGGATCCGTCGTCGCGCGGTTCCGCGTCGATGGTGATCGCCTGCGCAGGACAAACCGCTTCGCACAGTTTACATGCGATGCAGCGTTCTTCGCCGTTTGGATAGCGGCGCAACGCATGTTCACCACGGAAACGCGGGGACAAAGGCCCCTTTTCATGCGGGTAGTTCAACGTCGCTTTTGGCGAGAAGAAGTATTTGAACCCAAGCTTGAAGCCTTGGAAGAAATCCTGAAGCAAAAAGTACTTCGCGGCGCGGGTATAATCGATTTGGGTCATGGGCGGGTCTCCGAACCAGTCACGTCTAGTTTGCCGATTGCTTCATCAATTTGCACAAGAAACGCAGCTTTTTCGGCCCGCTGCGTTTTTTGGTCGCCGAATTGGGCGATATATTCACCGACGGTCATTTTACCGTCTTCAGCCGTTTGACCAGCCAGAATGTCGCTGCGCATCTGACGCAAGTCTTCGAGCGACATTTTGTTCAGCTGGTTTGCCATATCAGCCGCCTACTGCCCAGCGTGCCCAGAAGCCGCCAAAGACTTCGAACTTTGCCATGAAGGCGATGAACACGACCCATACCAGCGACATTGGCAAGAAGACTTTCCAGCCGATCCGCATCAGTTGGTCGTAGCGGTAGCGCGGTGTGATCGCCTTCACCATGGAGAAGAAGAAGAACACAGTCGCCATTTTCAGGATCATCCAGAACACGCCATCCGGCAGGAACGGCAGTGGGGACAGCCAGCCACCGAAGAACAGCAGCGAGATCAGCGCGCACATCAGCACGACAGCCATCAGTTCGCCGATCATGAACAGCAGGAAAGGTGTGGATGAGTATTCAACTTGGTAACCCGCAACCAATTCTGATTCCGCTTCTGGAAGGTCGAATGGTGGGCGGTTTGTTTCAGCCAAGGCGCTGATAAAGAACAGGAATACCATCGGGAAGTGCGGCAACCAGTACCAGCCGAGGATGCCGTAGCCCGTGTCTTGCGCCGCAACGATTGACCCGAAGTTCATTGAACCGGTTGAGATAATCACACCGATGATGATCAGGCCCAAAGAGACTTCGTAAGAAATCATCTGCGCGGCAGAGCGGAGCGAGCCGAGGAACGGATATTTCGAGTTTGACGCCCAACCGCCCATGATCACGCCGTAAACTTCCAGCGATGACACAGCGAAGACGAACAGGATCGCCACGTTGATGTTGGACACGACCCAACCGTCATTGAATGGGATCACCGACCAAGCGACAACTGCCAGAACGAAGGAAATCATTGGGGCAAGGAAGAAGACACCTTTGTCGGCACCCGCAGGCACGACGATTTCTTTGACGATGTATTTCAAGAAATCCGCGAAGGATTGCAGCAAACCGTAGGCACCAACCATGTTCGGCCCTTTGCGCATCTGGACAGCCGCCCAGATTTTACGGTCCGCATACATCAGGAAGGCCAAGGCGACCAACAGCGGGATCAAAACCAGTAGACACTGGCCCAACATCACAAGGACCATGCCTAGGTTTGTATTGGTGAAAAACTCAATCATTGTCGTCCCCTACACCGTTGGAATTCCGGACTGACCGCAATCTGCGACAGTCACTTCGGCGTCAATTGTTCGGCTACCCGCGGGCAGCGCTGGCGAAATCACAAAGACCGCATCGCCGGTCCATGTTGCGCCCTCTTGGGCGGCAGTCGTGCGCACGTGGCGCGTAAATCCATAGCCCCGGATCAGGGTATATTGGGCGGCAGCACAGCGGGCGTATTGATCCACGTCCGCTTGGGTCCGTGCACCGGTCATGCTGACCCGAAAGTTCACCAGATCACCGTCCAACAAACGCGTTTCAATGCCGTTATAGACAGGCGCAAAGGTATCGCGGGACACATCGGCCCCTGATCCTGTGCAACCCGCAAGGGCCAACGCGCTTATGACGGCGACAGCTTTCACTTACTCGGCGGCCATCGGTGCGTTTGCGCGGGCTTTGGCGTTGGCGGACAGTTCCGCCATCAGCTGGGATGCCCGTGCGATTGGGTTGGTCAGGTAGAAATCAGTCACAGCGTTCACGAAGTCCGCTTTGCCCGGTTTCTTAGCCGCGATTGGCTGCCAATCGTTTTCTGCAACAACGTCGATGTCACCCAGATGCGGATGCGCCGCCACGATAGCAGAGCGCAATTGCGCCATGGAATCGTATGGCAATGTCGCCTCGAGTTCCGCAGACAAAGCCCGCAGGATCGCCCAGTTTTCTTTGGCTTCACCCGGTGCATGTGATGCACGCATCGCCAGCTGAGGACGGCCTTCTGTGTTCACGAACAGACCGTTTTCTTCAGTGTAAGCTGCACCCGGCAGGATCACGTCAGCGCGGTGTGCGCCGCGGTCGCCGTGCGAGCCCTGATAGATCACGAAAGCGCCCGGTTTGATTTCAACTTCGTCCGCGCCAAGGTTATAAACAACCTCTGCCCCGTCCAATGCCGCTTCAAGACCACCTTCAGTCACGGCACCCACGTCCATCGCGCCTACGCGGCTGGCCGCTGTGTGCAGAATGAGGAATTTGGACTGTGCAGCGTCCGCCGCTTTCATTGCTTGGCTTAGCACCGCTTCGCCGTCAGCTTCTGTCAATGCGCCTTGACCGACGATCATCACACCTTTGGTGCCGTGTTTGTCGGAATGGTCCAAGCCAGCAAGATCAACCAGATCGTCACGACCAGAGCCGATTTGTTTGATGTCGAAAGTCAGATCATCATTTGAGCCGATGCGGGCAACGTTCGCGCCGCGTGACCAAGCCTGACGCAGACGCGCGTTCAGCACAGGAGCTTCCAGACGCGGGTTGGTCCCGATCAGGACCATCATTTCCGCATCGTCGATATCTTCGATCGCAGCAGTCCCCACGTAAGCGGACCGGTTGCCGATTGGCAGCTTCGCACCATCGACGCGACATTCGACGTTACCGCCCTGCCCTTCGATCAGTTGTTTCAGCGCAAATGCAGCTTCAACAGGTGCCAGATCGCCAACGAGACCTGCAACCTTTTTGCCTTTCATCGCGGATGCGACGGCGGCAAGCGCTTCGGGCCAGCTGGCTTTGCGCAGCTTACCGTTTTCGCGGATGTAAGGTGTGTCGAGACGCTGACGACGCAGACCGTCCCAAACGAAACGTGTTTTGTCGGAAATCCATTCTTCGTTCACGCCGTCATGGTTACGCGGCAAGAACCGCATCACTTCGCGGCCCTTGGTGTCCACGCGGATGTTTGACCCAAGCGCGTCCATCACGTCGATGGATTCGGTTTTGGTCAATTCCCAAGGACGGGCGGTGAAAGCGTATGGTTTGGACACAAGCGCGCCAACCGGACACAGGTCAATGATATTGCCCTGCATGTTCGAATCGAGCGTTTCGCCCAGATACGATGTAATCTCTGCATCTTCACCACGGCCAGTCTGGCCCATCTGGTGGATGCCTGCGACCTCAGTCGTGAAGCGCACACAACGGGTGCAGGAAATGCAGCGTGTCATGTGGGTTTCAACGAGCGGACCAAGATCCAGATCTTCTGTCGCGCGCTTTGGTTCGCGGAAGCGAGAGAAATCGACGCCGTAGGCCATTGCCTGATCCTGCAGATCGCATTCGCCGCCTTGGTCACAAATCGGGCAATCCAGCGGGTGGTTGATCAGGAGGAACTCCATCACGCCTTCGCGGGCCTTTTTAACCATAGGACTGTTGGTTTTCACAACAGGCGGCTGGCCTTCCGGACCGGGGCGCAGATCGCGGACCTGCATCGCGCAGGATGCGGCAGGCTTTGGCGGCCCACCGACAACTTCAACCAGACACATGCGGCAGTTGCCCGCGATGGTCAGACGTTCGTGGTAACAAAACCGCGGGATTTCCACGCCTGCTTCTTCGCAGGCCTGGATCAGGGTCATTGCCCCATCCACCTCAACTTCGGTTCCATCAATGACGACTTTTTTCAGATCAGACATATCGCGCCTTTTCGTTCCGCATGCAGCACCACACATGAAAATGCGTGACGGCTTTGGAAGGCGTTCTAGCGGATGGTCGCACCCGATACCAGACGCTAGGCCATCTTTTTGAAGCTGAAATGTGAGGTTGTTAACCCTTACCCGCGCAACAGGTAACCAATCGTGGATTCTTTTGCGATTTCAGCACGTCCAACCGTGCAATGTGACGCGGCATTTCCGGGTGTGGCCCCCATCGCGGCAAGCCGCTGACGTGCGATTGCTTCAAGACGGTCCTGTTCGCCTTTGTCTTTGCGGAACGCGTCAATCTGCGCGGACGTAAACCCGAGGCCTTTGGCGTGGTTTTGAAGCTGGTTCAGATAACCCAGACCGCGCAGGGTCCGTGCCGAAATACCATCGCAGACTTCAGAAATCTCGTAGGCGATTCCAACTGCGATCAAACCTTCGGTGACATAGCCGACATCACGGAGCGACTGCTGTGCCGTGGCTGCGTTAGTCATCAGTCCAAGGGACAGAACCCCAGCGGTGGCGATTTTTGAAAGCGTCATTGTTCGTTATTCCTTTGTGCGAGGCACATATACTGCGTTGGTGAAGACATTGGGTGACGCGCCTTGATATTCAATATCAAGAGCCGTTTGCTGGCAAGCTTCGGCCCAAATTCAAGACCTGCGTTTGCGGTCGCGCGTTGGGCTGATTCCACCCTTTGCCTTGCGTAGAAACGCAATTGTCAGGATCAATCCCATACCGCCCAACACGAATACGAAACCAAGCGCCCACTTGGGTGCTATGCCTGCTTCTGTTGCTTGATAGGTGTACCAGCTTGGCCCGCCCGTAATGATCGCTGTTGCGATTGCCGCCAAAAAGCTGAGTAATCCGTCCCACATCGTCTTCATAAAGTGTCGTCCTGTTTTGTCATATGGGACCAGCCGAATGCATGGTCGGAATCGCCATGCTGTTTCAGATGGTCCAAGCGTGCCAATGCTTCGTCGATCGTCGGGGTATGGCCCACAGGAACCCACCACATCACGAAATGCTTGTCGGCCAAGGCTTCGAACCATTCGGCTTTGCGGTCCATGAATTTCTTGTGGAGCGTCTGGTACACAAAAGTCTTGAGGCTATCGTAGTCTTCCCAAACGGTCAGGTTTGCTACAAACAACGGATCACCATCCAGCTTCACATCCGTGTTCCCCGTCCCCGGTTCGCCCGACCCTTCCATCATCCACACAAACCCCGGCATCCGTTTGCCAAGCCCGTTGATCCGGTCGAGATTGTTCATGAAATCAGCGACACGCGGATCATCTGTCGGGGCGACAAGGCGTCCAACATTGAGTTCGGCGAGGTGCATTGTTTGGGTCATGGGGCTGTTATTAGTTGATATCCTTGAACAAGCAATAAGATGAAAAAGCAGCAACAGAGAATTGCAACAAAACGCTCAATCCCGAGAGTGAGTTCGAGCAGCAAACCAATGCAGGCCTGCGCAATCGCGTAGACACCGATCAGCATGGCAACCACGCCAACAAATAGCAGCCATGACGCGGTTTCAAATACATAAACCTGCAAACACATCAGGATGCCGCCAGTCGCAAACATGCCAAATGCAATCGCCAGCTCAACCATTGCTTCGGAAATACCTTCGCGTTTTTGGTCCTTGTTCCGCGTGGGCAGTAATTTCACAGTGAAATCCCTACCCTACACGCTTTAGAAATGAGCCAACCAATGTCCCGTTGTCCATTTCACGCGCGCCGTCGCTGCAGCTGTTGGATGATGGCGATACTGCGAGCCGCAAAAGAACGCTTCCGCCAAAGTCAGCAAGCATGCCGGAGTTCAGGCCAGTCATCGCTAAAGCCGTCGGGTTGCGTGTTCCAGTTCGGTTCGCGATCCGCGAGTTTGCTTCCATTGGAATTCCCATCCGGTCTGCAAAATCAAGTAGCACCTGCGGATCATCCTGCTCGAGACGCGCCATTTCATTGGTCAGGATATTATTGCGTCGCGCGATGGCCGCCCGATCAAGTTGAAGAGGCAAGCACGCTTGAACGATATCGCGTGCGAGTTTGCTGGCGACGCTTTGGTCCAGCATAAAATCATACATCTGCTGGGCCGACGTGAACCGGATTTCGCGAGCGTCGGTTATCGGCGCATTTGCCGAACACGCCGACAAGAACCAAACTAGACTTAGCCCACGGACATGCGCCCTAGAACGCTTCGAAAACAAAGAAACCATCCACATCCACTTTGCCGTTGGGACCGTCGTTATAGCCGTAAATCTGGGTTTCGCCCGCGCCTTGAATGCGACCGACAACGATGGCGGCGTAGTTGAAACCGCCTTGGTCAAAGAATTGGTGGTGCGTGATTGTGCGGACCCGTTGCCCATTATCAAGCGTGCAGACCAGTTGCGAATTGAAGATGTTGCCGACGACTTTGAAATAGTCCCCGTTCAGGACCACGGATTTGTCGACTGCGATGCCTTCGCCGACTACGTCACATTGGCCACGATTGAATGCCGTCATGTCCATCACAAGACCAAGCTGGCCATCGGGGACTTGGGGGCGTGCCGGTGCGCAGGCTGTCGTTGCGATCAAGGCTGTTGCTGTGATGGCTTTTCTGAATGACATGGCGGTCCCTTTCGGCGTTTTGCTTAGCCTAGCAAGGACGTGTCGGATGTCCATGCACCTATGAGGCGATCAAAACCGCGCTCAGCGCAGATTTCCGCGCAATTTCGCCTGATCCGACGACACAAAGGTTGGTGTCGGTCAGGGGGGTTTCGTAACGCGCTTGCAAAGAACGGGTTGCGACGTCTTCTTCAAGATCAATGGCGCGGGTGTTGGCCGCCGCAGCAAGCCCGCGTCGTCCACCGCCAAAACGGTGGGCAATCAGGGCTTGGTTAAAACGATCATTGAAGGAAATACTTGGGCAGGCATTGGCGACTGTTTGGGCCAATGCCGTTTGCGCAAAGAACTGCGCGTCGGTCGTCGCCAGAAGTGCGGCGACGGCCGTCGGGTCCCCTTGGATCATAGGGGCAGGACGCGGGGCACAGCCCGCGACCATCACTACCAAAAGGACCGCTAGTTTCCGCATTATTCAGCCGCGATCACGCCGCGCTTGGACTTAATGCGGTCTTCGATTTCGGGACGGAAGTTCTTGATCAGACCTTGGATCGGCCAAGCTGCTGCGTCACCCAGCGCACAGATTGTGTGGCCTTCGACCTGCTTGGTCACGTCCCAAAGCATGTCGATTTCTTCCGGATCAGCTTCGCCTTTGACCAGACGCTCCATCACGCGCATCATCCATCCCGTACCTTCACGGCACGGCGTACATTGGCCGCAGCTTTCGTGCTTGTAGAACTTGGCAAGACGCCAGATCGCTTTGATCATGTCGACGGAGTTATCCATGACGATCACGGCAGCAGTCCCAAGGCCGGAGCCAAGTTCACCGCGCAGGTAATCGAAGTCCATGATCGCGTCTTTCATGTGTTCGCCGCGTACACATGGCACGGACGACCCACCCGGGATCACGGCTTGCAGGTTGTCCCAGCCGCCGCGAATGCCGCCGCAATGCTTTTCGATCAGTTCTTCGAACGTGATCGACATTTCTTCCTCAACCACACACGGGTTATTCACGTGGCCGGAAATCGCAAACAGCTTGGTGCCTGCATTGTTCGGACGGCCCATGCCAGCGAACCAGCTTCCGCCGCGACGCAGGATGGTCGGCACCACAGCAATTGATTCGACGTTATTCACAGTTGTCGGGCAACCATAAAGGCCCGCGCCCGCAGGGAATGGCGGCTTCATCCGCGGCATACCCTTTTTCCCTTCGAGGGATTCGAGAAGCGCGGTTTCTTCACCACAGATGTATGCCCCTGCCCCGTGTGACAGGAAAATGTCGAAGTCCCAGCCAGAGCCGCAAGCGTTCTTGCCAACGAGACCCGCGTCATATGCTTCGTCAATCGCGGCCTGCAGCGCTTCTTTTTCGCGGATGTATTCGCCGCGAATGTAGATGTGGCAGGTGTTTGCGTTCATCGCGAAGGATGCGATCAGGCAGCCTTCGATCAATGTGTGCGGATCATGGCGCATGATCTCGCGGTCTTTACATGTGCCCGGCTCGGATTCATCCGCGTTCACAACAAGGTATGCCGGACGACCATCCGATTCTTTTGGCATGAACGACCATTTCAGGCCAGTTGGGAAGCCCGCGCCACCGCGTCCACGCAGACCAGATGCTTTCATTTCGTCGACGATCCAATCGCGGCCCTTTTTAATGATGGCGGCAGTGCCATCCCAATGTCCACGCGCCTGCGCACCTTTCAAAGTGCGGTCATGCATACCGTAGATGTTGGTAAAAATGCGGTCCTGATCTTTGAGCATCGTTTCTCAGCCTTTGTCGGTCTGGCGGGCCCGCCAGAGTTGATAGGTGTTCCATAGCGCAAACCCGAATCCGGCGAGCGCTGCAAGGTCAAAAAGTGCGATAACCCGATTGGGCCACCCGTATTCTTTGCCCAATGCGGTGAACAACACCCACAAAACACCAGTCGCAGCCATAATCAACGCGACGCGTTGCCCTGCTTTTGCTTCTGTTGTCTTTCCTGTGGGTGTCATTCTTACACGGCGTTAGTAAACGCCGCCTTTCTCTACTTTCTTGGAAAATTCGGTATCGCCACCAGCGGCCAGAATTTTCGCTTGATCGACCCAGCCATCACGGCTGACGCGGCCTTTGAAGCCTTTGAGGTTCGCATCGACCCAAGCCACTTCTTGTGCGGACCAGCCAGCAACCTGATCAAAGTGGTATACGCCCATTTCATTGAGCATGTTTTCCATCTTTGGACCGACGCCTTTGATTTCCTTGAGGTTATCAGCGCCACCGTCACGGGCGGCTGTCAGCATCTCGGGCTTCGCGCCTTCGTTTTCGCCTTCAATCACGCCGTCGCCGTCGTAATCTTTGTCGCCGGAACCACCGGTCATTTCAGCAGAGGCTTCGGCAACTTTCGCTGGTGTGTCCAGCTTTTCATCGACAACAGGCGCTTTTTCAGCGGCAGCACCGCCACCTTCGTATTTCCATTCGCCTTTGCGTGCGGCCAGATCGTCCTGCCCTGGTAACGCAGCGGATGAAGTCACCTTGGCCGCTGCCGCAGCCGAGGCACCATCGGTTTTGACCTGCGGATCGGTCATTTCGACCGCTTTCGCTTCTTCATCTTTCATCGCAGCATCTGTCGTGATCTGCGGATCAACAGCAACGGCCGTCGTTTCATCAGCAACATCGCGTGTCGCAGCGGCAGACGCGGCGGTGCTGGCAGTTGGCGCAGTCCCTGCCCCGACACCAGCCGTACCAGCCTCGACCGGACCGGACGCAGGTTCACGCCAGCCCAACATCAAGATGATGGCGACGATAATCGCGATTACAATTGCAAGAAAAAGGGCGCCCAGAAAACTCCAGTCGAACACCACAAAGGATAGCGCACCGCCGATAAAGCCGAACAGGCCGGCGACGACGAGGATACCCATACTTATTGGCGCAGTATTATTCATAGCAGTCTAATCTCCATACAAGCGGCGTGTGTTACCACCATCTTAACAGCTAGGGATCGGGCGCAAACTGCACCTTTCATCCCCCCACGGGGCATAGATAGCCCATTTGTGCGGAATCTGATAAGAAAATGTGAATTCATACAGGCCGCCGCCTGTTGCGATTACTCCTCTGCGAAGGCTTTGGCCTGAGAAACCCAGTCATCCCGAATGATCCGGCCTTTGAATTTCAGGCGATTATCGACCCACTGAATTTCGTCGGACGTCCATTTGGCGATCTGATCAAAATGGTAGAAACCAAGGTCGTTCAACACGCCTTCCAGTTTCGGGCCAACACCGCTTATCCGTTTCAGATCATCTGCCCCGCCTGCACGGGCTGCGGTCAGAACCTCTGGTTGCTTTTCAGGACCGTCTGCCGCAGCGACAGGCGCTGGCGCTGCTTTGGCCTTAGCGGCAGCATCGGTCTTACCCTTTGTCGCAGCAGGCTTTGCGGCCGGTTTTGTTTTTGGCTTCGCCTTTGACACGGGTGTATTTTCCGCATCGGCGATTTCTTCTTTGCGTCGTTCTTCGGCTGCGCGCGCTGCTGGCGTTTTCTTCGCATCAGCCGCATTTTCAGCAGCTGTTTTCTTTGGCGCAGCTTTCTTTTTTGCGGCAGGTTTGGTTTTCACTTCACCATCCAACCAAGGCGTCAAAATCGGCACTTCGGTTCCATCGATCCGTTTGACCGTATCGCCGATGTCTGTCGCCAATTGCACAGATGCGTTGTATTTGGTTTTGCCGCTATCGTATTCAGTCAACGATGTCAGACCCTTAAGCGGTTCAGCCGCGTAACGGCCGTTCTGCGGACCCGGTGTCGGGACCTTGCCGGCAGCCAGTTCGTCGATGATTTCGGACAGGCGTTCAGCGGTTAGGTCTTCGTAGTAGTCTTTGCCGATCTGAGCCATTGGCGCGTTTGCGCAAGAGCCCAAACATTCGACTTCTTCCCATGAAAACTTACCGTCGGCGGACAGTGCATGCGCTTTATCCGCGATCTTGTCTTTGCAGACACCGATTAGATCTTCCGCGCCGCAGATCATGCAAGATAGCGTGCCGCAGACCTGAATATGCGCCACAGTACCAACAGGTTGTAGCTGGAACATGAAGTAGAACGATGCCACTTCGAGCGCTCGGATGTAGGCAAGGCCCAGCATTTCCGCAACATATTCAATCGCCGGACGAGTCAACCAACCTTCCTGTTCCTGCGCACGCCACAGGATAGGAATAATCGCAGATGCCTGCCGCCCTTCTGGGTATTTCGTCGTCTGAGCTTCGGCCCATTTCTGGTTCTCAGGCGTGAAGGCGAAGCTTTCGGGCTGATCAGGGTGTAGTCTACGCAGCATCTTAGGTCTTCCGGTTCAGATCGGGGCAGCAGCCGTTAGCAGGCCGCAGGCCGTTAAATACAGTTGTTTGACGACAGACGGACAGTGTCCGTGCCATCCGGCGCAAGTACGCCATCAGTTTCAAGTGCGACGGTCAGTGTCGCAAGCTGGTCTTGGTTGATCGAAGCTTGGGACATGATCGGACCAATTGTTGCGATGTTGATCACGCAGCCGTTGGCTTCGATCGCCGCGACAAAGCGTTCTTTGTCCGACAGTTGACGTGTCGGTGCTGACGCTTCTTGCGTGCCGGAACACGCCACCAATGACAGGGCGGCAATAATAGCAAATCCGGATTTCATCATGATCTTCATCCCCTACTCTTTATAAAAATCAGCGGTCAATTTCACCGAACACGACGTCCATCGTCCCGATGATCGCGGCAACGTCAGCCAGCTGGTGGCCCGTTGCGACGTGATCCATCGCCTGCAGGTGCAGGAAGCCCGGCGCACGCAATTTCGCGCGGTACGGTTTGTTGGACCCGTCCGCCACGAGGAACACGCCGAATTCGCCTTTTGGTGCTTCAACAGCCGCGTAGGTTTCACCTGCTGGGACGTGGAACCCTTCGGTGTATAGTTTGAAGTGGTGGATCAACGCCTCCATCGACGTTTTCATCTCGCCACGTGTTGGCGGTGTCATTTTACCGCGTGCCATCACGTCACCCTTTTCATGGCGCAGCTTTTCGCAGGCCTGACGGATGATGTGGGTCGACTGGCGCATTTCTTCCATGCGGCACAGGTAACGGTCGTAGCAGTCGCCGTTTTTGCCCACAGGCACTTGGAATTCGAATTCATCGTAGCATTCGTAAGGCTGCGCGCGGCGCAAATCCCATGCGAGCCCAGAGCCGCGAACCATCACGCCCGAGAAACCCCAGTCTTGAATTTCTTCTTCGGTCACAACGCCGATATCGCAGTTCCGCTGTTTGAAAATCCGGTTTTCGGTCAGCAGCCCGTCGATGTCGTCGATAACGCGCGGGAATTCCACGGCCCATTGGTCGATGTCTTCGATCAACTGATCTGGCAGGTCCTGATGCACCCCACCCGGACGGAAATAAGCGGCATGCAAACGCGCACCACAGGCGCGTTCGTAGAACACCATCAGCTTTTCGCGCTCTTCAAAGCCCCAAAGCGGTGGCGTCAGCGCACCCACGTCCATCGCCTGTGTCGTGACGTTCAGCAGGTGGTTCAGCACGCGGCCAATTTCGGAATAAAGCACACGGATCAGTGACGCACGACGCGGCACTTCGGTGCCTGTCAGCTTTTCAATTGCAAGACACCAAGCGTGTTCTTGGTTCATCGGCGCCACGTAGTCGAGACGGTCGAAGTACGGCAGGTTTTGCAAGTACGTCCGGCTTTCCATCAGCTTTTCAGTGCCACGGTGCAGCAGGCCGATGTGCGGATCGCAGCGTTCGACGATTTCGCCGTCGAGTTCAAGCACGAGACGCAAAACGCCGTGTGCCGCAGGGTGTTGCGGGCCAAAGTTGATGTTGAAGTTACGGATCTTCTGTTCGCCCGTCACCGCATCGGTTGAGCCGTCATCGTAGGTGTTTACCCGGATATCGCCGTCCATCATGTCAGGACCTCTCTGTTTTGGTGCCAGCGGTCGGGCAGTTCGCCCATCAGCCGTTCAACGTAATCATAATGTGGGATCAGCATCTCGCGCACGAGCCGCGCACGGGATGGATCAAGTTCAGCGGGTTTTGACGCGTGGATTACACGATCAAAGTCCCCAACGCGCGGGGCCAGCCCCAGAAACGCGCAAATTTTGTCAACGGACGCCTGCGTGAACAGGCCTTCGTAGAATGCAACATGCAGACGATCTCGCGGGATCACGTTCAGAATACGAGTCAGCATCCCTGTGTAATCGGACCGTTTTGCAACGCCGTTTTCATCGCCCTTCAGCAGGCGATCAAAAAGATGGTTCGCCTTGTCGGACAGAGTTTCCCCGTCTTTCACGCGCCAGCCTGCCATCATACGCAGATTAGACCACAACCGATCCAGCGGGTCACGCAGCAGCATCACAAATCGCGTATCCGGCGCCATGTCGCGCATGCGGACCAGTGTTGGTTCATTCATCAAACCGTAGGCCGGTGTGATGTCCCCAACAAGTTTCACGTCACTGCCAGCGTCGCGTGTCAGAAAATCTGTGTAGCCGGTATGATCCGCCCCACCCGTCTTCATCACTTTGATCCACGCTTCGACTTCATCAATGCGGCGATCAAGACGCGCTGCCTTGGCTTTGTCAGCCAACAACGTTTTCGCAAGCAGATCAGCGCGGACTGTTTCCAGCCGGATGATTTCCTTTTCGCGATGCTTGGGCACGGCGCGGTCAAAGTAGTGCAGTTCTTTGATATTCGGCAAAGCGCATTGCGGATGGTCGCACAGGTAACGGTGAAGCCAGGATGTCCCTGCCTTCGTCGCACCTAGACCAAACATCAGCGTTTTGTCGTCCATCAAGGATTAACCTTTTGCCTCAGCGTCTGCTTTGTCATCCCCCGGAAGGATGTATTCGGCCCCTTCCCACGGTGACATAAAGTCGAACTGACGGTATTCTTGGACCAGTGACACCGGTTCATAAACAACGCGCTTTTGCACTTCGTCATAGCGGACTTCGGTGTAGCCAGTCGTCGGAAAATCCTTGCGCAGCGGATAGCCACGGAAACCGTAGTCAGTCAGGATACGACGCAGATCAGGGTGGCCTGAAAACAGGATGCCGTACATGTCGAAGATTTCGCGTTCAAACCAGTTCGAAGACGGGTGCACGGAAATGATCGACGGCACCATGTCTTGTTCGCGCACCTGTGTTTTCAGGCGGATACGGTGGTTCTGGTACATCGACAGGAAGTGGTAGATGACGTCGAACCGCTTTGCACGGCTTGGGTAATCAACGGCTGTGATATCCACGAGGGACGAAAACTGGCAAGAACCGTCCGTTTTCAAGAATTCCACGAAGGACACGAGGTTGGACGCGGATACGTTCAACGTCAGTTCATCGTTCGTGACGTCCCACGACAAAACGCAATCAGGGCGTTTCAGTTCGATGTGTTGGCCAAGTTGTTGGAGTGCTTCGGTCATCACCTTACCTCACGATTGTGCCGGTGCGGCGGATTTTACGTTGCAACTGAAGGATACCGTACAGCAGCGCCTCGGCGGTTGGCGGGCACCCCGGAACATAGACGTCGACAGGGACGATCCGGTCACAGCCGCGCACAACGGAATAGCTGTAGTGGTAGTAGCCGCCGCCATTCGCACATGACCCCATAGAGATCACATAGCGTGGCTCTGGCATCTGGTCGTAAACTTTACGCAGCGCGGGCGCCATTTTGTTGGTCAATGTGCCGGCCACGATCATCAAGTCAGATTGACGCGGGGAGGCTCGTGGCGCTGTCCCGAACCGTTCAAGGTCATAGCGTGGCATCGACGTGTGCATCATTTCGACCGCGCAGCAGGCCAACCCGAAGGTCATCCAGTGCAAAGAGCCGGTCCGCGCCCAGTTGATCATGTCCGCCGTGGATGTGACCAAAAAGCCCTTATCCTGCAATTCTTGGTTCAAAACCTGAGTCGCGTGCTCTTTGTCGGCGCCAGCGTCATTCAATCCCGTAGCGATACCCATAACGATGCCTCTTCTTTGATCGATCATGTGCCACCTGCAGATGCGGCACAGCTTCGCGATTGGGAGTATGCGGCACGCCCGGAAAGGTCAAGCCGACAGTGGCCCATCGCAAGGGGTGAATTTAACATTATCGAGGCAAATAAAGTATGAACGTCAGGCGGTTATACCCAAGCGAAACACTCAAGTATAACCGCCCAGCGGCGTCAAGTCGCACGCACAACCGTCATCATGCGCTGCGCTTTTTCTGGAGGGCATCGACCGCCTCTTCCGCGAAATCCGTCCGGAGCTGGTATTGGCCAGACGCCACGATGAAATCCGGTGCATCAAAGTTAATGATCGAAAAGGTTTGGCGCAGATGTGTGCCTGAGATCGGGATATAATCAGGGTCTTCGCCCGTCATTTTGTTGTACAGGCGGCCACCGAACCAACGGCTTCTTCGCTTTGCCGCAATCGCGACCTGTTTACGATAATGCAGTATCTGAAGCAGGCCGTCGTCGTCGTGCGCAATGACATCCGCCGCTTTGCTTGCTGCGGACATGACTGACCCAAGCCCCGCAGTTGCGGCGTCAGATATGCCTGATTGCGTTGGCGACGGCCCCGCGACTATTTTCATAATTGGTTTGTTCATTAGGCGACATTAACCGACCGCATACACACGCTCAACGGGTGTCTTTCCCCTTCGCCTTCACACGAAAAAAGCCGCCCAAAATCTTGAGCGGCTTTCAAATTCACTGGGATGTCGCGAATGGGGTTATTCCCACTCAAGCGCGCCCTTTTTCCATTCGTAGGCAAAGCCCGCTGTCAGTACGCCCAAGAACACCATCATGGACCAGAAACCCACCATGCTGACGTCTTTAAACGCCACCGCCCATGGGAACAGGAACGCGACTTCGAGGTCGAAGATGATGAACAGGATCGATACGAGATAGAACCGCACGTCGAATTTCATCCGCGCATCGTCAAAGGCGTTAAACCCACATTCGTATGCAGACACTTTTTCCGGATCAGGATTGCGGACCGCAACAACGGCCGCTGCAAGGATCAAGATCACGCCCAGCGCAATCGCGAGGCCCAAAAAGATCATAATCGGCAAATATTCAGTCAGCATCTCTTGCACGGGTGGTCCTTTCCCTAACAGGCAGGGGATGACCCCGCCTCTCTTGGCTGGCTGACACTTACCCTTGGCATCCGGAAGGGTCAACGGGTCGGACGCCCGGATGCGTTCAAAATTTTCTGCGACCTTTGTCCGTTTGTTCATCGGATCGAAAGCAATGATGACAATCGCACCCGCGCAAGGCAGAGTTTCGTGATGGACGACACATTGCACCATTTTGCCGTCTCGTTGCCCACCCATGTGGCCGACACCCCGATTGCGACCATTTGGAAAGTCACACAGGCGGATGGCACGCCAGCGGCGCTCAAGGTGTATAAGGATGGATCAGCTGGGGAAGAGGAACCGGGATTCGCCTTACTGCGCGCGTGGGATGGGCGTGGGGCTGCAAGGCTGCTGGGGCGCGCGAAAGGCGCTGCCTTGTTAGAATGGCTCGACGGTCCGACATTGGGCGATATGGTGAGGGACGGATCGGAGGAAATAGCGACGATCGAGCTGGGCCAAACTGCACGTCGACTGCATGCGCAAGTTCCGGTGTTGACTACCCCCCTGCCATCGCTGGCGGACCGGTTCAACGCGCTGATGACCGCCCGTTATGCAACCACATGCCCGAAGGCGACGCAGGTCACGATTGATGCCGCACGTGGCCTCGCGGCCGAACTGTTGTACAGTCAAAAGGGCATCCGCCCACTGCACGGCGATCTGCATCACGATAACATCAAAGGCAGCGCGCGCGGGTTTCTTTCGTTTGACGCGAAGGGCGTATTGGGGGATCGGACCTATGATCTGGCGAACGCGCTGCGCAATCCTATTGGCGCGGAAGACCACTATCGTCAGCCTGCCGTTATTCAGCACCGCGTGAAGATATGGGCCGCCGCGTTCGACGTATCAGAGCTTCGATTGCTGCAATGGGCCGCGGCGCATGCGGCCCTGTCGTTGGCTTGGACGAACAACGGGCTATTCGATCAAGAAGAACCGTCCGAAATCGCCCTTATCGATCAATTCCTGACCTTTGCGCAGCAAGCAACACGGGCCTAGGCCCAGCGCGGTTTGCGCTTTTCAAAGAACGCGGCGATTCCTTCTTGCGCTTCATCGCTGGCCCATTGCGCCAACAAGGCCGCGATACTGCGATCCATTGTGGCGGCATCAATCTTGGGGCCGTAACTGCGGGCGTAAGCCTTGGCAGCAGCCACCGCACCCGGGGCGCACGCCAAATATGGATCCACTTCGCGTGCGATAGCTGTAACCAGATCGGCATCCGCCACAACGCGGCTGACGATCCCAAGATCCTTCGCCTCGTGCGCACCAAAACGACGGGACGACATGAAGACTTGGCGCGCGCGACCTTCTCCCATGCGGGCCATCACGTACGGCCCGATAGTAGCGGGGATAAGTCCGAGCTTTGTCTCGGTCAGGCCAAACATCGCACCCTCACTGGCCACGACCACGTCGCACACGCAGCACATGCCCACACCGCCGCCAAATGCATCGGCGTGCACGCGACCGATCAACGGCTTTTTCATACTGTTCAGGGCCTGCAACATGCCCGCGATCCGGCGCGCTTCAACCGTTCGTGCAGCGTCGTCCGCTTCCATCTGGGCCCGCATCCAGCCCAAATCGCCACCAGCACAGAACACCCCGCCTTCCGCCGCCAGCACCACAACGCGCACGGCGTCATCCGCGTCAAGCTGGGCGGCCATTTGCGTCAATTCGTCCATCATTTGTGCAGATAGGGCGTTGCGCTTTTCAGATCGCGCCAACGACACCGTCGCCACACCGCGCGCATCAACTGCTAGTTTCACGTGATCCATCTTTTATCCTTTCATGCTGCGGGCCAAAGCCGCAGCCTGCGCAATAACGTCCCCGTCAACGCCTGTTGTGTATCCAAGCGCTGTGACATGGGCCAAAACCGCTTCTGTGGCGACATTGCCGGGCGCACCGGGTGCGTAAGGACAACCGCCAAGACCGCCGACTGCACTATCGAAATGGCGCAGCCCTTTACCCAGTGCGACGCTCACGTTTTCCAGCGCCTGCCCGCCTGTATCATGGAAATGTCCGGCCAATTGATCTGCAGGCGCAATATCCAGAGCTGCATCCAGCATCGTCGCAACACGCGCAGGTTCGCCACGACCCAACGTGTCGCCAAGCGACACCTGCATCGGGGCAACGGCACGCAAATCGGCAACGGCCTTCGCAACTGCTTCGGGCTGAGTGGGCCCATCAAACGGGCAATCGGTGATACAAGACACATAACCGCGGACCGGAACACCTGCCGCCTCTGCCGCGCGCACAACGGGTGTCAGGCGCACAATCGATTCCGCCACAGAACAATTCAGGTTGGACTGACTGAACCCTTCAGAGGCAGAGATAAACACAGCCACCTCAAACGGACCGTCCGCAAAGGGGGCGAAGCTCTCCCAGCCGCGCATGTTGGGGACCAAAACACCATATGTACAACCGGCCACGCGCGTCATCTTAGCCAGAACGTCCGGCGTATTGGCCATCTGCGGAACCCATTTGGGGCTGACGAAAGACCCGACTTCGATATCGGTCAAACCAGAGGTCCCCAGCAGATCAATCAACGCGACCTTGTCCGCAACCGAAATCACTCCCGGTTCATTCTGTAACCCGTCACGCGGGCCAACCTCGTGGATCGTCACATGTTCAGCCATCGTGCAGTCCCATTTCTTTTGGTCTTAAATATCTCGGGGGTATGGGGGCTGGCCCCCATGTCTTCTCCAGCAACATCCGCCACATCATTTTTCAACCGGCCACGGTGGGTAGAAGTCTTTGGCATAAAGCGAGGGCTCGCCTTGCGGCGGTAGCGCCTTTTGAAAAGCCTCCCGCGTGGTCAATCGGTTGTACCAAGCTGTCACTTTTGGAAAGGCGTCCAGCGTCACAAAGTGTGTCGCCATATAGACGGCCTGTCCCACGCCGATGTCCGCCGCAGAAAACCCGCTGCCCAACAGATAACCTGAATTTGTAAGCCCCGTCTCGACCGTGCCAATTGTCTTCGCCAAACGGCGGGCTTCGAGGTTCATAACAATTGGGCTGCGCATGTGGTCTTCAAAGAGCGCCACGTGTTGTTGGGTCAATGCCGCGCAATGCTGGCTGATCGTTTCGGCAAAATGGATCCAATTGAGCCAAGCGTATCGTTCCGGATCACCGACTAGCCGCCCCAAGCCCGCGTCAGGCGCATATTCGCTGAGCACTTCGGCAATAGCGCCGCTTTCAAACAGCACCTGCCCGTCGATTTCGAGCGAAGGGACGCGCCCCGCAGGGTTCAGTGCCAGATATGCCTCTGATTTGATCGATGCGTCGAAGGGATAGACCTGCAATTCGAACGGCACACCTAATTCATGCAACAGCCAGAGGCTCCGCATCGACCGTGTTTGGTGGCAATGATGCAGCCGGATCATGGTGCCTCCCCATCCGCCGCTTCCAATGTGACCAATTCGGCCCCTGCCACGACTTGGTCGCCCAGCGCCGCGCCGAGTTTTGCGACCACGCCATCGCGCGGTGCGCGCAGCACGTGTTCCATTTTCATCGCTTCAAGCACCACAAGCCGGTCGCCTTCGGACACCGCTTGCCCGACGGTCACAGCAACGTCCTGGATGAGACCCGGCATCGGGGCCATGACCGCATCACCGCTACCCACAGAGCTTGCCCGCGCGAGCGGATCAACGATATCGAAACAAGTCGCAGTGCCCCCAAAGACAGTCACCTGTCCAACATGACGAACAGCTTTAGGAAGCGCCCTCGCAGCGCTGCGCCAACCGCCCGTCCTGCGTGTCAGACCGACGGTCCCGAATGGTGTTGTCACGTCACAGGTATTGCCATCGGCAAAGGCCACCACAGCATCGCAATCATCGTCGCCCAATCGCAAGTGGACGGTTTGCGGGAGCGGCTGCCACAGCGCAAAGCCGGTCATCGGTCCATCTGCAGTCGCGAGGTCTGCCGCACAAAACGCAGCAGCCGCCACATCAAGTGCCGTCGGATCGTCTTGCGCGGTCAGCACGTCGATGTCCCGCGCGATCAGGCCTGTATCCACATCGCCCGCCGCAAAGCCCGCGTGCCGTGACAATGCGCCAAGGAAACCCACATTGGTTGTCGTGCCCGCCACATGGGTCGCGGCCAAAGCATCACTCAACTTGCGCAAAGCGGTCGTCCGGTCTGGCCCATAGGTCGTGACCTTGGCAATCATCGGATCATACCACGGTGAAATCGTATCGCCTTGGGTGACGCCGCTATCGATGCGGGCAGTGTCAGGGAAAGACAGATGCGACAGCGTCCCGATTGCGGGCAAAAAGCCTGCGGGGACATCTTCGGCGTAAAGACGCGCCTCGAACGCATGACCTGTGATCGACAGATCGTCCTGTTGTATCGGAAGCCCCTGCCCCGATGCGACCAGCAATTGCCACGCGACCAGATCAACGCCGGTGATGGCCTCGGTCACGGGGTGTTCTACCTGTAGGCGCGTGTTCATTTCCATGAACCAAAAGCCGTCAGGATGAAGACCGTTTGATCCGTCCACGATAAATTCGATCGTGCCGGCCCCTGCGTAGCCAATTGCCTTTGCAGCGGTGACCGCCGCATCGCCCATGGCACTGCGCATCGCATCGGTCATGCCGGGCGCTGGGGCTTCTTCGATGACCTTCTGGTGGCGGCGTTGCAGCGAACAGTCCCGCTCGAACAGGTGCACCGCATCGGTTCCATCGCCAAAGACCTGCACTTCGATATGACGCGGGCTTTGGATGTATTTTTCGATCAAAACGTCAGGATTGCCAAAGGCGGTTTTCCCTTCGGCCTGCGCGGAGTTCAGATTTTCCAGAAAATCTGCGGCCTTCTCAACCAAGCGCATGCCTTTGCCGCCGCCGCCCGCTACGGCTTTGATCAGCACAGGATAGCCGATCTTTTCGGCCTCTGCCGCGAGCAGGTCTGGGTTCTGATCCGCCCCGTGATAGCCCGGCACAACGGGCACGCCCGCTTTGATCATCAAAGCCTTGGCCGCGTCTTTCAGCCCCATGGCGCGGATCGCGTCGGCGCTTGGCCCAATGAATGTCAGGCCCGCCTTGGTCACCGCATCCACGAAATCGGGGTTTTCGGACAAAAAACCATACCCTGGATGGATCGCTTCCGCGCCGGTATCCAACGCTGCCTGAATGATCAGGTCACTGCGCAGGTAGCTGTCAGCGACAGGGGCCGGTCCGAGCCGTACCGCTTCATCCGCGTTCCTGACATGCAGCGCATCCGCGTCCGCATCTGAATACACAGCCACCGTTTTCACGCCCATATCGCGGGCCGTCCGGATAATGCGGCAGGCAATTTCGCCACGATTGGCTATGAGGATTTTGTTAAACATCAGGCGCACCATGTCTGTCTTTGGCCGCCTGCGTAAGCGCGGGCATGGCCTGCTGAAATCATGTCGGCAGCCAATGGCCGCCCATCTACAAAACCGCGGATCAAAAGGCGGCCATATCGGTCTTCACCATCGCGGACGATTTTTACCTCACCGGCCTGCAACAGCATCACACGCAGGGCCCATTTGGCCTGAAGTGCCGCCGCTGCCTCTGCCGGACATTGCGGCGAAAAAAGCTCTGGCGTGTCGAACCCGGCCAACCGTGCCCGCCTTGTCCCATCCGTGGTCATCACCGTCACCGTATCCCCGTCGACCACCCGCAAAATGCGAACGTCCCCCGCAGCATCAGCAGTCGTTTTTGTGAACCCGATCACCGCGTCAAACAGGGTCGGCAGAATAAAGAGCCCTGCCGTGCTGAGCACAATGACCCGCTTGAGATAGCGGACCGGATCAGCCGCACGCCGCGCTTTGCGCTGTGGGCGTTTCGGGGGCAGCCCCATATCGAACTTGGGCGCACGCCGGTAATCGCGACTGAATGGCACCACTTTGCGATGATCCTTGTCGCCCATCACATCCGAAACACGCCGAACCGCGTGTCCTCTATTTCTTTGTTCATGGCCGCCGCGAGCGACAGCGCCAGCACCTCGCGTGATTTGCGCGGGTCGATGATCCCGTCGTCCCAAAGCCGCGCGGATGCATAAAGCGGGTGCGATTGTTCGGCGAACATATCGATGGTGGGCTGCTTGAAGGCGGTTTCTTCCTCTGCCGACCATTCCTGCCCGGCGCGGTCCATCGCGTCGCGTTTGACGGTCGCCAGCACCCCCGCCGCTTGTTCACCGCCCATCACGGATATCCGCGATGTGGGCCATGTCCACATAAAGTCCGGCGAATAGGCGCGTCCGGCCATGCCGTAGTTGCCTGCCCCGAATGATCCGCCGATGACCATCGTGATCTTGGGGACGTTGGTCGTGGCGACAGCCGTCACCATCTTGGCCCCGTGCCGCGCGATGCCTTCGTTTTCGTATTTCTGCCCGACCATAAAGCCGGTGATGTTTTGCAAAAAGATCAAAGGGATTTTGCGTTGCGAACAGAGTTCGACAAAATGCGCGCCCTTTTGCGCAGCTTCCGAAAACAGCACACCGTTGTTCGCGATAATCCCGCAGGGCCAGCCGTCGATGTGGGCAAAGCCTGTGATCAATGTCTCGCCAAACCGCGCTTTGAATTCGTCGAAACGGGACCCGTCGACGATCCGTTTGATGACCTCTCGGCTGTCGTACGGCGTGCGTAGATCAGCGGGCACCACGTCGAACAGCGTTTCTGGGTCCAGCGTAGGCAATTCCGGCACCTGCCGCGTTGCTGCATTCACGGGTGGCAACGCGCAAGACGCCACCGCTTGCCGAACCAGCGCCAGCGCGTGCGTGTCGTCTTCGGCCAAATAGTCCGCAACGCCCGATAGGCGCGTGTGCACGTCCCCGCCGCCAAGGTCTTCGGCTGACACCACTTCGCCCGTTGCGGCTTTCACCAAAGGCGGACCCGCAAGGAAGATCGTCCCCTGCTCTTTCACGATAATCGACACGTCCGCCATCGCGGGCACGTAGGCCCCGCCCGCCGTACAAGACCCCATCACGGCTGCGATCTGCGGGATGCCTTTCGCGGACATCTGGGCTTGGTTGTAGAAGATGCGGCCAAAGTGGTCGCGGTCGGGAAAGACTTCGTCTTGGTTCGGCAGGTTCGCACCGCCAGAATCCACCAGATAGACGCAAGGCAAATGGCAGCTTTCTGCGATTTCCTGTGCGCGTAGGTGTTTCTTGACGGTCATCGGGTAGTACGTCCCGCCTTTCACCGTCGCGTCGTTGCACACGATCATCACCTGACGCCCCGACACGGTGCCGACGCCTGCGATTACACCCGCACAGGGCGCCGCCCCGTCATACATACCATGCGCTGCCGTCGCCCCAATTTCCAGAAACGCAGACCCCGGATCAAGCAGGTTAGCGACACGATCACGAGGTAGCATTTTGCCGCGCGACA
This sequence comes from Rhodobacteraceae bacterium S2214, assembly GCA_025141675.1. Classification (NCBI taxonomy): domain Bacteria; kingdom Pseudomonadati; phylum Pseudomonadota; class Alphaproteobacteria; order Rhodobacterales; family Paracoccaceae; species Rhodobacteraceae bacterium S2214. Next base: position 2,598,740 of record CP081161.1, read on the forward strand.
CATGCCTTGCGCGGGATTTTTCACCGCCACCTGCAGCTGCCGCTTGCGCAGCAGTCGCAACCTCGGCCAATGCCGTTTCGTGTATTGTTCTACTCATGGCGTATTCCTTGCTAAGTCGCGCAACGCGAGCGCACGGCTGGCGGTCATCGTCAATTGGCAGCTTGCGGATACAACGGACCGGATCGTCCCGCCGATCCAGCGTTGGTATCGCATTGCACAATCCGCATCGCGAAAGGCAATCCACGCGCGTTGGGCGTCGCGCAAGCTAATCGTTAAATCGTCACCGCCCACGTCATCGAATAACGTGCGGGCCTTGGCATATTCTTCGTTTAATATCGCGTCCCACACGGCGGTTTCCGCGGACAAGCAATCGACGATCCCGATGGTTGTGCTGCCACCCGGCAGGGCCTGACAGTCATTTGCGGCATCCATAACGCATTGCGGAATGTCTTCCCAAGCAGGTGCGCTATCGGCGCAGGCGCGAATTTGAACTTCGGAGACCGTGAGGGTCTGGCCGGAGACAGGCAGTGGCGCCAATCCCACTGCGATAATGATCCCAAGACGCCGCATCATAGGCCCAAAGCCGTGCTTTGCAGCCGAAACGTCTGCTCTGCCGTCAATTGCGCAAGGCAATCAATGTGAACCAACTGCCCCAAGGTGCCACCATCAAACTGGCGCTGTTCATAGGCGCAAGTGGCATCGCGGTAGGCGATCCACGCCCGTTGCATTTGCACCAAGCGGTCCACCATCGACACGTCATCAAAGCTGGTGCCGTTGTCTTGCTTGTCCAAGTCCTGTGCGAGGTCATGCACGATGCCGTATTCTGCGTTCAGCATGTCATCGAACAGGTCATATTCGAACCGCAGACAGGCTGTCATGCTGCGTGTGTTGAAGCCACCTACTGACGCATCAGCGCAGGCGTCGGCCGAAAGACCAATACATGCGCGCCTTTCCACAATTGTGCCCGCATCAGCGAGGCAGGACGTTGTCGCGTTCTGGTCATAGGCTGCGTCTTGCGCTGTAGCCGTGACGGGGAATGCGACGAGCGCCGCAGCGCAAATCAAGTGGCGTATCATGCTTTTGGATCCTGTGACGTTTCAGACCCGCGCAATTGCCCGCGTTGGCCTGCAAAATAAGAATAGATAATCCCGCTTGGATGCGTACATCGCACGACCAACCGAACATCGGTTCGCAAATCTGGCACGGCAAGGCAGTCGGATACATCCGCTCCGTCCCCGTGATCATCGACGTAGGCCTGGGCAAACTGCGTGATAATTTGCGTTTCAGTCACCGGCTGGCCCAGTTGCAACCCCAGATAACCGGCCATAATGGCCAGTGCTGCGATAGGTGCGATGATCCAGCGGCGCGTCATTCCTATTGGCCCCGTGCGTTCAGGAACAGCATTTGCCGCGCGGTAAGTTCCAGCATGCATTGCGCGGCCGCGGGTCCGGCGCCCGTCCCACCAGCCCACTGAATGCGTTCCCAATCACAAGCCAGATCGCGGTACTTGATCCAGGCCCGCTGCATATCGCGCATGACTTCGTCGGGGTTCGGGAACGCGGGGTTAACATCTCGCAAATGGACGCCAAATTCGCGCTGTTGCTGGAGTACGATCGCATAGGCTTCGTTCAGGCGGTCATCCCAGTCCTGCCATTCCGCCGACATGCACATCCCGTAGCTGACATTAGAACTACCGGCCTCACCCTCGATGCAAATCGCGGCCCCGAGACCGATGCAAGTAGACGGGTCGCCCCCGCCCATCTCGTTATTTTCCAAACAAACTTGCAGGATTGACGGATCGTAGGCCTCGAAACTGCCCTGTGCGCTTGCAGGCGAGACAGCGACGGCCAAAACTAAAGCGATCCACTTCACCCCATCGTCCCCATCAACTCGCGCCCCACCAACATGCGGCGGATTTCGGATGTGCCTGCGCCGATCTCCATCAGCTTGGCGTCGCGGAACAACCGCGCGACAGGCGCGTCGTTCAAGAACCCTGCCCCACCCAGCGCCTGTACGGCTTGGTGGGCTTGTTTCATCGCCTCTTCGGATGCGTAAAGACAGCAGGCTGCTGCGTCTTGGCGGGTGACGGTGCCGCGATCGCAGGCTTTCGCGACTTCGTAGACGTAGGCACGCGCCGAATTCATCGCCGTATACATATCGGCGATCTTGCCCTGCATCAGTTGGAAATTCCCGATGGGCTGGCCGAATTGTTTGCGGGTGGACAGATACGGCATCACTTCGTCCAGACAAGCCGCCATGATCCCAAGGCCGATGCCCGCCAGCACCACACGTTCGTAATCAAGACCGGACATCAGGACGCGGACGCCTTTCCCTTCTTCGCCAAGCACGTTGTCGAACGGAACCTGCACATCGTCGAAGATCAGCTCTGCAGTGTTCGACCCGCGCATCCCGAGTTTGTCGAAATGGGGGGATGTGCTGAAACCGGTCATTTCCTTTTCGATCAGGAAGGCGGTGATCCCTTTCGATCCGGCGTCTTTGTCGGTTTTGGCATACACCACCAGTGTGTCCGCATCCGGTCCGTTAGTGATCCAGTATTTATTACCGTTCAAACGGTAGTGATCGTTCCGCTTTTCCGCGCTCAGCGTCATGGACACAACGTCTGACCCAGCGCCCGCTTCGGACATCGCCAATGCGCCGACATGTTCGCCCGAGATCAAACGCGGCAGGTATTTGGCCTTTTGTTCTTCGGTACCGTTCAGCTTGATCTGGTTCACGCACAGGTTCGAATGGGCACCATAAGACAACGACACTGACGCGCTGGCCCGTGCGATTTCTTCAATGGCGACGGTGTGCGCAAGATAGGACATGCCCGCGCCACCGTAAGCTTCATCCACCGTCACGCCCAATAGGCCGAGTTCGCCCATTTCCGTCCACAACGCTGGCGGGAACAGGTTATCCGCGTCGATCTGCGCCGCCATCGGTTTGACGCGCTCTTGCGCCCAGCCATGCACCATATCGCGCAGTGCATTGGTATCTTCGCCCAAATCAAATGTCATTGATCCATGGAACATCGCGCGACTCCCCCCAGAAATTTATTGAACGCTTGTTCAATTGTATGCAGAGCCTGCTTGCCGCGTCAACAAACATTCGTCTTGCAGGTGGGAACCAAGTGCTAACTGATCAGTTGAACCTGCATGAAAAAGCTAATGATCGCCGCCCTCACCCTGTTTCCATTCACTGCATCTGCGGATGAAGTGGGCCGTGTCGGCGTTGATTGGGTGGGCAACGACATTATTATTGAGGCCATCCAAGACCCCGACGTGACAGGCGTGACCTGCCACATTGCCTATTTTGAACGGTCGTTCTTTGACCGGATTTCAAACGGCAATTGGTTTGAAGACCCGTCAAACGCCAGCATCGACTGCCGCCAGACCGGCCCTATTGTGATCGGGGACATTGACCGCAGCGACGACGGCGAAAACGTATTTCGCGAACGCCAGTCGATTGTACTGAAGTCTTTGCGGGTCAAACGCATTTTTGATCAGGAAAACAACACGCTGATTTATCTGGCGCATGCGTCCGAGCTGAGCCAAGGGTCCGCGAAGATGTCGATCTCGACGATCCCGTTGTATCAGGCCGATTGATAGACTGCTGACACCTCTGACCGGATGATCCGTGCAATCAGCGCACAATCGTCGATGCTAAAGGTAAGCGGCAGACGCATGTCGATGATCCCTTTCAGGATACGATCGCTTTGCGGCATCGGTTCGGATGGTGCGTATTTCCACGAATCGTAGCGCGACGTGAAGCCCGTGGGTTCTGCCCCGCCGAACCATTTCAGCGCGACACCGCGTGCTTCACAGCGTGCGATGACGTCGGCGATGGCCGCGTCGCTCCAACCCAACAACAAAAACTGATGGGATGACGCGACAAAGCTTTCTTGTGGCGGACGTGGCACCAGTGTCAGCCCCGGCGTATCGGCGAGGCCTTCGTCGACAACCGCATAAAGCGCATTCCAGCGGTCACATTGCGTCTGCAAATCCTGCAGTTGCGGTCGCAAGATTGCTGCCCGCAGATTGTCCATCCGGCCAGAAATATTGGGCGTTTCATATTTGATCTGCGCGAAGATCTCGGGCGGCGGCGCTGCGCGGTGCTTTTCGAACAGCATATAACTGCCCGACAGCATGATCGCCCGCGCCATACCTTCTGCATCGTCAGAGATCAGCAAGCCGCCTTCGCCGGAATTCACGTGTTTATAGGTCTGGGTGGAATAGCAACCGAATTTGCCCCAACGCCCTGACGGCACACCGTTCCACGCGGCCCCCATCGTATGTGCGCAATCTTCGATCACGACGACGCCCGCCGCATCGCACATCGCCATAAGCGCATCCATGTCGCAGATATGGCCGCGCATGTGTGAGAGCAAAAGCACCTTGGCTTGGTCCAGTTTGGCCGCCAGATCGTCAAGATCAATCACAAGGCTTTCGGTCACGCCCACAAAGACAGGCACGCCACCCACAGCCGCAATCGCACCTGGAACGGGCGCAAGCGTGAAAGCGTTGGTCAAAACGCGGTCGCCGTGTTTCACACCGCAGGCCCGCAGCGCAGTCGTCATCGCATAGCCGCCAGAGGCCACGGCAAGGCAATATTTGGACCCGACTTGTGCGGCGAATTCCTCTTCCAACAACGCGGCTTCGGCGATTTCATCGCCATGCGTGTTGTAACGGTGCAAACGCCCGCTTTGCATCACAGCCATGGCGGCCTTGATCCCCGCGTCAGGGATCGGTTCTTGCTGGGTGAAACTACCGTTGAATCGCTCTGTCATGGCCCGATTTGTGCAGAGCCTTTGGAACAGGGTCAATCGAAAGTGCGGCGGTGAAGCAGCGGTTTGCATAAGCTGAGCCGGTGTTTCAGGGAAACTGATTGCGGGTCGGCAGGTGGAAAGCAACTTTGCAAAGAAACGACAAAACGGAAGCGCCCGCAACGGACAGCGGAAATAATCCGATAGCAACGCATGCTGAATCATGCACCAAAAGCTGTCTTCTTCAGTTCATGAAGTCCAGTGTGCCAGGGACAGACCAGTGAGATGTTCGATTTGACGGCGTTCGCTTTGGTATCTGCTTGCAAGAGCATGCGCTGTGTCCGCGCATAGCACGGGAACCGGACGCGGAGGTCCTTCGAGGAATTGGCGAAGCTTTGCCCTAAGACGCGGGGGCATCAATCGCTTGAGCAGCGCTTGAGCCGCTCCTGGATGTTTCAATCGACGTGCCAACCCAGGGCGGCCAGGCACTTCGGCTAAATCTTGGGTCGAGTTGACCCGTTCATTTCGAACCAAGCTATTCGGTTCAATGCGCAGATGTTCACAGATCTGATGCCAACAGTGTTCTGGGGTGGATTGTAATTCTTGATATTCCAGAACAAGTATCTGTTCTTTGGGGAATACGGCAAAGTATTTTTCGATCTGTGACAGATAGTGACCATAGGTCGCGTAGCCATGGCCCGGGCTCCATCCCTCACGCAGACGCTGCTCTTCTTGCGCGAGCGCCTCTTCGAAAGTTTCACAGGGTTCAAGACTATCGCGCACATGGTGCATGAACTGAGAGAACGCCCGTTCAACCGGATCCCGCAGAAGAATGATAATTCGCGCATCCGGGCATGCCGCTACGATCCGCTCTGCTGCATAGTCATCCAACAGGTAAACCGGCGAGATGTCCCCTGTTAGCCTTGTGCCTGCTGCCTCGTACAACTTGGCATAGCTTTCAAGTTCTACGGTGATTTGCCTGACGTAATCCGGATCATAGGGACCGTTCGTCGGAATTGCAGAATTGCCAGCATAGGCGAAGTAGCTCGGTTCTTTAACAGTAGGTAAGAACACTGCTGGATGCGACCGTAACCAATGATAGACCGCCGTAGTTCCAGCTTTCGGTGCTCCAACCACGAAGAAATTTGGGGAAAATTGAGCGTCAGATTTTAACATATTTCAGACATCGCACATTGGCCCAACTTTTCAGTTATCGAATAGCATAGGTCAGTCGATCTTATGGGGTAAGCCACTATACTTTCGAATAGCTTATTCTTTAATTTAGGGCTGCCGTATGACTACATCCCATTCTCAGCAGTCATTTGTAGGGCCAAATCCGACGGAAGCTTTGTTTCCAGAGCAGACTTTAGCGCGCGCCGCACTCCTTCGACATTGCCCTTGCCGCTACCCGATTAAGCGGCGCACTTCTGCGTGCAGCTCGTCGAAGTGCCCGATAAGCCCTTCGGGGTTGAGGTCTCGCACTTCGTCATCTCCCGGCCCAAAAGTCACAAGGATCGACGGCCGGCCTGCGTTGGCAGATGTTTTGCGGTCTGTCAGCGTGTCGCCCACAAGCAGGGATTTGTCGATATGCCCCCCTGCGCGGCGAACCGTTTCGAACAGGTGTTCCGGATCGGGTTTGCGGACCGGCAATGTGTCCGCCCCCAGAAGGGCCGCGAATTCATCACGCACACCGAGGCTGTTCATCAGCGTCTCAGCCAGTCCTTCGGGTTTATTCGTGCAGATCGCCACGACATAGCCGTCGTCCTTCAATGCCCGCACCGCATCCATCGCGCCGGGATACAGCACCGTATGGCTGTCGATGTCCTGTGCGTAAGCGTCGAGCAGTGGTTGATATTGGCGGTCGACTTCGTCTTCGCCGTAGCCATCAACCCGCGAAAACCCAAGGCGTAGCATTGCACGTCCACCCTTGAGCGCAGTCCCACTGTCCGCAGGTGTCAGCAGATCACCCAGACCTAGGTCGCGAAAACAGGTGTTGGCCGCGGCAAGCAGATCGCCGCTGGTATCCGCAAGCGTCCCATCAAGATCGAAAATCACTGTACGCATGTCCGTCTCCATCACCGTTTACCCTTCTGTAACGATGTGTAAGGCGAAGTGAAGCCCCAACACTTGCGGTAGCCTCCGTCTCAGGTAGAAGGGCGCAAAAGGGTTTAGGGCGGTATTATGAGCACAGCATTGATCATTCTTGGCGCGGGCATGGGAACGCGGATGAATTCCGACCTGCCCAAAGTGCTGCACAAAATTGCGGGTGCGCCGATGTTGGTGCACGCAATGAAAGCAGGTGCATCACTCGAGCCTGAGAAGACAGTGATCGTTGCGGGCCACGGCGCGGAAAAAGTGACAGCCGCCGCAGTCGCGTGGGACCCAGACGTTGCGACGGTACTACAGACCGAACAATTGGGCACGGCCCATGCGGTCGCACAGGCCAAAGACGCGCTTGATGGTTTCGACGGTGACGCGCTTGTGTTGTACGGTGACACGCCGTTTATCCAACCCGAAACGCTGGAATCGATGGCCGCAGCGCGTAGCAGTCATGATGTCGTTGTTCTAGGGTTTGAAGCCGCTGATCCGGGGCGTTACGGTCGTCTGGTCACTAACGGTGACACGCTGGAACGGATCGTTGAATTCAAAGATGCGACGGATGAGGAACGCGCTATAACGCTTTGTAATAGCGGCGTGATCATGGCAAAGTCTGACGTCTTGTTTGATCTGATTTCAAAGGTCGGCAATGACAACGCATCAGAAGAATACTACCTGACCGACATCATCGGCATTGCACGCGATCAGGGCCTGTCCGCCACGGTCGTTAGCTGCGACGAGGCGGAAACGCTCGGCGTGAATTCACGCGCGGAACTGGCTGGCGCAGAGGCACAATTCCAGAGCCGCGCTCGCGCCGCCGCGCTTGCGGACGGGATCACCTTGTCCGATCCGGACACGGTCTATTTCGCCCATGACACCGTCATTGGTCGCGACACGATTATTGAGCCAAACGTCGTCTTTGGCCCCGATGTGACCATTGAATCCGACACGACAATCCGCGCGTTCAGCCACCTTGAAGGATGTCATGTGTCACGCGGGTCGATCATCGGCCCCTACGCCCGTTTGCGCCCCGGCGCAGAGCTGGCCGAAAACACTAAGGTTGGCAATTTCGTCGAAATCAAGAATGCGCAAATCGCGGCGGGCGCGAAGGTGAATCACCTGTCCTACATCGGTGACGCGACAATCGGCGAAAAAGCAAATATCGGCGCGGGGACAATCACCTGCAATTACGATGGCTTTTTCAAACATCAGACGACCATTGGGCGCGAGGCGTTTATCGGGTCCAATACGATGCTCGTGGCACCTGTCACTGTCGGCAATGGCGCGATGACGGGCAGCGGGTCTGTGATTTCCGACGATGTGCCGGATGGCGCGCTTGGGCTTGGCCGTGCGCGGCAAGTGACCAAAGCAGGTTTTGCGACAAAATTATTTGATATGCTGCGGGCACGTAAGGCCAAGCAGTCGAAAGGACATTAAGACATGTGCGGAATTGTTGGCGTACTAAGCAACCACCAAGCGGCCCCTTTGCTGGTCGACAGCCTGAAACGGCTCGAATATCGCGGCTACGACAGCGCGGGTATTGCGACCATCAACGACAATAAGCTGGAGCGCCGTCGTGCGCTTGGCAAATTGGTGAACCTGTCCGACTTGTTGGTCCATGAACCGCTCGCTGGGAAATCCGGTATTGGTCACACGCGTTGGGCAACCCACGGTGTGCCAAGCGTCGGCAACGCACACCCCCACCGCGCGGGCGGTGTGGCTGTTGTTCATAACGGCATCATCGAGAATTTCCGTGAATTACGCGAGTTCCTTGCAGAAAAGAACATCGCGTATTCGACCGACACGGATACCGAAACCGTAGCGCTGCTGGCCCAATACCACCTCGACGCGGGTCTCGCCCCGCGCGAAGCCGCCGAGAAGACCATCGCGATGTTGGAAGGCGCTTATGCGCTGTGCTTCTTGTTTGACGGTGAAGACGACCTGCTTGTCGCGGCCCGTAAAGGATCCCCGCTTGCGATTGGACACGGCGACGGCGAAAACTTTGTCGGCTCTGACGCGATTGCGCTGGCCCCGATGACGAACCAGATCACATACCTTGAAGAAGGTGATTGGGCGATCATCACGCGCAATTCTGTCGAAATCCGTGATGAGGCGGGTCAGCAGACAAGCCGCGAGATGAAGATCATCGAAGTCAGCGCCACCAATGTCGACAAAGGTGGCTACAAACACTTTATGGCTAAAGAGATCGCCGAGCAGCCAACCGTGCTGCAAGGTGCCTTGTCGCATTACATCAACGCAGACGCCAATGCGATCACCCTACCCGACAGCGGTATCGATTTCACCAAGATTGAACGCATGACGCTGGTGGCCTGTGGCACGGCCTACTACGCCTGCATGGTTGCGAAATACTGGTTTGAACAGGTCGCCCGTATGCCAGTTGAAATCGACGTCGCATCCGAGTTCCGCTACCGCGAACCGCCCGTCACCAAGGGCACCGCTGCGTTGTTCGTGTCCCAGTCCGGCGAAACCGCCGACACGTTGGCCGCGCTGCGGTATATGAAGGGCAAGGCGGACAAGATCATTTCCGTCGTGAACGTCGACACGAGTTCCATCGCGCGCGAAAGCGATCTGGCGCTGCCGATTTTGGCAGGCGCAGAGATTGGCGTGGCATCAACCAAAGCGTTTACCTGTCAGCTTACGACGCTTGCCATCTTGGTCATTGAAGCCGCACGCGCACGTGGCCATTTGACCGACGCGGAAGTTGCGAAAATGCTCGCTGATCTGCGCGGTATTCCGGGCGTGATCAACGCAGCGCTTGGCATCGAAGGCAAATGCCAGACCGTGGCGCGCCAGCTGGCCGAAGCCCGCGACATTCTGTTCTTGGGACGTGGTGCGATGTATCCGCTTGCACACGAAGGTGCGCTAAAACTGAAAGAAATCAGCTACATCCATGCAGAAGCTTATGCATCAGGCGAACTGAAGCACGGTCCAATCGCGCTTGTTGACGAAAACGTCCCGATTATCGTCATGGCCCCGCGCGACAGCCTGTTCGATAAGACTGTGTCCAACATGCAAGAGGTCATGGCCCGTGGCGGCAAGGTCTTGTTGATCACTGACAAGCAAGGCGAAAAAGAAGCTGGCGAGGGTGTCTGGGACACGATCATCATGCCCGAAATTGACGCCTTCCTCGCACCAATCCTTTATGCCGTCCCTGCCCAGTTGCTGGCCTACCATACGGCGATTGCCAAAGGCACTGATGTTGACCAGCCGCGCAACCTTGCCAAGTCTGTGACCGTCGAATGAACGTTGATGACGCCATCGCGGCATTGGGCCGCGACGACATCAAAGCCATCGGCATGGCGGCCTATCATAAAGTCGACCGCCCTTACCTTGGCGTGCCGAATCCAGACATCGACGTGCATGTGAAAGCATGGCGCGCCGAGCTGAGCTTTGAAGACCGTCTGCAATTGGCCCGCGATCTATGGGCCACGAATATCCACGAAGGCATGGTCGCGGGGGCAAAACTGCTGTCCCAAGCGCGGATCAAGCCGGACGATTCAGACGTATGGAACATCATCACATCGTGGGTGCCGACTTTTGATGCGTGGGCCGTGGCTGATCACGCCTGTATCGCGGGTCAAAAGCGGTTGGTCGCGGATCCATCACGGCTTGATGAAGTCGAGGCTTGGACAACATCGGACGACAAATGGACGAAACGTGCGGCATTGGTAATGACCTTGCCTTGGGCTAAGCAAAACCATCCGAAACCGGATGAAGAAGCCGCGCGCGTTCGTATTCTGGGCTGGGCTGCGACCTATGTGGATGACCATGACTGGTTTATTCAGAAATCCGTGGCGTGGTGGTTACGCGATCTGTCGAAACACGATGAACCTCGCACACGCGCGTTTCTGGAAGAGTTCGGCGACCGGATGAAACCCTTCGCACGCAAAGAGGCGGCCAGCAAACTGCCAGCCGCCCCTGCGTAACCTACGAAATTCAATTAGTTGCGGTAAACCTGTACGTCGATCAACCCTGTCAGCGGGACGTCAAGCAGACGCATCGCGGCAAGGCTCATCTGGCTGCCTGCTGTCGCGGGGCCGCCTGACGGGCGCAGTTCAAGGTTCACGGATTTGCCAGATGCCGGGTTTTCGACCCGCCCCGGTGCCAATTCGCTGACAAGACCGGTTTCCATCCAAATCCCCGGCTGCGCGGGTGGTCCAAGCGAAATGTTGGTGATCCCGAGCGACTGTTCGCCTGCAGGTTCAGCAACCACTGCGACGGCAGCAGCGCGATCTTCGGCAGATGTGGTGTCAAATTCTTCGACCGTGCGCGCCGCAGGTGGTGGCGGTGGCGGTGGGGTCGGGTCAAGTGTCTCAACCGGTTCAGCCGGCACAACAGCAGCCGCATCGACCACAGGGGCGGCATTGGGTGGGGTTAACTGCCACGCAGGGTCGGTACAGGCGGCAAGGCACAAAACGGGTAAGGTATAGATCACTTTCATGTGGGTGAGGTTAATCCGGCGAAAATGGTATCGCAAGGACCAAAGGCCACCTTGCGCAGGCCTTTGCCGCCCCCTACGGTCACACCATGACACAGCCATTGATCGACCCATTCGCCCGCGCCATTTCTTACCTCCGTGTCTCTGTGACCGACCGGTGTGATTTCCGCTGCGTTTATTGCATGTCCGAGAACATGACGTTCCTGCCGAAAAAGGATTTGCTGTCGCTCGAAGAACTTGATCGTTTGTGTTCATCGTTCGTCCGTTTGGGCGTGAAAAAGCTGCGGATTACTGGGGGCGAACCGTTGGTGCGCCGCGATATCATGACCTTCTTCCGGTCGATGACCCGGCATCTGGATAGCGGCGCATTGGAAGAACTGACCGTGACGACCAATGGCAGTCAGCTGGAAAAATATGCAGCCGATTTGGCGGCGGCTGGTGTGAAACGGATCAACGTTTCGCTGGATACGCTGGACGAGCAGAAATTCGCGGACATCACCCGCTGGGGCCGCCTGCCTCAAGTCATTCGCGGCATTGATGCGGCCCAAAAGGCTGGGCTGCGGGTTAAGATCAACACCGTGGCGCTTGCAGGCTTTAATGAAGACGAATTGTTCACCCTCACCGATTGGTGCGCGAGCCGCGACATGGACATCACGTTTATCGAGGTCATGCCGATGGGTGACATCGGTAACGAAGACCGGATCACGCAATATTGGTCGCTGAAAGACCTACGTGCGCGGCTTGCAAAACGCACCACGCTGACGGACCTGCCGGAAAGCACCGGTGGTCCAGCCCGTTACGTGCGGCTTGACGATACGCAACAAAAGATCGGCTTCATCACCCCGCTGTCACATAACTTCTGCGAAAGCTGCAACCGTGTGCGGGTGACATGCACGGGCGAAATCTACACATGTCTGGGGCAAGAAGGCCATTCTGACCTACGGGGCCCACTGCGGTCGAGCGAATCCGATGCGCATCTTGAAGACGCAATCCGGCACGCAATTTCGCTGAAACCCAAAGGGCACGACTTTGACTATTCGCGTCAAAAGGCCGACGGGCAAGTCAGCCGCCACATGTCACACACTGGCGGCTGACGGGCTGTACACTTATGAATGATTAGTCGAGACGGTAACGCCGGCCCTCAGATACAATCGAAAACGATGCCAAATCAGCCGGCGTGCCAGGTGTTTGTGTCACACGGCAAGTCGCGCGTTCACCTTCGAGGCGTGCGGCATGGGCACGGCTTCCCCGCGATGCAAAGAACGAAATATCGCGCATAAAGGTAGAACCATTGCGCTTGATTGACATGTCGCGCAGTGCTTTGCGCGTCAACTGGTTGTAAATATTGCCTCCGCGATAGGCCGTTGCCCCACAGATGGCGATATTGCCGTCAACGATGACTGCCCGCCAGCGCACGATTGTGCCGCCGTTGCTGCTCCACCTGAATTGCATATGGCCGAAGTTACGATCGACAAGGGTGGTTTGCGCGACTGCAGGAGATGCAAAAGTAAGAGCGCCGAGCACTGATAGAATACCGAAAAATTTCAACTTAAGTTTCCTCTTGAAGTTACGGCTCACGCAATAGTTGAGCCAAAATCCACTGTCCAGACAAGAGTTAAGCCTTTGACGATATGCCGTTTTGTAGCGCGCCTTATGTCTATCTAAGCCGCTGGCATCCGCTGTTCAACGATCTCGGCCCACCACGAACAGCCCGCTGGGATGGCTTCGTCGCTGAAGTTGTAGGCCGCATTATGCACCGCTGCCGTGTCGCCGTTACCGACCAGAATATACGCACCGGGACGTTCTTCGAGCATGTAAGCGAAATCTTCGCCGCCCATGATCAACGGGGCCTCATCACACGCACCAGCCACATCGGTGGCAACTTTGGCCGCAAATTCAGTCTGGGCCGCGTGGTTTACCATCGGCGGGTAGCCTTTGTAGTAGGTGATCTTGGCGGTTGCCCCGTAAGCTTCGCAGGTTGCGTTTACGATCCTATGCAGACGGTCTTCCGCCAAGGCCCGTACTTCGGGCGTCAGCGTGCGGATTGTGCCCTTAAGCTGAACGGACTGAGCGATGACGTTGAACGCCTTTGAACTGCTTTCTACTGACGTAACCGACACTACCGCCTGTTCGACAGGATCAGCATTGCGGCTGACGATGGTTTGCAGGGCCATCACAACTTGGGCGGAAACGACGACGGGATCGATCGTTTCCTGCGGTTTGGCGGCGTGACCGCCCTGCCCTTCAATCGTGATGTCAAATTGATCGGTCGCTGCAAAAAACGGACCCGGACGGATCGCAAAAGACCCAAGCGGACGGCCCGGCCAGTTGTGCATGCCGTAAACTTCTTGGATGCCGAACCGGTCCATCATGCCGTCTTCGCACATCTCGCGACCGCCACCGCCGCCTTCTTCTGCAGGCTGGAAAATCACAACAACTGTGCCGTCGAAATTACGAGTTTCCGCCAGATATTGCGCGGCCCCCAATAGCATCGCCGTGTGGCCATCGTGACCGCAGGCATGCATCGCGCCATCGGTTTTGGAGGCATAAGGCAGACCCGTTTCTTCGTGGATCGGCAGCGCATCCATATCGGCACGCAGGCCAATGACCTTGCCCGCCGTATCAGTTTTGCCTTTGATCACGCCAACAACGCCGGTGCGGCCAATGCCTGTGACCACTTCCTCACACCCAAAAGCCGTAAGTTTTTCGGCAACGATGCCAGCCGTCCGGTGCGTCTCAAACAGGATTTCCGGATTTTCGTGCAGGTCGCGGCGCCATGCAGTGATATCTGGCAGAAGTTCAGCAAAACGGTTCTTGATTGGCATATCGGGTCCACCTCTTGGTTAGCTGCACTCTGCCCAAAGCCTGCGTCAAGGACAAGCGGTCAAACGGCTGTAGTCAGCCCCGATTTTTGCGGAAATTCGGGGTCACTCCATGTGTTTACGGATGCGCTGCACCATCAACCAGACGGCAAGCAGAACCAATGGTGTCGCGATGGCCGCCATCACCGCCTTTGGCACGTCATGTGTCTTTTCCAGCGGCCCCATCACAAAAAGCACCAAGTTCACCGCGTAGTAACTGATCGCGACGACAGACAGTCCTTCGACCGTCTTTTGCAGCCGTAATTGCAGATCAGCACGCTTGTCCATCGACGTGAGCAATTCTTGGTTCTGGGCAGAGCGTTCCACATCGACCCGCGTCCGCAGCAGGTCGCTTGCGCGTTGCGCCCTGTTGGACATGGCCTGCAGACGGCCCTGCGTCGAATTCACGGTCCGCATGGCGGGATCAAATCGGCGCATCATGAATTCACCGAAGGTTTGCCGCCCCATAAACCTGTCTTCGCGCAGCACATCGATGCGTTGGTTCACAATCGTCTCGTAGGCGCCTGTTGCGCCAAACCGGAAAGACGTCTGGGCCACGACATTTTCCAGTTCCGCAGAGACCGTCAGCAGGTCCTGTAAGACCTTTTCCGGCTTTGCCTCCGCCCCGCTCATGTCAGCCAAAAGGGCTGTAAGACGCTGATCTATACCACCCATCTTGGGGCCCATTTCGCGGGTGAGCGCGAGGCCAAGCATTGCCATCGCTTTGTACGTTTCGATCTCGCAGAGGCGTTGCACCACTCGCCCTGTCCGACGTCGGCCCGTCTCTGGGCGCGCGAAGACCGCGAACCGCATATGTCCGCCCACATCAATGCGGAAATCCCCAGCAACGATCAGCCCATTATCCAACACGCGACTAATCGCGAGGCTTTCTGGAACAAACCAATCCGCCACTTTGTCGAGGATGCCATCGTCGCCCACAGCCGTTTCGACGCGGATCAAGGCGGATGTGATCCGCACACCCGGCGCCGTATCGAGCCAATCCTGCGGAAAAACAGCGAAGGTTTCAGCGTCAAACGGGCGTTCGGCGTTGCCGTCACCGAAGATGGTGTAGGTCACGAATTCTGTATGGCTTTCCCATTTCAGCATGTGCTTGCCGATTTGACCGGAATAATGGGTCGCATCAGGTTGCGGATGCTGCGCGCCGAACCGATCCAACAGGGCGATCAGATGCGCCCTATCGGCTTCGCGGTCCCGCCCCGCTGCATTTGCCGCAGGTTTCAGCGCGAGATACGCAGCGCGGCTTGGCGATGCCACCGACGGAAATGGCCGCGCGTGCAGTTCGTTTGCCATTGTGTAGCGCAGCGGGTGATCTTCGAAAGTCGCCATTGGGTAAACCTATCCTTGATCCACGCAATCTAACGCGAATTGACGATAGGTAAAGAAAAAATCGTTCAAAAATAATATGTTAGCTGCGTACAATTGTATACTGCACGCAGCTTTCGCATATTTGGCTTAGATCACAACGACATCCAGCGGCGGGAAACCGTTGAAGCAGACGCTTGAATAGGTCGATGTATAAGCGCCCGTGTTGCGGATCAGGACGCGGTCGCCCGACTTCAAGGTCAGCGGCATCGGCATTGGCCGCTTTTCGTACAGCACGTCAGCACTGTCGCAGCTTGGCCCCGCAAGGATACATGGCCCCATCGGATCCGCGTCGCGTGCGGTTTCGAACTGGTAGCGGATTGCTTCGCCTTCGGTTTCGGCAAGGCCCGAGAACCGACCAATGTCGAGGTAGACCCAGCGGTGCATGTCGCGTTCGGATTTGCGGGACACAAGCATAACTTCGGCGACGATCACGCCTGCCTCTGCGACCATACCACGGCCCGGTTCCGCCATGATGGTTTGCACATTGCCGAAACGCGCTGTGACCTGTTCCATCACGCGCGATGCGTAGGATGTCGGCGCTTCGATCGCTTCGCCATAGAAGGCCGGAAAACCGCCACCGATGTTGAGCAACGTCAGCGCGTGCCCCGCATCAACAGCCGCGTGCCAGATTGCGGACATCGCATCCAAAGACGGGGCCCACATTTCTGCTTTGCGTGTTTGTGATCCGACGTGGAAGGAAAAACCAATTGGGTTCAAACCAAGGTTTTTGGCCATGTCCAGCAAGCGCAACGCAGTGTCACGGTCGCAGCCGAATTTGCGCGACAGCGGCCAGTCCGCTTCAGAAGTTTCGACAATCAAGCGAATGTAGACAGACGCGCCGGGCGCATGTTCGGCAATCTTTTCCAGTTCTTCGTCGGCGTCGGCGGCAAACAGGCGGATACCTTCGCTATGCGCCCACGCGATGTCGGACGCACGTTTAATGGTGTTCCCGAAAGAGATTTCAGACGGTGACGCCCCTTCTTCCAGACACAGTTTGATTTCAGCTTTGGATGCCGCATCGAAGTGCGACCCAAGATCAACCAAACGCGCGATGACTTCGCGGGCGGGGTTGGCTTTGACGGCGTAGTGAATGTCGGCACGGCCCAAACCCGCTTTCAACGCGCGGTACTGCCCCGCGACGCGGTCCAGATCGACCACCAATGTCGGGCGATCAAACGTCCGGCGGGCAACAAATGCATCCAGTTTTGAAAGGGAATCGACAGCAGAAGACGCCACAGCGGGCGCAAAGTGATAAGTCATGGGTCATCTCCAGTAGACCCGGCCATAACGGATTTATCCGCCGAAGACCGCTCAGTTCCAAGGGAGACGTTACCGTCGCTACGTAAACACGAGTGCGTTGACTATCACCGGCCAGAGGCGCGTGCGTTGGCGTCTATGGGCGTGCATTTGCGACCAAAAGAGATTCGACGCAAGAGGGAAAATGCAGGTGGCTGCAAAATTTTTGCGAGAGCCATCGTGACGGAAACAGGCGGCCCATATCGGGCCGCCTGCGGGTCTTGTTTGATCTATGCGGTTGGGCCATCCAGCATCCGCAGTCGTGACATGAATTCACCCCGATCCACGTAGCAGCCATGCAAATGGCGGAACCCAGTTGATGGATCGAACGCGTCGCGCCCGTGCAGTACGCGCCGGTTATCGAACACAACCATCTCGCCGCCTTGCAGCTTCATTGTCAGGCGATATTTGGGGTCGCGGGTCTTGGCCATGTAGGCCCGATACGCGCGGTAGTAGGCCGGCATTTGATCCGCTGGCATATCGAAAATGCCAGCAAGATGCGCGTTGTAGCGGATTTCGATCACGTTGCCGCGGGCACCGAGCGTGATGACGGGACGATGAACGCGGATGTCTGCGTCGCCGTCATGAAAGCGGAACGGAATTGCGACGTTGCACAACAAATCGAATGCCTCTGGATCTTCATCCCGCAGGTCTTCGGCTATCATGAAGCCGTCTGCGAAGATCGATCCACCGCCAGTTGCTTCATTCGCGAGACAATGCAGGAACTGATAACCCGGTGGCACCTCTTGGTTCGGCAAATCCGTATGCAGCGGCAGTGCAACAGACGTATAGGCAAGATTGTTTGGATCGGGTTTGTTGATGACTTCGAACGTGGTGCCAAAGTTGGTTCTACGTAGGAAACCGACCCGTTCAGCGACCGATACGCCCGCATCTGTGCTGTCGGCCAATTGATCCACTATTGTCAAACCAAAGCTTGCCAGATCAGACATCCAAGCCTGAAGGGCCGTATCATCTGCCAGGATTGGCGCAGCTGCATGGCGCGGAATATTGTCCGCGCCGTGATCGGCACGCCAATGGGTTGCAGCAATGTCTGCAGCATCATGCGCACGGGTTCCGGGGCGGTGTTGGTCCAAGAGCGTCGCAGGCATCTGGCTGATGTGGCCGTCTGCGTAGGTCAGGGCCGCCGTGCCATCCGTTAGGTGTGCCGCAGTCAGGACGGGGGATTCTTCGATCTCCAGCAGATCAAGCAGACGTTCATGGGTTTCAGGGTGCAATCCGGACGGGCAATTGTCGCGCAGCCAAGGTGTCGGGAACGTCGTGGTCGTGTCGTCCAGCCATGTCACGACAAGCGCGTCAGGACGGACCGCAAGGGTTTTGAGGTTCATATTCATACCATTCATGTGATTTTATTGAAGTTTGATCGTCAAAATCACAGGCTGGGCGGTGGCCACCATTCTTGGGTCTTGCCGTAGGGCGATCCCGCAGCGCGGGCGCCAAGCAAGGCGTATGGTGTGGCGTTTCTCATGCCGCAGTCATAGGGATGCTGGCCTGTTTCGACAAGCGATCATCACTGGATCGCCGCCCGCTTGAACAAAAGCGGAAGCCCCCCTAAGAACGTTGCATGGCCCGTACCATTCTGCTGAACAAACCCTTCGATGTCTTGTCGCAATTCACCGATGCAAAGTCCCCGACAAAGCGGCGGACGCTGTCGGATTTTGTCGATGTGCCAAAGGTTTATCCCGCAGGACGGCTTGATCGGGATAGCGAAGGTCTGTTGGTCCTGACGGATGACGGCAAACTGCAAGCGCAGATCGCCAATCCCAAACACAAGTTGCCCAAGACGTATTACGTACAGGTCGAAGGGGCCCCGACGGACGCCGACCTACAGGCGTTAAGGGATGGTGTGACGCTCAAGGACGGTCTCACGCGTCCCGCGAAGGTCGCGTTGATGGAACCACCTGTATTGTGGGACCGTGATCCGCCGGTCCGTTTTCGTAAATCGGTGCCAGATACATGGGTCAAGATCAGCATTACTGAAGGCCGCAACCGTCAGGTTCGCCGTATGACCGCACACATCGGTTTTCCTACTCTTCGGCTGGTGCGCTGGTCTGTCGGCATCTGGAGCCTTGATGGCATCGCGCCCGGCACATGGCAGGACGCGGCCGACGTGCCGAGCACGCCGCCGCTAAGACGCGGTCGCTAGATCTAGTTTTCTGCGATCAGGTTCAGGCGACCAACAAGCCGCTCTCCACCGCTTTCCACATTGCCGTTGATATCGACTGCGGACAGTGCCCGAATGGTGCTTTGCCCTGCTTCAGGTTCGGTGCGTGTGCCCAGAAAGCGGCCCAACATGTCGCCGGACATCGCATAAGTCTTGCCCTCCACAGTCACATCACCGGAATAATCGACGGCAAACTGGTTCGGGGCAAGATTGCCAACGACACCGTTTTCCAGCTGCAACTGGCCAGACGCATCAAGAATGCCTTCACCGATCTTACTCGATTGAAACTGATCCATCGTGCCGGTGATATTGTCTTCACCCGGACCAAAATCAACGGTGACATCGGACCGACCTACAAGCGCGAAACCTGCGTCAGGGTTGTCAGCGGATACCGCAGCAACGACCACAGTTCCCAAGAACGTCGCACTGCCGCTGGTTGGGACATCATCCCAGACAGTGCCTCTTAGCCCCTCTCGACCGAGAACCGGATCACCAAGTACGCGGGTTCTGACCCGATTGGCGTCGATTGCCAAATCCGCAAATTGACGTGCGTCTTCGAGTTCTTCCAGCTTACCACAATTCGCGGTTAACATCACAAGGCCAATCAGGCTGGCGCATACATATTTTGAAGTCATCGGCGGGGGAGCCTCCGGTTGGTTTGTTAGGTTACATCGCCGGATAGGACCCTGTACGACTGGGTACCTCTTCACATGAGGGCGGCCTAAAAAACAACTGGAGGTATCTTATGACCCTCCCCGCTAACCTTTAGCATAGCGGGAAGGTTCAAATGGTTAACGGGCCCTTATGGAGCCACGAAATCGTTGTCTGCTGCAACGGTGATGTCCGCCGTCAGACCGGACACGCTACCCGCGACGCTGGCATCTGCCACGGACAGATCGACCGCGCGTACCACGGACCGTGCGTCTTCGTTTGTGCGTGTTCCGCGCAGCGTGCCCTGCAATTCACCGGCAAGGCCGTATGTTTCGCCAAATGCAGACAGGCTACCCGCATAATCGGCAAACAGGCTATTCGCACGAGACGTGTTATCAACACCTTCGACGTCCGGACGTTTCCCGATTTCGCCACCGCTGAGCAGAAGTTCACCGTCGACAAAAGTCGCGTTACCATCGGCGTCCATTGCGCGCATGTTGCGCAGGTTACCAGTCACAACGTCCGCGTCTTCTGCAGCGCCGAAATCAACGTTCACATTTGCGATGCCGACGGCGTCCAGAACCATGTTGTCGCCGTCGCTGATCATGACAGTGCTGACGCCGCGATAAACTGCAGTGCCTTCGGTTGGAATGCGTTCGAAGGCAGTACCGGAAATACCGGGGTTGTCTGCAGTGCCGTCGCCGATGACTTTCAAAATTTGAGCGTCTGCAGCAGACATCCGCGTGCTCACCTCATTTGAAGACAAAACACCGCCACCTGAAGACGAACCGCCTGAACTACACGCGGATAAAAAGAGAGCGGCGGCAGACACGCTCATGGCGACTTTTGAAAATTTGATGACAGACACAGAACAAACCCTTCCTCGGGATAACATTGTTTCCAAAACGCGCACAGAAACGCGGTTAAGTAGCTATAATTACAGCATAAATTTGAGGTATTTTCCGGTTTCAGTCAAGTTTTTACTTAACAGTCGGTTAATGAGCGCAAGCACGATATAAGCGAGTATGTTCCCCGTACCGGAACGCTTGGCATTCAGTGTTCAACCGTTCTCAGCGACGACTGACAAAACGGCGGGCACTTCTTCCACACGTCCGTTCACAACCGCATAACCGTCATCATCGCGCCCAACGATCCCGCGAACGACACTTTGTCCGTTTGCAGGATTGGTCCGTGTCCCGATAAACTGGCCCGTTAGCATACCCTCGGGTTCATAACGATCCCCGCCAATCGTGAGCGCGCCGCGATATGTCGCGAGCCAATCATTGGCACGATTGGTCAGGTTATCATCCACGTCGTCGCCGATGATCGAAATCCCCGTACCGATGTTGATCACACCCGCAATTGGCCTGCTGGCGCTTTCGAGGTTACGCACCTGTCCGGTCAGCGTGCCCCCACCGAAATCGGCCGCCAGCACGGCGTCACCGATCAGATCAATATCAGGCCCTGATGTCGGATCAATTGCAAGCGTGGCGTACCCGTCAAAGGTGGCCCGCCCTGCATTCGGCATAGCACTGCGTACCGTCGCCGAACGCGCGTCCAGACGTGCCTGCATCGCACGGGACGCGTCAACACGGTCGACAAATCCCGTTGGTGTTTGTGGGTTCCCCGTTCCAGCGCCGCCACAGGCAGTCAGGACAATGCAGGTGCTTCCAACCATTGCGATGCGGATCATGGGGAACATATTCGGCCTCTAGCTTGACAAAGCGTTCACCGAAACAGAAAGGGCCTCGCATCAAAATGCAAGGCCCTTTCGTCCAATGTTTCAGATCGCTTAGTCGATCTTTGGAAGCAACAGATCTAGCGATGCTTTTGCATCTCCGTAGAACATGCGCGTGTTCTCTTTGAAGAACAGTGGATTTTCGATACCGGAGTACCCTGTCCCCTGCCCGCGCTTGGATACAAACACCTGTTTCGCTTTCCAGCATTCCAGAACCGGCATACCCGCGATTGGGCTGTTCGGGTCATCTTGGGCTGCTGGGTTCACGATGTCATTGGACCCGATCACGATGGCGACGTCCGTGTCCGGGAAGTCATCGTTGATCTCGTCCATTTCCATCACGATGTCGTATGGCACTTTGGCTTCTGCAAGCAGTACGTTCATGTGACCTGGCAAACGACCCGCAACTGGGTGGATCGCGAAACGCACGTTTTTGCCCTTGGCACGCAGTTTGCGCACCAGTTCCGCAACGCCCGTTTGTGCCTGTGCCACCGCCATGCCGTAGCCCGGAATGATCACAACGCTGTCCGCTTCGTTCAATGCTGTGGCAACGCCATCCGCATCAATTGCAACCTGTTCACCTTCAACGGCCATCTGTTCGCCAGCTGGGCCACCAAAGCCGCCCAAGATCACAGACACGAAGGACCGGTTCATCGCCTTACACATAATGTAAGACAGGATCGCACCGGAAGAACCGACAAGCGCGCCAACAACGATCAACAGGTCGTTGCCAAGGCTGAAACCAATCGCAGCAGCCGCCCAACCTGAATAGCTGTTCAGCATGGACACAACGACAGGCATATCCGCGCCGCCGATGCCCATGATCAAGTGGTAACCGATAAACAGAGCTGCGAGCGTCATCAGGAACAGTGGGAAGAACCCGCCGGTGTTGAAATACCAGATCAAGGTGATGACTGACAAAGCAGCAGCACCGATGTTCAGCATGTGACCACCCGGCAGCTTTGTCGCCGCTGAGTCCACTTTGCCCGCCAGTTTGCCGTAAGCGATGACGGACCCCGTGAAGGTCACAGCACCGATGAAGATGCCCAAGAACAGTTCAACCCGCAGGATGTTAATCTCGACCGGTGTTTTCTTGGCCAAGAGTGCCGCGAATGTGCCAAGGTCTTTCGCTTCATCTCCGGACATTCCCATCACGCGGTTCAGTTCAAAGTGCGCGATAAAGCCCACAAACACGGCGGCGAGACCGACAAGGCTGTGCATCGCAGCAACCAGTTCGGGCATCTGCGTCATCTGCACTTTGGTCGCCAGTTGGTACCCAATTGCACCACCACCCGCGATCAAGATCAGGGACAACAGCCAGAAACCGGAACCCGGCCCAACAAGCGTGGCGAAGACCGCCAATGCCATACCCGCAATCCCGTACCACACGGCACGTTTTGCGCTTTCCTGCCCAGACAGACCGCCGAGGGAGAGAATGAAAAGAACGGCTGCGACCACGTAAGCCGCTGTAGTAAATCCGAAATCCATAATTCTAACCCCTTAAGACTTTTGGAACATGGCGAGCATACGCCGTGTCACAAGGAAGCCGCCGAAAATGTTGATGCCGGTCATGAACACGGCCAAGGCGGCCAAGATAACGACCAATGCAGACCCCGATCCGATCTGGGTCAACGCCCCCAGAATGATGATGGACGAGATCGCGTTCGTGACAGCCATCAACGGTGTGTGCAGCGAATGTGCGACGCCCCAGATGACTTGAAAGCCGATGAACACGGAAAGCACGAACACGATGAAATGTTGCATAAAGCTGGCCGGTGCCATCAAACCAATCGCCAAGAGCAACGCGGCGCCAACGGCGATCAGCGTGACTTGGTTCTTGGTTTGCGCCTTAAACGCAGCGACTTCTTCGGCGCGTTTTTCTTCCGGCGTCAGTTCCTTTGGCGCTTCCTTCTTCGGTTGGGCCGCGATGGCCGCAACTTTCGGAGGCGGTGGCGGGAACGTAATCTCGCCTTGGTGCGTCGCAGTTGCCCCACGGATTACGTCGTCTTCCATGTTGTGATTTGGCACACCGTCTTTTTCGGGTGTCAGATCGGTCATCATGTGACGGATGTTTGTGGCGTAAAGCGTCGAAGACTGCGCCGCCATCCGTGACGGGAAGTCGGTATACCCAATGATGGTCACGCCGTTGTCTGTGACAATCTTCTTGTCCATCACAGTCAGTTTGCAGTTCCCGCCGCGTTCCGCAGCAAGGTCAACGATCACAGACCCCGGTTTCATGCTGTCGACCATGTCTTTGGTCCACAGTTCCGGCGCGTCACGGCCCGGGATCAAGGCTGTGGTGATGACGATGTCGATGTCCGGTGCGATTTCGCGGAATTTAGCAAGCTGTGCTGCCGCAAATTCAGGGGACGACACAGCGGCGTAGCCACCTGTGGCCGCACCATCTGTCTGCTCTTCTTCAAAATCGAGGAAGACAAATTCAGCGCCCATGGATTCAACTTGTTCGGCCACTTCTGGCCGCACATCGAATGCATATGTGATCGCGCCAAGCGATGTCGCTGTCCCGATGGCCGCAAGACCCGCAACACCAGCACCCACAACAAGCACCTTAGCAGGTGGCACTTTACCAGCGGCAGTGACCTGACCTGTAAAGAAACGGCCAAAGTTGTTACCCGCTTCGATCACCGCGCGGTAGCCCGCGATGTTCGCCATGGACGACAGGGCGTCCATCTTCTGGGCACGCGAAATACGTGGGACCATGTCCATCGCGATGACGGTTGATCCCTTCTTGTTCGCGGCTTCCATCAGCTCTGCGTTCTGCGCAGGGTAGAAGAAAGAGATCAGCGTCTGGTCTTTGCGCATCCGCTTGGTTTCGTCTTTCGACGGCGGGCGGACCTTCGCGACGATGTCGGCGGCTTTCCACAAAGCAGCAGGCGTTTTCATGATCGTGACGCCAGCTTCTTCATAAGCGGCATCCGAGAAACCAGCAGAATGGCCAGCCCCGGTTTCGATCAAACATTCATATCCAAGTTTCTGCAAATCCTTGGCCGAGGCCGGCGTCATTGCGACCCGATCTTCACCCGGAAAGACTTCGTTTGGCGCACCGATTTTCACAGGCGTTCCCCCCACTTCTGGTTATTGCTGCAACTGCAGTATCGAACGAAATAAAATTGCGCAAGGACAGGCGCAAACATTTGAATTATATGTTAGCGCTCACAGCCAGCGACGAGTTGACCGACAATAGGTTGCAAATTCTTCACCAAACGCCTGATTTAG
The DNA here is from genome assembly GCA_025141675.1 of Rhodobacteraceae bacterium S2214. Taxonomy (NCBI): domain Bacteria; kingdom Pseudomonadati; phylum Pseudomonadota; class Alphaproteobacteria; order Rhodobacterales; family Paracoccaceae; species Rhodobacteraceae bacterium S2214. The sequence goes on from CP081161.1 coordinate 2,623,409, forward strand.
ACGGCTTTCTTCGTCCATTATGAAGCGTCTTGTGATCAAAAACATGAAGGCCGGGACCAGCAGTAAAAATAAAATACTAGTATCCCAGATCAACACAAATCCCGCAAGAACAAGCGCATCGCCCAAATAAATCGGGTTGCGACTGATCCCGAATATACCCGTTTTGACCAAGGCTGACGGCTGCAGGTGCGGGATCACCGTTGTACGGTGCCGCGCCATTTGCATCACCGCCAAAATCATCAAGCACAGGCCGAGAGCGACCAATGCCCAGCCAACAAAACCGAGCCACGGAACGTTGCGTTCTGCTGCAAATCCGAACTGCGGTGCCCACCAAACAAGCACCAGAAAAAGGCCCAGCCAGACCGGAGGCAAATCAATCCATTTCATCGTCTTAGCCTGATCCAAATATACGGCCTTGTCACCCCCGTGGTCCGCAGTAAGGTCGCCGCATGGAACATACTGGAAAACACGCACTTGTGACCGGCGGCGGGACTGGCATTGGCCACGACATTGCCGTCGCCTTAGCAAACGCAGGGGCTGAGGTAACGATCACCGGACGGCGCTTGGATGTATTAAACGACGTTGCTGCGACGCATGACCGGCTGCACGCGTTGCAGATGGATGTCACTGATGAAGCATCTGTGCGCGACGGGATCGCTACAATCAGCGCCCTGCGCGGACCGATCCGGATTTGCGTCGCGAATGCGGGCATCGCGGAAGGCAAGGCCTTTGCCAAGACGACCCTTGCCGACTGGCGCAAGACAATGACCACAAACCTCGACGGAGTTTTCCTGACATTGCAAGCGGCGCTGACCACGCTGCCCGCCGATACCCCTGCCCGCATGATCGCTGTCAGTTCAATCGCGGGGGTGCGTGGGTTGAAAGGCGCCATCCCTTATACCGCGACCAAACATGGCGTCATCGGGTTGATCCGTGGCCTGAGCGAAGAATACATGAACACGCCGATTACCTTCAACGCGCTCTGTCCGGGTTATGTGGAAACCGACATCGTGCGAGGTCAGCTACCGGGCTTGATGCGCCGGTTTGGCGTTGATGAAGGCGGGGCGCGGGCGTTGATCGCGAAAGGCAACCGGTCTGGGCAGTTGCTGGAGGTTGACGAAGTCACTGCAGCAGCAATGTGGTTGTGTTCCGACGGTGCACGCAGTGTAAACGGCCAAACAATCGAGATCGCAGGCGGTCAGGTCTAATCCCCTAAGACAGAGCAAACACATGAATATCTTCGAAAAATACCTATCTGTCTGGATCGCATTGGCGATGGGGGCCGGCATCTTGCTGGGCAACTTGGCCCCTGCCCTGATCAACGCCATCGCAGCGGCAGAGGTCGCCAGCGTAAACCTTGTCGTGGCTGTTCTGATTTGGGCCATGGTTTACCCGATGATGGTGGGCGTCGATCCACGGTCGCTAAAGGACGTGGCCAAGCAACCGCGCGGATTGCTGATCACGTTGGTAGTCAATTGGCTGATCAAGCCGTTCACGATGGCTGCTTTGGCGGTGCTTTTCTTCGAAGTAGTGTTTGCCCCATGGATCGCCCCCGAGGACGCGTCGCAATACATCGCGGGCCTGATCCTGCTGGGGGCGGCACCCTGCACGGCGATGGTTTTCGTGTGGTCGCAACTGACGCGTGGCGATGAAACCTACACGCTGCTGCAAGTGTCAGTGAACGATCTGATCATGGTCATCGCCTTCGCGCCTATCGTGGCGTTCTTGCTGGGTGTGACGGATATCACGGTGCCGTGGTCCACGCTGGTGTTGTCCGTGATCCTGTTCATTGCCTTGCCGTTGGTGGCGGGGCTGATCACACGCGCGAAGCTCGGGTCTGAGGCCGCAATCGACGCGTTCCAAGCGCGGGTGAAGCCCTATTCCGTTGTGGGCCTGATCGTCACGGTGATGATCCTGTTCGGCCTGCAGGGCCAGACCATCGTCGCCAAGCCATTCGTGATCGTATTGATCGCGGTGCCGATCATCCTGCAAAGCTATGGTATCTTCGCGATTGCCTATGCGGCAGCATTTGCGATGAAAGTCCCACACCGGATCGCCGCACCTTGCGCGCTGATCGGGACGTCAAACTTCTTTGAACTGGCGGTGGCCGTGGCGATCAGCCTGTTCGGGCTTAATTCAGGGGCGGCACTAGCAACGGTTGTAGGAGTCTTGGTTGAAGTCCCCGTGATGCTAACGCTTGTGGCGTTCGCAAACAGAACACGGGCGCGTTTCGGGGCGGGATGAAGACTGTCTGCTTAGAGCCCGAAGTGGCGCTGCTTTAAGCAACATGAAGAATGCATATTATGAACAATTTCGTTGGATAAGCTCCACACATGGATGATGGATTGGGTTTCCGTAACAAAGCCAAATTCAAGGTAAGGGCATATACAGGTGCATATGGCGCTTCTGTCGTTCTTTTGTTGGCATATTTCGTTACAAGTCTCTTTGACAAAAATTCACTGTCAGTACCCAGACTGGAACTAACGGTGATATGCTATATAACGTTCCTTTGGGGACGGCAGGTATACCAAATGATCCGGAATACCTTTGAGCAGAAGCAACCTGACCGAACCTTCGTTGCAAGCGGCAGCATCCTACTATGGCTCATGTCAATTGGGCTAATTGCCTTCATTGATAACCAAAATTTCGTGCATCGCCTATTCACCTTTGCTCCGATCATAGTAGGTCTCGGGTTTGTCGCATTTCGCAACGTTCGAGAAGTTCAAACTTCACGCGCAATCTGGCAATGGTCTCACCTAAATTCAGATCGCTTTAGGGCCTATGCGGCCAAAGTACATGGTGCCGTGTTAATCCTAAGAGGAGTCTTGAACGAAGTATTCGTTGCTGTGGCGATCGATGTTCTTTGGGTGATATCACTTGCACTTGTACCCCAACTTCTAAGAAGATTCTCCGACCGCTTTATTGTGTGGGGCTTGATAAGGCGTGGGGGCGTTCTCCGACCGAGATGAACTCAACTTAAGGTCTATTTTGTCCTGCTTAGCGGACCTTTACAAATTCTGTCTTTACGGCTCGTGCAGCGCCTCGCGTGACCGGTACAGCGGTTTGGTCAGATATTGCAGCACCGACTTTTCGCCTGTGTGCAGTTCCACCGCAGCCTGCAAACCAGGACGCATCGCGATCTGGCTTTGGCGTTGATCAAGGTTGTCGCGATCCACACGCAGGGTCACTTTGTAGTGGGGGTCTGCGTCTGGCTGGCGGTCGTCCTTGAACGTGTCGGCGCTGACAAATTGTACCTCGCCCGACATGGAACCGTAGATCGTGTAGTCATAGGCCGAGAATTTGATCGTCGCGCGCTGCCCCGCCACAACGTTGGCCACGTCTTGTGGTTTTACGCGGGCTTCGACAAACAGCTCATCCCCCAGTGGTGTGATCTGCGCTATTTCCTCGCCAGGACGGACAACGCCGCCGATTGTTGTGATCGACAGGTTGTTCACGACGCCGCGCATTGGGGATGTGATCACTGTACGGGACAATTGGTCGTTGGCTTGGCGCAAGCTTTGACCCAGTTGCGCAAGTTCTTGCAACGTCTCGGAATAGCCCGCTGCGCGTTCCAATTCGGCACCGGTCACAATTTCATTGAACTTGATTTCAGCGTCGGCATGCGCTTTGCGAGCCTTGGTTGCTTCGATCAAGGCCACGATTTCACGGGCAAGCATGTCTTCCATAAGGTCAAGTTCACGCTTGGTTTCCAGCATCACACGACGTGCGCCTTCGACCTTGGATGCGTAATCTGTCTGGCGGGCAGCCAAAAGGGCACGCTCGGACGCCACGATTTCGGGGCTGCGCTCTGCGATCTCGGTCGGAACCGTGAATTCGTAAGCACCGGCAATTTCAGCTTCGAGCCGCAAACGCCGCACTTCCAAGGCCAAAATCTGGTCTTCCAGATCAGCAACCGACGTCAGGAAGTTTGTGCCGCGCAGTTTCGCGATAACATCACCTTGTTCGACAATCTGACCTTCACCGACCAGCAGTTCTGCCAGAATACCACCTTCAAGGTTTTGGATAATCTGGGGACGAGACGCTGATACGACTTCGCCTTCGGCCCTTACAATTTCATCAAGAAAGGCGAATTTCGCCCATGCGAGGAAAACAAGAACCGTTGCACCAACCAACCAAATGGTCATGCTGGAACCTTGCATTTTGCCGGAAAATTCTGCGTCGACTGTGGCCATGGTTTACCCTGCCTTCTTTTCTTTTTGGAGATGCGCGAGCACCTCATCACGTGGCCCATCGACCATCAAACGTCCGTTTTGCAGGATCATTGTGCGGTCTGTCAGAGCGAGGATCGGCACACGGTGTGTCGCGATAATCGCAGTGCGACCGTCAAGCCATGCGTGCAGGCGGTCCACCAAAGTGGCTTCAAGCGTCTGATCAAGCGCCGCAGTTGGTTCGTCCAGCAGACAGACCTTCGGATCTTGCAGCCACAGACGTGCCCAACCAATTGACTGGCGTTGACCGATGGACAGGCCTTCCCCGCCATCACGGATTTCCAGATCGAGCCCTTTGGGGTGGTTGCGCACAAACGGGCCGAGACCAGCAAAGTCGAGCGATGCCAACAGGCGTTCGTCGTCGCGTTCTAGCAAGGTCAGGTTCAGGTTCTCGCGCAATGTGCCCGCGAACAGACGTACTTCCTGTGACAGGTAACCAACGCTACGACGCAGATCACGCGCCATGACTTGCCCCATGTCCACACCGTCGATCAGAACACGGCCTTTGGAAGGGCGGTGCAGACCAGACAGAACTTTCAGCAACGTTGATTTACCAGACCCGTTCGCCCCAAGGATCGCAACGTGCTGGCCCGGTTTGATGGAAAGTGCCGGGATATCAATCGTGTTGGCCGCGTCTTCGTCATAGGTGTAGGACATTTCGCGCAGCTCGTAGCCGCCTTTCAATGTTTCCTTACGCAGGTATGTGCGGCCTTCTTCGACGTCTTGTGGGGCCTCTGCGATTCCGTCCAGAGCCTCGAGTGCGGCTTTGACATTAGACCAGCGGGCCAAAGTTGCGGCGAGCTGCGTCAATGGACCCAATGTCCGCGATGTCAGAATACCCACGGCGATGATTGTCCCGACGGTGAACTGGCCTTGGAACACCATGAACGTGCCGACAACAACAGCGGACACATAGGTCGCCTGCTGTACGCCTTGGCTCCAGAATGTCAGGGTGCTGGACAGTTTGCGCTGTTCGGATGTTGCCAATGACGAAAGGGCAGAAAATTCACCCCAAAGACGGCGGAAACGTTCTTCGCCCCGTTGGGCTTTGATCGTGTCGGCGTCGTAGATCGCTTCGTGCAACAGACGCGATGATTTGGTTGACGCACCCTGTGTGGCCATCGTCAGCTTCATCATTTTCTTTTGCATAAAGAACGACGGCAGCACCATCAGGATGCCACCCGCGAACAGAACCCACACGACGTTGCCGCCGATGGATGCCACAAGTGCCAAGAACAGCACGATGAATGGTAAGTCGGTCAGTGTGCCAATGGTGGACGCTGTAAAGAATTCACGGATCGACGAAAATTCACGGACCGCTGCGAAGGTGCCAGACGGTGTCTGACCTTTCAGGCCGGCCTGCATGCCGAGCAATTTGTCCATCAACAGCGTCTGAATACGCAGTTCAACCTTGCGCCCTGCCCCATCCATCAGACGGGCACGTGCGATCCGCAGGAATGCTTCGAGCAGCATCGCGCAGCCAGCACCAATTGCTAGCACCCATAGGGTTGCTGTGGACTGGTGCGGGATCACGCGGTCATAGACCTGCAAGGAGAACAGCGCGACTGCGACAGCCAACAGGTTCGCGACAAAAGATCCCAAAGCCACTTCGAACATGATGCGGCGCAGCTTTTTGACTTCGCCCCAGAACCAATGTTCTTTCTGGCCTTCATTGGCGTGGCGGCGGTTCAATTCGGTCACGGCGACATCAGCGCGGATCACGTTGCCTGTAAAGACAGGCGTGAAATCCAAAACGTCAACTTCGGTGCGGTTATCAGCGGATGCCGCATCGTAAACAATAATCGTATCAGCGACTTGTTCCAGAACCAGAACCAGTTCGCCGTTGGTCATTTCGGCCAGTGCAGGCCAAGAAATACGGTCCACTTGTGCAGGTTTCACCATTGCGACAAGGCCCGCGCCTTCGAGCGCTTTGGCGATTTCGGCGCCAGTCAGATCACCACCGCCTGCAGCCGTGATCCGTTCCAGCATATCTGTCTTTGGCAGATCAACACCCAGCACAGCTGCATAAGCGGACGCAAGATTTGCCCGTTCCGCTGCTGCGTCGGTGTACAACGCCGCAGGTGTCGCCAGTTCTTTGGCGGTTTCAACGACGTCCGGCTTTGGCAGATCCATCTTTTCCGGGGATGCATGTTCGGCCTTGTCCGGATGTGGTGCCGCAACTTTCGGCGTGACCGGTTGGCCGCCATCAATCGCTTCGTCCGCAGGAACCTGCTTTGGTTTGATCCTTGTCAGCTTGGCCCCACGGGATGCGTTCATGTCGAATGCAAGAATAGGACCGCTCATATTTGTTCTCCGTTCACCAAGGATCCCATCAGGGCTGCGATTTCCAGCTCAGTACGGGCGATGTCATATTTCAGGGCCACCGCTTCGCGTTCTGTGCGGACCTTGGTTTCAAAAATACCGACAACTTCGGGGACTGACCGATGGCCGGACCGCTGTTGTTCAGAAAAGAGTGTAAAGTTGCTGGCCGCTTGGGCGGCAAGCGACTGGGCTTGGGCTTCTTGACGGCGCAAAGATGCAAGTTCGGTTTGCAGTGACTGCAAAGACCGGTTCGCGTTTTCACGCACCTGACCAACACGGGCCGCAGCAGCAGCTTGCGACGCTTCCAAGGCTTCCAATGACGCGCCTGTTCCGAAGCCAAATCCGTTGTCGGATCCCAAATTCAGGCCGCCATCACTGCCGCCTGAACCAATTCCAGCGGACGCCGTGAGGGACGGGAGGAATCCCGCACGGGCCGCTGTGGCCTCAGCAACAGCGCGTTGCGCTTCTGCTTGAGCCTTCATGACAGTTAAAGGTTCAGCGCCGGGACCGGGCTGACCAATGCTGGAAATGCCAGACACGCCGTCCAATGGTGCCGCGGACATCGCATTCAGTTCCGCAAAAGCAGATGCCGCCGCTTCGCGATCGGACGCCATATCAGCCTGCATCTGGTTTAATTTCTGTTGGACGATCTGGTGATCAACGCGGGATGACACCCCACCGCGGACCCGTTCAGACATCACATATTCGTAGCGTTCCATCTGCTGCATCGCGGCAGCGTTCACGCCTGCCTTGGCCTTTGCGACTTCGGCGTTCAGGTATAGACCCAGCGCCGTCATGACACGGTCGTTGGTATCTTGGGCCAGCGCCACGGCTGCAACTTCGACATCCGCTTGGGCGTATTCACGTTCAGCGCGCTTCTTGCCGTTATCAAACAACACCTGCTCGACCACCAATTGGGTCACAACAGTGCCGAGCGATGTCAGCGATACGTTTGGACCAAGGGTCGGCAACCAGTTCGATGCACGCGCCTCAGAGCGCAAAGTCGCGGCGCGCAGATCAGCCTCAGCCGCGCGAGAGTTAGCCGCCAAAACAGCATCAGCCACTTGATCATAGGACCCATTGCCTAAGACCGAGCGGCGATTCAGAAGACCTTCGATGATCGGGGATTGTGTCCCGTCTTGCAGGTTCGCATCAAGTGCTGCCTGCGGTGCGGCTTGAACGGCGCCATCGCCATCTGCCGCGAATGTGTTGGACGCCCTTGTGACACCTGCACTGCCATCCATACACGCGGATAGACTTGCGACGCATGTCAGCATCAAAACACTTTTTAGATTACACCAGCCATACACGTGCCTGCCCCACTACCTGCCAAAACTTGCCCTAATCCCTCGACCAACTTTGCGTGATCTTTGAGGGGGTATCCCGGGGCGATCTTTTGTCGCCGCCCTCGGGATTGATCTTGTCGTTGTCGGCTTAGACGACTGGGTTCAGCGCGATTGCGTCGTCGATGACAAGGCTTGTATCGTCACCCAGTTCGTAGACGCTGTATGTCTGACCGTCGATGGTTTCGGTACCAGACGCTGCAACACCGTTGAGTTCAGCCATTGTGACGCTGTCGTTGTCATCACCGTGGATGATCAGGCTATCGCTGTCCGCAGACAGAGCACGCAGCTGATCGGCAGTGATTTCGAGGTTCACACCGTTTGTTGTCTCAAGGTTGATTTCAGCGACATTGAAGTCACCCAAAGCACCGGAAGACAGGTCAAGCGATGCCGTATCCTGCAGAACAACCAATGTGGAGGTAGAGTTACCAGCCGCATCGCTGTTCGTGACCAACAGGTGAGATCCGTCAGGGATCGTGTCGCCTGCTTCAAAGAAGTGCGTATCGCCGAAGTTGCCAAGCAGATCGATGGTCGCAGCGCTATCTGCACCGTTCACAAACTGATCGAAGGCTGTATTGCTGTCCACCCCAACAACTTCCGTTGATGTAACACCTGCTTCAGATGTGGTGACCGCAATGACATCAGCTGCATCTGGTGCAACCAGATCGACTGTCACGGTTTCAGAGATAGAGTCGACGTTACCCGCCGCGTCAGTCGCTGTGACAACGATGTTTGCTTCAAAGTCATCAGCTTGGCCTGCAGCGATTGTCGCCATTTGTGCGGCTGTAAACTCAACCGTCCAAGCGCCTGCGCTGTTCACTGTCGCTGCCTGAGATACGCTACCGAAGGCAACCATCACGGTTGAACCAGCTTCAACCACACCGTTCAGCGTCACACCGTCAGATGCTTCGGCATTATTGATGACGTTGTCACCCTCAATCGCGCCGTCTGCAAATTCAAGTTTGTTCACCCATGTGTCGTAGGCCACAGTCGTGGTCGCAGAGTCAGAGTTACCAGCCGCATCTGTTGCAGTCACAGTGACTTGCGCAGTGCCTTCTGAATCGTCTGGCAGGTTCACACCTGTATAGTTTGCAGTCCAAGACCCGTCAGCGCCGGCTGTCACGATCTGTGTTTGACCTTCGAAGACAACGGAAACTTGTGCGCCCGCATCTGTTTGACCAGAGAAGGAGAAGCTATCGCTACGCTCGGCTGCGTTTACAACGCTGTCCGCGCCGCCTGCGTTTTCAGTCACAGTAACGTCGATTTCAGTGTCGATTGTCACTGTACCAGTAGCTGTAGCTGTGTTGCCCGCAAGATCAGTGGATACAGCAGTCACATTCAGTGAAAGTTCACCAGTTGGAACTTCACTGCTTGTGAAGACAGACGTCCAAGTACCGGATGATGTTGCCGTTACTGTGTGGGATACTGTGCCCAACGTGACCACAACGGATGCGCCCGCTTCGGCCAGACCAGTCAGTTCAACACCACTTGGGTGCTCGGCTGCGTTCACAGTGTTATCGGCACCGCCGACCGCTGTCGTATCAACAGTCACGTCTGTTACCGTATCAATCGCAACAGTACCGGACGTAGATGCTGTATTGCCGTAAGCGTCTGTCGCGTTGACGGAAACGTTCAGGTCATATTCGCCCTGCGCGATCACACCAGCGTCAACCGCCAAGGACCAAGAGGACCCGGATACAACTGCGTCATATGTGTTGCCACCAAAAGACACAGTCACGCTTGAGTTTTCCTCAACAGTCCCTGTCAGCGTAAAGCCATCGGATTCTTCGACGAAGTTGATTTCGCCGTTGCCTTCAACAGTACTTGTTTCGATTGTGACGCTTGCGATTGTGTCGACAACCAGAACATCCGTGGATGTTGTTGAGCCACCTTCGTTGGTCAACGTCACAGTGACGTCTTCTTGGTATTCGCCGCCAGCAACTTCGTCCTGCGTGAATTCCGCAGTCCAGTCGCCATTCTCATCAGTTGTGATGTCTTGTGTCACATCGCCGACTGTGATTGTGCCGGATGTGTTTGGCGTACCAGTACCACCGATTGTCACGCCATCTGCGTAATCTTCGGCGTTTACTGTGTGACCAACGCTTTCCGTACCGTCGGAGATTGTTACGACTGGTGGATCGATAACCGGATCGACCGGATCAACAGGGTCGGTTGGATCAGTAGGATCGGTTGGGTCCGTCGGATCAACAGGGTCGGTAGGATCTGTTGGATCTGGATCACCGCCCGTATCGCCGTCACCAGCAACATCACCGTCACCGCCATCGTCGCCACCACCAGCACCTGCCAGCAAAAGCGAACCGCCAAGTGCTGCCGCACCAGCGCCAAGCGCTGGGATGCCTGCGATACCACCAAGCAACGCGCCGCCAAGCTGGCTTGCCGCTGCTTCATCCGCAGGCACGACACCTGCAAGCTGCACGTCTGAGCCGCGCACAAAGTAAAGATCGTCGTCAGGGCTCCACTTACCGAAGCTGTCGGCGTCAACGTATTGCGCGAACAGCAAGTTGCCTTCGCCCGCGACCAATTCAGCCTGCGCCAATGTACCGTTCGCGGAGATGAACAGGTCCGCAATGGCTTCGCCTTCTGGCGTAAAGAAGCCTTCAACCGTCAATACAGTACCATCTACAAGCGTAACCTGCAGCGCCTGACCTTGACGTACGTATGAAAGGATATCCCCACGGCTGAGGTTTAACGAGACGTCTTGGCCCGCACCCGCAACAATGGATGTGCCGTCAGCCCCACCAAGGGACCCACGTTGTGTAACGCCCGCGTCACCGCGGACAACGAAATCAATCGCTGACATAATAACTCTACTCCGCCTCGTGCATGGCCATCTAACGGGACACGCTTATTTTGATTACGGAGACGTTAGCGGGTGAGATTCACCAAATCTAGGGGGAAAATGACATACTTTTGCCCGATTCGAAAAACGTGCGGCATGATTACCACTATTGCCAGAAATTACTAAAGCAACTGCTCTGGCGGCCCATCGCCTTCGTTTGTTGGCGTTTCTATGTAATATAGTTTCGCATTGATGATTGCGCCCCATAAAATCAGGTAGGCACTGATATAGAGCCAAAGCAACATACCGATGACAGCGCCGATTGATCCGTAGACCTCATTGTAGCTCGCGAAGTTGGTTAAGTAGTACGATAACCCTGCCGACGCGCCGATCCATACCACAACAACAATCGCCGCCCCCAAGGTGATCCACGGCCTGCGATGCGGCTTCATATTGGGTCCGTACCTGTACAATATGCTCAGCCCCGAAAACAGAACGGCCAAAGCGATCAGCCAACGCACCCCTTCTAGCAACATGGTCGTCGAAACAGGCAGCGGGATAAAGGCCAGGATCACCGGCAACACGACGACAGACATCAAAGCAACCGTCGCCAGCAAAACAAGAGATGCGGTTAACAGTAATGCGACCAACATTTGCCGCACCCCGCCCCGCTGTGGCGCTGCCTCAATCGCGTTGATCCCGCTCATCAAAGCACCAACAGCGGCGCGTGAAGACCAAAGCGCCAGCATAATAGAGACAAGCGTCGTCCACCCCAACGTTTCAGATCGGGCGCTCAGAAGGCTTTTGATCTGCGCCTCGAAAATTCCGTATGCTTCTTGTGGGATGACGTCGCGCATCAATTCCAACTGGTCAGACACGACCACGGGATCAGCAACCAAACCAAAGACCGCAATAACAGCCGCGATCCCCGGAAACACACCAAACATTCCGAAAAACGCCACACCAGCTGCAATCAATCCGATATGACGCGTCCCCGCTTCGATCCAGACATCATAGGCGGTGCGCCAGATTTTGAGCAGGTTTTGCAAAGCGTTCTCCGGTTTATCACCTTATACCTAGGGCAATGTTCGGCGCTTTTCCACTTGAAGATGAGCATCCATCTGAACTCCACAAAAACAGCAACTTACAGACCAAAGCTCAATCATCGCCCGACACCCTGATCCGTTTTTCCGCACAATCACGAAAGTAAAGGTTTGCCCGAGAAAGGAGTGGCCTTACACTCAGAGAAAACAGGCGAGTCCATTGAAGAATATATCCCAGCAGGTCAGCATCTTAGCAGACAAAATTCACCAATTGCGCGCAACGCGTGACCGCGTTCTCGTGGCCATGGCAGGCGCACCCGGCAGCGGTAAATCCACGCTCGCGGAAGAGGTCGCACGTGTTCTAAACGCCCAGAAGTGCCGCAGTTTGGTCGTGCCGATGGACGGCTTTCATCTAGATAACGCCATCCTCGAAGACCGTGGACTTCTGCCCAAAAAAGGCGCACCTGAGACTTTCGATGGCGAAGGTTTTCTGATTATGATCAAAAGACTGCATGCCAAAATGGATGTAATCGCCCCCACCTTTGATCGCAATCGTGATCTATCTATCGCAGGCGCGGTTCATATCCCAAGCGACGTGCCGGTTATCATCGCCGAAGGCAATTACCTGATGTTTGATGAGGACCCGTGGAACGACATCACGTCACTTTGGGATTTAACCGTCAGGTTGGACGTTCCGATGGACGAATTGCGAGGCCGATTGATCCAGCGGTGGCTGAACCAGAATTTGTCTCGTGCCGCAGCAACAAGACGGGCAGAAAGCAATGATATTCCAAACGCAAAACGGATCATCGAAAAAGCGCTTACCTGTGAAATAACGCTGTGAATTGCCATAGTAACCGGCTGTCAGGCACCATATACTAGGTGAAACCGCTGCCAAAGGACTGCCATCCGTGCCGCCGCTCGAAGATCTGATCGCCTGCCCTCATTGCGATACGCTCCATACCAATGCTGCACTAGCTGAAGGTGCGCAGGCGCATTGCGTGCGCTGTGGTGTCGTGCTGAAAACCGAACGCGCGACTGCGATTGTGAGCGTTTTGGCCTTATCGATCACGTCGTTCCTGCTGATGGTTGCGGCGATCAGCTTTCCGTTCCTGAATTTGTCGGCCGCAGGTCAGACCAACAGCACATCTGTACTGGGCGCTGTGATGGCCTTTTCTGATACATTCACCCTGCCCTTAGCGGCGGCTGTGGCGGCGTTTATCATCTTTCTGCCACTGATCCGGCTGGGCGCAATCATTATGGCTGTCACGCCGCTGGTTGCGGGAACGACGCCTTCCTTGCTGGCCCGACGTTCCTTTGGCCTGTCCGAGACATTGCGTCCTTGGTCGATGGCGGAAATCTTTATTGTCGGGGTCGCGGTTGCACTGGTGAAGGTGGCCGGTCTGGCTTCAATCGCATTTGGGCCTGCCTTCTGGGCATTCACTGTTTTGGTTGTCCTGACATTTTTTCAAGACACGTTGATTTGTAGGTATTCTATATGGCGGGCGCTGGACACATCGAAGGCTTGATCACCGCCCGCGAGGCTGGTCTGGTCGCCTGTCGCCGTTGCGGTCAGGTGCAGGATATACATGCGTCCGAATGCCCCCGTTGCCACGCGACGTTACACAGCAGGTCGCCGGACAGCCTGCAAAAAGTGTGGGCCTGGATGGTGGCAGGGATCATCTTGTTCATTCCCGCCAATATTTATCCGATGTTGATCACGCGCCAGTTGGGCGACGAAACCAGCAGTACGATCTTGGGGGGTGTCATCGATCTGATGCATTACGGATCTTACGGGATTGCCGCGATTGTGTTTGTCGCGTCCATCGTCATCCCGTTGGGCAAATTCTTTGCGATTGGATACCTCGCCATCAGTGTGCAGAAGAAATCCAACTTGAACATGCACCAACGGCACAAACTGTTTGATGCGGTCGAATTCATTGGCCGTTGGTCCATGATCGACGTCTTTGTGGTCGCAATTCTTTCGGCCCTTGTTCAGCTTGATACTTTGGCTTCAATTAATCCGGGCATTGCCGCTATTAGCTTTGCTTTGTCTGTTGTATTTACCATGCTTTCCGCTCAAAGCTTTGACCCACGTCTCATTTGGGACGCAGATAGGGCTGCCGCCACATGACCACAACACCGTCCCCCGCGCCGCTTGATGTGCGCGAACCAGAGCCACGTAAAACACGGCGCATCAGTTGGATTTGGCTTGTGCCTTTGGTGGCCCTTGCAGTGATCCTAAGCGTGGCGTGGTCCACCTACCAAGATCGGGGCGTCCTGATCGAGATTGCGTTTGAAAACGGATCAGGCATCAGCAAAGAAACCTACCTGAAGTATCGCGATATTGACGTGGGCCTTGTTGAAAAGGTCACTTTTTCTGATGATCTAGAGGTCGTGTTGGTTGACGTGCGTGTGGACAAGGAAATCGCGCCCTACCTTGATGACGACGCTATCTTTTGGGTTGTCCGGCCCGATGTAACGCTGCGCGGTGTGTCCGGGCTCGATACTGTTCTGTCTGGCGCGTACATCGCTGGCAAATGGGACACCGAAGCAGACGTCGCGCAGTCCGAATTCATCGGTCTTGAAAACCCGCCGCTGTTAGCCACGAACGATGCTGGATCGGAAATTATCTTGCGGGCCCCGAATGGTGCGTCCTTGGCCCAAGGTGCCCCGATCCTCCACAAAGGATTGCAGGTAGGTTTCCTTGATGAACCCGTACTGGACCCGACGGGTAATGGCGTGATCGTGTCGGCCTTTATCGAAGAAGAATTCGCGCGGCTTGTCACAACTAATACGCGGTTCTGGGACACGTCCGGTTTCTCGGTGTCTGTAGGTGCATCCGGTCTGAACCTTGATGTCGATAGTATCGCGTCGCTGATCGAAGGCGGCATTGCATTCGATACGGTAGTGTCCGGCGGACGCCCGTTGGGTGAATCCCGTGGCCCCGACATCTTTGATGTTTTTGACGATGAACAGGCCGCCCGCGAAAGCCTGTTTGAGCGTCCCGACCGCAACACATTGACTGTTGGTATTCTGTTTGACGAAACGGTCAACGGTCTGCGTCAGGGATCTGCCGTGAAATACCAAGGTGTTAACGTCGGCGAAGTGGCCGCGATCAATGCCATTGTTGTCGATGATAATGGCAATAAACGGGTCCGTTTGCGGACCACGCTCGATTTATCCCCGTCACGGCTTGGGATTTCAGACGAAACATCTGACGATGACGCGATGGTCATCCTTGCCAGCTTCGTGGCCCAAGGGATGCGGGCGCGTCTTGTGACAGGAAACATCCTGACGGGCGCACTGGATATCGAACTGGTCGACGTTGAAAACGCCGATCTGTTTTTCCTTGATCCGGACCGCGAACCGTTCCCGATCATCCCGACAACCGCGTCTGAAGTTTCAGACGTTGCCGCTACCGCCGAAGGTGTGATGGAACGCATCAACGAATTGCCGATTGAAGAATTGATGCAAGGCGCGGTCGATCTGATGGCCAGCATCGAAGCGCTTGCCACCGACGGCGATCTGAAAGCGGCCCCTGCGGAACTGCGCACGATCTTGGCTGACATCAGCACAGTCATCGCATCAGACGGCATTCAAGGCGCACCAGATACGCTGCAAACATCGCTTGATGGTATCCAAGACGTAGTCGCCGAAATTTCGGCCATCGTCGCAAGTGCGACCGAGGCCAACCTTGTCGGATCGTTGTCTGAAACACTCGCCGCTGCCAATGACACGGTAGCCACCATCGGCACCGCGTCTGAGGCTCTACCGTCGATCATCGCCGAAATCGAAGCATTGGCGAACAAAGCCAACGCGCTGGAAGTCGAAGCATTGCTGGCCCAAGCCAATCAGACGTTGGCCAATATCGACGCAATTCTTGTGGATGAAGCAACCACCGAAATTCCAGCCACAGTTACCGCCGCAATTGATGAAATTCGCGGCTTGGTGACAGATGTGCGCGATGGCGGTGCCGTTGATAACCTGACCACCGCATTGGCAGATACAAGCAACGCAGCCCGCGCCATTTCGACCAGCGTGGAAAGCCTGCCGGAATTGGCCGAACGGGCGACCAACCTGATTACACAGCTGGAAACCGCGACGGCGAACTTGCCCGCCATCACCGAACAGATCGAACAGTTGACGGTCAAAGCAAACAGCGTGGAAATCGAAGCGCTTGTGACCCAAGCAACCCAGACCTTAAACGCCATTGATACGATCCTGCTGAGCGATGGCGCAAACGAACTACCGGCTGCGTTGACAGGCGCTTTGGACGAAATGAACGTCTTCCTTGCGACGGTCCGCGAAGGTGGGGCGCTTGAAAACGTGAACGCCGCTCTTGCGGCTGCAGCGGACGCCGCGAATTCCATCGACACGGCGGCACGTGGTCTGCCTGCGCTGTCTTCCGAAACGGCGCGTTTGGTCAATACGATCAGCGCTGTGGCAAACGCCTACGGAGAACAATCACGGTTCTCGAGCGACACAGCCGCCACCTTGCGCGATATTCAGGCGGCCGCCGATGCGGTCACGTCCCTCGCACGGGCCATTCAACGCAACCCATCATCACTTCTGACAGGGCGATAACATGTTTAAACCACTTCTTTTGACCGTTGCCCTTACCGCGCTGACCGCCTGTTCCGGCCCGACCAATCGGGTCGAGATGACACCGTTGAATTCTACGTTGGATCTGCGGGCCAATGTCAGTTCCGCCATTGTGCGGACCGTTTCCCTGCCAAGCTATGCGGCAGCCGAAGAAATCTCGATCGAAAGCCCTGAGGGTTTGATCACCACCGATGGTGCATTCCTTTGGGCGGATGAGCCTGAACGGGCCGCTACGCTTACCATCACGCGTCACCTGAACGATATCCTGACTGCAACAATTGGCCCCGATCCGTGGCCGTTTGCTGGCATCCCAGATGTGGCCATTGAGGTCCGCGTCGAAGAACTGCTGGCGGGCAATGACGGGGTTTTCACCCTGCGCGGGCAGTACTTTATCGGGGGTGACGGGATCGATTACCCGAACAGTGCGCGCAGCTTTGCCTATACAACACCGCTTGTGGGTGAAGGCCTAAACGGCGTCGCACAGGCGCAGTCCCAAGTGATCTTGGAACTGGCCGAAGATATCGCCCGCGCTTTGTCGCGTTAGATCAGCGATCCAGTTTGACCCACGCGCTGTCGCGCTTTGACGACCGGACACAGGCATCGATGAACTGCATGCCTGCGATCCCTTCGCGGATACCCGGATAGGTCACCGCTGGATCAAGCGGGGTGCCGTCGCGCTGCGCCTCAATTGCATCTGCGGCTTCGCTATAGATGTTTGCGAACCCTTCCAGATAGCCCTCGGGGTGCCCTGCGGGGATGCGTGACATGCGGATGTTTGCATCCAACGCGCCTGCCCCGTTGGTGGTCAGCAGTTGCTTGGGTTCGCCGTGACGTGTGAACCATAATTGGTTCGGGTTCATCTGGCCCCATTCCAACCCGCCTTTGTCGCCATAGATGCGCAACGTCAGCCCGTTCTCATTCCCCGGTGCGACTTGGGAACACCACAACATCCCCTTTGCCCCGCCACAAAAACGCATCATGACATGGGCGTTGTCGTCTAATTCTCGGCCGGGCACAAAGGATGACAGATCAGCGGCAAGGCTTTCGACAGACAGGCCGGTCACGAATTCGGTCAGGTTAAACGCGTGTGTCCCGATATCGCCAGTGGACCCACCTGCCCCTGACCGCGCCGGATCAACGCGCCATTCGGCCTGTTTAAATTCTTCTTTGTTCGTCAGCCAGCTTTGCGCATATTCCGCCTGCACGACCCGCAACTCGCCTAGATCGCCGTTTTCGATCATGGCCTTTGCCTGCCGCATCAGCGGGTAGCCCGTATAATTATGGGTCAGCACAAACAAGGCATCGCTGTCTTCGACGACTTTCGCCATCTTCTTCGCGTCCGCCATCGTCGATGTCAGCGGCTTATCGCAGATCACGTGGATGCCGCGTTTCAAAAATTCACGCGTTGGCGCGAAATGCATGTGGTTCGGCGTGACGATTGCGACCGCTTCGATCCCGTCTTTCAAGCGCGCCTCGCGGATCGCCATGGATTTGAAATCATCATACACACGGTCAGGTGCTAACCCCAAAGCCGCGCCAGAGGCCTGTGATTTTTCGGGCGTTGAAGAAAGCGCGCCCGCGACGAGTTGAAAACGTCCGTCGATGCGCGACGCGATACGGTGGACCCCACCAATAAACGCGTCATTGCCGCCACCGACCATACCTAAACGAATGGGTCTCATGATCATGTCTCCTTACAGGCCAAGCATCTTGCGGTTGGTCGCTTCATCGACAGCGCCGCCTGCGAAATCGTCGAAAGCATGTTCGGTTACGCGAATGATGTGATCTTTGACGAACTGCGCACCTTCCCTTGCCCCATCTTCAGGGTGTTTCAACGCACATTCCCATTCGACTACGGCCCAGCCTGCGAAATCATTCGCGGCCATTTTGGCGAAGATCGCCCCGAAATCGACCTGACCGTCGCCCAAACTACGGAACCGACCTGCCCGATCAACCCATGATTGGTAGCCGCCATAGACACCTTGACGGCCCGTTGGGTTGAATTCCGCGTCTTTGACGTGGAACATCTTGATCCGGTCTTTGTAGATGTCGATGTTATCGATGTAATCAAGGCACTGCAGAACGTAGTGCGACGGGTCGTAAAGCATGTTGCAGCGGGCATGACCGCCAAGCCGTTCGAGGAACATCTCAAACGTCACGCCGTCGTGCAGGTCTTCGCCTGGGTGGATTTCATAGCAAACATCAACGCCGCAATCTTCCGCGAGGTCCAGAATGGAACGCCAGCGGTTCGCCAATTCATCAAATGCCGTTTCAACGAGACCTGCGGGACGTTGTGGCCATGGGTACACGTAGGGCCACGCCAGCGCGCCTGAAAATGTCGCCATTTCCGTCAGGCCAAGATTCTTAGACGCCTTCAGCGCCATTTTGACTTGATCGACAGCCCAGGCTTGGCGTGCAGCGGGGTTGCCCTGCACCTCTGGCGCGGCAAAAGCGTCAAATGCTGTGTCGTATGCGGGGTTCACGGCGACCAACTGGCCCTGCAAATGGGTCGATAGTTCGGTGATAGTGACGCCATTCGCTGCAGCTTCGCCCGCCCATTCATCACAATAGGTCTTTGATTCGGACGCCTGTTTCAGGTCAAAGAATCGCCCGTCCCAGCTGGGAACCTGCACCCCTTTGTAACCGCAATCCGCCGCCCATTTTGTAATGCCACCCCACGTATTAAATGGCGCCGCATCGCCTGCGAATTGAGCCAAAAACAGCCCCGGACCCTTAATCGTTTTCATGATGCCTCCCGCATGAATCACTGATGACGCACCAGCGCCCATCTTTGGCGATAGCAAAAACTATAACGATTTAGAAAGCAAGCCGCGACATGAAAAAAGCCGCGCACCCAGCGGTACGCGGCCTTCAAACTGCATGCAAAGATTAGTTACGGATGCGTTGTTCCGTCTTCGCATCGAACAGGTAAAGGCGGGATGGATCGACTGTGATACCGACCGTTTCGCCGGATGAAACACGTTCGTCACCACGTTGTTCGATAACGATTTTTTCGCCTGTGCTACCCTCAAGGTATGCGAATGAAACACCACCAAGGCTTTCAACCATATCAACGTTCAACGCGTTGCCTGCGGTGTCGACCTCAAGGTGCTCAGGACGCAAGCCAACGGTCACGTCGTGGCCTTTGTAAGCGGTAGAAAGATCAGCCGGAATCGTCATGCCCAATGCAGGGACTTCGACGCCGCCGTCTACGACTTTACCGTTCAAGAAGTTCATTGCAGGTGATCCGATAAAGCCCGCAACAAATTTGTTGTCGGGATCACGGTACAGATCCATCGGTGCGCCAACCTGTTCGATCACGCCTTTGCGTAGCACAACGATCTTGTCTGCAAGCGTCATCGCTTCGACCTGATCGTGCGTCACGTAGATCATCGTCGCGCCGATTTCTTTGTGCAGACGTGCGATTTCGACGCGCATCTCAACACGCAATTCGGCGTCGAGGTTGGACAGTGGTTCGTCGAAAAGGAAGACTTCCGGACCCCGAACAATCGCACGGCCAATAGATACCCGCTGACGCTGACCACCTGACAAGGCAGCAGGTTTGCGGTCCAGATAGTCTTCGAGCTTTAGAATTCGTGTTGCTTCTGCGACTTTTGCTTCGATTTCGGCTTTGGGATGGCCGTTCATCTTCAGGCCAAAGCCCATATTATCTTTGACCGTCATGTGCGGGTACAGCGCGTAGGTTTGGAAAACCATCGCTACCCCGCGCTGGGACGGGTCCATGCGGGTTACATCGCGATCACCGATGTGCATTTGACCTTCGGTTGTTTCTTCAAGCCCTGCGACCATCCGCAACAATGTCGACTTACCGCAGCCGGAGGGGCCAACAAAAACGCAGAACTCACCATCTTTGATTTCTAGATCAATGCCGTGAATGACCTGAACGTCGCCATACCGCTTGATGACCTTGTCTAGTGTAACGCCTGCCATGACTGTCTCGCCTCCCGAATGTGCCGGCCCAAAGCCCGCTAATTTCATGATCTGCTAGCCATGAATGCGCATCCCGTTTGATGTGCAATTCGATCACGTCTAGCCTCGACCTGTTGACAACACTACGCGAGTCGCGTTTTAGTTTCAATATTCAAAACCTAGTTCCAAATATTGAAACCACCGCGAGGCAGGCCGATATCGGAACTTCGGTGGGGAATGGAAGACGGAAGCACCTAGGGAGGACACTATGCGTTCCATCATGAAAACATCCTTTGCAGCACTCGCAGCTGCTAGCATCGCAGCAACTGCTGCTATGGCAGACGGTCATGCACTGTCAGGCGATCTGAAAATCACATCAGACATGTCCAACCCAGCGCCACGCGCTGTGATGGAAGGTATGGTCGCTGATTTTGGCGCCCTGCACCCTGACCTGAACATCGAGCTGACGATCGTTGACCGTGAAGCTTGGAAAACACAAATCCGTAACGCGCTGACAGCCAACTCACCTGACGTTGTGAACTGGTACGCTGCTAACCGTATGAAGCCATACGTCGACGCAGGCCTGTTTGCAGACATCTCTGACCTTTGGGCAGAGCCAGAGTTCGCAGCACTCGCATCCACAAAAGGTGCGATGACGCTGGACGACAAACAGTGGGGCGTGCCGTACACGTACTACCAGTGGGGCGTTTACTACCGCAAAGACATCTTCGCAGATTTGGGTCTTGAAGAGCCAACAACTTGGGAAGAAGAAAAAGCGAACTGTCAGGCAATCCTCGACAGTGGCGTAAAGTGTTACACAATCGGGTCCAAGTTCCTGTGGACTGCTGGCGGTTGGTTCGACTACATCAACTCCCGCACAAACGGCTATGACTTCCATATCGCACTGGCATCCGGTGAAATCGAATGGACAGACGACCGCGTACGTCAGACATTCGCTAACTGGCGCGAACTGATCGACATGGGCGCGTTCATCGACGACCACCAGAACTACAGCTGGCAAGAAGCCATGCCGTTCATGGTCAACGGTGAAGCAGCATCTTACCTGATGGGTAACTTCTCTGTCGCAGCATTCCGCGAAGGTGGCCTGACAGACGATCAACTGGACTTCTACCAGTTCCCAGTGATCAACCCAGACGTTGACTACGCAGAAGACGCGCCAACAGATACATTCCACATCCCAGCTGGTGCTGAGAACATGGAAGCGGCGAAAGAATTCTTGCGCTTTGTGACATCTGCGGAAAACCAGACCAAGATCAACTCTGGTGACGCGCTGGGTCAGCTGCCTGTGAACGCAAACTCTTCCATCGACGCGGACAAGTTCCTCGAAGAAGGTTTCGAGATGCTTTCAAACAACGCTGGTGGCGGCATCATGCAGTTCTTCGACCGTGACTTTGATGCGGAAATGGCATCTGTCGGCATGGAAGGCCTGCAAGAGTTCATGGTGTTCCCAGACAACCTGGATGACATCCTGGCACGTCTGGAAGACACACGTCAGCGTATCTACCAGTAAAGCTTAAGACTTCGCGCCCTCCTCAGATTTGAGGGGGGCGCACTTTTCAAACCCATCCGCAAACCTGACAACACTTCAGGTTTTCGCATGCGTTGACCCCTTAAAATCAGGGTGCGGGAGGACACGACCCCATGGCATTTACAACAGTTGAACCTTCAACGGCCGAACGCGGCTGGTACAAGCGCAACGAGATCGCGATCACACCGTGGTTGTTCTTGTTTCCAGCCGTCTTGTTCTTTGTGGTCTACGTGATCATTCCGATCGGCCAATCGTTCTGGATTTCGTTTCACGAATGGGACGGTCTGGGCGAAAAAACCTATGTTGGCTTGGCCAACTACGAACGGCTTTTGACCGACGACCGCAAATTCAACATTTCGTTTGTAAACAACATCAAATGGCTGCTCCTGTACCTGCTGGCGATCCCGCTGGGATTGATGATTTCACTGTTCCTGAACCAGACCGTCACGGGGATCCGGCTTTATAAGTCGCTGTTCTTCTTCCCGTTTGTGATCAGCCAAGTCGTTGTGGGCCTCGTGTTCTCATGGTTCTACCTGCCTAACTTTGGCCTGTTCAGCGTGATCCTCGATATCTTCGGACTTGAGGTCAAAGGCGGCGTTCTGGGCAACCCGAACACGGCCACCTACGGCATTATCGCGGCAGGCCTTTGGCCACAGACGGCATACTGCATGATCTTGTATCTCACAGGTCTGAACGCGGTTGACCCCGAACAGGTCGAAGCGGCACGTCTTGACGGCGCTAAGGGCCACAAGATGCTCTGGTATGTGATCCTACCACAGCTGAAGCCCGCGACCTTTATCGCTTTTGTTGTGACCATCATTGGCGCGCTGCGGTCCTTTGATCTGATTTCCGTGATGACCAACGGCGGTCCATTTGGGTCCACGCGGGTTCTGTCGTTCTACATGTTCGAGGAATCACTGTCCGAATTTGGCTTCCGCATGGGATACGGGGCGGCCATCGCCGTGGTCCTGTTCTTCATCATGCTAGGATTTATCGTCTACTTCCTGTGGTCGATGTACCAAGACGAAAAAGGGGCGCACTAAGATGTTTCCAACACCCATCGAAAAGTCATCCCGCACGTGGCAGATCAGCTATCAGATCATCCTGCCAATCGTTTTGGTCATCTGGCTGTTGCCACTAATCGCGGTTGCCATGTTCTCGATCAAGCCTGACGCGGATTTCGTAAACGGGAACTTCTGGGGGCTGCCATCCAGCTTCGAGATGTTCAACAACTACGGCAAAGTGTTCTTTGAATCCAATATGCCGAAATACCTGTTGAACTCTGTGTTCATCACGATCCCAACGGTGATCGGTGCGGTGGCGTTGTCGGCAATGGCAGGTTTCGCACTTGGTATCTACAAGTTCAAAGGCAACCTGCTGATCTTCTTCATGTTCATCGCAGGCAACTTCGTGCCCTTCCAAATCTTGATGGTGCCCGTACGCGACCTGACAATCAGCCTTGGCATGTACGACACAGTGCAAGGTCTGGTCCTGTTCCACATCGCGTTCCAGACTGGGTTCTGCACGCTGTTCATGCGGAACTTCATCAAAGCCCTGCCCTTCCCGCTGATCGAAGCCGCGCGCGTCGAAGGCATCGCAGAATGGCGCATCTTCCTTTACGTGGTGCTGCCACTGATGAAACCAGCTCTCGCAGCGCTTGCCGTGTTGATTTTTACCTTCATCTGGAACGACTATTTCTGGGCGGTTGTGCTGACACAAGGACCGAACGCGCAGCCAGTGACGGCGGGTATCACAGAGTTCAACTCGCAATTCCGCGCGGCCTATCACCTGATGTCCGCAGGGTCGATCGTGGCGGCTTTGCCACCGGTTGCGATGTTCTTCTTGATGCAAAAGCACTTCATCGCGGGTCTGACACTCGGCGCTGTGAAGTAACCGAACCAAATCGACAACAAAGGGCGCCCCGGTCTCCGGCGGCGCCTTTTTTTATGCATGAAACCCTGCCGCCAGAGGAACACCGCGGTGCAGTTGACTTAAAATCATGCTGATTTGCGCGAAATTGTGACACATTGCCGTGCTACCGAAGGGTGGGGAAATTCGCACTCAAGGTGCCTGAGAAAGGTTGTCTTAATGAAGTTCTTAAATGGTATTTTCAAAACACTCGCGATCAGCACACCGTTGTTCATGGCTCTCCCAAACATCGGATCAGCGCAAAGCGCATCATCACAGCGATCGATCACACCGTCAGACTGGTCTCGCTACGTAAATGTGGATGAACTTAGCGCCTTGATGGAACAGGTGCCGGACATCCAGATCATCGATATCCGTGCCGAAAAATACATGCCTAAGGGATCAATTCCCGGTGCTATTTGGATGTCCTTCCCAAATTGGCAGGGGCCTGCGGACCGTGCGGGACGTATGCTGACCGAGGCAGAACTTGAAACGATGATCGGCAGCATTGGGGTCGACCCTGACCTGCCAGTTGTTATTCACAATCAATCTGGTCACATCGTACAAACCGGACGCGCCGCGATTGTTTATTGGGTTCTAAAATCGGCCGGGTTCCAGAATATTGCCATCTTGGAAGACGGTTTCAAAGCGTGGCAAGCCGCTGATTTACCAACAGTTGATGAGCCGACGGTTTTACCTGCTACTCTCGTTGATTTGGAAATCCAAACTGATTGGTGGGCCGACCCAATGGATATTTTCGCCGTCGCGAGCGGCCAAATAGACGGGGCAATTCTTGATGCGCGATTGGACGGACAGGTTCGGAAGTCCATGGAAACAGGCGAACCCTTAGTCAGCATGCCAATGGCGCAATACGTGCCGTCAAGCTGGTTCACCAACGATCTGGATGCCGACAATCTATCAGCAGAGGCCGTACAGGAGTTTCGCGAAAGGCTTGAAGGCCGCGGGCTGCATCTTGACGACGAAATGCTGATCAGCATTTGTCAGACAGGTGAACTGAGCGCAGTGTCTTGGTTCTATGCCTCTGAAATCGTGGGTATCGAAAACGTCCGCTACTATCCTGACGCGCTCAAAGGGTGGTCACGTGACGGTGGCATTATGTTTGGCATGGATATGTCTGCAGGCCGTTAGTCGAACAAAACGCCGCGCAGATGCTGCGCGACGTATCTGTTTACGACGATCTATATGTTGCGTCGATCCGCAAGCTGTGGAGGGTTTTCAATGTGTAAACGCAGCGAACGCCTTCCCCGCGGGGAAGGTTTCAATCACAGATCAAGCATCACAGCCTGACCGGTACGGGCGGATTCCTGCGCCGCGAGACCAATTGCAACGGCCTTCATGCCGTCATCTGCCGTGACCTCAACCACGCCTTCGCCGCGCACAACAGCGTTGAACCGCTGGTGTTGGTAGAAGGTCGATCCGTTGTGATCGCCTGCTTCCAACAGCGTTGGATCAACCGGAATTTCAGACGTGAACGGCCCCTTCGGTGCGCGTGGTGAAATGATCAGCTGCGGCACAGGTGGTTCGCCCAGCGCCTTTGGCCAGAACCGCCCCGGTCCGGGCACCAATGCTTCGATCTTGGCCTTAGGGCCTACAGCGCTGATTTCTTCTTGGTAGCGTGATCCTTCGGCGAACATGCACAATTCCAGCATCGCCCGCGCCCCGCCTTTGAAATCGATGATCACATAGCCATGGTCCCAGATGTCCGGCGTTTCGTCGTTGTAGCGTTCTTCAAGGTGATTAAATCCCTGCCCCGCAGACGCCATGACGCGGATTGGTTCGTCCTTGAGGATCAACCGCATCAGGTCGAAGAAATGGCAGCACTTTTCGACCAATGTTCCGCCTGTTTTTACGTTGAACCGGTTCCAGTCCCCAATCTTGGGCAGGAAAGGAAAGCGGTGTTCGCGCACGGTCAGCATCTTGATACCGCCCGTGGCTTGGTCTGCCTGTTCGATCAAGGCCGCGACTGGCGGCATATAGCGGTATTCCATCGCAACCCAAAACGGTGCCGGATATTCAGCCGCAAGATCTGCAATCACAGTGGCTTGCGCGGGATCGGTGTACAGCGGCTTTTCGCAAAGAACTGGCAAGGGCCGTGTCTGTGCGATGATCTTCATCTGATCCACGTGCAGATAGTTCGGGCTGACGATGACCAGCGCGTCGATGTTCTCGAACGCCAGCAAATCTTCCAAGCTGTCCGCCACGTATGCGTCGCCAGCCAATGTCGCGGCGCTTTCCGCCAGATCACGCACCGGATCAAAAACCGCAGTGACCGTCCCATGGGGAAGAAGCCCGATATTTTGGATATGCTCGCGGGCCATCATGCCGCATCCAATTATCCCGTAGTTGACCATTTCCAACGTCGTTACCCTTTTCCGATGCGCGATATGTAGCGCGCCTTGTTATAATCGAACCAAGTCCGGGAAAATTCCGCAGGCGAACCTGCTGCGTCGGAACTGACCCGTTCAATGTATCCAGCCATATCGCCGGTCTGCAGACCAAAGCTGTCATGGCGCCAAGCGGGCACTGGTGCCACGCCAATGTCATCAACCGCAGAGCCGATCATCAGCCCCAGATCATGACGATAAAAATGATAGAGCGACTCGCTCAGGTCCTCGGCGGTTACGGTGTCGCGATACGACCCGTCCAGCCAGATTTCCTCAAGCGCGATCACTTCTTTGTCCAAGGACCGCAGCCGTCTGATCCGATGCCCTTCGGCGGACGGGCCAAAATCGGGCATGCCCGTTTCTTTTGGTAAGCGCGCCACATCCAAAACACGCGCCGTTGGCAAACCGCCCCCGCCTGCGCGTTCCAAACGGAAGAACGCATAGACCGACGCCACATCGGTTTGATGACGCACGTAGTTGCCAGACCCTTGGACCCGTTCCAGCATCCCTTTGTCTGCCAAATCGCCTAGCGCTTTACGAAGCGTGCCGACGGAAATCCCAAGCTCTACCGCCATATCCCGTTCGGGCGGTAAACGCGCCCCGTCGGCCAAATGCCCCGCTGCAATTTCACGGATCAGCATTTCGCTGACTTGGATATACTTTGGTAACGATGAGGCGTCCGCCATCTCGGTCCCTCCCCGGTCCGATTTGATAATTGATCCACCATTGATGCACACAATCTGCCGTGCTAGGCAAGAGGCAACAACACCCAAGGGGAAGTGGAATCAATGACTGTCGTACCAATTACCAGCCCTGATCTTGATGCAGCAGAGGTTTCGTGGTTCTCCGCTTTGTGTTCGGACGATTACCAGTTCCTTGGGGTGCCTGACCCTGATCTGAAATCGTCGTGGGAACATTGCCGCGACATCGCTTTGACGGCTGAAAAGCAGGGCTTTCGCAACATTCTTGCCCCATCGTCTTATCAGGTCGGTCAAGACACTATGTCATTCGTGTCTGGCATGGCGCCGCTCACCGAAAAGATCAACTTTCTGGCCGCGATCCGTTGTGGTGAAATGCAACCGATAATGTTGGCACGGACCATCGCGACCCTCGACCACATGCTGAAAGGGCGTTTGACGCTCAACGTGATCTCATCCGATTTCCCCGGTGAAGTGGCCCCAAGCCCGTACCGCTACAAACGCTCTCATGAAGTCGTGCAAATCCTGCGTCAGGCGTGGACGCAAGACGAGATTACGCACGACGGTGAAGTCTACCAGTTCGACAAAGTCCCTACAGGTCCGGCCAAGCCGTATCAACAAAATGGCGGCCCTCTGCTGTATTTCGGTGGGTATTCCCCAGACGCGCTGGAACTCTGCGGTGCCCAGTGTGACGTCTATCTGATGTGGCCTGAAACGCAGGACATGTTGGAACAGCGGATGAAGGACGTGCATGCCCGTGCCGCCGCCCATAACCGGACGCTTGATTATGGTCTGCGTGTCCACATGATCGTCCGCGACACCGAAGCCGAGGCAAAAGAATACGCCGATTACATCGCGTCTAAACTCGATGATGAATACGGCAAACTGATCCGCGACCGTGCGCATGATTCCATTTCCTTGGGTGTGGCGCATCAGGCGAAGGCCCGCGAACTGGCCGATAAATATGGCTACACTGAACCGGGTCTATGGACTGGCGTTGGCCGTGCACGGTCTGGCTGTGGTGCTGCCCTTGTCGGGTCCACAGATCAGGTTATGTCCAAGATTGAAAATTACCAAAAGATGGGCATCCGGTCTTTCATCTTCTCCGGCTATCCGCATATCGCAGAGGCCGAACATTTCGGCAGCCGCGTGATGCCACACTTGAAAACCTGTTCTTTGCCGCATGCCTACGGGCGTGTGCCAGCAGAAACACCAGCAACGCCACTTGGCACAGGACCCCGTACATGAACCGCGTCGACATTACCAAAGACCTTTCCTTTTCCCGCATCGTTTACGGCATGTGGCGGCTGGCAGAGGCGGATGATACATCCCCCGCGCACGTCCAAGAAAAGATCGAAGCCTGTCTGGCCCAAGGCATCACCACGATGGACCAAGCCGACATCTACGGCGGCTATGAAGCTGAAGAAGTGTTCGGTGCAGCCCTGAAAGCTGCCCCTGCCCTGAAAGACAAAATCGAGATTGTGACCAAGTGCGATATCGTTGCACCTGCCGGCCGCTATGCGGATGCATCTTGCAAATTCTACGACACCTCCGCAGCGCATGTGACCGCCTCTGTTGATCATTCCTTGCGCCTGATGGACGTGGACAAGATCGACACGTTGCTGATCCACCGCCCTGATCCGTTCATGGACCACCATGAAACAGGTGCGACTTTGGATGCGCTTGTAGCGTCCGGCAAAGTCCGGTCTGTTGGCGTGTCAAACTTCAAACTGCATGACTGGACGCTGCTGCAATCTGCCATGAAAACACAGCTTGTGACGAACCAGATCGAACTTTCCCTGACTGCAAACGAAGGCTTCACAAACGGCGACGTTGCATACCTGCAAGAACGCGGTGTGCCGATTATGGCATGGTCCCCACTGGGTGGCGGCGCTTTGCTGACCTCGAATTCTGCGACCCGCGATCTGATGACCGAAATCGGTTCTTCTTTTGGTGTTGATGCAAGCGCAGTTGCAGTGGCGTGGCTTTTGGCGCACCCTGCGAATATCATGCCGGTGATGGGCACCAATAACCTGAACCGGATCAAAGCGTTGTCTGATGCCCTTAAGGTCGAAATGACCCGCGAGCTTTGGTTCCAGCTTTACACCGCAGCCCTTGGCAATGAGGTTCCATAATGGACGCAGGCACAATCGCAACTTTCGACCCCAGCTCTGACCCCGACAGCTTTCGCGGTGCGTTAGGCACCTTTGTGACCGGCGTCACCGTGGTCACAACCGACAGTCCAGAAGGCCCGGTGGCAATTGTGGCCAATAGTTTCGCCAGCGTGTCACTTGATCCACCTTTGGTCCTGTGGTCACCGGCGAAATCGTCCAAGCGGTTCGAACATTTCGCAGGGTCGCGTCGGTTTGCGGTGCATATTCTGGCGGCTGACCAGCGCGATATCTGCGCGGCCATCATCAAATCGAAAACAGCAATCGCTGATATTCCGATGCATCTGTCACATTGTGGCATGCCAATTATCGAAGGGGCGCTGGCCACCTTTGAATGTAACTTGGAGGCCACGCATGACGCGGGCGATCACGTGATTGTCGTGGGCCACGTTACAAAGGCGCACCACCAAGGCGGCGATCCGCTGGTGTTCCACGGTGGCAAATACGGTCAATTCAAACAGATTGATTAAATTGAATGGGCCAGTCGCGTCACAGCGCTGGCCCCTTTCTTTTGGCCTTAAATATCCCGGGGGAGCCGCAGGCGGGGGCAGCGCCCCTACCCCTGTCTAATCAGAACGCCCAAATCAGCGACATTCGTCCCCGTGGCCTCTGTGATCAACAAATCACCCGCCAGCGCCAATGCAGCATAGCTGTCGTTGTTTGCCAACAACGCGTCCAGATCACCACCAGCCGCCGCGATCCGGTCCAGTGTTCCGTGATCCACCAAACCGCCCGCCGCATCTGTCGGCCCGTCACGCCCGTCCGATCCACCTTGCAAACAGCACCAGTTGGTCCAGCCGCGCGCCCGCGCTTCAAGGGCGATCCGTAGCGCTAATTCCTGATTACGCCCGCCGCGCCCTGTGCCCTTTAGCTGCACGGTCGTCTCTCCGCCCCAGATCGTGACACCTGGTCCGGCAGCATCACAAATCTCACGCGCCGCATCAGCGACATCGCCCTCAACCGGATCAAGCACATATGCGTCAGGCCTTTTGGCCGCCATGGCATCAACGCTCAGCGCATTTGATCCGACCAACACATTGTGATGTTTCGGTAAAACCGCAGCCGGGACGTCTTTCTCAAGATGCGCCCTGATCGACTGTGGTACATCGCCCCAAATGCCTGCTTTCTCCAAGATCGCCACGGCTTGGCGCGCTGTGCCCAAAGGGGCAGCGGTCGGGCCACTGGCAATGGTCGACAGATCATCGCCGACGACATCCGACAGGATCAGGGCCGTCACCGATTGCGGGGCAGCCGCCGCCAAAAGCCCGCCACCTTTGATCTTGGACACCTGCTGGCGGACAAGGTTCATCTGCGTGATATCAAGGCCTGCCCCAAGCAGCAGCGCATT
The DNA here is from genome assembly GCA_025141675.1 of Rhodobacteraceae bacterium S2214. Lineage (NCBI taxonomy): Bacteria > Pseudomonadati > Pseudomonadota > Alphaproteobacteria > Rhodobacterales > Paracoccaceae > Rhodobacteraceae bacterium S2214. The sequence goes on from CP081161.1 coordinate 2,653,760, forward strand.
CAGCGCCGCCTTATCCGCAAGACTGACCTCATCCACGGGTGCGGGCAGCAAGGCCGACCCACCGCCGGAAATCAATGCCAGTACGGGACCTGTGGCGGCGGCAAGATCAGCCAATACGGCATCAGCGGCTGCAGCGCCGTTTGCATCCGGCACAGGGTGACCTGCTGCCATGATAACGGCACCTGTCAGATCGACTGCATTTTCATAATTTGTGACGACACGCGTTGGAACATTCGGGAAAACGTCCAATGCAGCGCGGGCCATTTGCACTGCGGCCTTGCCCACAGCAATGATCAACGCGGGCGGTGCTACATCAGATATATGTTTTGAAACAGCGGCATATGGGTCAGCAGCCGCTACACCTGCGGTAAAAACAGCCATTAATTCGTCACGTACATGCGTCATCTTGATCCCCTTTTGCGCAGCTTACGTCAGGATAGATCGGACACAAGTCATCAGATCTTCATGGCACAAACATTTGACGCAAAAGACGACTCGCCATATAAGAACAAAATGTGAACATTAACCATTGGAGCCTTCGTGCAGTGCCCACCCCACCCATCACCGTCATCCACCCAAATGCAAAACCGGCATACACAAAAGGATGCGGGCAAACAGGCGACGCTTGGGGAAATCTTTGCCACAGCAGTCGTGGACGGGGCACCAACGGGATTTGCACTGGCGCAAATGCATGGCACCGACAAACCACTGCTATGGGTGCAGGACCGGTTGTCACGACGCGAAGCGGGACGTCCTTATCTGGCGGGGCTCTATCCGGTGCGCGACATCATCCACGTGGACGTCAGTCGGGCGATCGACGTGCTATGGGCGATGGAAGAAGGTCTGCGTTGCCGCGATCTATGCGGTGTGATCGGGGAAGTCTGGGGGGACCCGCAAGCGCTCGATTTCACGGCAACAAAACGGCTCGCACTCAGGGCGGAAGCCAACACCGTGCCCGCATGGCTGATCCGCAGGGCAGCCCATCCCAATCTCAGTGCCGCGCGCGAACGCTGGACAGTCAGCAGCTTGCCCAGCATGGCACTGCCCTACGACAATCGGGCACCGGGGCAACCGCTGTGGCAAGCGGACCTGTTTCGGGCACGCTGGCGCGCACCGGGACAATGGGTGGCGCATTATGATGACAGCACAGGATTGGTACTGCAGCACGGTACCGCAGAAGACCAAGCACAAACACCTGCAATGCAGGCGTAACCGCCCCATCTTTTGGCCCCAAATATCTTCGCCGAAGGCATCAAACCCGCATAACACACGGAAAGATCAAAGATGAAAACCAAGGACAAGCTGCCTGTCCTGCCCTTTTCGCCGCCCAAAGCCAAAGACACCGCCGCCGAAAGCACGACAGGGCACACTCCCTCCCGGACCAATCCGGATATGCTCGCACATGCCATAGAGGCGCTGCGAGCCGCGATGGCCGTTGACCACCACACAAAAGCTGGCCCCGCAAATCAGGACAGTACAGACACCACATGGGTCAGTGATCCCGATAGCTTCACCCCTATCGGTGCGCCAAAATCACCGCCCCCCCAGCGTCTTGCGCAAAAGGTTGGGCGGGTGGGTGTCGCCGCAGGCGCAGTCACACAGCCCAACACCAGCATAGCCAAACCAACACTGACACGCAGGATCACCACGATCCACCTGCCCCGCTTTGCCATGGAACGCTGGGCGCGTTGGGCCGCCACTCAAAACGAAGCGCCCCCTGAAGACATCCCCGCAGCCCTCGCCACCGAAGGGCATCACGGACCAATCATCCACGCCACCAATAGGGCTGCCGAAACCGAAGGTGTGCACATCGGGGCCCGCGTCGTCGATATGCGCGCGCTATGCCCCGACCTGAAGGTGACTTTTGCAGACATCGGCGGCGACCAAAAGGCGTTGGAAAAACTAATGCTCTGGGCACGGCGCTGGTGTCCGTGGACGGCCATCGACGGCCCCGCAGGACTGGTTCTGGACACCACGGGGGCCGACCACCTTTGGGGCGGTGAGGCCGCAATGCTGCGCGATATGGAAGAACGGTTTGCGCGACTTGGCCTGTCCGCCAATCTCGCGGTGAGCCCCACCCATGGGGCGTCTTGGGCGCTCAGCCGGTTTGGCGGGGTGCGTGAAGTCTGTACAGCAGACGCGCTGGCCACACGCATGTCCAACATGCCCGTGCGCGCCCTGCGGTTGACGGGGGACACCGTGCAATTGCTCAACCGGTTGGGGCTCAAATCGGTGGGCGACCTGATGGCTGTCCCACGCGTGTCACTGGCACGACGGTTTAGTCGGGCCGATCTGATCGCCAACCCGCTCTTGCGGCTTGATCAGATGATGGGTGCCCTTGCCGAACCGGTCAGCGCGCAGGAAGATCCACCACGCTTTGTGGTGCAGGCTAATCTGGCAGAGCCTGTGCAAGACCCAACGCCGCACTTGCCCGCGCTGTGCAAAGATCTTTGCGCCCAGCTTACCCAGGCAGGATTTGGGGCACGGCGCATCCAAGTGCGGGTATTCCGCACGGATGGTGAAGTCAGCCACATCGACGTGGCCACAGCCCAAGCCAACCGTGACCCCAATCACCTGCTGCGGCTGTTTGATGATCAATTGGAACGGATCAATCCGGGGTTTGGTTTCGATCTGATCACGCTTGGGGCCACGATGGTCGAAGCCATGCAGCAACGCCAACCGGGGCTTAGCCAAAAGGGGCAGGATGGAGCAGACCTCCCGCAACTTCTGGACCGGCTCACAGCGCGGCTTGGGGCACATGCGGTCACACGCCCAACCCACCACGCCAGCCACCTGCCTGAACGGGCCGAAGTCTGGCAACCCGCACTCCAAAACGCCCAGACGACAAGCAACATGCGGACCAAACGGCCCGCACGGCTGCTTGATCCCCCCGAAGAAATCCGCGTGCTCTACGCAGTCCCCGAAGGGCCCCCGGCCCAATTCGTCTGGCGACGGGTCACGCGACGTGTCGTCCGGTTTTCAGGCCCCGAAAGGATCGCGCCGGAATGGTGGCAGGATATGCCAGGGACACGGCTGCGCGATTACTACAATGTGGAAGACCAGCTCATGCACAGGCTCTGGCTCTATCGGCACGGGGTACTGGGGGATTATCGAGGTACAACACCACGTTGGTTTGTACATGGAGTCTTTGCGTGATGACGCAACCAGCGATGGGGGGCCAGCCCCCCACACCCCCCGAGGTATTTGCGACCAAAAGAATTAGGAGAACATTAACCTTAACCGAATATCTTAGAGCTGCGGAACAGGCGGAGGCGCCGATGGCCGTACCGGAAGAAGGCGTTCTGCCATCTTTTATAGTGGCGGAACGCTGCTCTTCTTTTGGTCCCAAATATCTCGGGGGAGCCGAAGGCGGGGGCAGCGCCCCCTCCCCGCTCGCCGCAGGCGCAAACCCAGACATAGACGATGCCTGAAAACGACCATGCCATTCCGCGCCGTACCGTCCCTTTGGATGGTATTTATACGCCCAATCCCCGCTGCCCCTTTGTTGAATTTTCCCTGACCACCTGCTTTTCATTTCTGCGTGGCGCCTCGGATGCCGTGGATCTGGCCACCACGGCGTGGGAGTTAGGCTATGATGCTCTGGGTTGCGCGGATTGGAACAGTTTTGCAGGTGCCGTGCGCATCTTTTCTGAAGCCACAAGCTGTCAGTTACGTCCGTTCATTGGCACAAGGATCGTGCTGCAAACCGGCGAAGCCTTTCTCGTCTACCCCAAGACCCGCACAGCTTACGGTCAGCTGTGTCGCTTGATTTCCAAGGGCCGGATGCATGATGCCGATGGGCAGTGGCAGGCCAAGGGGCTGTGCGATCTCACGCTGGCCGATCTGGCCGCCCACACTGGCGGATCTGTCGTCATTGCAGTTCCCCCCAAGGCCCTGTCCCGCTTTGCCCGCAGCCTGCCCAAGTTGAAACGCGCCCTGCCCGCGCTTACACATATTGCCGCCAGTTATCATTATCGCGGCGATGATCGTGCGCGGATTAACCGTCTTGATGCGTTGGCGGATCAGCACAAACTGACCCTTCTGGCCACAAATGACGTCCTGTATCACGCCCCTGAGCGTCGCCCATTGCAGGACGTGATGACCTGTATTCGCCAGAAGACCACTATCGCTAAAGCCGGTTACAAACTGCTGCCCAACGCCGAACGTCACCTCAAATCCCCCGATGAGATGATCCGCCTATTTACTGAATGGCCCCACGCGATCCGCGCCACCCGCGATCTGGCCGATCAGATCAACTTCAGCCTCGATGAGTTGCGTTATGAATATCCGTCGGAGGTGATCCCGACGGACATGACCCCGCAGGCCTATCTCGAACAGCTGACGTGGGACGGTGCGCAGGGCCGGTATCCTGATGGGATACCTGACGAAACGCGCGCGACGATCCTCAAAGAACTGGCGATGATCGAGAAAAAGCAGCTCGCCCAGTATTTTCTGACCATCCACGACATCGTCCGTTATGCGCGCGAAGAGGCCAGTCCGCCGATCCTGTGTCAGGGCCGTGGTTCCGCCGCGAATTCTGCTGTGTGTTATGTGCTTGGCATCACGGCTGTTGATCCGGCCCAGCATCAGCTTTTGTTTGAGAGGTTCATTTCAGAGGACCGCGACGAACCGCCCGATATTGACGTCGATTTCGAACACGAGCGACGCGAAGAAGTCATCCAGCATATCTACGCCAAATATGGCCGTCATCGCGCGGGGCTTTGCGCCACTGTGATCCATTACCGCCCTCGTTCCGCCATTCGCGAGGTGGGCAAGGTGATGGGCCTGTCAGAGGATGTCACCGGTGCGCTATCGAAAACCATTTGGGGGTCGTGGGGCAAAGATGTCGATGGCAGTCATGTGTCAGAGGCCGGTCTTGATCTGTCTGATCCAATTTTGCGCCGCACGATCATCGTGGCCCAGCAATTGATCGGGATGCCCCGCCATTTGGGCCAGCATGTGGGCGGGTTCATCCTGACCGAAAAGGCGCTGACAGAGACGGTGCCCATCGGTAATGGTGCGATGCCGGATCGGTCTTTTATCGAATGGGATAAGGACGATATCGACCGGCTCGGGATACTCAAGGTCGATATTCTGGCGCTTGGGATGCTGACCTGCATTCGTAAGGCGTTCAACATGATCGAAGCCCATTACGATCAAAAATGGACCCTTGCCACCGTCCCCCAAGAAGACCCGCGCGTCTATCATATGCTGTGCAAAGGCGACAGTATCGGGGTGTTTCAAGTGGAAAGCCGCGCCCAGATTAACATGCTGCCGCGCCTGCGTCCACGTACGTTTTATGATCTGGTGATCGAGGTCGCGATTGTCCGTCCCGGTCCTATTCAGGGCGATATGGTGCATCCCTATTTGCGCCGTCGAAATGGGGAAGAGGTGATCTCGTACCCTGCCCCCGCCGCCCCGCATGATCCGCAGGAATTGAAAAAGATTTTGGGCCGGACCCTCGGCGTTCCCATCTTCCAAGAACAGGCGATGAAGATCGCAATTGATGCTGCGAAATTCTCGTCCAAAGAAGCTAATGAATTGCGCAAGGCGATGGCGACCTTCCGGTCCAAAGGCACGATTGGGTTGCTCGAGGATAAGATGGTCGGGCGGATGGTCGAACGTGGCTATGATCCGGAATTTGCCGCCAATTGTTTTAACCAGATCAAAGGGTTTGGCGAATACGGTTTCCCTGAATCCCATGCCGCCAGCTTTGCCCAGTTGGTTTACGTGTCGTCGTGGCTGAAATGTCATTTTCCGGATGTCTTTTGTGCCGCCCTGCTCAATTCCCAGCCGATGGGGTTTTATGCCCCTGCACAGCTTGTGCGCGACGCCCAAGACCATGGCGTCGAGGTGCGGCCTGCGGATGTGAATTTCTCGGATTTCGACACCACGTTGGAACCAAAATCCACGGGTGGTTGGGCTGTGCGTCTCGGGTTACGCCAGATTGGCGGTCTGCGTGCGGATGCCGCCGCAAAGATCATGCACGCCCGTGATCGGCCGTTTGAAGACATTCCCGACCTGCAAAAACGCAGCAAGATCACGGCCCCGATTGTCCGCCGCTTGGCCGAAGCCGACGCGATGCGATCCATGTTCATCGACCGCAGGCAGGCGCTGTGGGAAGCCAAGGCGCTGCGCGATGCCCCTGATCTACCATTGTTCCAAGATACGCGCGATGAGGGCGCAGAGATCACAGTGCCCTTGCCCGTGATGCCTGTGTGCGAACAGGTCGTCGCCGATTACCAGACCATGCGCCTGTCGTTAAAGGCGCACCCGATGGCCTTCTTGCGCAAATCCATGCGCAAACAGGGGTTTATGGATACCGCACAGCTGAAAAACGCCCGCCCGTGGCAGAAGGTCAAGATGGCCGGCCTCGTGTTGATCCGCCAGAAACCGGGCACCGCGAAGGGCGTGTGTTTCATCACGATTGAGGATGAAGTCGGTGTGGCGAACCTTGTCGTCTGGCCCAAGATGATGGAGGCCTACCGCAAAACCGTCATGCAATCGCGGCTGTTGATGATCGAAGGCTACGTGCAGCGCGACGTTGATGTGATCCATGTGGTCGCCCAACATCTGGTGGACCGGACCGATGCGCTGATGCGGCTGGCCCCTGAAGGGCACGACGCGGATGGCGACCAAAAGCAACCTGCACCAGAACCGCGCACCCATCCGCGCAATGTTCGTATCATCCCGAAAAGCCGCGATTTTCATTAAAGGTTTCGTCTTGCCACTGCGGTCCAATTTCTGTCTTCTGCCGCCAACAACAAGGCAGGCTCATGAAGATTTTCTCTGACAAGTCACGCGCCCCGCATTTGGGCGTTTATCCATCCGAACGGCTCGCCCGTGTCGACGCAATGCCGCCGCTGGATATCGCCCCGCTGGCCCCGCTCGATTTTCATCGACCGGAAGACCCCGAAAGCATCGTCAATGCGATGGGTGAATTTCAGGCGATGATGGATGCCATTCGCGGCGGGATCGTGAATAGCACTGTCGCGGATATTCCCGTAGACTTGATGGAACGCGCGAACCACCTGAAATCATTTGGGTATTTCTCGGATGCGAGCATGGTGGGGATTGGGCCACTGACCGATGCCTGCCGTCTAGCCACGCCGACACGCAACCCCGACATTGCCCGATTGGCCGAAGCGTTGAAGACCCGCCAGACCAAGACATTGGCCGCTGGTATCGACATGATCATGGCCGATCTGAAGGAATCGATGCAGGCCGCCCCCGTCCCGATTACGGACCACACAACGACGCTTGTGTTCTTGCAGGAATACCACCGCGACCCTGATCCCTACGAGCCGGGCAGCGACTGGATCAAGGATGCGCAGGCCCATCGTGCCTGTCTGCGTGCGACCGAAACCGCGACGGTTCTCGCGAATTATATTCGGTTGCTGGGATGGGATGCCCGCGCCCATACCGCCACAACGTCGGACGTGGATTTGCAACGCTGTGCGGTTGCGGCAGGGCTTGCCACGATTGAAAATGGCACGTTGGTCGCCCCTTGGGTCGGCACTCGCTTTGGTCTTGCTGCAATCACCACGACCATGCCTTTGGCGCACGACAAACCGCTTGCCGCAATGGCAGATCAACCGTGGTTCAAAACGCAAGGCCCTGCGTGGTGGACCGGTTACGGCACGCAGAAATCGGCGTTCAACCGCGATCCATACGCCAGCCGTCGTTATGCGGAAGGCGCGCATCCGTTCGAGAAGCTCAAACGCGTGGCCGACCCGACTACCTATATCGACGAACCCAATGTCGCCCGCGTCCCGAAACGTGGTGATCTGTTTGCGCGGGCGCAATTTGGCGACATGGGCAAGAAAACGCAGGACGCGATGAAGGGCGGGATGCATGTGCGCAAAGCCGCCCCTGCCGCCGCGCAACGGCGTGCTTTGGGCGCGTTCACATTGCTGCAAGACGGGGACTCGCGCGCGGTGCATCGCCCGACCGACGCCCAACGCAATGCCGCGAATATCAAAGCGGCGTCGTATTTTTTGGGCGCAGATGCGGTCGGTCTATCGCGCTGCCCCGAATGGGCGTGGTATAGCCATGACGCGATTGGTACGCCGATTAATCCCACACATGATCAAGCGATTAGCATGATTATTGATCAGGGGTTCGAGACAATGGATGGGTCATCCGGCGATGATTGGATCGCTGTGGCGCAGTCGATGCGGGCATATCTGCGGTTCTCGCTCATTGGCGGCGTGATCGGGCAGCATATCCGCAACCTCGGGTACAAGGCGAAGGCGCACACGGTGATTGACGGCGAAGTGCTACAACCGCCGCTGCTGTTACTTGCTGGTTTGGGAGAGGTGTCGCGGATCGGCGAGGTGATCCTGAACCCCTACCTCGGGCCGCGTTTGAAATCGGGTGCCGTGACCACCGACATGCCGATGGATCACGACCTGCCCATTGATTTTGGCCTGCAATCGTTCTGCGAAAGCTGCAACAAATGTGCCCGCGAATGTCCGTCTGGTGCGATTACGGCTGGGCCGAAACGGATGTTCAACGGTTACGAGATTTGGAAATCCGACAGCCAAAAATGCGCCACCTACCGGATCACGACAGACGGCGGTGCGATGTGCGGGCGGTGTATGAAGACCTGCCCATGGAACCTTGAGGGGCTGTTCGCAGAGGCGCCGTTCCGTTGGGCCGCCAGCAACATTCCGGCGGCGGCACCTGTGCTGGCCAAGCTCGACGATATGGTTGGCAATGGCGGTCTGAACCCCGTGAAAAAATGGTGGTGGGATATTTCGCTGCACGAAGACGGCGGATACAAACCAACGCCTGATCCGGTGAATACGCGCGATTTGCAGGTCGATCTTGATTTGAAATTCGAAGACCAGACGCTGGCGGTGTACCCTGCCCCATTGGCCCCACATCCGTGGCCCTATCCTGATCCCATGAACCGCGAAAAAGGGATTGAGGCCTATCACGCGATGATTAGCGCAGACGCGTACAAGCTGAAATCGGCGAAGGGCGAAACCGACCATATCCATCGGTATGTCGTGCCGACTGATGCGCCCGTGATTGCGGTGCGCGTGTCACGCGTTGAGGTCATGACCGACAGTGTGACGATGTATGAATTCGAGACCCTCGACGGCAGTGAATTACCGGAATGGCAGGCTGGCGCGCATCTGGATATCGTTGTGGCCCCCGAACTGCTGCGGCAATATTCCATGTCAGGTGATCCGAAAGATCGCAGTAAATATCAAATTGGCGTTCTACGCGAAGATCAAGGGCGTGGCGGGTCCGCGCTGCTGCACAGGATTTTCAGCGAAGGACGGCGGGTTTTCATTTCCAAGCCGATCAACCATTTCCCGCTGAACGAGGACGCGCCGAAAAGCTACCTGATGGGTGGCGGCATTGGTGTGACGCCAATGATCGCCTTTGCGCACAAGCTGCATGATCTGGGGCGCGATTTTGCGCTGCATTATTCCTGCTCTGCGCGCGAGAATGCCGGTTATCTAAATGAACTTGCTGCGATGCCTTGGGCCGATAAGGTTCATCTGCATTTCAGCGCGGACGACACCCGTGCCGATCTTGATGTTATCCTGGGGAATGCGCCGACAGGCGCACATGTCTATACCTGCGGTCCCGAACGTTACATGACGGCGGTCATGGATGCTGCGATCAAATCGGGATTCCCCGAAGAACACAGGCATCTCGAATATTTCAATTTGCCAGATGTGCCCGACTACGAAAACCATCCCTTTGTCATTCAATTGAAAGACGGCCGTCAATTGAACGTGCCAGCGGATAAATCTGGCACCGATATTTTGCAGGACGCGGGCGTGCCAATTGATGTGAAATGCAGCGATGGATTGTGTGGCGTATGCCAGTGTGGCTTAATTGCAGGGGACGTCGAACATCGCGATTTTGTACTCTCTGCGAAACAACGCGAGACACGGGTTATTTTGTGCCAAAGCCGTGCAGCAAACGAAAACGGCGTGATCGAAATCGACCTTTAAAGGCGAGTAAGGTCGCGTCATCAATCCGGGTGATCGCGCCTAAACGCCAGCAAAATCAAACCAATGACCAGCAGCCAAAACGCTGCGGTTAGGAAATAAACACTAATTAGAGTTCGGGTGCCATTTATCCCAAAAAGAGAGAAACTAATCGTAACTAAAAAGGCAAAGACACCCGCTTGCAGAATATGCATACTCGATAACTTTCAACACTACGCAGAAAAATTGCGCAATTCACGGATATGGTAGTTTAGGATTTTCCGAAATCCCTTTTAGAAAAACACCCCAACACACACGCCTGAATTGTACAAAAATGTCACAGCGATACGTCGCCGCAACTTTTTTCTAATTAATTCAAAAATTGGGAACTTTTTCAAATTCAATTCAAGTGTCGTCTCGCACTTTTGAAATTTCGGCTTTCAAATCCTTTTCCCAAATAGGCATGTTTTCCCGGACCAGAGTCGCATAGGCCCCATCTGGATTAGTCGGTTCGTCGATGTCGTATTTGTCGGCTAGTTCCAGCATCATGGTCCGGTCAAAGTCTTGAAAGGCATCCACCAACTGCGTGGCTTTCGCACGTTCATACCCGAGTGCTTCGAAAACAGATCGCGTTGCGCGCACCGAACTATCGTAGGTCTCGCGAATGATATCGCGGCATCCTACGGCCCAAAGATCGTACACATGCCACCTGTCATAGGCACGGGCGACGATGTGAACATGCGGGTGGTGTTCACGTACGTGGCGGACCAATTCTGTGACCTGTTCCTTTCCATCGATGGCGACCACAAGAACCTTTGCATCATCGATCCCAGCGGCGTGCAGCAAATCGGGCCGTGTCGCGTCGCCGTAGTAGACGCTCAGCCCGAAACCACGGAGCATTTCAAGCTGTTCATGGCTGTAGTCCACAACCGTGGTGTCATAGTCCGCAGCCTGCAATGCCCGATTGACGATGCCGCCAAAACGCCCATGACCGGCAATAATGATCTTTGCATCCGACGTGATATCATCAGCGGGTCGTTCTTGTTGGCGGGAATAGCGCGGCGCAATAACCCGATCGTAAATGATGAACAAAGCAGGTGTTAGCAGCATCGACAGCGCAACAATCAGCAACAGCAGATCAGCAACGTCCGAAGGTACGACGCCATTTGCGACTGTGAAGGACACGAGCACAAAACCGAATTCGCCAGCCTGCGCCAATCCCAGTGCGAACAGCCATTTGTCACCGCTTTCGATCTTGAACACGCGCGCCACACCAAGGATGATACCGCATTTGAGTGCGATCAGCCCGATAGTCAGCCCAACAATCAATGGCAAGTTTGCGGACAGCAGACCAAAGTCGATGCTTGCGCCGACGGTGATGAAGAACACGCCAAGAAAGATACCTTTGAACGGTGCGATGTCGCTTTCCAATTCATGCCGGTATTCGCTGTTTGCCATCACAACGCCGGCAAGGAATGTTCCTAACGCAGGTGACAGCCCGACCATGGTCATCAACAGCGCAATGCCCACGACAAGCATCAGGGCTGTGCTGACAAACAATTCGCGCAACCGCGCTTTGGCCACGTAGCGAAAGATCGGCCCCGTCAGGTAACGCCCCGCCATGATGACAGCAGCAATTGCCACAAGCGTCACAAGCGCAGTCATCCAACCCGACAGGCCTTCAACCATATTCAGGTTCAATGCCGCCTCTGCGTGACCATCGCCGTGTCCTGCGCCATGATCATCGCCGTGGTCGGCCGCACCAAGCAGTTCCGGCAGGGCAAGCAGCGGGATCAAGGCTAGCATCGGGATCACTGCGATGTCTTGGAATAGAAGAACTGAAAAACTGGCCTGCCCCCCATCGCTCCGCATTAGTCCTTTTTCGTTTAGCGTCTGGGTCACGATGGCCGTGGATGACAGGGCAAAAATCAGACCAATCGCCAGCGCGATGCTCCACGCCAGTCCAAAAATCATCGCTACGGCCATCACAGCAGCCGTTGTCAGCCCGACCTGCAGCCCCCCCATCACAAAGATGCGCGCACGCATGGCCCACAAAACCTGTGGCTGCATTTCCAGACCGATCAGGAACAACATCATCACAACACCAAATTCGGTGAAGTGCTGAAGCGCTACGATATCAACGCCAAATCCTTGCAAAATCGGACCGATGACGATTCCTGCGATCAAATATCCAAGAACTGACCCAAGTCCGAACTTGGACGCCAACGGCACGGCAATCATTCCCGCCAAAAACAAGGTGAAAGTGATCAGCATAAATTCTGCGGTCATGTTTGCGGCCCCCCAATGCCTGCGGTGGACATAATGTTCCTGCGGAGCCGCATTCACATGTGCCAAGGGTTAGCATGGGCCAGTGGGACGCCCAGCGCAATTCAACTTGCGCCGAAACTTGCACACAAAACGGCCACCCGACAAAGCGGATGGCCGTTTTAGATGAATTCCGTGCTGAACGGGGTTTCTAGTAGGCCCCGCGCCCCGATAAAACAGCGCGGACTGTCAGACCCATCAAGAGCAAATCAAACATGATCGATTTCGACCGGAGGTAAGTCACGTCCATCGCGACCATGCGTGAGAACCCGATGTCGGCACGACCCGAAACCTGCCAAATGCCCGTAATCCCCGGTATTGCATTCAATCGGCGCATCGCGGCCGCAGGATACATCGCGACTTCGCTTGGCAATGCAGGACGCGGGCCAACAAGCGACATTTCCCCACGTAGGACGTTCAAAATCTGTGGTAATTCATCAATGGAATAGCGGCGGATGAAACGGCCAACGCGTGTGATCCGAGGGTCAGCCCGCATTTTGAAACAGACGCCTTCGCGTTCGCTGTTTTCGACCAACGCGTCACGCCGCGTCTCAGCGTCTTGATACATCGACCGGAATTTGATCATGGAAAACGATGTGCCCCGGTGACCTACACGGTCTTGTTTGAAAAAGACCGGGCCGCGGCTGGTCATTTTCACGGCCACTGCGGTCGTAACAAACACAGGCGAAAGCGCTACAAGTGCGACAGAGGCCACGGAAATATCCAGCGCGCGCTTTGAAACCGTCATGGCCGGGGCAGTGATCCGGCGGGTCCGACCAGCCTGAACCATGGCACGTGCAACAAACGCAGGGTTGCCCAAGACATACCGTTTGAACATGCGGCGTGGTTCGAGGGCCAGACGCCAAGCCCATTCCAGTTTTGCTTTGCGCACGACGGCTGGTGCACGGCTGACACGGCCTGCCTTGAAGTCGAACAATGCGCCGACACCCATAACCAATTTTGCGTTGATGGATTTGCGGTGCTGGTACAACCAGACGTCCTGCAACGGCACGCCCATTGCGACCATCACGATGTCCGCACCACTGGCATTGATCTTTTCGATCATGGCATTTGAATAAGCCCTGTCAAAAAAGCCGTCCTGCGCTCCAGCAATTTGTAGGCCCGGAATTTTCAGGCACAGGTTATCTGCCGCTTCTTGGGCCACGCCGGGGGCTGCACCAAGAAGATAAACCGACATGCCACGCGCAGCGGCGCCTCTGCACAGTGGTTCGCACAAATCGGTGCCGTTCAGGTTTTCGCGCAAACGACGACCAATCAGCTTTGCCGCGAGGCTGATCCCTGCCCCGTCCGGTAGGATAACGTCTGCGGCACGCAGTGCACGTTTATAGAGTTTATCTTTAGCGGCCGTATTCACACAGTGTGCATTCAAGAAGGCGGCGGTCGTCTGGCCTGGGCGCTCCAAGAGATGCTGAACGGCTGTAGCGCGGTCCGCATTGAGGAGCGACAAACCGAAAAGGGATATAGTCTGTAACATAAAAGTCGTCCTTAAGATTTCGTTAAGGACAATTTGTCTGAAAACAGGTGCTTTAAGCGACGTCACGAAGGGACATCTGCAGGTCCCGAACGCAGCATCGCACATGCAATCGAGAGGCACGCGCACCACAAGTATCGGCGGCACTATCCGATCGCGTAGTCGAATTGTGCGAATACGCTTTTGCCTTCATCCTACGCCATCAATTACGCGCACGAGGCAACGCAATGGACCGATTCTCAGCGCATTGGCGCATCTGATTCTCAATCCCGCGCCCGAAACAATACACATGCATAGCCACACATCTATTCAGAGGGACTGGTAGCGATAAACGTTGATGCGACTGCACAAGAACCTGTCGTGAGAGACTCAAATTTGAAAACAGTTTTATACAAAAGGATAGCAAGGTAGCCCGCTGCACAGTCCAACTGACCGTCCGCGATAGCGCACTTTATGATCTCTCCCGCTAAAAGTGTGGCAGGAGTATTTGCCCATGTCCCGTTCTACACGTTTCCGTCCCCTGCGCATTGTTGCGCGCCACCGTCCATCTAGCGCCCGCGTTCTGCGCGGCGGCCGCACCACAGACTTAGGGCGATTGCCCCGCTACGTGATGCTGTTTGGTTTGGCTGCTGCCACTATCTGGACACCGATTTCGGCCTATGTCCGTTTGACGCCATCCAGTTACACATCAGATGTGTCATTGATCCTGCCCGGATCAGGTGCTCAGTCTTCGGTCAATCTTGCTGAATTGGGTCAGGCGTCTTCATCTGCCGCCTCTGCATTTTCGTCTTCGCGCGTCAGTCCAACAGAGACGTACAAGCGTCTGCTCGCCGCCAACCGCACGTTGGAAAGAGCCGCGGCCGATCTGGACACGCCAATGCAATATTTTGGCGAACCACGCATCCAATTGGTCGACGAGACATCATTGATCCACTTCTCAATGGTTGGCGCGTCACCCGAGGAAGCACAGCTCCGCGCGAAAACGCTGCTAGATGTCTTCATGGACGAAATCGAAATTCTTCGTTTGGATGAGCTGCACAGCCGCGAGGAATCCGCCCAGAACGCACTTTCAGGATACGAGGCTGCGGTAGATGATCTGCGTAATCAGATCGCCAAGCTACAAACCGAAAGTGGGTTGGTGTCATTTGCACACTACGAAGATCTTGTAAAAGAACGCGATACGCTGGCCCTGAAGGTGGATGACACCATTGCACGGCGTCGCGGGATTGACGCGCAGATGATATCGCTGTCCGAAAAACTCGGCGTGTCACCACAAATGGCTGCGACGAACCTGCGGCTGCATGCTGATCCTGAATTCCAGGAACTGGCGCGAACACTATCGGAAAACCGCGCGACGCTCGCTTTAGCCCGTGGCCGGTTTGGCCCACGTCACCCACAAGTCACTAACGCAGTCCAGAAATTGTCTGGCGCAGAAGCGCAAATGCGGTCACGTGGCGCGATTTTGTTGGGTAACGACGCAATGACAGCAAGCAGCGCGTTGGACGTGTCACCTGATCCCGCACGCGGCGCTTTGCTTGCCGAACTTGTTGAACTGGCAGGCCTTTGTGAAAGTCTTGCGACCACCGAAGCCACATTAATCGCACAACGTGATGCTGCCGACCTGCGTATAAAAACCATGGCGCCGCTTGCGTCGCGCCTTGATGATCTGTCGCGCGATTATCAAGTTGCGGAAACAGTGTTTAGTTCTGCCTTGGCCCGCGTGGATACAACAAAGTCGGACGTTTACGCGTCTTATCCGTTGGTTCAGGTATTGGCCGATGCTTCATTGCCGATCAACCCGACATCCCCGCAGCCGATGATCGCGATTGCCGCAGGCATCACAGCCACATTGATGATCCTGATGGGTCTGACACTGGCTTGGCTGCGTCGCCCGATGATCGACAAGCTTTTGGCGCGGCCAGCGGTGTAACCCAATGACCCTGCCCGAACGTATCGCGTCAAAGACGCTTGTCTGGACTTGGGGGTTCTACGCATTTGGTAGTCTCTATGTCGTGGGTCCGGTACTTGCGTGGATCTTGGGGGCACTTGCCGTCCTTGGCCTGTATCTGGGCCCCGCCATGCGCGAAGACCTGCGCCCGACCGGTCCTATTCCCGCGATGATCTGGCTTTGGATCGCAGGAATGAGCGTGATGCTTGTCGCGCTTTGGGTCGGTCACCTTGACTGGAACTTAGGTTTGAAAGGGACAATCAAGTCCAGCATCGGCTGGGCGAAAGGCTGGGCCCTGCTGGCGCTGTTCCCATTTGCAGGTGCCATTCTTCAAATCAATCGTGACGTGTTGATCCGTGCCCATTGCCGATTGGCATTGATCACGTTGATCATCACGCCAATCCTATTTGTGGCACCGATGATTGGCCTGCCCGAACGTATCTTCACGTCCCCGCTCAAAGCCGTTGGCGGCCCAGGGCCAGAATATTTCACTGTCTATTTCTACACGTTGGACCCGTCCACTTGGACACCGCGTTGGCAGTTCTACGCGCCTTGGTCGCCGTTTGCCGGTCTGCTCGGTGTAATCATGGTCCTGTTCGCCCTAGAGGAAAAACATCGCGGCTGGTTGATTGCCGGATGTCTGGCTGGCGTCGCGATGATACTGCTGTCCAAATCGCGGATGAGTCTTGTTGCCTTGGTCGTGGCCAGCGTCGCCCCCCGCATGATGCCATTGCTATTGCGGACTTGGGCGTGGATGATCGGTGCTGCAATCGTAGGATCAATGGCCGTTTTCTGGACACCGCTGAACAACGCGATCACCCGCTTCTGGTCCGCATTCAAATCATCACGTGCTGACAGCACGCGTGTGCGCGAGACCTTACAAAGGATCGCACACGAACGGTGGGAAGCGGAAGCATTCTGGTTCGGCCACGGCAAAGTCGCCTCCGGCACACATATCGTTGAATACATGCCAATCGGGTCGCATCACACGTGGTGGGGCCTGCTCTTTGTGAAGGGGTTGGTCGGCTTTCTGGCGATGGCTGTGCCGTTCGCCGTCCATCTTTGCATCACGCTGAAGGACGCAGCAGTTCATCCGCAGGGCCGTCTACCGCTTGGGATAATGATCGTGTTTCTGATCTTGTCGATGGGCGAGAATATCGAAATCGAAGCCTATCTGATGTGGCCTGCGCTGATGTTGCTTGGCATCCACCTGCGCGAGATGGCCGAACGGGCCCCACAGATCAGCCCGTCTGCGCCTGCCCCCGAATTCCAGCCTGCCTAGATCCTAACAGGCTGGCGCGTGACCTGCATCGGTCAGCAATGCGCCCCACCCTTCGGCAAAACGCATCTCGGCTTGCGCCACACGGTCTCTGGCTGCCTGCGCACGCGCGTGATCCGGCATATCGCAGAGCATACGCAGCGCGTCGGCCCAAGCCGCGACCGAAAACGTGTCCACCGCAACAGCACCAGATGCCGCATGATCGCGTAGACCGTCCGCAGTTGATACCAATAGAGGCCGTCCCGCAGCCATCGTTTCCAAGGCCACCAGGCCATAAGGTTCACGCCGCGACGGCATCGCCACGGCATCAACGGAGCGTAACGCCGCAACTGGGTCCGCGACATGGCCATGAAACACGATGTTCGGATCGCCGTCAGCCAACTGATGTAGCTGTTCCCGATCAGGGCCATCCCCGAAGACATCCAGCTGGACACCCTGCAAAGCCGCAGCCTTGAAAGCAGGGATCAACAGATCAAACCCCTTTTGCCCATGCAACCGACCGATTGCACCGATCCGTGTGATCGGACCAGCTGTCGGTGCGACAGCCAGAAAATCGTCTAGCGCGACACAGGACGGGATCAGGGTTAGCGCCTCGGGCGTGATGCCAATGCCGCTCACAAGCCAATCCTGTTGCGCCTCACTAATCGTAATAACGCGATCAAACACAGCCATGGAAATGCGCAACATTGCACGGAACCGTTTTGGGTGGTTCACCTCGGCTTGCGCGAAGGCGGCACTGTAGTGGTGTTCAACGTGAACAAGCGTGGCCTTGGGATTGCGGGCACGCAGGGCTACGAAAAACGGCAGATTCTTCCATGACAAAACGATATGCGACACGATCACGTCCGCATCTGTTTTGGGTGGTACGGTCGGTCCGGCGGGCGTTGTCAGAATGTCATGCGTTCCAAGGGCGGTCATCTGCGCGGACCCTTTGATAAAGTCCAGCATGCGCATGACGCCGCCCGGGCTGGTGTCGTCGATCAGATGGCAGAACCGAATCATGATGCGGCCTTGCGCAATGCCCGATCAATCAGCCGCTTGCCACCCAGCACCATGACAACGCTTGCCGCCAAAGTGCTGATGGTTTTGCGTGGTTCAAAGAATAACGGATGCAATGATTTCGCAAATCCCTGCATTTGCAGGCGCAGGGCGGCTTTTCCGTCGCCAAGGCTGACGGCGCGGCGGGCCAGATACCGACGCTGATAAGCCTCTGCTGCTGGCAACCATTTTTGGGCAAATTCGGGCGCGATCATGCGTACTTTATCAGCCATCTTGGTCCACGTCGCAAATTGCTTGTCCAGATTTGCGGACAACCCGCCCGACACAATGCGGTATCGTGTCAGCGGTTCCGACAGTCCGCCAAATCCCCAAGCGGTGGTCAACGCGATACGTATCCAGCATTCGATGTCTTCGGATTGGCGCAGGTTCTCGTCGAAGTACCACATGCGCACGTCGCCCTTGGGCTGGTATCCGATGTCGTGCAGCGTTGCTGCACGAATGACCGGTGCGGACCCGTTTCCGACCGGATTGCGCAACAGGATATGATGTGCGGCAACGTCAGCTGTGCGCGGCGCTTGGATGATCCCAAGGCTGCGGTTTGCTTCATCAACGAGCAAAGACGCTGAATAGCTCACACCAATTTCGGGATGATCCGCCAAATAAGCCACGTGGTTTGCCAGCTTTTCAGGTTCCCATAGATCGTCACCGTCACAAAAGCCGATCAATTCACCTTCTGCCGCAATGATACCGCCGTTGCGCGCACCAGCGAGGCCGCGATTGACTTGGCGAAACAAACGGACCCGCGGATCAGGCTGGGCTTCGACCCACGCAGCAGTGCCATCCGTGGACCCATCATCAACAACGATGATTTCGAAATCTGTGTAAGTCTGCGCGAGCAGCGAAGACACTGTTTCAGGAAGCGTTTTTAACGTGTTGAACGCGGGAACAACGATACTGACATGGGGCATAACAAAACAACCTTTTACGCAAAGAATGATCGACGCAGCGGCGCCGGAATAAGTGGGGCAAACAGACAAGACACAAACGTCGCGGGACCACGATGACCGTCGCCCAGAAACGCGAGCGGAGACAGTTTGAAACCCGCCAAAGCCAACTGAAACGCCGACTTGGGCGGGATGTTCAGACGCAATGCGCGACGCGCCAAGTAACGCAGGTGCAGGGCTTCGGCGCGATCACGTTGTGCATCGGCAATCTCATGCCCCGCGCTCGCAACCGCCTCGCGCCAACCTTCGTGCATCTGCATCAGGTTGGCCGACAGTCCATTATTGCTGGCACGGTACCGCACCAAAACGAAGGGCGTCGCAACCAGCGTTTTGCCGGACGCTACGAACCGCACCAAGAATTCAAGATCCTCGCTGTAGCGCATGTCTTCGCGAAACCCCTTTAGTTCAAGGAAAGCCGCACGGCGCACACACAAGTTCGACAAGGTGCAAACCGGATTTTCGCCCAACAGGTCTTCAAGGGATGTCTGGCCCGCTTTGACCGTTGATGTAGTCGTATCCGCAGCGCTGCTGTCCTCAAAAAATGCGATGCGCCCATAGATACCGTCTGCCTCGGGGGAAGTCGCGGCAACCTGCGCAATATGTGACAGTTTTTGCGGTACCCATATATCATCTGAATCGAGAAACGCGATCCAGTCCGCATTTGCAGACGCTGCGCCGACGTTGCGCGCAATGCTTGGACCTTCATTGGGCTTGCCGATCACGTGAATGCGGGGATCAGACGCCGCAGCGGCGTGCAACATGTCGAGGGTTGCGTCGGTCGATCCGTCATCAACGCAGATCGCTTCCCAATCTTGTTCGTCCTGGCTTTGCAAAGACGCCAGCGTTTCCGCTAGCGTTTCGGTCGCATTATAACAAGCGATAACAACAGAAAAACGCGGCATAGTCAGGCCTCCATTCGGCGAATTGATAGAAACAATGGAACGCTTGCGACGAGCTGAACCAAACAAGAAATGGCGAGGTAGCCCCAGGCAATCGCTTCAAGGCCCAGCGGAGACAGGAAATATGTCGCGGTCAAAAGCGAAACCGTCAGGCCGGTTGTGACGGCCAGTTCGGTCAGCGCGCGATCTTCGGCCCGCAGCCATTGCGCGGTCCCGGACCAAACCATCGTCGGGATCGCAGCCAGACAAAGGATCGATACGATTGGTGAAATGTAGGCCCAGTCTTCCCCAAGCAAGAACGGCACGTAGTAGGGTGTCGCCAAGGCTTGCAGGATGACAATTGGGGTTGTGAACAAAAGCCCCAACCAAACCGCTTCGCCTGTCGCGCGAGCGCGGTTCGTAGCGGCGGCGATTGTGGGAAACACCACGCGCGAAAAAGCTTTCGAGATTGACGTCGCAAGGCTTAGACCTGCGTTAAACGCGAAAAAGTAGATACCAAGGGCTTCGGCCCCCAGCGTCGCGCCGATCACCAGCTTGTCCCCCTGCAAACGCAGGGTTTTGATCACTTCGCTCCCCAAAAGGCATGCGCCAAATCCGACGAAGTGACTGACGGGTGCCGCGTCCGTTACCGGTGCTGGCACGTCAGGGTGCAGACGGCGCATCCCGATCAGCCAGACCGGCGCCGTCAGAACGCGGGGTAAAATCAACGCAAGCGGGGAAGGAAACACCATTGCAAGTCCGGCAGTCAGGATGTTCGCTAAGACAACCTGCCCCCCCGCGACACCTGCAGTGCCTGTCAGTTTCCCCGCTCGCATGGCCAGCGCGCAATGTACAATTCCGGCTGGCATCACGAGGTATTCCAATGCCAAAAGAGCGATCATAAGTGGGATCAGGGTTCCGCCTGACCACAACCAAATTCCCGCAGCAAACAGACATTGGACAGCAAACAGCCCAATGCACCATAAACGAAACAAGCGACGTGCTGTGGTTACAACCGCGGGCAGCGCTTTGTCAGGTGCGGCGATGATCCGCTGCACGACCCCGGTTTCCGTGAGTGATTTCAGGATGTCGCCTGCGGCAATCGCAGCTGCGGCAAGGCCGATGGCCTCTGCCTCCATGACACGCGCCACGACGATCACAACCGCAATGCGCGAAATCTTTTGGATGATCTCGGATGCACCATTGGTCAGGAGCGACGTCAAAAAGTGGCGATTGTCTGGCATAATATCCTCGTGGTTAATACAGCCAGATTTATCATAAGCATTCGATTCAATCGCATGTCTGTAAGGTTGGTCTTGTGGCGATTCCGCACCGTTTCCTATACAAACGGATAGTTCAGACCCAAGTATGCTGAGTTCCCTCGCAGTTTTGATGTCCCTACGTTAGGGTAAGAAAAAAGCGTGCGAGCGGAATACATGCAGACGACCAGATTGATTATGATTGTCGCGATGTCGTGCCTATTGGCGGCCTGTGCATCGCACACGGTTCCAGGCAACCGCGAAGACGTTGACGCCGGCCAAGCCTATCAAGCCCGCTATCGCGGTCCCGACACAGGTGGTGCCGAGGTCACAAGGTCGTCGTATCTTGATATGCTCAAATGTACGGATGGCGCGGTGGTTTCCGATAACGACAGTTATGATGGAAAAGGAACGGCTGGCATCGGGTCCATTACAGGTGGCAGTCCTGAGGTGCTTTCTGTTGGCGATCTGTTGCAGGTTTTCATTGAAGAAGACGAAACGCTTTCGGACACATATGTGATCAATGAAGATGGAAATGTGCGTATCCCCTTCTTGCGCTCTGTTCCTGCAGCCGGGCGCAGTCCACGTTCCGTCGAAACGGCCATTGCCAACGCATTGATCGCTGACGAACTTTACACCATCGAACCACGTGTTTCGGTGATCCTGAAGGATTATGCCGCAGCCACTGTTTTTGTGGCTGGTGCCGTTTTTGAACCACGTCAGGTGATTGTCGGCGGGGCCAATGCCCAAACCCGCGACGTTGAACGCCAGCAGGCACTGGGTGCCGCTACCGCGTCACGTCGCCTGTCGACAGCGCTTCGCAACGCGGGTGGTATCCGTCCGGATGCCGACCTTTCCAAAGTTGTTGTCATTCGCGGCGGGGACCGCACCGTCTACGATATCCGGGAAGCCCCGCGCGGCGGCGCCTTTCCAGATCCAATTCTGATTGCCGGTGACCGCGTCGAAGTGCCGTCTCGTCAGTGTTTCCAAGATGAACTGGTCGTTCCAAGTTCTGTCACCCCTCCGGGCGTCAAAGTCTTTTTGTCGAACCTTGCCGAAACAGCGCTTGCCAATAACCCAGCAGCGGTCCCGGATGCGCGGGATATGCGGTACGGGACGCGGTTCTTGCAGGCCGTCTTTGGCCTGAACTGCGTTGGTGGATCCAAACTGACCAATGCCAACCGGCGCGCTGTTCTGTTTTCCCGCAATCCGATCACCGGCGAATCTGTGGTCATTGATCGGTCCATCGAAGACCTGCTGCGCGATGCGGAACGAGACGAATTTAACCCCTACATCATGCCGGAAGATTCGATTTCCTGCTACGACAGCGCGACCGTCAGCTTCCGCAACCTTGCGGCCGCATTCGGCGTCGTTTCAGCGGCTGTTTACGTCATCAACTAAAAGCGGCGGATCGGGAACTGGCGATCCGTTTCCCGGATTTCAGGCATCGGTATAATGGACTTTGCAGGGCCCAACTCGACGCATCATCGACAAACGCGGTTACGGTAAAGGCCTTGCGCAATGCCCCCGTCACTCATGACAAAAACGAAAAAAGCCGCTCAATGCGGCTCTATCCATTCACATCAAAAGTGATTGTGGCGGAGGCTCAGTCCGCCCCACAATCCACCTAAACTACTACTATACTTTAATATAAAACGAACAATCAAAAAAGATACCACAAAAAATACCCCATCAATTTTTGTGCGCCATTACTGAGGAAAGAATGAATTGGACCTGTCGCGCTTTCGTGCCGCCCCAAGTGCTCGTTTATGCCGCTTTCCGTTCGAAAGCGACGGGGCTTTTCCAGCCCAGTGCTGAGTGTCGGCGGCGCGGATTGTAGAAGCCATTGATATATTCGAAGATGGCCATCTCAGCCTTCCGCCGCGTCTCCCAAGGATGCCGCCAGATCAGTTCAGCCTTGATGGTTTTGAAGAACGTTTCGACCGCTGCATTGTCGTAAAAATTGCCCTTGCCGCTCATAGATACCCTGAAGCCGTGTTGGCGCAGGGTCTTCTGATAATCATGGGAACAGTATTGCGATCCACGATCTGTGTGGTGGATGCAGCCTTTGGGTGGTTGCCGGAACGCGACGGCCATCTTCAACGCTCGGATCGCGAGGTCACGCTTCATGCGGTTACTCACAGCCCAGCCAATGACGCGTCGGGAATGAAGATCCAAGATCACGGCCAGATATAACCAGCCCTCGCGCGTCCAGACATAGCTGATGTCACCAGCCCATTACTGGTTTGGTTGATCCGCCGTAAAGTCACGATCTAATAGGTTTCGCGCAATATTGAACTTGTGATCGCTATCCGTCGTAACCTTGTGTTTACGGGTTCTGACGACAGATATGCCATTCTGGCGCATCAAACGGCCAACACGGCGGTGCCCGACATCTAAACCGATCTCCTTAAGTTCTTCGGTCATGCGCGGGCGGCCATAGCTGCCTAAGCTCAGACGCGACTGTTCTTTGATATGAGCCAGTGTGACCAAATCAGACCGCTGTCTGCGGCTGGCAGGTCGGCTGCGGAAGGCCCGCAACCCGCGAGTGCTGACGCCAACAACATCGCATAATCGGTTGGCCGGGAAGTTGGCTCTGTGTTCCTCGATGAACCTAAACTTCATTGCTTTAGGCCCGCAAAGAACTGGGTGGCTTCCTAAGAAACAGCCATGTCAGCCTCCGGTGGCAATTCGTGTAAATCATACCCAAACGACTTGGCGCGACGCTTCAGATTGCCGAGCACGCGATGGCGGTATCGCTTCTCGTAATGGGATGCGCCGGGGTCTCTGTAGGTCATGCCGTGTCGGAGAGTGTTGTAGAACAAAACTGCAATCTTACGCGCTGTCGCGGTGACGGCTTTAGCCTTGCCTGCCCGTGCTGCCAGTCGGCGGTAGAAAGCCCCTAGAGCAGTATCGCTACGCCCGATTGTGACAGCGGCCAACCTAAGTAGCGCCGCAGCGCGGCTGGATGATCGCCGTGTCCGCGATGACAGCACCTTACCGCCAGATATCTTGTTACCCGGTGCCAAGCAGAGCCACGACGTGAAGTGCTTGGCACTCGGCCAGGCGCGTAGGTCAGTACCGCATTCGCCAACCAATTTGAGTGACAAAGATGGCCCCATCCCATGGATCTCGGTCAGATCAACACCAAGGACACCAAACAGCGCGGCCCGGACATCAAACGAAGGCGTGCTGACTTGCTTGGTCTTTGTGCGCGGGCGTGGCAGTTGACTGGGATCATGTTCGGTATTTGCACCCAATGCCGCGAGCGTCGCCTCAAGATGGCGATCACATTCCAGCATCTTGGCCTGATAGAAGTCATAGAGTTCGACCGACTGGGTCAGCCCGAAGATGTGTTCGGGGCGATCATTCCCATTGAGCGCGGCTTTGATTGTCTCTTTTGAAGCCTTGCAACGTACGTCGCGATACCCGGCTAACACGTCCAAATCACGTTCGCCCGCGACAATCGCACGGATGATCTTCATCCCTGTAATGCCAGTGATGTCAGACACAACATGATGCAGTTGGAGGTTCATTTCCATCAGGGCCTTCTGCATGTGCTGGATATGAGCTGCAGCGTATTCAACTAACCGTTCTCGCTGCCGCAGATACGCCCGCAGAGTGGCGATCTCGGCAGATGGTCGGAAGCTGCCGCGCAACAACCCATAAGAATGCAACTGTCGCAACCAACTGGCGTCACTGACGTCGGTCTTACGACCCGGCACGTTCTTGGCATAACGTGCATTCACCAGAATGACCTCAAAGCCGTGTTGTTCGAGGATCTCGTATGCTGGGATCCAATACACACCAGTGGATTCCATGGCGACACTCGTGACACCATGCCATTTGAACCAGTCAGCCAAATCATGCAGGTCATGGGTGAAGGTGCCAAACGCACGCACTGGTGCGTCCGTCACGTCGGGATTGACTGCCGCCATGTGTTCACGCGAACCGATATCAACAGCCGCAGCGCCGACGTTCACCGTCTCGATCGCTGGGGTCTTGCGGGTCTTTTGCTTTGCCATCTTTGATCCTCCTGTTGGCAACAGAAGGGCGTGGGCTATGCAAATCCGTCATCTTCCTAACCGGGATCACCGCACATCGGCGTCACCACTCTCAAGTTCGCATCAACCCATGGACCACGTTTTTTAACGGGGTTCCCGACTACACCAGGACCACCAATAAGCGAACGGCCGCTGCCCTTCATGGCGCAACTGTAGCACAGGCTGTTTCTACCGCGCACAGGCGGGCTCCAACCCGGAACGGTTTTTTAAGATCTCCCTCTCCTCCTTGAGAAGACGGTTCTCGCGTCGAAGCCGTTCATTCTCTCTGGCGAGGTCCAAATCCTCTTTCGAAACCACATCCGTGTCTCGGTGCGCTGTGATCCATTTGTTCAGCGTCGACATGCCCACGCCAAGATCAGCAGCCACCTGCTTACGCGTTAGCCCACTGGTCAATGCAATCCGCACCGCATCTTGGAGAAATTCGTCCGTACGTTTTAGTCCTATAATTAGTCTCCTTTGGGGCAATAAATGCTAGCAAAGGAGCAGCATCAAACCGTGACAGGTCTATTTCCTTCAATCTTTGAGCTCGAACGCGATTGTGGGGGGATAAAATGCAAAAACTCGCGAGGGCCTTATGGCTGTCGCGGGCATCTAAGAAATTGGAAGACTTAAAACTGCCCTCGACTACGTACCAGCCAAGGTACGATGGATCAGTTGTCAACATGTCTGCTCAGCCGGTTTCTGTATTTTAAGCATTGGTTGCCAATATTGTCTGACGACGGGCACTAAGCTGATGTGTAGATCGCACGAGCTTACACGATAATTACACACGAGCTACATACACATTCAAAATTACGCAAATAGAACACCCTCATCGAGTGAACGACTATGATGTGGACCTATTATGGAAATCAATAAGCTTGACCGTACCATACGCGTAATACAGCCCCCGCAGGACCGTTTAGGGACCCCGCAAACTTCAGAATTTTATGGTCTAAAGGTAAAGAACGTTATGTGTGTCGCACGCGACAAAGCATCGTTTAACACCGTCCTAGCGAACCTAGTGCGTCTACGTTTTGAGGTTGCTTATACATCCAGCTTAGAGAGCGCGTTTCAGGACATTTCAATTGACCCTAGCGACTTTGGACTGGTTGTCATTCGTATGGACTGTACAATGACAGATCAACGTCTTGAAAGTTATGTCCGTCTCCTGCGTATGCTGGATATTCGTATTCCTATCTTGATGATAGGCGACACCGCGCGGTCAGAGAATACTTGGAAACATCCGACGATTTATGCCGACTGCGTTACCTCAGAACCCCAAACGATTCAGGCGCTCATTGCGGCCGTCCAACTTGCTGTCGAAGCCGACGCAAAATGGGGTAGCAGATTTGAAAGTCTTCGATTGAAAGCACAAAATCGGATATCGCGACCATTTGAGGCATAATTTTATGCGAAACTACGCATTCTAAAACTGACCTTACAGACAAATCCTAACTACTCATCATGAACCAATGCCGAGACTACTCCGACTGGGGCGTTCATTGATCATCTTTTGCTCAATGAACGCCCTATTTTTTCTCTTAAATCTCGTAAGGTAAGAGGTTTATTCAGTAATGTCAGATTTTCGCAGTCTTTCAGTTCTTTACCTTCGAATTCAGCCAGGCCTGTTATGATGAACAGTTCGGGTGTGTTTTCGATATATTTGACTGCAAGCTCTAGGAAATCGATCCCGTTCATCTTCGGCATCGCCAGATCCGCAATGACTGCGTCAAAAAATGGCCGTTGTTTGCACAGGTAAGTCAGACATCGACATGGGCATGAAAAGTAAGTGGTATGTCCGCCCATTAGCTCAACCGCTTCGACAAGCTCTGCGCCAAAATCTTCTTCGTCATCAACGATCAGGGCTGAGAAAGATTTACCCGCAAGATACCCTGTCATGGTATAGAACCAAGCGACCTGGTCACTGGAAACCGAATTTCTATGCAGGTTCCAACGTCACAATCAAGCGCACGAATTTCTCCATCCATGGCCTCAACAACAGTGCGACTAAGATACAACCCGATGCCAGTGCCGTTTTCATGCACTTTTGTGGAGAAAAATGCGTCGAACACACGCTCTTTGAGGTGGGTTGGAATGCCAGGCCCAGTGTCATCTACAGTAATGATCAATAAATCTGCCTCGACAACGAAACGAATACACAACAAACGATCAAGATTGCTTTGGGTACGCATAGCCTGCCGGGAATTCGTAATCAAGTTCAGCATGGTTTGTTCAAACAGAATTGGGCGGCCAGAAAGCCTCAGATCATCATGGTCGTAGTCAAGAACGATTGAAATGCTATCCAGCCTTAACTGCTCTTGGAGCAGATCTATTGCAGATCGCGTGCGGGCAATAGGATCAAATTGGGATTCGCCTTGGTCGCCGATTTCGAGAACAAACTTACGAATTCCTTGGATAACCTTCCCAGCTCGCAAAGCCTGTTTTTCGACGCGTTGCATTTTTTGGATCGCGTACTCTAAAGGCAGGTCGGCTGTTCCTGCCCGTTCTAGAAAATTCCCCGCTGACATAGAAATAATATTGAGCGGCTGATTCAATTCATGGGCAAAGGAACTCGCCATTTCTCCCAAAGCGGCAAGACGGGACGCTTGAATGAGTTTCGCTTGCGAATCTCGAAGCTCGCTCACGTTGCGGGCAATATAATATTTTTTGTTCTGCTGCACATTTTCTACTTCATCACTCTGCCCTTCTGAAACGATTGGTAACTGACTGGCAACTAGATGCATGAGCTTCCCATTCTTTGCTCGGATATCTAAAACCAGATCGGCTGGATCGCCGCCAAAACTCTGCGCGAACTTACTAGACTGGCTCTCAACCATATCCGACAGCGACTTTCCCAACGTTTCTTGGCGACTATAGCCAGTTAAAGCGCACAGAGCAGGGTTCCACTCTATAACTTGGTCGTAATCGTTGATGGCGAGGATCGGCGAAGACGCCTTTGTAATCAGTGCTTCGAAATTGTATCGCGCGCGGGTCGCGCCACGTTCTGCATTTTGAACGGCTTGGCCAAAGCGCCCTAACCAAATCGAAATCTGTCTATCTTCGTAAAAATTTTCATTTAGCACTGTGTTACTTGATGTACCGTCGCGCAGTGAGTTTTCTGCAATCAACGCAAACCTTTCGATCCACCTCCGAAAAAGAAAGTAAATAAGCTGACCGCCTACAACGATCACCATCATGAGATAAAAAACCAGCGCAAGGAAACGCAGCCAATTATGGAGCAGTCGTGTAACGTTTTCGTGTTGCGAGATCACCATATCGCGCTGAATTAAAGTCGAACCATCGGCCCAAGTACTTTCGCTTAGCATTGCCTTGTACCAAAGTAGCATATCCAAGAAAGAGACGTGTGATCCCTTGCTCCCCGCGAAGATGTCCAAGCCTCCATGGCAAAAGCAATTGATACAAACACAATCATCTTCTGCCCCCTGCCCAATCAGAGAAAATTCTTGCCTGAAAACAAGAAAACCCACCGTCATTATGGGAACCAAAATGAGTAGGCCAATGCCCGCCTGAAGGATATTGGTGTAGGAGTTATTCCTTTTTGAGTGTTCGGCAACCGGGAAATTTGGGCGCACTATGATGAGTGTGTTAACTAACAACGCGGCGATCATTGCGTTCAAAACACCATTGAGAGCGAAGTATAGCGACACTGATATCGCGAATATCCATTCCCCATCACCCCAGATGGTCGTCACTAGGAATGACGCAGGGATGCCGAAAACAATCCAGTAGATTAAGACACACGCAGTTATGCGACTGGCCAGTATTCTTACTCTGCTTGTCAGTACCACGACAAAAAGTAACTCAAGGAAGAATAGCAGTGCCACCGGCCAAGAACCTAGACTTGTTGCTGCGGGTGCGGCACCGATCAAGGCGGTCAACAATCCCCATCTTGGCCCTAAAGTTGCCAACGCCGCCCAAACCCCAATGGATCCGAAAAAGTGGTACGTGCCGGCGACAACACCGAAATTTTGGTAGTTACCCCAAAATGCAAAGGCGCAAAATACCAATCCAAGCACAGTGCGTGTAGCCAATTCGTGGGTCTTCATCAACTTATGCAAATTTATCTTGAGCCAGAGGTTTATCAGGTCTTCAGTCCTTATGCCAAGGGGCGTGGACCGGTCTAACGCGCTTACGAAATAAAGATAAATAGCCAAGCCGCAGAATGTGTAGATTCTGTGTAAAAAGCTGAAATCCGCCGCCTTTATATGAAGGTTATGTGAAGATATTGCCGATGAACGATCATCGACTGGACTATCACTATGCTATCCCCTCACATTATCTCATACGTCATTCACGTCTGAGACGCAGCTGGGGGCTCAATGAAAAATAGAGTTGATATCTTACTTGTTGAAGATGATATCGAGCTTTCTGAGGAGGTCACTGAAATGCTTGTCGCGCAGGGTTACAGTGTCGAATGCGCACGCACGCGGTATCAGTATGATCGCAACGCCAAATCTCGGAGTTTCAGCCTCTATATCGTCGATCTCTTGCTGCCTGACGGGCATGGGCATGACATCATCCGAAAAATACGAGAGCGCGGCAGAGCCGGCGTTGTTGTTTTGTCAGGTAAAGTCGAAGAACTGGATAAGGTTGTCGCGTTAGAACTTGGCGCTGACGATTACGTCGAAAAGCCAATCGCACGCACAGAATTTTTGGCGCGCATCAAAAGCCTGATCCGGCGGTTGGCCTGTCCCGAACCGACAAATGCTGGCCCAATGTCAGATGGATCACGCACACTTTTTGGTGGATGGCTGACAGACTTTGCCACCCGGAAACTGTACGCCCCATGCAAAGCTGAAGTTCAGTTAACGAAACTAGAGTTCGAACTTTGGGTAGCCTTGCTAAGCGCCAAGGATCGCGTGCTGACGCGTGATAATTTGATACATGCGATCCGGGGTGGCGATTGGGCTGGGAATGATCGCTCTATCGATGGGTTGGTCAGCCGACTTCGGCGTAAAATGGGCGCATACCATGATGTCGACCAGTTGTTCGAAACCAGTCGAGGCGTAGGTTACATGCTCCGCAGCCCGCCTTCTGGGCCTGCGCATCAATCTTAAACATGACACCTGTCTTGTCTCACCACGCAAAAAGACAGTCGAGACATCGACTGATGAATCTCACCTAACATCTACCTGTCTCAGAATGGTTCCCTGGTTCAAAACAATCTCATCCTCCGCAAAGAGAGACATAGCAATGCAATCGCGTTTGTTTGATCTGTTAGAGAACATTGCGGCCTATGGGCCAATTACGCTTGATGCATTGGCCGAACGTAGTGGTTTTAGCCGCTCTGCCACCTTTCGGGGCCTCAAGACGTTGCAAAACGGCGGGTGGGTCCGGCTACGCCTGAACGGTCGAGAGTACGTTTTGACGTCCAAGGTCGAAGCAAAATTATGCGCCAAAGTCGAACCAAGACCGGAAATTGAAAAGCTGACCCAGTTTCTCAAGACATGCATAGATTTCCGCACTTTTCAGACCCATATTTTTCAGCAGAGAACGACGTCAAAAGCCGAACTCGTTGATGACAGTGTCTATGGCACGGGGGATCAAACACTGGTCTCAGATTGTTGCGACTTCTTATTGCGGGTCATGCAATATGCGCGTGTTTCTGTCGGGACCGATCGTTTTGACGACGCTCAACGTACAAAAGCCGACGCACTTTTAAACAAGCTCAAGCGGTGCAGCTTTGTGCGGTTGTCAGAACATCGCTTTTTGTGGGTTCCGATTTTTTCCAAATCAGCAGACGTTTTCTTCATTTGTTTGTCCAGCCGGGACTGTCGTCAAGTTGAAGGCGCAATTGGCAACAAGCTATTGAAACAAATCAACCTAAGCGAGCATCTTGGGGATTTGAGAACATTCCAAGACATTCAGGTTCGAGCCCCCAAAGACTGAGCTGGTTTTCGCCTTTGTCGTACTGCTATTCCACTTAGCGAAATAGCGTACTTTGATGAACTATTGCTCCATATTAACAAGGTATTGGGCCATGGCGAAGGGTTAAACCGAAAGCCATGATGAGTCCAAAAACCACTCAAGGGAACACACCATGTCACTAGCTAATGTATACGAGCTGCAAATGCTCGACCTGATCAACGCAGAACGCGCGGCCGTTGGGATAGATCCACTCGTCATCAACTCAGAGCTGAATGCATCAAGCGAAGATCATAGCGCTTGGATGCTCGAAAACGACGTCTTTAGCCATGGCGGCGCAGGTGGGTCTACCTCGCGCGAACGTATCGAAGATGCGGGTTACGAATTGGAAGGCAGATGGCTGACAGGCGAAAATATCGCATGGGTCAGTGAAGCTGGCGACGACGGCTTCTCGGATGAAGTTGTGCGTCTTCATAATAACCTGATGAACAGTCCAGAACACCGCGCGAATCTTTTGAACCCAGAGTTCAAAGAGATCGGTATTGGTATCGAATCCGGTGAATTCGTAGATGACGGCCAACTCTTGGACACTGTTTTTGTCACACAAAACTTTGGCACGACAGCTGCGAATGACGTCATCATCCCAGAACCTGAGACTGTCGCGCCTGCACCGTCTGATGAACCTGCGCTTGCAGTTGTAGACGTGCCGGCTACGGTTGTCGATGAACCTACGCCTAGCACCGATACGGCTGCGCAAAACAGGCTCACGCTTGAAGATTTCCTATCTGCACGCGGCTTTATGAACCCAAGTTCTCTTGCGGCGAATGACACTGACGACACGACAAGCGATTTCAACGTGACCAATGCGTCATCCACAAGCCGTGTTGAGGTTGATGCCGTCGCAAGCGAAGAAGACGGTGTGTCCGTTGACGTCGAAGGTGAAGGCAATTTCTCTGGCGGAGGATCAGCGGCGGTCGACGACATGGCCATCGAAGACGCCGTATCTGGGGGAACCGTGGTTGCACCAACCCCGATCGAAGAAGCGCCAGTTGTCGAAACAGCTATGATGTCGGAACCGGAAACGTCTCCCACATCGTCGTTCGATATCGCGCAATTTATGGCATCGCTCGAATTTGGGATGGACAGCCTTTCTGTTGCAACCAATGAAACTGGCGGAGCAATGTCAGCACCGGCATCGGGCAACATCGGTCAAGACGGTTTCGATGATACTGGATTCGGCGCCTCAGATAGCTTTGTGTTCAATTTTGGTCCGAACCCCAGCGTTGAGACAGGATCAACAATGAGCCGCGCCATTCTTTCAGCGACGGCGAGCATGGAAGACGGTCCAGATGTCCAAGTTTTGGACATGACGGGCGATGTCAGCCTGACCGGCACCGCAAGCGTTTCTGGCGAAATGGAAACGATTGCGTCTGGCGATATGGCGATGAGCCTCGAAGACCTCGCAAGCTGTACGACTGCTGCATGTATCGAAGATTTTCTATTTTGAAGATCATATCGGGGGGCCGAAAGGCCCCTCGAACCTCTCACTCATCACAAAAGCTATCTGTCTATCCACCGCTTGGACATTGTAGGTATTCTCGGCCAGAAAAATGGGAAGACAAAGCCAATTGCATCAGCGCGACCGATCCAGCCTTGCTCCACCATTATGGGTTCAAGAATTTGGCCAGAGCTTTTGCCTTCGATGTCCATCAATGACCAGTGCGGGCCGGAGTTTCCAGGCATACAGGCCGGCCAATTCGATAGTATGTCCCCCGGTCTCGGCACCTGCGTAAAACCCTTTTTCTATCGCTGCGCTAAATGAACTATGATCAAGGTGAACAAGGATTGTAAGTAAGAGCGAACATGGTGAGTTTTGCGATAATAGTCGCGCCATTCATCTATAACCACTTGGCGCTTTGTCCCTTTCGCCGTCGACCCGCAGAAGTAAACTTTTTAGAAACCCGCCGTTGGGGTAGTCGTAGCGTAATGAGAATTCATTCGCAGAGCGGACCTCTAGCCTGTTCTGCGACGCATTGCCGTGTTTGCAACGGCAGTTCAGGTCCGGAAAAAGTCCAAACCTATATATCAGTCACGGCGCAAGAACAGGTTCCCGCGTTGAGACAATTCCGTTTTCCGGCGGAAAGGATGTTCCGATACAACCATCTCGATGTCTTCAATGTTGGAGACTTCGTCTGCGATCAAAAGGCATCCTTGCTTGCTTACGTGGTCAAGCATCGTCTTGAGCGTCGAGCGGCGTGCTTGCCGAGACAGCATGTGCAATGTCCGATCAATCAAAACGATGTCGAATGATCCATTCGGCTCGTAGGAGGCAACGTCATCGACAACTCCCTCGATAGACAGATTTTCCTGTGCAGCCACCGCTTTGAGGTCGCGGATACTATTTTTCGAGATATCTACTCCGACTACGCGATGTCCCTTTCTAGCAATAAAGATTGCATCCCGACCTTGCCCACATCCGACATCTAAAACTCGAACGCCTTGGTGCTGAAGTCGGTCAAAGAAATCGACAAAAATTGAGTTCGCCCCCCCAATGCGTCACGGGTTTCGCCGTATAATTCATCGTAATCATAGGTCATGGAGTCAGCGTTAGTAGATTGCCCATCAAATTGCTAAGTGAAATATTCCGTGAACGGCGGCAAAGTCCGCGATTCGGTCATCGGCCTGCAAAATTGAACCAATCAGCCTTCGCAACTGTAGATAGGGTCAGGTTTGAGCCCACTTTACGGCATTGCTGCACGACACACGAACGTCTGCTCCTGGCATCCGTAGCGAAGCCGGACGCTCGGTCGGCTCTCATTCAATCGCGGCATTTATGAATTCTGAAACCAGCTTCAATCGCGTACGGTCTTTCGTGGCGATAAGGGACGTGTTCCGGCCTTCAGGCATTTCTTCGATTTCAATTTCGCAAAGATCATCTTTGATGAGGCTGCTGTTTTGTAAGAACAATGCGACACCAATTCCCTGCAACACCGCTTCGCACATCAAGGGGAAGGTCGTCATTGTGGCCATACGATTCAGCGATATGGTGTAGCGATCGCAGGCTTGGTCCAGCAAGCGGCGCGTGAGTGACCCTTTTTCCGGAATAATGACGGTCTCTTGTTTGAGCTCAGACAGTGAAATCTTGCTGCGCTTCGCGAAAGGGTGATCGCAGCGGCAATAGATCACATACTTCGCGCTTTCGATGTAGATTCTCTCCCAATGCTCATGCTCGGGCGCATCGGTGATCAAACCCACATCCGCAAGGCGGTTGCTGATCATCGATTTGGCATTTGTCCAATCGTAAAGCCCGAAATCGACGCGAATATCGGGAAACTGGCGCTGAAACCGAGCGATGATCTTCAGTGCGGGTTGCGGCGCATTTCCAATGATCTTGAGGCGGCCCTCTTTCATCGCATTAAATCCTTCGAGCCGCTCAGTCACCTCTGCGCTTAAGGCGACCATGCGGTCGGCGAGATCGTAAAAATCCTGTCCGGTTGGGGTCAGTTCCACTCCATCCCGTCCGCGCAGCAAAAGAAGGGTACCAACACCTCTTTCAAGGTTTGCAATATGTTGCGTGATCGTGGATTGGGTGACGCCCAACCGTACGGCAGCGGCAGAAAAGCTCCCCTCCCGCACGACATAGGCAAAAGCTTCGAATTGATGGTGATTGGGGCGCATGATCTTTCCTTTTGCCCCCGCATAGAACCCATCGGTTTCACTAATATGACGACACAAAACGTTTGTGCTCACTGCCTATGGTTTGGCTGTAGTATGGGGGAATCACATGTCAGATCTGCAGATCGCATCTGTCACCAAGGACTTTGGCGAGACGTCCGTTTTGAAAGGGGTGACCCTGGATGTGAAGGACGGTGAGTTCATTTCATTGGTGGGGCCGTCTGGCTGCGGAAAATCGACCTTGTTGCGGATCATCGCCGGGTTAGAAACACCAACGAGCGGCACCGTCGCCATCGGCGGCACGGATGTGACGCAGCTCCGCGCGGCGGATCGCAATCTGTCGATGGTGTTTCAATCCTACGCGCTTTATCCGCATTTAACCGTGGCCGAGAATATCGCTGTGCCTTTGCAGATGCGCCAGATGTCGGCGATGCAACGACTTCCGGTGCTAGGGAGTGTGATGCCCAGTGCGCGGACCCAAAAACAAGATATCGCGGAAGCGGTCCGAAATGCCGCCGAGATGCTGGAAATAGGCACCCTTTTGGACCGAAAGCCGGGGCAATTATCGGGCGGACAGCGGCAGCGTGTCGCCTTGGGCCGTGCGTTAGTGCGCGATCCGGCGGCGTTCTTGTTGGATGAACCGCTGTCAAACCTTGATGCTAAGCTGCGTGTGCAGACCCGCGCCGAGATCGCCGAGCTGCACCGCCGCCTGAAGGCGACATTCATTTACGTCACTCACGATCAAGTCGAAGCCATGACAATGTCCGACCGTATTGCGGTGATGATGGACGGCGAAATCCTGCAATGCGCAGCCCCCGATGTGATCTATGAAGACCCTGAAGACATTCGCGTGGCCGAATTTGTCGGCTCGCCCAAGATCAATATCTTGCCGGTGGAACGCAATGGCGCCGAGCTGACCGTTTTCGATGAGGTCTTGAGTTCTCAATTCTCCTTCGACAGCCCAAAAATCATGCAGTTGGGTCTGCGTCCCGAAGCCTTGAGATTAACCCCATCCACGCCACGTCTGACCGGGCGGGTCGTGCATTTCGAAAACCTCGGGTCCGAAGTTTTTGCCCAAGTTGCCCTCGACAGTGACGGATCGCGCGTCACCCTGCGCGCCATGCCGGCGCAGCGGCAAAGTTTGGGGCTGGGCGCGCAGGTTGGCCTGACCTTTGATTTAAGCACGGCGTTGATATTCGACGCAGAGGGCGCGCGGTTGCGTCGCGTCGAAGTTGCTGCCAACCGCGCACCCGAGGTGGCCTAACATGCCCGTTGTGGATCCTAGCGTCGCGGGAGTCGCCAAAGCCAAACCCGACAACAGGCAGGCCCGCGCGGGATGGGGTTTGGTCGCGCCAGCTTTGACGCTGATGGCTGTGATCCTGCTGGTGCCGATTATCGTGGCGGCTGTCCTGTCTTTCACCAATTATTCATTGGGCAACCCCGGTTTCGATTGGGTCGGAACACAAAACTACGAGCGCCTGTTCACCCGTTCGACCTACGAAAAGATGTTTATCGCGACCTTTACTTACGTGGTCACCGTGGTGCCCATTTCCGTGGGTCTTGGCCTTGGGGCGGCATTGCTTGTCCATTCGTTAGGCCGGATCGGGGACATCTATAAGACGATCTATTTCCTGCCGGTGATGGCGACCTTGTTGGCCATGGCTATCGCTTGGGAATTCATGCTGCACCCGACCATTGGCATGGTGAACCGCACGCTTGAGGTGGCCTGCGGGACGTGGTTTGAGGCATTGCCTTTCTTTGCCAATGGGTGCGCCGAGGGGTTCCCACTGTGGCTGGGGGATCGCGACTACGCGATCTGGGTGGTTTGTTTCGTCGGCATCTGGCAAGGGTTTGGCTTCAACATGGTGCTGTTTCTGGCCGGTCTGACGTCGGTCCACCGCGAACTTTACCACGCCGCCGAAATGGATGGGGCCCGTTCCGGCTGGGAGCGGTTCCGACTGGTCACATGGCCCGCCCTTGGGCCAACCACGGTGTTTGTCGTGACCATTTCCTGCATCCGCGCCTTTCAAGTCTTTGATACGATCGAGGCTTTCTGGCCCCAAGGCGGTGGGCCGAACAAATCCGCATATGTGATGATGTTCGCGATCTTTGAAAAGGGCATCCAGCAGAACCTGATCGGCATCGGATCAGCTATCACCATGTTGTTTTTGTTGTTCGTCA
Source organism: Rhodobacteraceae bacterium S2214 (assembly GCA_025141675.1). NCBI lineage: Bacteria > Pseudomonadati > Pseudomonadota > Alphaproteobacteria > Rhodobacterales > Paracoccaceae > Rhodobacteraceae bacterium S2214. Next base: position 2,690,685 of record CP081161.1, read on the forward strand.
TGTTTTTGACCCTCATCCAGCGCTGGCTGGTCGAACGTAAGGTACACTACTGATGACCCGCGACTGGTGGAAACATATGGTGCTGATCCTTGGCACGATTATCGTGCTGGCGCCATTCTATATGATGGTCAGCTATTCGTTCAAAAGCCCCGGCGAAATCGACCGGGGCGAAGGTGGGTTTTTTGGCCGCCAAGAGATGATGATTGACCCGCGTTGTGTCGCGTTGCGTCAGCCTGATCGCGCTGAAATCGAAACGGCGCGCGCGCGTTTCCCCGGTCAGGATGACGCCAGCGTTCAAGCCTCTCTTTTGGCCGAGACGGAGGCAGATTGTTCCGTGCGCCCGGTGGTGTTCAACTATTACAAGGCTTTCACCGAAGCGCCGCTTGTCCGCTACCTGCTGAACGGTGTCATCGTCACGGTGTCGATCTTTCTGATCCAGATCGTTGTCGCACTGCCTGCCGCCTATGCCCTTGCGAAGCTGAAATTCTGGGGACGCGATACGGTTTTTGGGTTGGTCCTGTTCTGCCTTTTGATCCCTGTCCATGCCATTGCCCTGCCGCTCTATATCGGGCTGGCAAAACTTGGGCTGACGAACACCTATGCCGCTCTTGTCGTGCCTTGGACGATCTCGGTCTTTGGGATCTTCCTGATGCGTCAGTTTTTTATGACCGTGCCCGATGACCTGATTGACGCAGCGCGGATGGACGGCATGTCCGAGTTGGCCATCGTTTGGCGCGTGATGCTGCCGACGGCGATCCCTGCGCTTCTGGCTTTTGCTATCTTTTCTGTCGTTGCCCATTGGAATGACTATTTCTGGCCGCGCATCGTTGTGACCGGAAACCGCGACCTGTTCACGCCACCACTGGGCCTGCGCGAATTCAAAGGCGATGGCGACGGGTCCTTCTTTGGCCCGATGATGGCCACGGCCACGGTCATCGTCACGCCGCTCATTGTCGCTTTCCTGCTGGCTCAGCGCCGCTTTATCGAGGGGATCACGCTGTCTGGAATGAAATAGGGTGGGATTTCTCCCACCCTACTCACTGCCCTTGCGGGCTTATCACCGGGGTCTGCCAATCGCCAAACCGTCAGCCCCACCAACTGGAGTAAATGTAATGAAACATACCCTAACTGCAATGGCTTTGGCCCTTCCTGCCACCGCTGTTTACGCCGAGGACAAGGTCACGATCGAGTTTGCCTATCCTTACAGCCACCTTTTTGATGTGACCTATGAGGCGATGATGCCTGCTTTCGAGGCGGCGCATCCAAATATCGAAGTGAAATTCCGCGCCACTTATGAATCCTATGAGGACGCCACCAACACAGTCCTGCGCGAAGCTGTTGCTGGCAACCTGCCAGACGTTTCCATGCAAGGCCTAAACCGTCAAGCGCCGCTGGTCGACAAAGGCATCGCACAGTCGCTTGCCCCGTTCATTGCCGCTGAGGCCGATTTCGAAACAGAGGGCTACCACGGCGCCATGCTGTCATTGTCGACCTTCGATGACGAAGTTTACGGTTTGCCATTCTCGATCTCATTGCCGGTTGGCTATTACAACATGGACATCCTGCGGAGCGGCGGCATCGAAGAGCTGCCAACGACATGGGACGAGGTGATCGCGGCCTGTAAGACCATGAAAGACAACGGCATCGACAACCCGATCTTCTGGGGCTGGAACATCACTGGCAACTGGTTCATGCAAGCGCTTCTATGGAGCCAAGACAGTGCCATCGTCGAGAACGGCCAAGTGACAATGGACAGCCCTGAAGCGCTGGTTGCCCTTGAGCAGATGCAGGAAATCTTCACTGAGTGTGAAATGCAGAACCTTGAATGGAAGGCCGCATTGTCGTCTTTCTCTGCGGGTGATGTTGGCATGATGTTCTGGTCCACGTCTGCCTTGGGCGCGGTTGAACGCAGCCAAGGTGATTTCGAACTGGTGACCGGCCCATTCCCGGGTCTGGGCGAAACGCCGAAAGGTCTGCCTGCTGGCGGCAATGCGGCAATGTTGACGTCAACCTCGGATGACCCTGCTGTGCGCGAAGCGGCTTGGACATGGCTGAAATTCATCACCTCAGGTGAAGGCGCTGCCGAAGTGGCCAAAACCACTGGCTACATGCCCCCTAACAAGGCGGCCAACGAGATCATTCTCGCCGACTTCTACGAGCAGAACCCAAACAAGCAGACTGCTGTTGATCAGCTTCCGCTGCTGCGCGACTGGCTGGCCTATCCGGGCGACAACGGCCTGGCGATCACGCAGGTGATCTATGACGGCATCGAACGCATCGTCACTGGCGACGCCACCGACATGAAAGAGCTGCAAGAAGAGCTGGTCGAAGAAATCGCTGACCTTCTGCCAAACGGCTAACCCAATTCCGGTCGCCCTTTTGGGGGCGGCCGGACCCCATTTAAGAAAGGCTCAGGTCGATGAAGCTTGTGCAGATTTCCGACATTCACCTAACAGTCCCCGGTGAACGCATGGGCGGCTTGAACCCCCATAGACGTTTTGCGCAAGCGCTTGACCATGTCCGCGCGCAACACAGCGACGCCACACGGATTATTATCACTGGCGATTTGACCCATTGGGGCGAACCTGCGGCCTATGCGACCCTTGTTGATGCGCTGACCGATGTACCTTGCCCCGTGCGCTTGTTGATTGGAAACCATGATGACCGCACCGCGTTTTTGGGCGCTTTTCCAGACTATCCCAAAGACCCGTCTGGGTTCATCAACCACGCCGAAACAGTGGATGGCACGCGCCTGATCTACCTCGACACGACCGCGACGCGCACCCACGCAGGCCATTTCTGTGAAGCGCGCCGCGATTGGCTGGAAACCGTGTTGAAAGACAGCACCCGCGCGCGCCTGTTCATGCATCACAATGCCATGCCGCTTGGACTGCCTGCCGAAGACAAGATCGCGCTTGTCCCCGAAGACCGCGCACCGCTGGCAGAGCTCTTGAGCACTTATCGCGACCGCATCGAGTATATTCATTTCGGCCATGTCCATGCACCCGTGCACGGGACGTGGTGCGGCATTCCCTTTGCCTCTGTCCGTTCCACCGGTAATCAATCCCTGCCTGACCTAACCGAGATGGAGCTGTTGCACGGTGCCCCCATGGCCCCGTCCTACGCTGTGATCCTTGCGGATGATATAGGCACCATCATCCATGACATTCCCTTTACCTGGGATGGGCCAGTGTTCAGCTCTGGTACGTCTTGGGAAGATTGGGCCAAACCAGTGGCGGCAGAATGAAGTTTATCCATCTGACTGACACCCACGTCATTGGCGAAGGTTTGCTTTACGGACAAGACCCCGCCGCGCGGCTGCGGGCCGCTGTGGCCTCAATCAATGCCGAACATGGCGACGCGGATTTCGTTGTCCTAACGGGTGACATGACCCATTGGGGCGACGCGGCAGCCTATGCGCGGTTTGCGCGCGAAATCAAAATGTTCAACATGCCAGTGCATCTGATGGTGGGCAATCACGACGAGACATCAGCTTTTGGCGAAGCTTTCCCAGAAACGCCCCGCGATTACAACGGCTTTGTCCAATGTGGCTTTGACACCCCGTTCGGGCGCTTTCTCTTGTTGGATACCAAGCACCCAGAAACCCACGCTGGCGCTTATTGTCCCGCGCGCCAAGCGTGGTTGGGTCGGCAACTGGACCAAACCGACGGCCCAATCGTTCTGTTCATGCACCACCCGCCACTTAAAACGGGCATTGCCGCGATGGATCAGATCATGTTGCAGGATGCAGAGGCCTTCTACGACGTCATTGCGCCCCACAAGGCACGTATCCGGCACATGTTCTTTGGCCATGTGCACCGCGCCATTTTCGGCAATTGGCGGGGTATCAGTTATTCCTGTATGCGCGGCCTTAACCACCAAGTCGCCTTGGAGTTAAATGGTGCGGGCGAGCGCATTGCGGCAAATTTCGAACCTCCGGCCTACGGTGTGGTGACACTCAGCGACGATCAGGTCTCGGTTCATTTGCACGATTTTGCAGATCGCTCAAAGCGATTTCTCTTGTGAAGCAGCCCTATCGGCTGCGCGGGACTGAACGCCAAGCGCCAGAGTACTGGAAAAGAACGCGCTGGCCTGCCGTTTGCACCAATTCAATGTTTCATAAGCCAGACGCCTTTGGCTTAAATACTATGATTTGATCCCAAGGACTCAGCGCAACGCTGGAGGAGACTTAGGGCTCAGGTCATGATCAAAACCAACGAGGTGAAACGTATCTTTGCCAATATCGACACCAATCAACATGAGCTCGTCAAATTCAGTCTTCGCCATGCTACTTCTCCTATATGCAGGTGAAACTAGGCTCAGCCTAACCTGCTGGGTGAAGCAGCGGGTACATCCCATTAGCGGACTCCCAGCACTCGATCGCGATGCTGCGATTGCAGCCCGCTTTGCCGACATTCGCTGCGTTCGCAAAATCAGGTGATGGGCGGATTCACACAATGCGGGACAAAACTAACCTTTAGCAATTTTAGGCCAAGGTCCGCTTTCAATGAGCTGCTCGCCAGCGCAAGGATATCAAGATTGGTAGTAGACCTTCGCTGTCAGTAGGCGAAGTGCCCTTATGAGCATAAATGCTCAGTCTCACTCAGTCTCACTCAGTCCCATGCAGCACGCGATCGGCTGCTACAGCTGCAGAAGTCCGATTATCGACTCCCATCTTTTGAAAGATCTGTTCAAGGTGTTTGTTCACAGTCCTCGGGCTCAAATCCAGGATGGTGCTGATATCGCGATTTGTTTTGCCAAGTGTCAGCCAATACAGAACCTCAGCTTCCCGGAGTGTCAAGCTCCATTGAGCAATAAGGAACTGTTCATTGGTAATGGTCCGCCGGCGGTTAAACTTCACCAGCAACTCGCGCGAAGCAGATTGGCCAACATAGGTTAGCTCAAATTCGTTCATTGCAAGCGGTGTAAGTTGCGACAGAGGCTTTCGCCTACAAGTGGTGAGCCATTGTTGTAAAGCCGCGTTATCCACTGCGTTCATTTCGAAAGTCTCCAACGCATGGTCAGACCCCCACGACAGGTCGCCGTCCATAGTGAAGGCCAAAATTGATCGGCCAGATCGGTCCAGAGCGTCACGCGCGCTCTGGAGAAGTTTGGAATTAGCGATGTGAATCCCTAGGCGGGCGATCAATTCATCAACCACAACGGGCTTCGTCACATAGTCAACACCACCCGCTTTCAAACCCCGCACCACATCATCAGCTTCGGTCAGTCCAGTCATGAAAATGATCGGTGCCGCGATGCTCAAAGGGGCGGCCTTGAGCCGCATGCACGTCTCAAAGCCATCCATTTGGGGCATCAAAGCATCCATTAATATCACATCGGGTTGCACCCGTTCGACCAGATCAATGGCCGTCTGCCCATCACGGGCCACGATCACCGACATTCCGTTTTCTTCAAGTGCTGCAGACACCATCGACAAGGTCTCAGGTTGATCATCTACCACGAGGGCAAGATTTTGGGCACTCGGATTAGAGCGTTTCATGTGCTTCACTTCCCAGAGCATCAACGATGCCATTCAAGTCAAATTCGGCGATGTAGCTGTTAAGCTTTGCAAGAAGAATGGACGGACAGGCACGCTCTGCTTCGAGATCGGCGATGATGCGCCGCAACTCACTGGCTTGCCCAGTCTGCGCCAGTTCGATCAAGCGCTCTGCCGTCTGTGGGGCAAGGCGAGCAGCGGCAGGCACTGCATTCTCTTCATCTGCCTGGGTTATCAAGTCTAACTTTAACAGTCCGGCCGTGCGGAAAATCAGATCATCCAAGCTGTAAGGTTTGGTGATGAATGCATCATACAACGTCAGATGCGGAGTCGGTCTTTCGGCGTCTTTGGCGTGGCCTGAAATCATGATGATCGGGATCATCTCAAGTCCATTGGCGCGTAGATGCCGCGCCAACGACCAGCCGTCCTGACCGGGCATATCGATATCCAGAATGAACAGGTTCGGCGTGATGTCGGTCAACATCCCAAGTGCAATCTCGGTAGAAGCCGCTACCACAACCCCAAATCCAAGCGGTTCAAATACATTCGCAACCAAAGTAAGGTGGTGGGCATCGTCATCCACGACCATGATCGTTTTGCGCGGACCGATATAGCCAACCACTGGCGTAGTTCGGGCGGTGGGTGGAATGCCGCTCTTGGTGGTGGGTTCTTGGGAAAGCGACGGCAGCATTAGGCGGACTGTAAAGGTGCTGCCTTGTCCTAAGATGCTATCGACCGTTATCTCGCCGCCCAGAATTTCAACCAACAATTTGGTAATTGTTAGCCCAAGCCCAGAACCTCGCGCGCTGTTCTGGCGCGAGCGCTGAAAGGGCTGCCAGATACGTGGCAAGAAATTGGGCGCGATGCCAATGCCCGTGTCGCGCACCTCGATCAGGGCGATTTCATTGCGATAGGTGATCCGCAGACAGACCTCGCCTTGTTCGGTGTAGCGTATCGCGTTGGACAGCAGATTGATTAGGATTTGGCGCAAGCGTTTTTCATCAAAGCCGACCCAAGCAGGCAGATTTCCATGGGTTTCAACGGTAAAGGTGATCCTGCGCGCGCGCGCCTCTTCCTCAAAGATTGATGCCACTTGTTTGATGAACATGCGCAGATTGATCCGGTCACGCATCACTTCCAACCGTCCCGCTTCGATGCGGGCGATATCCAGCAGACCTTCGATCAATCCTGCAAGATGTTCACTGCTACGTCGGATCGTGGTGACAGATTCCAACCGGTGTTTGGGGATCGACGGGTCCTTTTCCAAAATTTGGGCAAAGCCGTAGATCGCGTTCAGTGGCGTACGTAGTTCGTGGCTGAGCCCAGCCATATAGCGTGTTTTGGCAAGGTTTGCGGCCTCTGCTTTGTCCTTGGCATCTTGCAAAGCAATGTCGGTGCGTTCGTGGGCGCGGATTTCGCGTAACAGCCGGTCTGTCTGGCGGCGGGTCTCGGCGCGGGCGTTGCGTTGGCTTTCGTTGATCAGCAAGAACATCCAGACTGAGACGCCAATGACGATCACGACGCTGCCAAAGATAACCGTGAGGGCGGCCGCAAAATTCGGGCTGTTGGCATTGGCCCCGATCCAGAACAACAGGCCACCGAGCAACCCTGATATCAAACTAGTGAAAAGCGTGAATTTGGCAAAGCGCGATTGGATGGCCGCTGCGATTTTCGTGGCAAAGTTGCGGTCTATAAATTGCGTTACGTTGAAACCGATGCGGCCATGCGGTTTGCAGCTATCTTGGCAATTGCTGTCGAGCGTGCAGCACAGCGAACAGATGGGGCCCGCGTGGAACGGACAATGGGTCATGTCTTCGGCGTCAAAACGAAAGTCGCAGATAGAGCAACTGTGCAGCCCCGCGGGCGCGGGGCTGGTTTCGGGCCGCGCCAGATAGTATTTTCCCTTTGTCCAAAACGCGATCAAGGGCGCTGTCACAAAGGCTGTACAAAGGGCGATGAAGGTCGAAAAGGCCTGCGCTGTCTGCCCAGCGGCGCCCATCACCGCCAACAAGGACAAGACACAAGCTATCACCATCGCGCCGATCCCAACGGGATTGACGTCGTAAAGATGCGCACGGCGAAATTCGATGCCTTTAGGACTAAGGCCAAGGGGTTTGTTGACCACAAGATCAGCCACCAGTGCCCCGATCCATGCCACAGCCACATGCGAATAAAGGCGCAGCACTTGTTCGAGACCCTCAAAAACGCCAAGCTCCATCAGCAGCACCGCAATGCCCACGTTAAAGACCAGCCAGACAACCCGCCCCGGATGGCTATGGGTCAACCGCGAAAAGAAATTCGACCATGCGATAGAGCCGGCATAGGCATTGGTCACATTGATCTTGAGCTGGGACAGCACAACAAACGTTCCCGTCAAGACCAGCACAAGGGTTGGTGACCCAAAGACCTGATCAAAGGCGGTGTAGTACATATGCGTAGGGTCGGCAGCATCCACTAGCGGTACGGCGTTCTGGATGGCCAGCGTCACAAGGTATGACCCCGCCAACATCTTGATCACCCCCAGCACCGACCATCCCGGTCCCGCCGCCAAAAGGGCGGTCCACCATTTGCGCCGGTCTTTGCGGGTTTTGGGTTCTGGTAGAAAACGCAGAAAATCAACCTGTTCACCGATTTGCGCAATCAGAGAAAACACCACGCCGGACGCGGCCCCGAACATTAGTAAGGTTGATGTGCCTTTGCCCTCTTGCGCGCCCTCGAAGCCAAGCCACGTATCGATGTCATAGCCTACCATAGCGAGCAGCGCGAAAGGCAGGATATGCAGGATCACCCAAAGCGGCTGAGTCCATGTCTGAAAAGACGAAATCTTGGAAAACCCGTTGACTACCAGCGGGATGACCACCAGTGCGCTTGCGATATAGCCTAGGAAAATCGGCAGCCCGAACAAGAAATCCAGCGCCAGCGCGAGGATCGCGGCCTCGAGCGCAAAGAAGATGAAGGTGAAGGATGCATAGATCAGCGACGTGATCGTTGACCCGATATAGCCAAAGCCGGCTCCGCGTGTCAGCAGATCAATATCGACACCGTAGCGCGCTGCATAATAGCAGATGGGTAGCCCTGTTAGAAACAGGATCGCGCCGACAAACATGATCGCAAAGACTGCAATGTCGAAGCCGTAGGTGATTGTGATGGCAGCGCCAATGGCCTCCAGCGCGAGAAACGAAATCGACCCGATGGCTGTGTTTGCAACACGCGCATAGCTCCAGCGCCGGGCACGGCGCGCGGTAAAGCGAAGCGCAAAATCCTCCATCGTCTCGTTAGCGACCCACTGGTTGTAGGTCCGCTTTTCGCGGGTCGCTTCTAGTGCTGTCACCATTTTGTGTGTCTCTCACGCATCCAAAGAGATCATGCAGAGCAGGTTTACCCTCGGTCTGCGGCCTCCCTCCGGGTCAGCCATCTGTCCAGTTGCTCCAAAGCATAGGGGGCAAAACGCGCAGGCATATACGTCATTCGACGTATATCGATACCGCCCCCCCCTGAATGATCGTGCAATAGGGGGCGAAAAATGGAATCGCCCAAACTTTTAGCACTCAAAAAGGAATGGTCATGTCCGATAAACCAATCTCAAAAAATAACGCTGCCATGAGCCGCCGCGCCATGATGGCAAGCTCTGCCGCGTTTGGCGCTGCATTGTTTGCGCCATCGGGGCTGCGTGCGCAGGATTATGCAACGGCTGACGTCAGCACTACCGGCCTTGCGGTAACCGACGATACTGTGACGATCGGCATTCTACATTCGATCACAGGCACGATGGCAATTTCAGAGACCGGATCTGTACAGGCTGAAAAACTGGCCATCAAGCAGATCAACGAAATGGGCGGTGTTCTGGGTCGTCAGATCGAAGTGATCCAAGAAGACGGTGCATCGGACTGGCCGACCTTCGCGGAAAAGGCTCGTAAACTGCTCGTCAATGACAAGGTGGCCTCGGTCATGGGCTGCTGGACCTCTGCCAGCCGCAAAGCGGTGCTGCCTGTGTTCGAACAAAACAACGGCTTTTTGTACTATCCAACCTTCTATGAAGGCCTCGAGCAAAGCCCCAACGTCATCTACACCGGGCAAGAGGCCACACAGCAGATCATCGCGGGACTTGATTGGGTCAAGGAAACGAAGGGCGCGAATTCCTTCTATCTGCTGGGGTCCGATTACATCTGGCCACGCACATCCAACAAAATTGCGCGCAAGCATATCGAAGACTTCCTTGGCGGCGAGGTCGTCGGCGAAGATTACTATCCACTGGGTCACACGCAATTCAACTCTGTCATTAACAAAATCCGCCTGCGTAAACCCGACGTGATTTATGCCATTGTTGTTGGTGGGTCGAACGTTGCCTTCTATAAGCAGCTGAAAGCGGCTGGCATTGATATGACAGCCGAAGACCCGATCCTGTTGACCATCTCGGTCACCGAGGATGAGATTTTGGGCATCGGCGGCGAGAACATGGAAGGCGCGTATGCCTGCATGAAGTACTTCCAATCGCTCGATAACCCGAACAACGCAGCATTTGTGACTGCCTTCAAAGAGATGTGGGGCGAGGACATCGTGATTGGCGATGTAACGCAGGCCGCCTATCTTGGCCCATGGCTGTGGAAAGCCGCCGTCGAAAAGGCCGGGTCTTTTGACGTGGACAAGGTCCGCGAAGCCCAAATCGGGATCGAGTTGGACACAGCTCCCGAAGGTTACGTCAAAGTCCACGAAAACCATCATTTGTGGTCCAAAACCCGCGTTGGTTTGGCCAAGCCTGATGGACAGTACGAAGTGGTGTTTGAGACGGCTGATCTGGTTGAGCCTGACCCTTTCCCAGAGGGCTATCAGTAAACCGTTCTGGCGTAGCCCGTACTGCCAGGGCGGGCCACGCCACCCAACCTCACTCATTCGATACCCAAAAGGAAACGGCATGTTTTCCGACTTTACGACGGCCGAGCTCGGCGCGATTTTTGCGATGCAGGGCTTTGCCGGCCTGATCTTGTTCTCTGTTTTTGTGCTGATGGCGCTTGGACTTGCGATCATCTTTGGCCAAATGGGCGTGATCAACATGGCCCATGGCGAGTTCATGATCCTTGGTGCTTATGTCACCTACTTTGTCTCAATCTTCTTTGCCGATTACATGCCCGCCTTATTTAGCGGCTATTTCTTTGTGGCGATGCTGCTGGCCTTCATCGCCTCTGGCGCGCTGGGGCTGCTGGTCGAGTGGTCTATCATCCGCCACCTTTACAAACGTCCGCTTGATACCCTGCTGGCGACGTGGGGCCTGAGCCTGATTTTGCAGCAACTTTATCGGACAGCCTTTGGTGCCCGAGAAGTCGGCGTGACCATTCCAAGTTGGATGATGGGATCCATGCCTATCACGGACATGGTCGAGGTTCCAATAAACGGGATCTTCGTGATGATCTTGGCCGTGAGCATTTCACTGGCGGTCTATTTCATGATGTTCCGCTCTAACTGGGGCAAGCAGGTGCGGGCGATTAACCAGAACCGTGTGATGGCGGGGGCCGTGGGGATCAACACCGAATGGACCGACAGGCTGACCTTTGGCATTGGCTGCGGGGTGGCGGGTGTTGCCGGGTCTGCCTTTACGATGATCGGATCAACCGGACCGACGGCGGGGCAGCTTTACATCGTTGATACCTTCCTTGTTGTAGTCTTTGGCGGCGCGGGCAGCATTCTTGGCACCATCGCATCCGCTTTTTCGATCTCTCAGGCGCAGTCGATCATGGAGTTCTTCCTGTCCGGCTCTATGGCCAAGGTCCTCACGCTGTTGGTGGTGGTTGGCATCCTGATGATCCGCCCGCAGGGGCTCTTCTCCTTGAAGCTTCGCAAGTAAGGACGACTGGCTATGACCATTTCAAAAAACGCCCTGTTCACACGACAAGAATGGATCGGATTTGTCGTCCTGGCGGCGATTATTCTGCTGATCCTGCCGGCTCTCTTGGACAACTTTCGTCTTAATCTGTTCGGCAAATACCTGACCTATGCCTTTGTGGCGATTGGTCTGGCCCTGTGCTGGGGCGCTGGCGGGATCCTAAGCCTTGGGCAAGGCGTGTTCTTTGGGCTTGGCGGCTACTGCATGGCCATGTTCCTGAAGCTAGAGGCGTCGACACCTGAAAATACGTCAATCCAATCCACGCCGGGCATCCCCGACTTTATGGATTGGAACCAGCTGACCGAACTGCCGGGCTGGTGGCAGCCGTTCTACAGCCTGACGTTCGCGCTGGTTGCTGTTGTGCTTGTGCCTGTCATCTTTGCGCTGATCATTGGGGTGGCCATGTTCCGGCGGCGCGTGGGCGGGGTGTATTTCGCGATCATCACACAGGCCTTTGCCGCGATCCTAACTATTTTGATCATTGGCCAGCAAGGCTATACCGGTGGCGTCAACGGCATCACGGACCTGCGCACGCTGAAAGGCTGGGATATACGGACCGATAGCGCCAAGGAGATCCTGTATTACGTGAATGGCGTGCTGCTGCTGGCAGTGCTGTTTATCGCCCATTGCGTGCGCAAATCGAAACTCGGTCGCGTGCTGATCGCCATGCGCGATCAAGAGGATCGGGTGCGGTTCTCAGGCTATGATGTGGCCAGTTTCAAAATCTTTATCTTTTGCCTCGGGGCTGCTTTTGCTGGGATCGGTGGCGCGATGTTCACGCTGCAAGTGGGCTTTATGTCGCCGACACTTGTCGGGATTGTTCCATCAATTGAAATGGTGATCTTTTGTGCCGTGGGCGGGCGCTTGTCGATCCAGGGCGCAATCTATGGGGCGTTGCTGGTGAACTGGGCCAAGACCAGCTTTTCCGAAAGCTTCCCAGAGCTGTGGCTCTTTGGGCTGGGCGGATTGTTCATCGCGGTTGTGATGCTTTTTCCCAACGGGCTTGCGGGCATTTGGTCAGAAAAAATCATGCCCCAGATCAACAGGCTATGGACCCAACGCCGCAAGACCACTCCTCAAACGACAGCAAAAGAAGGAGCCGTGTCATGATGGCCCAAGAACGCTATTTGCTGAAGGTCGAGGGGCTGACCGTATCCTTTGACGGTTTCAAAGCCGTCGACGATCTAAGCTTTTACGTCGAACCAAACGAATGCCGTGTGATCATTGGCCCCAACGGGGCGGGCAAGACCACGGTGCTGGACCTGATCTGCGGGCGCACAAAGGCGACTGACGGATCGGTGAAATTCAAGACCCACGAATTGCTGAAAATGCGCGAAGACCAGATCGTACATGCAGGTGTGGGGCGCAAATTTCAGACGCCATCAGTCTACGAAGATCTGTCAGTATTTGAAAACCTCGAGATCAGCTATCCCAAGGGCTACAGCGTTTTTGGCGCGCTGACCTTCCAACGCAATGCGGATGTGAGCGCCCGCATTCAAGAAATCGCCGAGACGATCTTTCTTGCCGATCTGCTGTCGGAAAAAGCGGCGTTCCTCAGCCACGGGCAGAAGCAATGGCTCGAGATTGGGATGCTGCTTATTCAGGACCCAGAATTGTTGATGTTGGACGAGCCGGTGGCGGGCATGTCCGTCGCTGAGCGCAAGAAAACCGCAGAACTTTTGAACCGTATCATCAAGGACCGGTCGGTCATCGTGATCGAACACGACATGGGGTTCGTTGCCGACATCGCGACACGCGTCAACGTGCTGCACCAGGGCAAAATGCTGTCCGAAGGGTCAATGGCGCATGTGCAAGCCGACCCCAAAGTCATCGAAGTCTATCTGGGCCATTAGGGAGAACCGGCATGTTGAATGTGAATAAATTGTGTGCGGCCTATGGGGAATCCGAGGTTCTGCACGGTCTTGATCTAGATGTGCCCGCAGGCGAGATCGTCGCGATCATGGGGCGCAACGGGATGGGCAAAACCACCCTGATGAAAACCCTGATGGGCATTGTTGGTGAGAAATCCGGCGATGTCTCGGTGGATAGCACAGCTGTCACTGGCCTCAAATCGCACCAGCGTGTGGCCAAGGGGATCGCCTATGTGCCGCAGGGCCGGATGATCTTTTCGGCGATGACCGTGCAGGAAAACGTCGAAACCGGCCTGACGGTCACAGGGCAAAGCCGGGTGCCCGATGACATCTACGAATTGTTCCCGGTGCTGCTGGAAATGAAATCGCGTCGGGGTGGCAACCTGTCAGGGGGACAACAGCAGCAATTGGCGATTGCGCGCGCTTTGGCGTCCAACCCCAAGGTCTTGCTGCTGGATGAGCCGACTGAGGGTATCCAGCCGTCAATCATTCGCGAAATGGCCCGCACATTACGCAAAATCCGCGACCAAAAGGGGCTAACCATAGTCGTTTCTGAACAAGTGCTCAGCTTTGCGCTTGATGTCGCGGATCGGGTGATGGTGATCGAAAACGGCACCTTTGTGCATGACAGCCCCCGCGACGGCATCGACGAGGCGCAGGTCTCAAAGTTTCTCTCCGTTTAACAGCAAGCAAGAAAGGAAAACGCCATGGCGGACACACTCATTTCGGTGGACCTAAGCGAAAGCCCCCACACCAATGAAAACATCCACAACCGCTGGCATCCCGACATTCCGATTAATGTCTGGGTTGAACCGGGTGATGATTTCAAGATCGAGACCTATGACTGGACCGGCGGGCAGATCAAGAATGACGACGATGCATCCGATGTGCGCGATGTCGAGCTGGAACAGGTTCATTATCTGTCCGGCCCGATTGGGGTCAAAGGGGCTGCACCGGGCGATCTGTTGGTGGTCGAAATCCTTGATATTGGCGCCGTTGAAGAGATGAACTGGGGCTTTAACGGCTTCTTTTCGAAAAAGAACGGTGGCGGTTTCTTGACCGAACATTTCCCAGCAGCGCAAAAGTCGATCTGGGATTTTGACGGCATGTTCACCAAGTCCCGCCATGTGCCAGGCGTTAAATATGCAGGCCTGATCCACCCCGGCCTGATCGGCTGTTTGCCGGATCGCAAAATGCTGGATTTGTGGAATACCCGCGAAACCAAGCTGTTCAACACCGAACCCGACCGCGAGCCGCCCCTTGCCGCACTGCCTAACACGCAAAGCGCGCATATGGGGGCCATGAAAGGTGACGCCCGTGATGCCGCCGCCGCAGAGGCCGCCCGGACCGTGCCGCCACGTGAACACGGCGGGAACTGCGACATCAAAGATCTCAGCCGTGGCTGCAAAATCTACTTTCCAGTCTACGTGGACGGCGCGGGCCTTTCGATGGGTGACTTGCACTTTAGCCAAGGTGACGGGGAAATCACCTTTTGCGGCGCGATCGAGATGGCGGGTTGGTTGCATCTGAAGGTCGAGGTGATCAAAGATGGCATGGCGAAATACGGCGTCAAGAACCCGATATTCAAGCCATCACCAATCACGCCAAAATACGATGACTTTTTGATTTTCGAAGGTATTAGCGTCGATGAAACCGGCGAACAGCATTACTTGGATGTTCATATCGCCTACCGTCAGGCCTGTCTGAACGCGATCGAATACCTCAAGAAATTTGGGTATACGGGCGCGCAGGCCTATTCGATTTTGGGGACAGCCCCTGTACAGGGCCATATCTCGGGTGTGGTCGATATTCCCAATGCCTGTGCAACGCTGTGGCTGCCCAATGACATTTTCGAATGGGACATGATGCCCAACGCGGATGGGCCGACCAAGTATCTTGATGGCTCGGTCGATATGCCCATCGCGCACGATCTATGATCTTTCACCCGGCCCAAAGGATGGGCCGGGTTTTTCTCAGCGATAAGGACCAAAACCATGCCCGTCTACGAATACGCCTGCGCCGACTGTGGCCCGTTTGAAGCGATTGAACGGATGAGCAATTGCGCAGAACCCAACAATTGCCCTGACTGCGGGGCAACGTCGCCTCGCGTGATGTTGACCGCACCGAACGTCTCTTTTGTCAGTCAAAGCACCCGCATTAGTCACCTGACGAACGAACGCAGCGCAGATAGCCCCAAACGCACAAGCACCCATGGGCCGGGGTGCGGATGCTGTGGGGGCGGAAAAATGAAGAACAGCAAAACCCTGCATCGCCCAGACGGATCGAAGAGCTTTCCGACAAAACGGCCTTGGATGATCTCGCACTAGAACTATTTAGGTGACCGACCCACAATTATAGCGCCCCGCCTATTGGGCGCGAATGGAGGCTGGTCCGTACAGTAAGTCAAAGCTGCTCCTAGCTCTGGTCAACACATCTCGCTTCCAAGGCAAATGCGGCCTCAGTTGGCATCAAGCAAGATAGATGACCTGAGTTGGAGCAACGTCCGCACTCCAGAAGCCAAATAACGCGATATGGGCCGTCTCTTTAGCGGCGGTTTTGGACCACAATTCCTGAGCCATATCTGCGCAACCCCCAGACCAGACATCGGTGCGTCGCGCAGCATCGGTAGCGATGGGCTCTCTGCCGCCATTAGATCGGTCACAGCATTTTGCCTGCCTGGAGCTCGATCTACGACACGGAACGGCCCAAAGGGGCCGTTAGCGAGTTGGCATAACGCTGCGCTGCAGCTTCGCCAAAGCGGACATTGATCGTTAGCGCAGCATTTTGGGGCCTGAGGTCGGCTGTCTTCGAATTTGCAGGCGGCACTGATGCTTTCATCAAGCCTCAAGGCCGTTCTCAACGAACGCCAACACCTCGCGCTTCAAATTCGTTTTCAGCAAAGGTCCAAGACTGATCAAAGCCGCCTGCAAGTCTAGCATCTTGCCTAGCACGGCGTCGCGTTCTCCGCTCTGGTTCGTTCCAAAAGGCTTCAAGCTGACGCGTTAGAATTTGTTCTTCTGCCTTCTCACGTTCGGTTAGAATTGCGAGATAACCTGAGTGCACAGCGATTTCATCGTAAGGTGTTTCTTCAAAGTAATCGACGGCGAGCCGCAAAGCTGTTGTCGCAGTTTTGTTTGATCGGGACACGATATATTGTAACCAACGCGTTTCTTCTCGTGACATCCAAGCCGCATGATCAACTTGGATACGGCTTTCAAAGACCATGCCACGTAAAATATGAGACAGCCCTTCTGTAGTGAAATTTCGCGTATGAAACGTCTCAAGCATCCAAGCATAAAACCTGTCCAGCTTGGTGTCCAGGAATCGATAGTCAGGTTCTTGCTCGGTGCCGATTAGCCTGCCTTCCTTTCCAAGTCGCTTTTCAATCGGTGTCCCCGCATAAGGGAGCATCCGGCAGAAGCCAGCGACTGACCAACCGTCACCGACAAAAGCATCCAAGAAATCGATGTTGTTTCTAACTTGGACGAAATCAGACCACGGATCCAAAAGCATGAACCCAAAATCGAAACTCAGTCCCGCGTCACGCAGCATGTTGCCGGCGGCAATGTGTTTTTCAGGCTTTAAGAGCTTGTTCATGTTCTTTAGTCCGGTCTCGTCCCCGGACTCTACACCCATGTAAACATGCGTGAGACCACCACGTTTCATCTGAGCAATGATATCAGGCCGTAGCTCATCAGAACGACAGGACATTTTCCAGGCTACATGTCCGCCTATATCGCTCTCAGCAATGCGGTCTGCAATTTCACCGGCCCATTGCCGCGCCCTTGAACCGGTTGCTAGAAAGTCATCGTCTTGAAAGAGGAACAGTGCAACCCCACGATCATGAAACAGGTGACGCATTTCTTCGACGACGTCTTTCGGAGATCGTAGGCGCCGAAGGGACCCTTCTTGAGCCTCATAAAAGGGTCGGATGGAGCAGAAGTCACAATTCCAAGGACAGCCGCGAGACCCCAAGATCGCAGCTGTGGGTTGATCCGCACGCTCATAAGCAATGTCAGCGCGTTCAGGCCATGGCAACGTGTCGAGTTCCATGATTTGACCGCGCAGTGGATTTGAACGGACGTCGCCTGAAAGCAGTCTTGCCGCAAGCCCCGGTATTTTTGACCAATCCTGGTCTGTTGCCAACGCAGCTAAAAGGTCTGTCATGGTTGCTTCACCTTCGAAACGGATGACGCTGTCGATTCCGGGCGCGGCGTCCATAACGCTTTGATGATTGAAGGACGGAAAATGGCCACCGACTGAAATATGTGCTGTCACACCAGCTTCGCGTAATGCTTCAATGACGTCTGCAAACTGGCGAGTCATGAATTGAAAGATGAGTGAAAAGCCTATGAAATCCGGCTTCTTTTGACGAACAGCTTCTAGGATTGGCCTTGGATCTGCTTCGAATGTTTGAATTTCTGTATCGTGGCCAGCGGACTGAGCTGAGGACATTAGGTAACGCAAACCAAGGTTGTCTTGATCTTGGAAGCCAATGAAGAGGCATCTCAAATGGCGGGAAACGGAACTGTCTAGCATTGGATTTCTCCTGAACCGGTGAGATCGTGGCACGATCCCACCGTGTGTAAAGTAGGTTACCGTGCACGATCGAGCGCCTCTTTGAGAATGCCCTCCATACTGTCAAGTTTTTTGCGGGCAAACGCGACATCAGCAATCCGGCTTTCAAGCTGAACCTTAGAAAGGCGATCAAGCTCGAATGGGGCTGGGTCTGCAATCGGACCAATGCCACCAATGAAACCGCCAATGCCTCCGCCGGAAAATCCACCGCCGTCTGGCGCCGGATCGGCAACGGTTCCAATATCGATACCGCCACGAGCGAAAAGCCCTTCGAGTGCGTTTAGTCGCGCGACGATAAGAGTATTTTGGGCCACGAGTGACCTGACAAATTTGTCCATATCTGGCTTCCATTTTTTTGATTGAATTACAGCCCAGCGGTCATTATGTGACGTGAGGGCAGCGCAACTCTAGCGCGAAAAGAGTGTTCGCCCTATTGTGGTTTTCCGGACTTGACAAGTTGATTGAAGACTAAGCCGTAGGCATTGTAGTCGGAAATGGTTTCTACGGCCCTTAAGAGACATTCATTATATCGCGCTACGCCGCAGTGCGGCTTCGCTGATCCAGACATTTGCTGCGGCAGCACATTCGGCAATCAACGCACTCAAACCAAAGGGGACAAACCCGCCCGTAATTGCAATCGCAAATAGTCGAGCTACTAATGCGCAGCTCTGGAGAAACGGGCGGTCTCCGGCAAGCAGTTGCTACATTTATTTTTCGCCAATTCGCATCAGAAGACATAACGGGTTATCCTTAACCCGTTTTTTTGAAAAGAATTGAAAGTTTCAAATTTGAACCTAACAGTTGCCAAACCAGGTCACCTGATGGGACAGTATGGCATTTAGCCTTCACCTGAAAAGCGAGCATTTGGATGAAACAGCGCCAAAAAGGCCGCAACATCAGTCTCTGTTTATCTGGTGGTGGATTCCGTGCGACTTACTTTCACCTTGGGATGATCGATTACCTCCGCAGCACGGGAAGGTTGAGCCAGGTCAAAAATATCTATGCCGTGTCCGGCGGGAGCATTACAGCGGCATTTCTCGTTCTGAATTGGGACCGCTTCACTGGGACACAGGAAAGTTATGAAAAGGCCTGCGCGGAGCTGGTTCACTTTGGGCAACGTGATCTGAGAGGGCGGATCATACGTCGATGGATATTGTTCAGTCCACTTCGGTTGGTGCCATTCATTCGACACCGGTTTTCGCGCCTTGGGCTGTTGCAACGCTATTACGACCACCTGTTCAACAAAGCCGTGTTACGTGATTTGGCCGTGAGCCCGCAGCAACCTGCTCTGAAAGTCCTTTCCACCAGCATGACCACCGGGAATCTCTGCTCTTTTGACAGTGCGGGGGTTGAGGTCACGTTCGGGGGGGAGAACCGCCGTTTCACGACACAGCTTGTCCCGTTGTCCTTCGCAGTGGCTGCATCTTCGGCATTTCCGCCAATGTTTCCACCGCTCGAATTAAAGCGAAAAGACATCAATGCCAGCGCTGAGAAGTTCCAACTCGAAAGCGATTTCCTGACGGATGGTGGTGTCTATGACAACCTCGGAATACGCAAACTGATGCAGTCCGAACCTTCAGAGACGGGCGACCGGGTATGCCTCATTTCCGACGCCTCCGGTGCATTTGACTGGAACCCCGACAGCAGTTTTTCCTTTGTTTTCGACCGTACAATCAGGACTACCGATATCCTGATGAAGCGTGTGGCGGACCTGGAGGCAGACAATTGGTCTGCGTTGGCCGGTCCAGGTGAGCGGAACCTGATCTACGTCGGAATATCTAATGTGGTTTCAGCCGAGGATCACGGCGACGCGCAAACATCCGACGTCCAAAAAGCTGTGGCTCAGATCAGAACGGATCTCGATTCCTTTTCGGACATCGAAGTCACGTCCCTGATACGGCACGGCCATGAAGTCGCCAGAAAAGAGCTGGACCCTTCCGGTCAAGATACGCCACTCGTGGGAACCATTGCAAAAAATTACGGGCAGCGTCGACTAACCGGCGGCGCCATTCAAAGGAGCGTCAACCACCTTAGACGGTCACGGCGAAGACGCTTTGGCCTTTTTAACCGATCTGATCCGGCAAGCTGGGCGATTTCACTTGGGTTTCTGATCTTCGCGGCGCTGCCTTTGTTGCCAGCTTACGTGGTAAATCAATCACGGCTTGCAGCTGTGGAGGAAACAAAGCAACTGCGCGATGTCATTGAAGGGTTTTCCGAGCCATTCGACGTGAGTTTTGCGACGTCAAGGACTTACAACCCCGCGGCGAGACGCTTCACTGGCCAGATGGCGTCGTTGCTCACATATGGCCGGGCGACCGTGGCTTTGCCTCCGGATTACGACTTTAGCCCAATCGAAATGAATAGGGCCATTTTGCAGGACCCGAGGAACATCGTAGGGCTGATCAACATCAACGAAACAAGTCTGACCGATTTCCAGAACCTACTTGCCGTTGACGACGCAGATCGGCAAGGTGGCGTGCTGATCTACGTGCACGACTTCAACACATCGCTGGGCGATTCCATAAAGACGACAGCCTATCTCAACCAAGTATTGGAACTAAACGGAAAAATCGTCCTGTTTTCATGGCCGTCAGCAGAAAGTGTGATGCGTTACAGCGCTGATGCGCTGACGGCAGAGCGTTCGGCAACACATCTGGCGGGAGTCATACACGCGATCAAGGCGTCCGGGTATGAAACAATCAATGTGATGGGCGCAGGCCTGGGAGGTGACCTTGTTGCCGCCGCCTTGCCTCTACTTGAGAGCGCAGCCGATGAGGCACCCTTGCTAGACGAAGTTGTCTTTCTTTGGCCTCATCGAGACAGCGTGTCGCTGGAAGAAACAGTTGCCGCCGCCGCTGACGTTGCGGGCCGGTTCACGCTCTATACAACCCAGGCGAGGTGGGTGAGGTCGTTAAAAGTGTTATCTGGTGAAGGGAACACGAGCGCCCAGCGACAGACGAAAGGATTGACGGGAATCAACACGATCAACGTCCAAGGAGATATATGGCCGATTGATGATCTTCGCGAAACTTTGGCCGGCACCGCAGTCGAACTGAGACGTCAACTAAAGCGAGGACAGGATCAGACCTGGTCTATTGAGGCCGAAAAAGTTGAGGAGTAGACTTTAATCCAACGTAGTCGGCCCATTGCCGACATTAGCCCTACCTTCGGAATGCTGCGTTCGCAGCCCGCATAGCGGACCTTGGTCGATGTTGCAGGATTTCGGGATGTCCCGATGACTGCATCGCGGGACAAACCACCCTTTCGCTGCGGCTGCGCCAATGACCGGTTTCGGAAATTGACGCTGTAACAATCGACGATAAACATAAAGTCTACGGAGCTTCTTTCGCCCCCGTCATAAACGCCACAGCATCTGACATCGTATAGTCCTTAGGATCAATCACACACAGTCGTTTGCCAAGTCGGTGGACGTGGATTCGGTCTGCGACCTCGAAGACATGGGGCATGTTGTGGCTGATCAGAATGATCGGAATCCCGCGTGACCGTACATCAAGGATCAGCTCCAGCACCTTGCGCGATTCCTTGACCCCCAGGGCCGCTGTCGGTTCATCAAGGATAATGACTTTCGACCCAAACGCAGCCGCGCGGGCTACCGCGACACCTTGGCGCTGACCACCCGAAAGCGTTTCCACCGCTTGGTTGATGTTCTGGATGGTCATCAGCCCAAGCTCGGATAGCTTATCGCGGGCAAATTCTTCCATCTTTTTCTTATCCAGTTGGTGCAGAACCTTGCCCATGAATCCTGACTTGCGAATTTCGCGGCCCATGAACATGTTGTCGGCAATCGACAAGGCGGGCGACATGGCAAGGGTCTGGTAGACCGTTTCAATGCCTGCATGACGTGCGTCTATGGGGGATTTGAAGTTGACCTTCTGACCCTCCAGATAGACCTCACCGGCATCGGGGACCACGGCCCCAGACAGGGCCTTGATCAGCGATGACTTGCCTGCGCCGTTGTCGCCGATTACGGCCATGATCTCGCCGGGATACAGCTCGAAGTCGCAGTGATCGAGGGCCGTGACCTTGCCGTAGCGTTTCACAAGGTTTTTGCCGGACAGGATGGGTTGTTGCTGTGTCATGACGATACCTTTCTGATCCACTGGTCAAGCGCCACAGCGCCAATGATCAACATGCCGATCAACAGGAAGGTCCATTGCGGATCAGCCCCTGCCATACGCAGGCCCATTTCGAACACGCCCACGATGAGGGCACCGAAGAATGCGCCGAAAATCGATCCACGACCACCGAACAGAGATATGCCGCCAATCACCACCGCCGTGATCGACTGGATGTTCCCGATCACCCCGGTTGATGCCGATGGCGACACCGAGCTGAACCGCCCAATCATCACCCATGCGGCCACCGCGCAGATCAGGCCAGCCATGATATAAACTGACATGAGGGTTTTGTGGACGTTCACACCGGCCAGTTGAGCGGCCTCTGGGTCATCGCCCACGGCATAAACATGCCTTCCCCATGCCGTCGCCCGCAACGCATAGGCAAGGGCGACAAAGATCAGGATCATCAAGATCACACCAAAAGTGAAATTCGCCCCGCCGATCTGGATCTTGTTGCCCAAGAACAAAAGCGCAGGCGCATCGGCGCGCAGATCACTGCTGCGCAGGGTTTCGTTGCGGGAAAACAGATAAGTGGACGCCAGAACAATCTGCCACATGCCCAAGGTCACGATGAACGGAGGGATTTTGACCCGGCTCACAAGGAACCCGCTGATCGCGCCGATAGCGCCCCCAAAGGCGAGCCCGATCATCAGGCTCAGCTCTGCCGGGAGCCCATAACGAAATGTAAATTGCCCCATGATCACCGTACACAGCACCGCAATCGCACCGACAGACAGGTCAATCCCCGCCGTCAGAATAACAAGGGTCTGCGCGGCAGCAAGAACCCCGACAATTTGCACCTGTTGCAGGATCAAGGTCAGCGTGCCGGCGGAAAAGAACCGCTGGCCAAGGATCATTCCGAACAGCGCAATCGCTGTGACCAGAATGATCAGGGGAACAAGGGCCGGATTGACATGAAGCGCGTGCTGGACCTTGCCGATCAATCCTCTTTGTTCGTCGTCGAACTGTGCGAATTGCGTTTCGGTTTTGTCCTTAACCACGTCTTCGTAGCTTTGACTATCGGTCATTTGCGTCCCCCCAATGTCGTGTTTTACGAACGGCCGTTGATGGGCCAAGTTGGAAACGGGCAGCCGCGTGCCGCCCGTCTCGTTGGTTCTTTCAGGATGTTATCACACCTGGGCCGCAGGGCTTAGCCCCAGCAGCGATCCGTGCCTTCAGCGACGTCGATAGAGTCGACACCATCCGCAGGCTGATCGGTGACAAGGGACACGCCCGTATCTAGGAAATTCTTACCCGCAGTGTTTTCTGGCAGTGTGCCATCAGCCGCGTACTGGACAATCGCTTCGATACCCAAAGACGCCATCAACAGAGGATACTGCTGGCTTGTCGCACCGATCACGCCGTCAGCCACGTTCTGAATGCCCGGGCAACCGCCGTCCACAGACACGATCAACACGTCGTTTTCACGACCGATGGCAGCCAAAGCTTCATATGCACCCGCAGCGGCAGGCTCGTTGATAGTGTAGACCACGTTGATCTCAGGATCGACGGCAAGGCAGTTTTCCATCGCTGTACGACCGCCTTCTTCGTTGCCAGCGGTCACTTCGTTACAGATGATACGCTCGTCTGTTTCGTCGCCCCACTTGTTCACATCAACTGTGTCGATGCCAAAACCTGTCAGGAAACCTTGGTCGCGCAGAACACCAACGGTTGGCTGGCTGATCGCAAGGTCAAGCATGGCAATTTTCGCGTTTGCCGCGTCATCACCCAGTGTTGCTGCAGCCCACTGGCCGATCAACTCACCGGCAAGGAAGTTGTCGGTTGCAAACGTCGCGTCAGCTGCGTCAATCGGGTCCAGCGGTGTGTCCAGCGCGATGACGAGAAGGCCAGCTTCGCGAGCCTGTTCAATCGATGGCACGATAGCCGCGGTGTCGGATGCAGTGATCAGGATACCGGATGCGCCATTAGCGATGCAGGTTTCAATCGCAGCAACCTGTGCTTCGTTGTCACCATCAACCTGACCCGCGTAGGAGTTCAGTGTGATGCCAGCCGCTTCAGCAGCTGCGGTCGCCCCTTCGCGCATCTTGACGAAGAACGGGTTGGTGTCGGTTTTGGTGATCAGGCATGCAGAAGTGGCGTGGCCGTCAGCCATCGCGGAACCAGCGGATGTAATGGCGGCAAGAGCGGTGCCGATAAGCAACTTTTTCATGATGTCCTCCCAGACGGTTGATTGGTCAGGGCCTCCACCCCAACGAATTTGCGACCGGCACTCACCCATCGCTTGACCCTAGGAAACGCGATTCTCAGGCACCTGTCAATTAGTTAGTTAACTTTTCTTATTAATCTATTTACCTGCATTGTATGGCTGTTATGGTGGTGTAATGGAAGACGGGCTTATCAGATCAATCAGCACGGGCTTAAGCCAGAAGGGTGTTCGGGATCATAACGAACGGCTTTTGCTGTCGCTTCTGCAACGAAATGGTCCGATGCCAGGCAGCGACCTTTCACGATTGGCCGAGCTTTCCCCGCCCACTGTTTCAAGTATCCTTCGACGCCTTAAAGGAGAGGGGGTTTTGGAAACGGGAGAGCCGGTTAGGGGCAAGGTTGGGAAGCCGTCTATTCCAATGAAATTGGCGTCAGATGGCGCATTTTCATTCGGTCTCAAGATTGGGCGAAGGTCCACAGATCTGGTGCTCCTCGATTTGAATGGCAACCTGCGCGAAGAGCGGCAATTGACCTACCCTGTCCCGGTTCCTGATGACATCTTCGATTTTCTGGAAGTTAGCGTTCGCGACATCATAGATGATATGGAAACAGCGCACGCCGAGCGGATTTGTGGCCTTGGGATCGCGGCCCCGTTTGAGTTATGGAACTGGCCAGACCGGTCCTTGGACATGTCTGCGGCCTTGTCGCCGTGGGAAGGCATCGACCTGAAAGAGGAAGCCCAATCACGTGTCAGCTTGCCCGTATTACTTTTAAACGACGCCACTGCCGCGTGTCAGGCCGAGCACACCTACGGTCGCGGCAAAGAGTTTCGGGACTATGCATATTTCTTCATTGGAGCGTTCATCGGTGGCGGAGTTGTGCTGAACAATTCGGTCTTTGAGGGACGTCAGGGAAATGCAGGCGCGTTGGGATCACTTCGAAGTATTGGCCCTAACGGAGAAAGCATGCAGTTGGTCGATATGGCCTCGATCCACCAGTTGGAATTGCGCCTTCGTGAGGTGGATTTGGACCCCCAGCAACTCTGGTCGGACCCAGACAGCTGGCATACCCTTTCACGCTATGTTGACCCTTGGTTGGGTCAAACAGCACAAGAACTTGCCAAGGCCGCGCTGTCGACCTGCTCGGTCATAGATTTTGAAGCGATCCTAATTGACGGAGCATTTCCGACCAGTGTGCGCGATGATCTCGTGAGCCGAGTTCGCCGCTACGTCGTAACCCAAGATACACGTGGACTGATCCAACCTAGGATCGAAAGTGGCAGCATTGGCGGCAAGGCCCGCGCGATCGGTGCCGCAACCCGGCCGATTGGTGCGCAATTTATGATGCAAGCGAGCGTAGGGATGACGGTTTGATCGGCGCGTTTCAACAAAGCAGCCGTTCATACTCTTTGCAGCATCGGTGAGATTGGGCTCGGAGCCGCCCTTAGGTCGGTCGCAGCATCCGTGCAGACCTATATCCTGATAAAGACGTCGAAGACGGCCCATACCGGACCTTGGCCGACTGTCGCGTCGCTGCAATGCAGCTTCCCTAAAGCGGACGTAGACCCATGCGCGCAGCATTTTGGCATGCTGGATGACCGCATCGCGGGACAAATCACCATTTCGCTGCGGCTGTGCCAACGTCTGCTATTCAGTCATGATAGCGCCGCTTTTCAACGCGTGTTCATCCTCTGGAGACAATTCCGAATAGCTGCGAACGCTGCGCAGATCGCTGAAGAACGCGGCAAGGAACGACGCCGTATACCAGTCATTCATCACGTCGCCTAAGATCAGACGAAAACGACGGCCGATAGCTTGATCGCAAAGGTAGTCTCGCCCTCAAGAGTGAGGTCTGGGGATCGTGGAAACCCGACGGAGAAGGTAGAGGAGGCAGATATCAGGATGAGGACGAAATTTTGTGGGCAAAGCGGGCATGGCTGGATAAAATTCTCAAAATTTGCGGCCAGTCCCTAGTATATCAGGTGAGTTTCTCAAAATATAAATCAACCAAAAGTTATGATGAGACGTCTGGAGTTAGAGAAGTTTATGTTGGCTTGAAAAGGCATAAACAGGATTTCCGTTTCTGGTTTGCAAAAAAGGCGTCAAAAACGGTCTATTGAAGGGTGATTAGTACGGGGTTGGAATGGATTTAGTTGAAAAAATTGCAGTTGAAACTGATGAAGCCATGGACAATGGCGATAAAAATGCTCTGCTGGAAGCGATCCAAACCATAGACATTGAACTCTTGAGGGCTCCGGATGCCAGATCGGTACCTATTCTAAATTACTGCCGTGCAAACGCCTACTCGGCACTAAAACAACTAAGCCCTGACTACAAAGCAAACCCCTTTGGCTGGCAACAAGCGGAAGTAACCGAAGAAATTCTGTCATTGAGACGGGCGAGGAAATCAGAGGCGTTTTCTGAACTCGATCTAGTTCGACGTGCTCAAATACTCACAAATCTAGGCAACGCGCTCAATACTGTCGGGAGATCCATTGATGCAGTCTCAGCTTGGGACGAAGCGCTGGATCTAATTCCCACATTTGCCATGGCGGCAGGAAATCGCGCCTATGGCCTTACTACTTACAGTGCTGGGCTCTATGATACCGGTCACCAATGTATTTTCCTTTCTGAAGCACAAAAAGGCTACCAAGGAGCTCTATCTCCAAATGCGTTTTGGGATTCTGGCTTCCAAAGCGTAGTCGCTGACCAGTTCGCAACCAAGTTGGATGAAATCTCGGAATATCTGGCACAACATTGCCAACTAGATAACTTTGACCCATATGATTTCGACTTGGGGCAAACTGATGAAGAGCGACGCTTCAATCAATGGCGGCTTGAAAACAAACTATTTTTAAATCCATTGAACGATCTGGGAGGCTGGCCGGTGGCAGGGCAGGATGTTTTTCACTTGCCATCCCATACCTACGCTATCGGCGAAGAGCCTCGGTTCGTTAAATTCTTTGATCTCTTAAAGCAGGAATATGCTGCAGCATGTGTGCTGCTTTGGGAGGGACGTATCGCCGAATCTGAAGAACACCATGCGGATAAATCTTCTTTAATGTTCGAGCATCATGACTACTCAGTATCCAGCATTGGTATCGAGAAACAGAAAGCAGCCATGCGTTTAGCATATTCTCTGCTGGATAAAACCGCAGTATTCATCAATGATTTTTTCAAACTTGGCAAAGACCCAAGCCGCGTATCGTTTCGAAATATTTGGTTTTCCGACCGTGGATGCAAGCAGATTCATACAGCGCTGCCTCAAGAGAACTGGCGATTGCGAGGGCTATTTTCGTTGTCTCTTGATGTTTACGACACGGACTTGAAAACTATTTCTTCCCCCTTGGCGGCCCGGGCCAATGACGTTCGCAATGCCGCTGAACATCGGTTCCTCAGTGTTCATGAATTTGGCATCCCACATGACCGAATTCAGTTATGCGAGTATGTTTCAGAGGCAGAGCTCTACGAATTGAGTTTGCATGTTATTCGGCTCTCTAGGGCAGCCATCATGGGACTTTCTCTTTCAGTACATCATCATGAAAAATTTTCGAAAAAGGATGATGAGACAATCATCGTACCCACCGTTTCTCTTCCCAGAAGGCGGTTTCGCGGTTGAAAAATGTCTCAATCAAAATTTGATGCACTTTGAATCCGAGGCTCACTTGCACGTTTTGCTTCAATGAAGACTTGGGTTTAGCTTGAAGCAAGAAAAGACCAACTAAAGACGCATACAGCTTAGAAAGGTTTTGGATGACTCATCCAGATAGTGAACCCCCGCTAGAGGTACTGGCAAACATGATAGGAGAGCTCGTTCCGGGGCGTATTAAGCAAGTCGGAAGGCGGGTCAGTGTTGGTAGTTCAGGCGAAATTGACGCGACGAGTACTCAGATGAAAACTGCGCTATCCGCGCTTGTAGATCCTAAGTCAGATCAACTGGTGGATGCCGAAGTAGTTTGCGAGTTAGCCTATGCCTTGAGCAAAAATAGACAGCTTAATGATGAAATGGAGGAAAACGAGCAAAACCTTTTCGCCCATGTTGACCGGCGCTGGGATGCTCTTGCGGAACCACTTGTTAAGCATTTGACCGTGTCCTACTCCTACCTTCGAAAGCTGGTTTTTGATGCCTTTCCTAAATTGAAATTTGAACCTTCCTTTTTTGCCCAGATAGTTTCCGCGATTGGTTCTAACTACCTATACGATCTGGACGATTTGCTTTCTTTTTTGCCAGACATTGAACTTTGGCAGGCACGACAAATGATCGACGCGTTAGACAAAGCAAACCGATCCGACAAGGTTCTTTCAACCTCGGTATTTGCCGCTCTTGGCAAGAGCTTGGATTGGTCTCCTTGGATTGCGCTTCAAGTGATACTGCGAGCGAGACCTGACTACGCCGATCCAAATGCCGTTTTTGACATAGAAGGTGACAGGAACCGAGAATCTCAGAAAAAAATTGATGCACGCCTAGAAATTTCAAAGGCGATTGAGCCGTTATGCAAAGTTCGCAAGGCAGCAGCTATTCTCCTCGAGCTTTTCGGCAATGATGCAGGTTGGGCGGGGGGCAGCCTCTTATCTCGTCCAGCCGAAGTTAAGGGCGCATTTGTCGATGCGTTGTTGACTGCTACCTCCGGTGACATAGAACTGCGGCAGGCTGTGATTGAAGCACTGCTTTGGCTATCAGAGGGCCAAACTGCCGATCTCGCTCAATTTGCTGCGGTGTCCTTAGCCAATGCTGAAGATCAGGCGTTTATTGCCAAGCTCGAAGACCACCCAGTACAAATTGTCAGATTTTCTGCTCGCGCAGTTCGGGCGTCAAAGTTTGGTGAAACCCTAGATGCTTCTGCTCTCCCAACTACTGGTGGGCTAGTTCAAAGTTTGGTTGCTCTCGAGCAGAATAATTTGGCGTCTTCAGAGCCTGCAAGAACGTGGCTTGGCGATCGCGCAGTGGAGCAACTAATAGAACGCACTATCGCCTCAGTAGAAAACCAATTCGCTAAAGAATATGAGGCTCACGGTGACGAAGGTGAGGACCGTCTTCTTTCTACGCTATTCACAACGCTGGCGCTACGCTTCAGTGATTTGGATGTAACGTTAGAGGCGCTTGCTCGAGCAACATCTGCACCGTATCGGGCGTCAGTGAAAATGCTTTATCGTAATGTTGACCGCGCCGAGGAGGGAGGTATGGGTGTAAAGGGCGTTGGGAGTTTTTCAGCAGACCTATGCTTGATTGTTGATCCGATTGTAGATGGGAAACCGATGGGGCGACGTGTAACGCTTGTGCAGGCCAAACGACTCTATCGTGACAAAAAGGCAGCGAAACAGCCTAAGTGGAACAGCTCCTACAAGATTGATATTCAACAGCGCAAAGATCTTCTGGAGCAGACACAATCCAGCGTCTACTTTTTTCACGGGCCACCAACAAATGGGCGCGGTGTGCCGGTAATACCGGCTCAGCTAGTTGCTGACTTAGCTGGGCACCAAGGATCCGGAACCCAACTTTTTCACGGAACGGTAGGGGTGGCCTCCAGATCTTTGGCTGATTGGCTGACGTATGACGCGCTCGCCCTTCGGGTGGGCGACCCCTACGCTGATCTTGTTGAAAAGGCAGGAGGTCGACCTGGGTCGCTCCCACGCAGACTGTTAGATATCCCAAGGGTTGAGGTAGAGCTTTCTATTAAGTCACGCGAGGAAGGGTAACGGAGCTTCGTATTCTGACCAAAGCGCAAGCTGCTGGGCCCTTATGGGGCCCAGCAGCTGTTGAATGTCATTGAGAACTGACCCGGTATTATCACCGAGATTTGACCCGCTCTTAGATATGTATCGGCGGCTATGCTTTGGTCAATGTGGTTGCCTCCTTTGTGGTTTTCGCTGCGGTCTCTGAGCTGGCTTTGAAGCGATAGCTGTCGTTGCCGGTCTCCAAGATGTGGCAGCGGTGGGTGAGCCGGTCGAGCAGTGCTGTTGTCATCTTTGCATCACCGAAGACCTGCGCCCATTCACTGAAGCTGAGGTTGGTTGTGATGACGACGCTGGTGCGCTCATAAAGCTTGCTCAGAAGGTGGAACAGCAGCGCGCCGCCAGACGGGCTGAACGGCAGGTAGCCAAGTTCGTCAAGAATGACCAAGTCGATCTTGGTCAGCATCTCGGCCATTTTTCCGGCTTTTCCGAGCGCCTTTTCCAGCTCCAACGCGTTGACCAGCTCGACGGTCGAGTAGGTTAGTACTGCTTGCTGCAATTTCTGGACTAGTTGCTGCTTGTGCCAGCCTGAATGGCCGCTTTTGCCCGTCTGACACGGAATTTCGCAAACGCAGCGAATGACTGCTTCCCGCCCGATGTGTCAAACGGGCATGTCTGCTTTGGCGCTGGGAGCGGTCATTAGAAGCGTTTCGCAAGAGCGGCTGCAATAGGCCTTTCGCGCCTGCGAGTGATCGTCGATAAGCGATCACCTCATTAAAGCGGGACACAGCTTCCCAGATCATATCGCATTTCGCGCCCGCCATTATAGCCGTTGTTTGCGACGTCCGATGTGTTCCATCACCTCATCAACGAGCGCGATTTTGGCTTCATCAGTCATCTGAGGAACATCCGATGCGCGGTCGGTTCCTATATTTTCCAAGACGTCAAACCGCTGATCTTCGGGCATCGTCCCGTAATGGCGTTCCGTGATCTGTTCAGTTTCATGACCCATGTTCAATGACCAAGCCTTCCGTTCTTGATGGGTCAGTGGACGCGCGTCGCGCTCGGCTCCGATCGTGTGCTTGGCGGCATGCGGCGTATAGGGAACTGTTAGGCCACGGCTGGCCACTTTGAACGCATCCGTCACGGCATATGTCGTCGACATTATCGGGATCTGTTTCGCCAACTCCACTTTGTGCTTCAACCACTTGGCATCTGGGAACAGCGCATCGTCGTCTTGGAAGCCCAACATCCGAAGACGCTCAATCCATTCCACAACGATCTCCTCAAAGGTTTTGGCTATCGGGAACCAAGATATGGTGATGCTTTTGCCAGCTTTGGTCCGAGATACCGCTCCGTCCTGTATGATCAGTCGTTGCTCGATCTGAATGTGGCGCAGTTGAAGCGACGCAAGCGTGTCAGCCCGCAATGCTCCGAGAAACGCCGAGGCAAATATCGCACGCGACCGCATCTCCACAAGTGAACCTGCTGGCATGTCCAGCAGCAGCTGCTCGGCGTCTTCAATGCTCGGAAAGTCTTTCTGCTTCGTCTGTGCCGACTTCGCAAGGATCGCCTTGGGGACAACCAAGTAACCCCGAAAGTCACGGGGCAAGCGTCTATACCCTTCTTGGCCAATCAGCCAATCAAAAAACGAGCCGAGGTATGAGATCGTGTGTTTGATTGATGAAGCCGACATCCTGTCATCGGAAGTGACATTGGCGCGCCGTTTGAGGTCATCACGTACCGCTGCAAAATCGTCGATACGTAGCTTGCTGAACGACTTCCCCGACAGAAATTTTTCAAAATACCGGATCGCAGCGAGATGCTTTACGATGGTTTTTTCATCGTAACGTCCGGCATAGCTCTGCCATTTGTGAATGATGCGATCGTTCTCCGAGGAGTAGATCGCGCTTTGATTACCGACGTTAATCCAAATACCCCCACGCAAGTCCGTCTTTTCTTCGCGACAGCAGTCCGTGGGGATATTGGGATTGCGACAATCCTGAACGCTGTCGCAATCAGTCTCATGCGTTATCTTTTGGACCTTGGATGAACATGACGGACAAGCCGCCTGCAGCATGGGACGCCCATTCGCTGCACGGATTTTAGCCACGGCCTCCGGACCAGGCTTGACCGATGTTTGGCACGTCCGGCACCAAAACTCGGCAGGCAAAAGTTTGCGGCCTTTCAACGACCGTTGACGCTTAAGGAACGCGACAACAACAGCCCCACGGAACACATATGGCTTCTGCGCATCAGAGGGCATTAACCCTTCCCTCACCCAGTTAGAGACCGTATTGGCGGTAACGCCGTACGCGATCATCAGCTGCTCGACCGAGTAGACGCGGTTCTTCTTGAGGAACACGTTTTTGTAGGACTTTGCCATTAGCCCGCGCCCAACTTCGTTGCTGTGCGCTTTTTGCGTTCGGCTTTACGTGCCTTCGCTTCAAACTGAACGAGGTCGCTGAGCTTCCAGCGCGATGTGCCCGCGCTCAGCTTAACGGGTGTCGGAAACGTTGGCTCATTGGCCAACCAACGCCAAACCGATGCGCGCGAGACGTCGTAGCGTTTTGCCACTTCGCGATCCGAAAGAAAGCACTCAGCGCAGGTCTCGCACCGAGGTGTTTTCTTCTGACGAGACACACGAGCCGATTTTGCCGGGTTCGGCTCTGATGAGAACAGGTTCAACTGACTATGAGATGAAGTTACGGGCACCACTACACCCCCAAAACTTGCAGGCTGCCGAACGCAAATTCACTGCGTGTGGAAACCGTCAGGGTGCACAGACCCCATGATTGGCTCAAAAGAAGTGATGAAGGGACCATTATTTGCCCCCCACATTCGGGTCGACGCGGTGCGCTTCAACCCATTGATTGAGATCACACCCACGGTAAACGATCTTACGACCCAGACGGTAATAGGCAGGGCCCATCCCTTTGTGGCGCCATTGCGCAAGCTTGTCACGGTCACCAAGCAGCTCAAGCTCAGGGTCACCCAAGACATAGCTACGTTTGTTTTCAAATATGCCTGACATGCGCAAATTCCCCTCAATTGGTTTCTTTGAGGTTGGATTTACGTATTAAGACGCACTGAAGGTATTTTTAATACTTTACATCAAGCAGTTATCCGAAAACAGCAAACCGCTAACCGCTTTGGGAAAAACAGCAAACCGCTTAAGCGGTTTTAGAGTTTGAGCGCCTTAAGCCGGCTTTGGTACCGCAGATCGGATCTCATCTCGTCTATGTACTCATCACGTTGTCCCTTGCCCTGTTTCCAGAGCGATGGATCAGCTTTTACGCAATCCTGTATCGCGAGATCCGTCAAAGCCTTTATGCCGAAACGACCGATCGACGGATTCTCGGCGCAAAGCTCTTCCATGGCACTCAGCACCGCTTCAATTCTCCGATGGCGCTTGTCGCTAGACTTCTTTCCGCTTGCTGCGGTCCGATGTTTTTGCGCCTCCTCGAACGCGACCCCTTTATAGGCTAAGGGCTCAATCTCGTTTCTGGTAAAGTTCTCGCTCAGAAGACGCGCCGTTAGAAAGCCCAGATTGTAATGCTCCATCATAAGTTCAATGAAATCATTTGCGGATGGAAACGCATCTCGAATGGTCTGCTCCGGATCAATCCTGCCGACGCCATCTAGCATTTGGCGGTGAATTACCAAAGCATTCAGCGTGGCCTCTAGGTTATTCGCCAACCACGGATCTTCTATCGCGGAAGCGCTGTAATCGACCTCCAAACCTCCAGAAGGAATACCCTTAGCGAACATTGCCTCGACCTCGATACCAATGTGCTGGCCAATCTGGTCCTTAATGTATGAGAGTTCGCCAACCGGAGAGAATACGCGGTAGGGCTCGCGGAAAAATGTTTCAGCGAAATCAGTAATACTTCGGAAACTTTTGAGAGTTGCTTCGTCCACCAGCGTTGAGAGGGATGTCACTCCACTCGACAAAACAACTGAGTATAGATCTCCGCCATCATTCTCAGATTCGTCAATGAAAAGGTCCAACGTCATCTGTACCGCGCGTTCAGGTTCAGAAAGGCGAACGGGGCCGCCTCGATCGAGACGCTCCTTTAGTGCCTTCAAGTCGATCGGGCCGCCGAAGTCAAAAGAATGGTCGTCAGTCGGCTCAGGTGGCATGCTTGTCATTCCTTAGTTGCTCTTTTCCGCAGTGGTAACAAAGACAGACCAACGGTCCATCAGCGCTCTCCGCTTTTCTAACAAATCGGACCGAGCGTATGCGCGTTCAACCTCTGATCCAACGCGATGCGAAAGGCTCATCTCGGCAACCTCACGCGGCGCACTCGCCACTTCTGACGCCCAGTCCCGGAAGGTGGATCGGAAACCGTGAACGGTGACGCCCTCAACATTCATCCGCCGCAACAACATCAGCATCGACATGTTCGACATCGGCTTATGACGCTTTTGCCCCTCAAAAACAAAATCCGACTTTAGCTCACGTAGCGGCTCAATGATTGCCAACATCTCATCAGTCAGCGGTACGCGGTGCGCCTCACCGGTTTTCATC
Organism: Rhodobacteraceae bacterium S2214; assembly: GCA_025141675.1. Lineage (NCBI taxonomy): Bacteria > Pseudomonadati > Pseudomonadota > Alphaproteobacteria > Rhodobacterales > Paracoccaceae > Rhodobacteraceae bacterium S2214. Next base: position 2,725,020 of record CP081161.1, read on the forward strand.
CGCTCTTCAGGGCAGGTCCACAGCCGTTCGTCAAAGTCGATTTCCGGCCAGCGCATGCCCAGAACCTCGTTCGTCCGCGATCCGGTCAGGCAGGTAAAGCGCAGCGCGCTTGCTGACATCGCATTGCGGGATGTCAGATCGGCATAGAACGCAGGCACATCCTGCCACCGCATTGCCATGTGATGTTTCGGCTTTGCTTTCACCTTGGGAAGAACCTGCGCATCTTTGATCGCCGTCACAGGGTTCTCGCCCGATCGCAATCCTTTGGATTTTGCGACGTCGAGAACGATTTTGATACGCTGAGACAGACGTCGAGCGGTTTCGTGCTTTTCGGTCCAGATCGGGGACAGGCACATCAGCACCTCTGGTTGATCAATACTATCAATCGGCATGCGGCCGATTTTAGGAAAGGCATAATCACGCAATGTGTTGATCCATTGCTGTCCATGTTTCTGGTTTTTCCAAGTAGGCATGCGGTCAATGTGAACCTGTTGGGCGACTTCCTCGAAGGTCGGCACCTCTTTGTGCGCATTGAAACGTGGGTTGAGGCCCTGTTTGGCCATGCGGCGGTATTCCAGAGCGCGTTCTCTTGCTTGGTTCAGCGTAACGATGTCAGCGCCGCCGAGACCAAAGTCTGTCCGCAGAGGGCCACCATTTTTATTTCTCTGGCCTTTGACGACAACCCGCACAATCCAGCGCCGTGCACCGCTTGGATCGACCACAAGGTACAAACCATTGCCATCGCCGTGCCGCCCAGCGCTTAGATTCTCAACGAGCTTCTTCGTTAGCTTACCAGATAGGGCCACAATACATACCACATTCCATACCACTCAAGGAACGAATATAGACGCAATTGAATGAAACTCAAGAAGATCGAAGAAAGAGTATAAACCTATACAAACAAAAGAAAAAAGCCGCTCAAAGCGGCTTCGTCAAATCGTACAAATACGTATTATGGCGGAGGCTCAGGGATTCGAACCCTGGGAGGACTTTCACCCTCGTCGGTTTTCAAGACCGGTGCATTCGACCACTCTGCCAAGCCTCCGCTGGGGGGCTTCTTAGGGCCATTGATTTGGAAGGTAAAGACCCATGTTGATGAAAAATGATCGCGTGGAAATCCGCCCATGATTTTGTCTCAAGACTTCCCAAATGTGCCCTCCCCCGCTAATGTGCGCATTATATAGGGTTCAGCGTCGCATTTCATCGCTGGCCAAACAACAATGATGGGTGTCGGGTCAACCGAAACCACCGGGCAAATTTGGGGCGATTAGCAATGGCAAATGCATTGATTTCAACACCTTGGCTAAAAGGCGGCCTTGCGGCGTCGCTCATGTTAACGGTAGCAGCGTGTGAGCAACTGGAAAACATCGGCGTCGGAGCAGAAGCGACACCAGACGCCGAAGCCCCTGCATTGCCCCTTCTTGGCGGTGCAACGGAAGAGCGCGACGTCGAAGCACCTGAAATTTTCCAGAAGACGGAAACCGGACTTTGGGACGGACGCCCCTCTCTTGGCGGTGTTTGGGTGGCGCATCCGGATGTGACGGACCCTGAACGTGTGATCATTCGTAATGAGACCAACGGGAAATTCGTGATCGGCGCCTTGTTCCGTCGTGAACGCGATAACCCTGGTCCGGCACTGCAAGTATCATCCGATGCTGCCGAGGAACTTGGTATGCTCGCCGGATCGCCCGCGACATTGAATGTTGTCGCACTGCGTCGTGAAGCTGCGCCAGTTGCACCGCCAGCCACCACTGATTTTGACGCACCCGTTGAAATTGCAGCGACACCGCTGGAATCAGACCCAATCGCCGGTGCCGCCGCCGCTATTGCCGCAGCAGAAGCCGTGACACCTGCCCCCGTGGCCACGCCCGCACCTGCCCCAGTGCCGACACCCGCTGCGGCGCCTGCATCATCACTGGCGAAACCGTTTATCCAAATCGGTATTTTCAGTGTCGAAGAAAACGCGAACAACACCGCGACGTCGCTGCGCCAAGATGGCATGTCCGCCACCGTGCTGGCCCAAAACAGCCAAGGCAAACCGTTCTGGCGTGTGATCGTGGGCCCTGCCCCGACCGCTGCGGATCGGGCTGCGATCTTGGATAAGGTCAAGGCGCTCGGCTTTACTGACGCCTACTTCGTAAGCAACTAAACCCACTTCAATCGGAGCTGTCACCGATGCCTATTCCTTTTGTCCGTACTGGCCTTGCCCTGATCGTCAGCATGGTCTGGAGCGTCGCGGCGCTTGCTCAAACCTTTGACACACGCGCTACGGCTGCCTATGTGATCGACCAAACAACAGGCACTGTTCTGTTGGACAAGAATGCAGACGAACCATTGCCGCCCGCGTCCATGTCCAAACTGATGACGATCTACATGGCGTTCGAGGCCGTGGCCGACGGCATCTTGCGCATTGATGAACGCCTGCCCGTTTCTACACATGCCGCATCCTATGGCGGGTCATCCATGTTTTTGGACACGACCGACCGTGTGACGGTCGAAGACCTGCTGCGCGGCGTGATCGTTTTGTCTGGCAATGACGCAAGCGCTGTGTTGGCCGAGGCCCTGTCGCTTGACGGTACAGAAGCAGGATTCGCCCGTCAGATGACCGAACGCGGGCGTCGCATGGGCATGACGAATTCGTCTTTTGCCAATTCCAACGGTTGGCCTGCTGCCGGGCATCGCATGTCGATGCGTGATTTGGGCATCCTCGCGAACCGTCTGATCACCGACTACCCCACCTATTACCCGCTGTTCTCCGAACGCGAATTTGCCTTCGATAACCGCGTCCCATCCAACACCCGCAACCGCAACCCGATCCTGAGCCTTGGGATCGGTGCAGATGGCCTGAAAACGGGCCACACGCAGGAAGCCGGTTACGGACTGGTTGGGTCTGCGAAACAAGGTGATCGCCGAATTATTTTTGTGATTACGGGTCTCGACAGTTCGCAGGCGCGTGCCGAAGAAGCCGAGAAAATCGTGAATTGGGCTTTCCGTCAGTTTGCCCAAAAGGACGTCGCCCAAGGTGGCACACGGATCGCCGAAGCAGAGGTCTGGATGGGCGAACAGCCCTCCGTTGGTTTGACCGTTGCAGATGACGTTTCACTGTTGGTGCCCGTTGTGAACCAAGACGGTCTGGACGCCGAAGTCATCTACACAGGCCCGTTCGAGGCCCCGATCACAGCCGGTCAGGAACTGGGTGAATTGGTGATTTCGCTGGACGGCTTGCCCGAACACCGTGTCCCATTGGTCGCAGAACATGACGTGCCGCTGGGTGGTTTCAACACGCGGCTGCGCGTGGCAGGCGAAGTGCTTTGGGGTAAGTTCGGCCCAACGGCAGAAGCCCCCGAAGCCGCGACAGAGGCAGAGTCCTAATTGATGACCATGGGCCGTTTCATTACGTTCGAGGGCATCGACGGCTCCGGCAAATCCACTCAATCGCGGACGTTGAAAGCATCACTTGAAGCGGCGGGACAAGACGTGATCCTGACCCGCGAACCGGGCGGATCACCCGGTGCCGAGGAAATACGCAACCTTGTCCTGACGGGCGAACCGGACCGTTGGTCTGCCGAAACAGAAATCCTGCTGTTTACCGCATCCCGCCGCGACCATCTGGAAAAGACAATCGAACCTGCGCTGGCTGCTGGCCAAACCGTTATTTCGGATCGTTTCGCAGACAGCACTCGCGTGTATCAAGGTGCCACCCGTGGTGATCTGCGCGGCATGGTGGACCAATTGCACAGCCTGATAATTGGCCGCGAACCTGATTTGACCTTCATCATAGATATGGATCCAGAAGTCGCGTTAACCCGCGGTCTTGCCCGCAATTCGGGCGAAGACCGGTTCGAAGATTTCGGTCTGCCGTTCCAAGAAACCCTACGCCACGGCTTCTTGTCGCTCGCCAAGTCTTTCCCAGAGCGTTGCATTCTGATCGACGGCAATCGTGAACCAGACGCGATCGCAGCCGACATTGCCGCCCAATACGCTGCCCGCACATGAGCGACGATATCCCCGAACCCGACCGGATCGAAGGTGCACCGCACCCGCGCGAAACGCCTGTCTTATTTGGACAATCGGCGGCAGAAGCGTCGTTTCTAGAGGCCTTCAATGCCGGCCGCCTGCATTCCGGTTGGTTGATCACTGGTCCGCGCGGCGTGGGAAAAGCGACGCTGGCATGGAAAATCGCCACATTTTTGTTGTCACAAGAACCGGATCAAGGTGACGGGCTGTTTGGCGCGCCGCCCCCGCCGGAAACCTTGCATGTTGACGACGACCATCCCGACGCGCGGCTTGTTCAATCGGGCGCGCATCCGCGTTTGTTCATTGTCCGCCGTCCCTACGACGAGAAAACGAAGAAGCTGAAAGCCGACATCACCGTTGATGCCGTGCGCGGCGTGAAGGGCTTCTTTCACATGTCCGCCACTGACGGCGGGCGGCGCGTTGTCATTGTCGATGCAGCAGACGAATTGAACCGCAACGCGGCCAACGCGATCCTTAAAGAACTGGAAGAACCGCCAACCGACACCACGATCCTGCTGATCGCCCATCAACCATCACGCCTTTTGCCAACGATCCGGTCCCGCTGCCGCGAATTGCGCTGTGGGCCGTTGGGCGCAGACGACCTAAGCCAAGCGCTAACCCAAGCGGGCCATACCGCAGACGCCACCGAAGCTCTGACCGTTTTGGCGGGCGGATCAGCCGGCGATGCCATCGCGATGCTGAACCACGACGGGTTGCCGCGTTATGCCGAAATCATCAAAGTGATGGACAACCTGCCCAACGCAGACCGCCCCGCCGCGCTTTCGCTCGCTAATTCCTGCGCAGGTGTTGCGAACGTGATCCGTTACGGCCTGACGCTTGATCTGATCGACCATTTCCTCGCGCGGTGTGCACGTGCCGGCTTGCTTGGCCCACCCGCCACACAAGGTGCACCCGGCGAGGCCCGATTACTGGCACGCCTGTCGCCTGATGATCGCGCGGCCCGCGCTTGGGCGCAGTTACAACAAGACCTGACCGCGCGGATCAGACACGGGCGGGCGGTGAACCTTGACCCTGCTGCTTTGGTCCTAGATATCGTATTTAAGATCGAAGAAACCGCACGGGCCGTTGCTGCCCGCTAAAGGCAGATTATGACCCTTCCTATCCTTGTCGACAGCCACTGCCACCTTGATTTTCCGGACTTTGATGCCGAACGCCCTGACGTGATTCAACGGGCGTTGAACGCTGGCGTGACACGTATGGTGACGATTTGCACACGCCTGCGCAATGAACCAAGCGTGCGGGCCATTGCCGAAGCGCATGATCCCGTGTTCTACGCCTGCGGCACCCATCCAATGTCAGCGGCAGAAGAACCATTGGCCAGCGTCGATGAACTGATCAAGATCGCACAGCACCCGAAAATGGTCGGCATCGGCGAGACGGGTCTGGATTACCATTACACATCCGAAAGTGCTGATATCCAAAAAGAAAGCCTGCGTATTCATATCGCAGCAGCGCGTGAAACGGGCCTGCCACTGATCATCCACGCACGCGGCGCCGATGATGACATGGCCCGCATTTTGGCGGAAGAACATGCAAACGGGGCGTATTCCTGCGTGATGCATTGCTTCTCAAGCTCGCCTGAACTGGGCCGCGCCGCACTCGATCTGGGGTTCTATCTGTCGATGTCTGGCATCGCGACATTCCCCAAAAGCCAAGAGGTGCGCGACATCTTTGCCGCAGCGCCCTTGGACCGGATCTTGGTGGAAACCGATAGCCCCTACCTTGCACCACCACCCCATCGCGGCAAACGCAATGAACCTGCGTACACCGCACACACAGCAGCCAAAGGGGCCGAGGTTTTTGGCATCTCGCTCGACGATTTCGCGAAAGCCACAACCGCCAATTTTGACCGCTTGTTCACGAAAGCCGCAGGATGAGCGACACGATCTCCTTTCGTATTCTCGGCTGCGGGTCATCCGGTGGGGTCCCGCGCCTGTCGGATACGCCCGGCGGCAACTGGGGCGCCTGTGATCCAACGAATCCCAAGAACCGACGCAGCCGTTGCGCCCTGCTTGTGACGCGCGAAGGACCGAACGGCATCACGCGCGTGCTTGTCGACACCACACCAGACATGCGACAGCAGTTGCTGGACGCTGGTATCGGATCGCTCGACGCTGTGGTCTACACACATGCCCACGCCGACCATTTGCACGGGATCGACGACTTGCGGATGGTCGTCTTCAACATGCGTCAACGCCTACAGGTCTATGCGGATCAAGATACAACAGATGCGCTGATGGATCGTTTTGGCTATGCCTTCATCCAGCCCAAAGGGTCGTCTTACCCACCGATCTGCGAATTGAACCTCATCGACCAGCCCTTTGAAATCACAGGTGCGGGCGGTCCCATTTCGTTCACTCCGATCCCTGTCGAACACGGCGCGATGGTCACCTATGGCTTCCGGATTAATGACTGTGCCTACGTGCCTGACGTGGCTGACATCCCGGACGCAAGCTGGCCGTTTTTGGAAAACCTCGATCTATGGATCATCGACGCATTACGCCGCGACCCGCACCCGACCCATGCGCATTTGGAAAAGACGCTTGGCTGGATTGACCAGATCAAACCCAAGCAAGCTGTGTTGACCAATATGCACAACGATCTCGACTACGCGACGCTTGCAGCAGAAACCGCAGACCATATTCAACCCGCCTATGACGGGCTGACCCTGACGCTACCAATCACATAACCGGATCGCCCCCGACTTCTTTTGGTCAAAAATACCTCTGCCGGAGGCGCCACCATATCGAAAGTCCCTGCCATGGGCGTTCTATTAAATGTCATCCTTCCCGTCTTCCTCGTGATCGGCTTTGGCTATGTCGCGGTTTGGCGCAAGTATTTCAGCGACGAAGGCGTCGATGGATTGATGAAGTTTACCCAGAACTTTGCGATTCCTTGCCTGCTATACCGTGCGATTTCGACCCTCGACCTCAGCCAGAACTTCGACTTTGCGCTCTTGGGCAGCTTCTATACAGGCGCCATTGCAGGATTCGCAATTGGCATGATCGGGGCGAAAGTCATCTTCAAACGGGATTGGGAAGACGCGGTTGCCATTGGTTTTGTCGGCCTGTTCTCCAACTCCCTGCTGCTTGGCTTGCCAATCACTGAACGGGCCTACGGCGCAGGTGCCCTGGAAGCCAACTACACGATCATCGCGGTCCATTCGCCAATCTGCTATTTCGTCGGCATCACAGCGATGGAAATCGCCCGCAATCGCGGCGGATCGTTTACGTCCTTGCCAGGCAAAGTGCTTAAGGCGATGTTCCGCAACGCGCTGATCTTGGGGATCAGCCTCGGGTTCATCGTGAATCTTGGCGGCATTCCTGTGCCCGGTGTCATCACGGACGCGATTGATTTGATGGTCCGCGCGGCCCTGCCTGCAGCGCTCTTTGGTTTGGGCGGCGTGTTGTATCGTTACAGACCCGAAGGCGACATCAAGACGATCCTGTTTATCGTCTGCGTGTCGCTTGTCGTGCACCCGACGACTGTCTGGCTCTTGGGGAAATGGAACGGGCTTAGCACGGACGCGTTCCGTTCGGCGATCCTGACCTCCGCGATGGCACCGGGGATCAACACCTACGTCTTTGCCAACATGTACGGCAAAGCCAAACGCGTTGCGGCATCCGCGGTGCTGTTCGGCACAGCGTTGTCTATCCTGTCGGTTTGGCTGTGGCTCGCTATCTTGCCCTAGAACCTTTTCTTTTGGTCCTAAATATCTCGGGGGGTCTGGGGGGCTGGCCCCCCAGTGTCGCGACGCCAAAGGCGACGCAATACCTGCATGAGAACGATCTAGCTCGGTGACATGCCCCGCAAACGCTCTGACCGGCGGCGCAGCAACTCAACCACGAACAACAGAACAATCGAAATCGCGATCAGGATCGTCGCGACCGCCAAAATCGTCGGGCTGATCTGTTCGCGCAGGCCTGTAAACATCTGCCAAGGCAGCGTTTTCTGACCGGCAGAGCCAACGAATAGCACCACGACAACTTCATCAAAGGACGTGATGAATGCGAACAACCCACCGGACACAACACCAGGCAAGATCAGCGGCATTTGCACGCGGAAAAAGGTCGTCACCGGCCCTGCCCCCATGTTGGCCGCCGCACGCGTCAGGGATTTATCAAACCCCACCAACGTCGCCGTCACAGTGATGATCACGAACGGAATACCTAAAGCTGCGTGTGCCAGCACAACACCAATATAAGTGCCGGTCAGTGTGAAAGGCAGTTCGAGCTTGCCGTAGAACGGGATCGGGATGTACGGGTTGGAATAAAAGAAATACATGCCCGTCGCCGAAATGATGAGCGGTACAATCATCGGTGAGATCAGGATCGCCATGATCGCGCGCCGGAACGGCACGTGGCTTTGTGACAGACCAATCGCAGCCAAGGTCCCCAACGACACCGAAAGGATCGTCGCCACAGGTGCAATCCGCAGCGAGTTCTTCAACGCCAACTGCCAATCGGAACTGGTGAAAAAGTCTTCATAGTGTTTCGTCGAATAACCTTCCGGATCAAAAGCCAGCATTTCCGGCGTGAACGTAAAGAAATCCTGCGCGTTGAACGACAGCGGAATGATCACGACAATCGGCGCGATCAGGAAGAAAAAGATCAACCCGCAGATAATCCGGAAACCGTAATACCACACCGTTTGGCCGGGGGTCGCATATGTTGGCAAACCTGACATGTTTTCTTACCCTAGCTTTACGTTGTCGATGCCGACGATCCGGTCGTAGGCCCAGTAGAAGATCAGCACGATGGCCAGCAAAATCGCACCCAATGCGGCCGCCAAGCCCCAGTTAAGGGAGCTGGAAATGTGATACGCGATCCGGTTCGAAATGAAGACACCCTTGGTCCCACCGACGATTTCAGGCGTGATGTAGTAGCCAATCGACAGGATGAACACGAGGATCGACCCCGCCCCGATGCCCGGAATGGACTGCGGGAAATAGACGCGCCAGAAGGCGGTCCAGTTCGTTGCCCCCAGCGATTTCGCTGCACGCAGATAGCTTGGCGGGATTGTTTGCATGACCGAATATAACGGCAGGATCATAAACGGCAGCAGGATGTGCGTCATCGCAATGATCGTACCCGTTTGGTTATTGATCAGTTGTAAGCGGCTGTCATCGGCCACAAAGCCGATCCAGACCAAAACATCGTTGATCACCCCCTGCTGTTGCAGCAGTACTTTCCATGCAGACGTCCGCACCAGCAACGATGTCCAGAACGGCAGTAGCACGAGGATCATCAGAAGGTTCGCCTTGCGTGCAGGCAAGTTCGCAAGCAGCCAAGCGATTGGATAGCCCAACAGGATACAGCTGACCGTGATCGTGAAGGACATGATCATCGTGCGGATAAACAGTGTAATGTAGATTCGTTCGTTCTCTGGACGCAGTTCTGCCCCTTCGGCCCCCTTCAGGCGATCCACAGAGTTCAGAAAATACCCGTCTGTATAGGCAGGGCTATAGGTCTGAATGGTACGCCAAACGTCGGTACTGCCCCAGTCTTCGTCGATATCGACGAACAGCGCTTTGGGATCATCCAAGGTCAAACCCGCTACGGTGGTTTGCACATCGGCAAACAAAGCTGCCTGCGCGTCTGACAATCCGTCAGTCGGGGCAGTCGTCACTTCTTGTGCGAGAACGTGAAAGAAGATCGGTAATTGCTTTTCGGTCAACGGGTTATCGCCCGCTTCCATCGCGATTTCGGTGAACGACCGATACAGGCTGGTGGTATCCGGCAAAACAGCCTGCATTTCCGGACGTGCCTCGAATGCTGGTCCTGTGCCTGTCTCGTCCCACGCATCCACTGCGTTGGTCCAATCATCGGTGCCCAGCAATCCGCCAAACACAGACCGTTCTTTCCAAATCGGTGCGGCGTCTTCCAGCGCGTCTTGGACGGTTTCGCCAATTTCATCAACACTGCGGCCGGTTTTACGGAACAGCGACGACACGCCGGTCAATTCGTAGTTCAGGCGGCTGCCTAGTCGCGTGTGGCTTTTCTCTTCGACAGCAATCGCCAGATCGCGGGCCAAAGCCTCGAACACTGCAGCGTCCGGTTCAGCTTCACCTGCGGCATCCCAATCAGCCAGCTCAACCACAGTCCGTGGGAGCGTTTCGCCAACAATTTGGTTCTCGACCGACCGGAACAACATATCCGCAATCGGCATCACAAAGGACACGAGGATGAACAACAAAAGCGGCGCGATCAGCATCAGCGCCCGCATCTTTTGGCGGCGCAATGCGCGATTTAGCGATGCTTTTAGCGGGCGACCATCTGCGGCCAGCACTTGTTCAGCCATTATTCGGCCCCTTCGACGAGTACGATCATGCTGTCCGCGTTTGCTGTACGTATCTTCATGATCTCTTGGTATTCTTCGGAATAATATGCAGCTTTCGCTGTCTCATAATCAGGGTATTCAAAGCACACGTGACGTGTGAACGCTGGGCCTTCAGGGGTTTCAGATTGACCACCGCGCACAAGCGGTTTGCCACCAAACGACGCAAGAACCGGCGAATTGCGTGTTACGTATTCTTTATACGCTTCCGCATCCTTCACGGTCACATGACCAATAATGTAGCCTTTTGGCATATCGTCCCCACACCCGATTTAGAAAGGGGGTGCGACCAGCAGGCCGCACCCCCAAAGGTCACTTACTGTGACAACCACGCCTGGAATTTCGCATCCAGATCGTCACGGTAGTCAGCCCACCATTCGTAGTTGTACAGGAACGTGTTTGTCGCGTTCGCAGGATCGGTTGGCATGTGTGGCGCCATGTCGATACCCAAAGTCGCGTGCTGACCTACGAGAGGCGCAGAAGATGCACGTGCTGGACCGTAAGAGATGTACTTCGCTTGGTCGGCCAGACGCTGTGTGTCTGTCGCGAACTTCACGTAGTCCAATGCGCGTGCTTCACGCTCTGGTGTTAGGCCAGTTGGGATGATCCAACCGTCAAGGTCGAACACCTGCGCGTCCCACAGCATCGCAACCGGCTGGTCCTGCTCTTCGATCAGGCTGAACAGACGACCGTTGTATGTGGAACCCATGATGACTTCGCCGTCAGCCAAAAGCTGTGGCGTGTCAGCACCAGCGGACCACCAAACAACGCTGTCCTTGATGGTGTCGAGCTTGGCAAACGCCTGGGCCTGACCTTCTTCTGTTTCCAGAACGTCATAAACGTCTTCGTTTGCAACGCCATCACAGATCAAAGCCCATTCGAGGTTGTTGATCGGACGCTTTTCAAGCGAACGCATACCTGGGTATGTGTCTGTGTCGAACAATGCGCAGATTTCTGTTGGCGCAGTGTCACCAACGAGGTCTGTGCGGTAGCCAACAGTCGTTGAATAAACGATCTGTGGGATAAAGCAGTCGGATACCAGCAGATCGCCGAAATCGTCAGATGCTTTGGACCCGTCGTCGCCATCGGCCAGCTGTGTGTCTGCGTCGATTTCAAGTGCAAGACCTTCGTCGCAAAGACGGATCGCGTCAGACGCAACAACGTCAACAACGTCCCATGTCACGTTGCCCGCTTCGTTCATAGCACGCAGTTTCGCAACCGCTTCGGCAGAGGATTCATCGTTGATGATCGTCACGCCTGTGTTCTCAGCATATGGGTCGTGATACGCTGCCTGTTGTGACGCAGAGTACGCGCCGCCCCAGCTAACGATTGTCATTTCATCGGCCATGTGACCGTCAGCGCCAGCTGCCAATGGTGCAATCACCAGTGCAGATGAGGCCATAAGTTTGGTAGTCAGTTTCATTGTATTCTCCCGTTAGAAGTGCCCGGATTGGTATTGAAGATCAGCAGTCCAGGCCGCCACTGATCCTTGTCTTTATGCGTCGAGCGCGCGGCAATCTTCGGCCATCCAGCCGATTTCAATAGTCTCACCCGGTTTCAGGCGTACCTGATCAGGCGCGTTGCGGGTTTTCACCACAAATTCGTCGCTTCCAGCAACACGCAGACGCGTGCGGAAAATGTCACCCATATAGATGAATTCCAGCACTTCAGCCTTCAGCGTGTGTGCATCGTCGTGCAGACGTTCACGGTTGAATTCGACCCGTTCTGGACGGATCGAAACCTTCGTGCGGTCGCCCACGTTGCTGACGTTCACGGGCACTGCATCGATGATGTCGCCGCTATCAAGCTGCACAATGCATGTGTTGCCTTTGATTTCCTTCACCACACCTTCAAGCGTGTTATTTTCGCCAATGAACTGCGCGACAAAGCTGTTCTCGGGCTTTTCATACAATTCATCCGGTGGTGCCAGCTGTTGAATACGCCCATCATCAAACACAGCAACACGGTCTGACATTGTCAGCGCCTCTGTCTGGTCGTGGGTCACGTAAACGGTTGTAATACCCAGCGAATGAGCAAGGTTCGTAATTTCGAACTGCAGTGTTTCGCGCAGCTGCTTATCAAGCGCCCCAAGCGGTTCATCCATCAACACGAGTTCCGGTTCAAACACCAACGCACGCGCCAATGCGATCCGCTGCTGTTGGCCACCAGACAATTGTGCCGGACGTCGCCCTGCGAAATCGCCCATCTGAACCATATCCAAAGCGCGCTTCACTTTCGCCTCGCGATCGGATTTGCCCATCTTGCGGACTTCCAGCGGGAAAGACAGGTTTTCGGCAACCGTCATGTGCGGGAACAACGCGTAGTTTTGGAACACCATCCCGATGCCACGCTTGTGTGGCGGGATATTATTGATCGACACGCCATCCAGCAAAATATCGCCGTGGGTGGCTGTTTCGAACCCTGCTAACATCATGAGGCAAGTCGTTTTGCCGGACCCTGACGGCCCAAGCATCGTCAAAAACTCGCCCTTGGGCATTGAAAGATTCAGATCTTTTACAACAAGGTTTTCCCCGTCGTAGCTTTTCTGGACCCGCTCAAAAGCGACAAACGCGCCATCACCAGTCGTAGCAGTCAAAAGTCTCTCCCCAGAGTGTGGCGGAATCTTTGTCCGTCCGGGGATCACCTTAGATCAGTACTAGTATTCTGCAACCTTTGATCTGAACAACGAACGCGTAAAGACGAAACGATCATGAACTGACTGATTTTACGGCATTCTACAGCGTTGTTGCAGCATCTGCAGTCGAAACGACTTTTGCTACATCCTGACCATCTGCGCTTCGTGCTTACGTAAACACCGTCTGGCGGTCTGTCCGTACTGCGATAAATCGGCCCGTAGTTCGGGGAAAATGTCGAATAGTTCCGCCCGCGCGGCATCATCAACGGACGCGACACCTTCTTCGCCGGGATGGAAACTTTCGGTGGCAGCACCATTCGCGTAGACCACTTCATGCGTGTCGAACAACATATGGATATAGGTCACGACCCCGCCTTCCTGACGGGTGACATCGTGGCCATCGACCAGATGTTTCGCCGCCAAAAGTACCTCGGATTCCCCGAACAAAAGCTCTGCGCGGTAGCCCGTGAACAACATCCTGTGCTGTGGCGATACCAAAAGCGGCTGTTCAAGCCCAGTCACGACGCCAGGCCGGATCAGGATCGGGGCCAGTTTGCCGTGGGCACGCACCGCACGCCGTCCGATCCAGCGGATCGGCTGCAAACCGTGGTCACGGGTCATGACGCGATCCCCGACCTGTAGCGTTTCGATAGGACGTTCCCCATGCGGGGTCGCAATCATCGCGCCGGGTGTAAAACAAGGAATACCAGCGGCATGCAGCTGCGCGTTTGTCGACATTTGTGCGGGCGTCACGCCCTGCAAAACGACCGTTTCGCCTTCCGGAAACGTGAGCTTCGCGTTCCCTGCTCCATCGTCAGACACCGACACATCGCCGACCCGAATTGGGCTGCCATCCGGATTTTGCAGCCCGCTGACGTCAAACTGGTCGTTGTAGAACCCGTTGCCATCTGTGTCCGACACGTCAAAGTCAGTGACAACGTCGTCGTTCCCGCCCTGTTCAAACCGCAGGGTGTCTTCGCCGGTGCCCGTCGTGATCGTATCGTTGCCGGTCCCGCTATCGAACCAATCGTTCCCGTCACCGCCAAACAACGTGTCATTGCCGGACCCACCGTCAACGAAGTCGTCTCCTGCGCCCCCATAGACTACGTCATGGCCGAGCCCCCCCAAAACGCTGTCGTCCCCGTCGCCGCCGAAAAGAATGTCGTCGCCGTTATTACCGTCAATCGAATCCGCGCCAGTGCCACCATATAGTGCGTCATCGCCATAACCGCCGAAGATATCATCATTACCGGCACCTGACGTCACCGTTAGATCGCTAACCATATCTGACGCATCGATGGTGTCGTTCCCACCGCTGGTCTCGATTTCCTCGATCCCATCGATAATACCGGAGCTACCGCCAGCGTTCTGGGTGTACGCCGCCTGTTGCGTGTCCATGTCGTAGCTAATGCTGACGTCGCTATCGCTAAAAAAGCTTATCGTGTCTTGGCCAGTGCCGCCAAAAACAGTGTCGTTCCCCGCCACGTCAAGCAGTTCGAAAGTGTCGTCTCCGTCTTGACCATATAGCGTGTCGTCGCCGTCTTCGCCCCGTATCTGATCATTTCCAGCGCCCGCATAAATTAGGTCGTCGCCAAGCCCCCCCGACAAAAAGTCATCGCCATCTTTTCCGTGAAGCGTGTCGTTCCCGCTTTCCCCATAAACAACGTCGTCACCATTGCCTGCGTAAACAGTGTCGTGCCCGCCACCCGCGGCCACCCCGTTTCCACCAGCTTCAGAGGTGTGGATCTGGTCATCGCCTGCTCCGCCATAAAGAATATCGCTGGTTAGATCGTCACCGCCGTACAGGGTGTCATTCCCGTCACCGCCATAAAGGGTGTCATGATCATCGCCGGCCGCCAGCGTGTCATTTCCGGCGCCACCATACAGCGTATCGCTACCTGCGTCGGTCCAGATTTGATCGTTGCCTGCTTCGCCTGAAATCGTGTCAGATCTGGTCGTGCCAGATATCGTATCGTTGCCGCTTGTTCCGTACGTCGTTGCCATAACCGAACCCACCATTCATTCCAAAGTTGGGATCGGTATAGGATTAGGCTGACTAACAGGATGTGAAGAATTCAGACCTGATTAACAAAGGTTTTCATAAACTAAACACTGTTTTTCTGTAAAATTTTCAACCATTTAATCCAACTGATCTGTCATGTGATAGCTGGACGCGACGCGCTTTGCGGCAGCCACGCTCTGATGCAAAATATCTATTAGTCGCGCCACATCAGTCCGCGTCGCATCGGGCTTATCTCGTAAGGTTTGCGCATTCGCCCCGACGCCTCGCAAACCCAATGTCGCGGCAGCCCCTTTTAACGCGTGAAGCTCTGCATCAAGGTTACGCAATGTCGGCCCGCCCTGCAGGCCACCCGCATTTTGCAACAGCGCCTGTCCATCGTCGCTCAATTGGCCAAGCAGCTGCACATACAGGTCTTCGCCCAATTCGGCCATGACAGACAGCAATTGGTCCATGTCGATAAGATCCAGATCATCATCAGGAAATTTGGTCACGATTTTCACTACCTTATCGCGACGTGTCATTATGCCGACAAAGCTGACAAAGACTTGTCGACATCAACTTGATAAATCTGCCGGATTTCATCTTTTCCGGCCGAAAATGCGTCCACGCATACAGGATCAAAGTGTTTCCCGGATTGGTTAATGATTTCCACACAGGCCTCTTCAAACGGCCAAGCGGGTTTATACGTCCTTTCAGAACAGAGCGCATCGAACACATCAGCGACCGCAGTAATTCGACCGGACAACGGGATTGCATCGCCCGCCAGACCTGCGCCATAGCCCGTCCCGTCCCATTTCTCGTGATGATAAAGCGCGATTTCATGCGCCATCCGGATCAGTTCACTTTCACCACCCTGAAGGATTTCGGACCCGATTGACGTATGCGTTTCGATCACTTGGCGTTCTTCACAGGTCAACGCACCCGGCTTGTTCAGAACAGCATCACTGATGCCAATCTTACCAGTGTCGTGAAGTGGTGTCGCAAGATACAAAGTGCGGCAGTATTGTTTGCTGAGCCCCATATGCTTGGCAATGACTTTTGCCACTGACGCGACGCGCGAAACATGTTCACCTGTCGATCCATCGCGCGTTTCAATCGCGCGCGACAGTCGCCAAATCAGTTCTTCTTCGCGTTCAACAAGTTTTTGCGTGGCTTTTCGAACTTCGAAATCAAGGTGCATTGCACGATCCAACAAGGCCATTTGCGCCTCGCGCAAAGACAACAAATTGCGGGCCCGAACGCGCAATTCTTCAGGATCAAATGGCTTGTTCAGGAAATCCGTGGCCCCAGACCGTACCGCCGACAACCGCAATTCGCGATCGTCATCCGCCGTCAGCATGATAATCGGGACGAATTGATAGTCGGGCATTGCGCGCAGTGCTTTCACACAGGCGATCCCGTTCATTTCGCCCATCCGGTAATCGACCAAAACGAGATCAAAAATCACCTGCGCACAACGTTCAAGCGCGACCTCTGGATCCGTGAAGCATTCAACATCGTGCGCGGCCATACGCGACAACACAGCACGAATGACGTTCAGACTGATGCTTTCGTCATCAATGATACAAATACGCATGACACACCTCAAAATACACAAAACGGAATCGGTTTGCCCGATCCCGGCACGTTCTAAATCGGTTCGCTTCGATCACTAAGCCCCTTAGAAATTTCCATTTTATGAAAATAGACCATTTTTGATGGCTCTTTGAGCGATAGATCGCCACCTCGGACACGCTATTGGTCTCGCCCCAACTGTTCGGTGCTAAGTGTAGGGAAACCTTCGCCTTACCAAGGAATTCCCGCGTGACCGCAGCTAACCGATTGCTTGTTCTTCTATTCGTAATCCTGTTTCCGATTTCCGCGATGGCGCAAAATCGAAATGCAGTTGCGGCCGATTTTCAGGCTTGGTTGGGGTCAACTGTTTGGCCCAAAGCCCAACGTGCCGGCGTCAGTCGGTCAACCTTTGAAGCGGCGCTTTCTGGCGTCACGCCCAAATGGGACCTGCCCGATTTGGTCATTCCTGGCGAACGGGCCGACACCACACAACGGCAGGCCGAATTCCGTCCGCCTGCGGGTTATTTTGCGACTGGCAGCCTGAACACGAATGCCAATACAGGTCGCCAGTTGATGCAACGCCACGCGCAGACGCTTGCACGGATTGAACGCCAGACAGGCGTCCCCGCGCAAATCATCGTCGCGATTTGGGGTCGCGAAAGCAGCTTTGGTAACGCGCGCATTCCGCATAATGCTTTTCAAATTCTCAGCACAAAGGGGTTTCTCAGTACGCGGGCGTCTTACTTTACTGACGAACTGATCGCCGCGCTGCAAATGGTCGAACGCGGTTATGCGAGCCCCGCAGCCATGAAAAGTAGTTGGGCAGGCGCACTTGGCCAGCCGCAGTTCATGCCGACAAATTACCTCAAATACGCAGCAGACGGAAACGGCGACGGGCGCGCCGACATATGGGGGTCCGCCGACGACACGCTCGCCTCCATCGGCGCCTACTTACGCGATCACGGATGGACGGCAGGCCGCGACTGGGGATTCGAAGTGAACGTCCCCAATACCGTCTCTTGCGCGATGGAAGGTCCACATCAGGCACGCCGCATGTCAGATTGGGCAGCAATGGGTATTACCCGCGTGAATGGTCGCCCCTTTCCGACGGCCGAGGCGCGTGAAAACGGTTTTCTGCTGATGCCTGCGGGTCGGTACGGCCCCGCCTTTGTCGTCACATCAAATTTCACGGTGCTGAAGGCCTACAACGAAAGCGACGTCTATGCGCTGTTTGTCGGACACGTGGGTGATCGCATGCGATACGGTGTCGGCGGATTCAACAGCGGTTGGAGCGCGCTGGATAGCTTTTCCCGATCAGATGTCCGCGCAATGCAGCAAAAACTGGAAGCGCAAGGATACGACGTCGGCGGCGCAGACGGCTTGATCGGCAACAGAACACGCGGCGCAATCGGCACATGGCAAACACGCAATGGCATGGCCGCGACCTGTTACCCAAATCGTGCAATGCTGACGGCGATTGCTCAGCAATAATCCATGTTCATTTTGTCGGGGATATGGTGCGGTCGGAGGGACTCGAACCCTCACTCCTGTTACAGAACAGCGACCTCAACGCTGCGCGTCTACCAATTCCGCCACGACCGCAAATCATGTCAGGTAGTGGCGCGGATATAGACGAGGGTTTGCGCGATGCCAAGAGGCAAAACGCGACTAAATTTCACGTGTTCTCGTCTGCACCACATATACCCCCAAACCGCCGCCAATAAGCAGTGCCATCACGATAAATCCTAACGTCGCATTTTCGCCAAACAAAGCTAAATTCATCCGCCGTCCCGGCAGGAAGGTGAACAACCCAGCGACGCCCATGGCCCAGAAATAAAGGGTTTTCATACCGGTCTGATGGGCCTCAATTTTTCCCGCGCGGATAGCAGACACCGCCTGCCATAGGCCGAACAGCGTCAAAAAGGATAACGCGTGGATTGGACCGAATGGACCAATCACGGGCGATTCCGAGATCCAGAAAGATGTCACCGCTGTCGATGCCATCGCGCAAACCCACAGATAACCAAGGTACCGGTGCCATATGTCGCGCGATTTACGCAACAGGACGATTGGCCCCAGACAAACGGCGGTCACAGCACAAAGAACATGCAACTGGATCGCCAAAGTTGCGGAAAGAAGAGGATCGATAGACATAAGGTGACCTTACCAATACGGAATGCGAACAAGACGGACTTGCGTCACGCAAGCCTGTAGGTGCATTGTCGCACGAGGGTGAAGCCACCCAAGACCGGATACGCAAATGGAAACGATGGATCGTGGATCGCCAGCTTTTCTCATCCGCGCTACGTGAAGTGCGGGCTGATCTTTCGAAACGGAACACTGTGATCGCGCTATTGGGTGTCGGGATCGTGCTTGGGCTATCCGGCCCCTTTGAAACCATCGCTTTGATGAAACTCGTGCCCCGCCTGCTCTATTGGATTGTTGTTGCGTCAACGACTTTTGCGTTGGGCAGTGTGATCTCGGCAGTTTGTGCGCGCGTGTTTGTCGGGAAACCATTTTGGCTTCGTATGATATGCAGCGCCCTGCTGATCGGAACCTGCGTTACCGTTTTCTTGACTGCCCTGAACATGCTCGTTTTCAACGTCAATGCCGCTGACGTCACTGACGTGATGCCCCAATGGGGCCTTATCGTTCTGATCTCGGCAGTTGTAGATATCGGCGTGAATTTAGCGGCGCCCAATTCGCCAGACCCGTTGCCGCCCATTCTTGACCGCATTTCTTTCGCAAAACGTGGCGATCTGATCGCATTGAGCGCGGAAGACCACTATGTGAAGGTCACAACAGTCAACGGGACGGACATGATCCTCATGCGCCTATCAGATGCCATCAAAGAGGTCGGTAGCACCGCAGGTCTGCAAATTCACCGATCACATTGGGTCGCACTGAACCAGATCCAAAACGCCACCCGTGCCAGCGATCGGGGGACAGTGACATTGTCGAATGACGAAACCCGCCCGATTAGCCGGAGCTACATCGCTGTCGCCAAGACTGCAGGGTTGTTTCCCAAAGGACGCGCAGATGGTTGAATGGATAACGTCAAAGGGCCTGACCCCCTACCCTGACGCTTTGCGGATCATGGAAGATCGCGCAAACGCAATTGCTGCGGGGGAAGCCAATGAAGCGATCTGGTTGGTCGAGCATCCCCCGCTATACACCGCGGGTACTTCAGCCAAATCTGCCGACCTGATTGATCCTGACCGCTTTCCCGTATTCGAGGCACGACGGGGTGGCGAATACACCTATCACGGCCCCGGCCAAAGGGTCGCATATGTCATGCTCGACGTCGGCAAACGTGGCCATGACGTGCGCCGTTTCGTGAAGCAGCTTGAAGGTTGGGTGATCGCCGCGCTGAGTGAATTCAACGTCGATGGCGAAATCCGAGACGGTCGCGTTGGCGTTTGGGTGCCTCGTCCTGATAAGCCGCTGATGCCGGATGGTTCAGTGGCAGAAGACAAAATCGCAGCGCTCGGGATTAGATTGCGTAAGTGGGTCAGCTTTCACGGGCTATCGATCAACGTCGAACCTGATCTGGACCATTTCGGTGGCATCGTTCCCTGCGGCATTTCAGACCACGGGGTTACGTCGTTGGTCGATCTCGGGTTGCCTGTGACGATGGATGACGTGGACGTGGCACTGCGTAGAACGTTCGACGCGGCGTTTAACGATTAACGTATCTATCAAGCGACGCGTCAGTCAGCTGGTAGCCCTTCATCAATACAGTTTTTGTAGAAACGCGACGCCAAAATTTCTTCAGCAGAAACATAGGGTACATCTGACTGTACCAAGCATTGCATATGTCGGATGCTTGGAAGACCCGATTCAGCAAGGCTCCTCTCAATTTCGTCGGCCAAAGAAATTTCAGAAGCGTTTATGCTCTCATGGTTTTCTTTGAAGTATTCGATTAGCAGAAAGGCTTGATAACTCTCGCGCTTTGCCTGTTCGATTCCCGACGTCGCGGCCAATGTCGTTAAAAAAACAGAGCCCCGCGTCAACGGACCTCTTCTCTCAAACTCACTGTCAGAAATTGGGCTTAGGATGGCGCGGAGATCAACATAATATTCATCACCATCATCAACGAAACCGTCTAGTCTCGTAACACTGCTACGGGAAATGTCGTTAAATCGCAGAAAGAACTCCGATACCCAGTTGCATGGTTGCGCCTCGCCCAACTCTGCCGGTGTGAAATCCAACATTTCCTGCGCATCCATACACTCCGCGCGTGCGATACTTGGTGCGGCCAAACTCAATACAAAGACCAACTGGGCCAATTTTCTAGATATCATTAAGTCACTTTCTCGCTTTTGATGCGCATTCCTACACCGTCAGCCAATACAGCAAAAGGTCAGGTCTTCCGTACTCGCAAACGAGAAACGCAAAAGGCCCCACCGAATTGGCGGGGCCTTTTCTATGTCACATCAGCGGCGCTTAGTGTGCGTGCTGTTTGTCCCAGTCAGACTGCTTTGGCAGCTGCTCGAATGTGTGCTCTGGTGGAGGGCACGGCAGTGTCCATTCCAGTGTATCTGCGTATTCGTTCCATGGGTTGTTCTCGGTCACGCGGCGACCAGCGAATAATGTGTAGAACAACACGCCGATGAAGAACACGAAGGATGCGAAGGACAGGAATGCGCCCCAGCTGGATACGTAGTTCCACAGTGCGAAGGCATCTGGGTAATCGATGTAGCGACGTGGCATCCCGTTACGACCCAAGAAGTGCTGTGGGAAGAACGTGATGTTGGCACCGATAAACATCATCCAGAAGTGCAGCTTACCAGCCCATTCAGGATACATGCGGCCCGACATTTTTGGCAGGTAGAAGTAGATACCCGCAAAGATCGAGAATACAGCACCCAGCGACATCACGTAGTGGAAGTGTGCCACAACGTAGTATGTGTCGTGATATGCACGGTCTACACCAGCCTGTGACAACACGATGCCAGTTACACCACCAACGGTGAACAGGAACAAGAAGCCCAGCGCCCACAGCATTGGTGTTTTGAACTCAACAGAGCCGCCCCACATTGTTGCGATCCATGAGAAGATTTTCACCCCTGTCGGAACCGCGATGACCATTGTGGCCAACATGAAGTAGGACTGCTGTGTCAGCGACATACCGACTGTGTACATGTGGTGCGCCCACACAACAAAGCCCAGCGCGCCAATTGCGACCATCGCATAAACCATCGGCAGGTAACCGAAGATTGGCTTCTTAGAGAACGTCGCAATCACGTGTGACACGATGCCGAAGCCTGGAACGATGATGATGTACACTTCTGGGTGTCCGAAGAACCACAGGATGTGCTGATACAAGATCGGGTCGCCGCCGCCTTCAGGTTGGAAGAAGGTTGTGTCGAAGTTCCGGTCTGTCAGCAGCATTGTGATCGCGCCAGCCAGTACTGGAAGTGCGAGAAGGATCAACCATGCTGTGACGAAGATGGACCAAGCAAACAACGGCACTTTGTGCAGTGTCATGCCCGGTGCCCGCATATTCAGGAAAGTTGTGATCATGTTGATCGCGCCCAAGATCGAAGATGCACCGGATAGGTGAACACCAAAGATCGCGAGATCCATCGACATGCCAGCCTCGGATGTGGACAGCGGCGGGTACAGAACCCAGCCAACGCCGGATCCAAGTTGACCGTTACCACCTGGTGCCAAAAGCGACGCCACACCAAGGGACGCACCAGCAACAAACATCCAGAAAGACAGGTTGTTCATCCGTGGGAACGCCATATCCGGCGCACCGATCTGGAGCGGCATGAAGTAGTTACCAAAGCCACCAAAAAGGGCTGGAATAACCACGAAGAACATCATCAAGACACCGTGGTAGGTGATCATCACGTTCCAAAGGTGGCCGTTTGGCGTACAAGTCGCCGCAGAATCTGCAATGAAACGCGCCCCTTCGAGGCACATGTATTGCACGCCCGGGTTCATGAGCTCGAGGCGCATGTAAACGGTGAAGGCAACGGACACAAAGCCCAAAGCACCTGCAACAAACAGGTACAAGATACCGATATCTTTATGGTTTGTAGACATGAACCACCGGGTAAAGAAACTCCGGTTGTCTTCGTGTTCATGGCCGTGGATGGCGGCGTCTGCCATGTGGCTCTCCTCGATTTTCTATCACTGACCGATCCCGCGAGTCGCACCACGGGCCCGGATTTGAGGTTGTTCTAGAGTGTTGAGCGTTAAGGGGCAATAAAGGAAGCCCCCAAAAGACTGGGATAAATTGGCGCAGGTGCCCAGCCCAAATCGCGGGTGTGACTTGCGTGCACAACGCGTGCACAACCCGTGCACCGCGATTTCAAATTGGGTTTGCAGCCAGAACATGCCAATTTGCTGGCAACACTGTTCCCTTTCGAGTCTCCGAAGACCCATTTTATGTCGATTAATACCCCAGTTTCCGAAGCGATTAACGCCTATCTTGCCCGAAAAGCCCCCGGTTTTGCGCTGTTGCTGGACGCACCATGGGGCGCTGGTAAAACCCATTTCATCAAGTCCGTGACCAAGTGCGACACGAACGACAAGATTCACTACGTCACACTGAATGGTGTCGATACCCCTACCGCATTTCGTCGTGCGTTGTTGGCGTCGATGCCGGAAGCGTCATTGGCCAGTGCGGCGGGCGCTTTTGGAAAAGCTGTTTCAGGCCTTGCGGGCGTCGGTGATCTGGGCAGCTTTGCCCAAAACGCCATCGAGGACCGCGCGATTGCTAATCTACCCGATGCAATCATTTTCGACGACTTAGAACGGTGCACGATGGAAGCGCCAGTCCTGCTGGGGCTACTGAACGAGTTTGTCGAGCATCAGGATAAGAACATCATCCTGATCGCTAATATCACAACCGATGAATACGCACACAAAGATGTTTTCTTATCGCGACAGGAAAAGGTCGTCGGGCGGACGGTGCGGTTAAAGCCTGAAGCGGGCGCAGTTCTTGGCGTCTTTGTAGACGCCCTGCCCGACGGAGCTGGCAAAGACTGGATGACAGAAAACAAGGACGTCGTGTTGCAGGTTTTCCACGACGCCGGATCACAAAATTTGCGGATTTTGCGGCAAGTCGTGCATGACTGCGCAGCGGTTTTGGACCAAATTGACGATGACCTGATGGCGGCAAAACATGCGGTGAAGCGGTTTGTTGTGACCTATTTGGCCTTGGCGATTGCCTTGATCGGGAATGAGATTTCGGCAGAGGACGTGAAAAACCGGGATGACTTTAGCACGTTTCGATCTGGTAAAGGCGATGAACCGACCAAGATGCGCCAGCTAGATCGGAAACATCGCCATGCCGAACTCTTTGCCGGGAATTCAGCGAATATCTTGCCGGTGGGGTTGGGCGAAATGCTTTTAGTTCATGGCTATGCCACAGCAGTAGACCTGAACATCCAGCTTCGCCTCACGGGACAGTTCAAAGCAGAGGACGCGAATCCGCTTTGGCAACGCGCAGTACTTTGGCGCGATTGTGGACATCAGGAGTTAACCGTTCTCATCCAAGAAATGCATGCTTGCCTTTCGAAGTCAGTAGCCGCAATTCCTGGGCAATACCTACACGTCGCGGATAATTATCTAAGGCTTTCCGACTTGGGTGCCACCCCTCTCCAATCGGGAGCTGCGTTAAAAGCCATCACAGATCGGATTGCTGAAATAGCAAGTAGACCGGGCTTCGGGGTTCCTCACAGTCGCGGCGACTACGGATGGTCAAGCAAAGGAGGTTTTAGCTACGGCGGATATCTCAGTTCCCCAACCCCAGCGTTTGCGACTGTCATGGAAACCATGAAAGCAGCACAAGATAAGGCCTTTGAGGCGAGCTTACCAACGCATGCTGCACATTTACAGAATGTCTTTGAGGAAGATCACGAGAGGTTCCGTCTGCATTTCGTGTACAACGGTCAGGGCGCAAATTTTTATGACACCCCGATTTTGCATTTGATGGATGTCAACACCATTGCCACCGCGCTATTTGCATTGATACGCGATGGACGTTCTGAAGCCTTGGGTGAGACGGTTGAGGTTCTGGTCAAGCGTTACGGCCCAGACACTGATTGGCCCGAAGAACTGCAGTGGGTTGCGGACGTCAAAGAAAGACTGCTGGCACTTGCCGAGGCGGAAGACAGGGTGGCTGTCGCCTTGGTCGGGCATTTTATCGCCCGTTATTGGAAATTTCCAAATGTCCCAGACGCGACGACTTAGACCGTCGTTGCCACGAACAACCCCACGCTTGTCAGAACCCCGAGGATCGGCACGATCATTGGCACCACGAATGCTTCGTCTCCCGCCTGCCCCCGCCATTTGAGCGCGATGAGTGCGAGGTTGACGCAGACGAAGACGCCCAAGACGATCTGTGATGTCCATGCTGCGAGTTCGTCGATCGGTAGAAACAGGCTCAGTCCCAGAATGATCAGCGTCACGCAGGCCGTTGCGACCCCGGGGGTTTGGGTTCGTCGCGAGACTTGTTTGAACACGGCAGGCAAGCGTCCCCGATCCGCCATCCCGTAGAGCACCCGCGAAGACATGATCATCTGGATCAGAACACCGTTCATGGTCGCCACAACAGCAACGGCTGCGAAGGAAGCTTTCACAACGTCAGGTCCACCCGCAAACACGAGCGACAATGGCGCCTCGGCACCTGCGAGGCTGTCGATGGGCACCGCAATCAGAACCGCGATGCATGTCGCGACATATAAGATTGTCGCGATCACAAGCGTGATGACGATGGCCAGCGGCATATTGCGGCGCGGGTTTTCGACCTCTTCTGCGACGTTGACCATGTCCTCAAATCCGATGAACGCAAAGAACGCTAGCAGCGATGCCGCAACGATCCCCGCCCAATGGTCGCCCTTCAATGGCGGGATCAAAGCATCGACAGTTACGCCGCCCTGATCCGCGACGGCTAAGCCCCACAAGATGACGAAGAGCAAACCGAGGATTTCGATGATTGTTACAATGGCCGCTGCCGTCACGGATTCCGAAATACCCCACCATGCCAACACCCCCATCGCGATCACGATGCCGATTGTTGTGGGAAACGCAGCAGTTCCGGTCAGTGCCCCCAAATAACCTGCCGCCCCCACCGCGATTGCGGACGCGGATACCATGCCGGACAACGCTACGAAGAGACCCACAATCATTGCAAAGCGCGGCGTGCCGAAGCCGGCTTCGATATAGGCCGCCTCCCCCGCACTGACGGGATAGCGAGTTGTGAGTTCTGCGTAGGAAAATGCCGTAAAGCCGACCACAAATGCGGCTAGCAGGAAGGCCACCCAAGCGTAGGCCCCCGCATCCGCGACGGTGGCCCCGATTAAAACGTAGATGCCCGCCCCGACGGTCACGCCAAGACCATAGAGCGTCAGAAGCGGCAATGTGATCGCGCGGCGCAGTATCGGGGGATTGGTGGCGTCAGATGTCATCGCAGGTTTTCCAGTATGTTCTAACTCTACATACCTTATGGCTGCGCCCAGACTTTGCGCCACATCAAAGTGGCGCAAAGTTTTCGTTTCAATCGTGTCTGCCGGTCTGGCCTTTAGTCGACTTTGACCACGACCTTGCCAAAGCTTTTGCCCAGTAGCACGTCGTTTAATGCCTCTGGCGCGTTTTCGAGCCCGTCGACGACTTGTTCTTTGTACTGCACTTTCCCTTGGTTCAGCCATTCGGTCATGTCGCGGCGGAAATCATTGTAGGTGCTCATCGGGAAGCTGTCGAAAATGATGAACCCTTCGACTTTTACCTTCATGCGCAGGATCGTCCCAAGGATAACAGGCCCCATGTCGGGCCCTTCAGGCAAGGACGGCAGGTTGTACCATGATACCGCGCCACACACCGGCATCCGCGCAAACGGGTTCAGCAATGGCAGCACGCCGTACAGCACTTTGCCGCCGACATTTTCAAAGTAGACGTCGATGCCGTCTGGGCAGGCTGCTTTCAGCTGTTCTGCAAAATCCTCCGCTTTGTGGTCGATACAGGCGTCGAAACCCAGATTATCAACCACATGCGCGCATTTTTCGGCTCCACCAGCGACGCCAACAACACGGCACCCTTTGATCTTGGCGATTTGCCCAACGGTCGCCCCAACTGGGCCGGAGGCTGCGGCCACCACAACCGTTTCGCCCGGTTTTGGATCGCCGATCAGCAGCAAGCCTGCGTAGGCCGTGTAGCCCGGCATCCCGAGAATACCCAACGCCCAAGACGGGTTTGCGGGGTCTTTCCCAAGATTGATGACCTGTTCGCCATTCGAGATCGCGTAGTCCTGCCAGCCTGATCCCGCGAGCACCAGATCACCCGCTGCGTAGCCATCAAGATTGGACGTGATGACTTCGGCGACGACTTGCGCTGTCATCACGCCGCCGATTGCCACAGGTTCTGCATAGGATTTCGCGTCATTCATGCGGCCGCGCATATAAGGATCGAGCGACAAGTATTTAGTGCGCAACAACATTTCGCCAGCCGCGGGCGTTGGAATGTCCGATGTTTCAAGCCGCAACGTATCCTGATCCGGTAGCCCCTGCGGACGTTTTGCCAGAACGATGCGACGGTTTTCAGTAGATGATTGTGCCATACTATATCCCCAAGTTTGCGTGCTAATTGACGTAGTTCCACAGAAATTCGGCAATGAACAGACATACGCAGCGGCCACCTGATCACATGCGTGGTTATGCGCCTTGACGGCCCAATGACGCGGCGGTTTCAATCCATTTGGTCGCGGTGGCGGCGTCTGCTGTGCTTGCCCCTGAGAAGTGGGTGACCTTCATCGGTTTGATACCGACAAAGTGGAAGATTTGCGATTTGATCTGACGGATGAGCGCGTTGCGATAAAGCAGCCAAAAGAAAAAGCCAGGCGTATCCGACGTCATGATTGTCCGACCTGTGCGCCCGCCCAGCATCGGTGCCGGCAACCCTGATTTAGCACGGTTGCGCGGATCAAAGGCCCAACCGGGTAGGAATGCGCGATCAAAGAGGCCTTTCAGCTTTGCAGGTAGCCCGCCCCACCACATCGGGGTCACCAGAACAATGTGTTCGGCCCAAGTGACGTCTTCTTGAAACGTCTTCAACACAGGTTCGAGCGGTTTGATCTGAGTATACCCCGCACCGCCGAAGTCTGCGTCAAATTCCATTTCGTGCAAATGCGTCAGTCGTACGTCGTGCCCTGCTGTCTTGGCGGCTGCGGAGTACGCTTCCGCCAAGGATTTGCTCAGCGACGTTTCGGCTGGGTGGCCATTTAAAATCAAAATGCGCTTGGTGGTCATCGTCAGTTCCTTCAGATAATTGACCACGGTCATATTTACACAACTGACCACGGTCAATTATTATTTTTGACCATAGTCAAAATTCCTGCGATAACGCGTTATGACCAAGCCCCCCCAAAAACGAACCCAGCAGACACGTGGCAAATTGATTGACGCGGCACAGGCAATTATTGCGACAAAGGGCTACGCGGCGATGCGTGTTGAAGACGTCGTTCAGGCGGCTGGCGTTGCAAAGGGGACGTTCTTTGCGCATTTCCGCGACAAGGACGCTTTGATGGATCTAATCATCGGACAAGAAATCAATCGGCTTCTTGACGCGCTATCGGAAAGCGCAGTCCCGCAGTCGGTTCCCGAGTTGGTGAACGACCTGCTGCCATTGATGCGTTACATGACCGTTGAACGGTATGTCTTCGACGTCATTCTGCGTCATTCCGGTGCGGCCGCAAAAGAGGAAATCGGTCATATTGCCCTGACATTCGAACGCCAGATCAGTGTCTTGGATCAATGGCTGGGCTCTGGCCATTACCGCAACGATGTCCCGCCTATTTTGCTGGCGGAAGGTTTGCAGGCGTTCATGGTGCAAACAATGGCTTTGCATTTCTGCGCGGTCAACAATGTGGACCCGATGCCAGACCGGTTGCGCGCATATCTGGACGCTTGGCTGATGCCGACACGTCAATAATTGCACCCCACGTGTGAACTGCGGCAACCCGTCGGTTTGACGCTTGCCGCGAACAAGCTAATTTCGCGCTATGCCCTACGAATGGACCCCGCCCCCACCGCAGACAAAATCTGACTGGAGCCTGTCGCTTTGGCCGTACAGGTCGTTGTTGCGTCGTGACTTTGTGATTTTTGTTGGTGCGACGATGGCCATGTTGGCTTTGCCATTGCTGGCTGTGCTTGGGTCGCCCGTTCTATGGGGATTGCTGCCGTTTTTTGCCATCGCCTTGTGGGGCATCTGGTTTGCGCTGAACGTCAGCTACAAGCGCGGCGAAGTTGTTGAAGAACTGAGCGTCACGGGCGAAACCGCCCGACTGATGCGCCAGAACCCCGATAGAACCCAGCAAACGTGGGAAGCGAACCGATATTGGGTCAGCGTTCACCTGCATCCAAAAGGCGGACCCGTGCCGAATTATATCACCTTGCGCGGTGGCCCGCGCGAGGTGGAAATTGGCAGTTTTCTGGACGCAGGCGAACGGCTTGCGCTTTATGATGATCTGAAGCGAGCGTTAAAAGCTGGCGCTTAACCCATCCGTTCAGACGCGAAAGACCCCGGAGACGCGGGGAACACGACCGTTTTGTTGCCATTGAGGAAGACGCGGCGATGGATGTGGGCGTGGATCGCACGTGCGAGCACTTGGCTTTCCACGTCGCGGCCCAAAGACACGTAATCATTTGGAGATTGCGCGTGCGTCACCCGCACGATGTCCTGTTCGATGATTGGACCTTCGTCCAGATCAGCAGTCACGTAATGTGACGTCGCACCGATCAATTTCACTCCGCGTTGAAACGCCTGTTTGTAAGGGTTCGCGCCCTTAAAGCTTGGCAGGAATGAGTGGTGGATGTTGATGATCTTGCCAGACATTTTCTGGCACATCTGATCAGACAGAATCTGCATGTAGCGCGCCAGAACGATCAAATCGGCGCCTGCGTCTTCGACCACAGACATGATCTTGGCCTCGGCTTCGGGTTTGTTTTCTTTGGTCACTTTGATGCAGTGGAACGGAATGTCGTTGTTCACGACAACCTTTTGGTAATCCATGTGATTTGAGATTACGGCCACAATATCAATTGGCAAGGCCCCAATGCGCCAGCGATAAAGCAGATCGTTCAGACAATGTCCAAAGCGGGACACCATGATCACGACTTTCATCTTTTCGGATTCGTCGTGAAATTCGTAGTTCATGCCAAAGGGGGCCGCTGTGTCCGCAAACCCTTTGGTCATTTCTGCCAGTTCAACCCCATCGCCTGTTTCGAAGCTGATGCGCATAAAGAAGTTGCCAGTCTCTTGGTCGTCAAACTGAGAGCTGTCGGTGATGTTGCAGCCCTGATCGGCCAGATAATTGGCGATGGCGGCCACGATGCCACGGGTCGATTGGCAAGTCACGGTAAGGGCGTAGTTACTCATGGGAGGGTTCCTGTCAGAGAGATGTCCGCTTGATCCCAAGCGGTGGTGCTGTCGATTTGTGCGAAAGCGTTCCCGCCCCGTCAATATCGCGGGCGCTACGCTATTGGCGTTTTGCGACAGCTGCGGGCGGTGTTTTGGCGAATTGGTTTCCGATCATGCGCAAAGCGTTGCGATACGGGATGTTGTGGCTGATCGCGGCACGGCTGATTTAGCCAGTGAAGTGAATGTCAGCCGCCGCTACCTGACTGATCAATCCACCCGTATTCACAGCACGATATAATGATCGTGGCGGGCGTGCCGCATCGTCGACGCGGCGTTCCACCCAGTCCCGTTGTTCCATTGATTTGAGCGATTGCGACAAGGCCCTATCGGTTATCGTGTGCAGATTGCGTTTGATGTCGTTGAAGTGGCGCGGCCTGTGCAATGATGTCAGCACGGGCAATGTCCACGATTTACGCAACAAGGCCTGATCTTCGGCAGCGGACAGGTTTTGGATTTTATGCGCAAGGGCAGCCGCAGATATGCCCCGCTGTGTCAGCCGGAATTCAGGCCTGAGCGGATGACCATAGCCGGGATTGCGTTCCAACAAGCCGATTTCGATCAGGTGATCCATACTTTGCGCGAATGCAGTCCGGCTCGCCCCAGTTGCCGCCAAAAGCGGCGCCTGTCGCCCCGCAATGCCCGCGTGCAGGTTCGATAAGATCGGGACAGCCCAGGCCCGCGAAGTCATGTTGACAAAATGCTTTATGTCCATAAAGTATAGTTAGTATACTTTAATGATAAAGGAAAGACGATGTCGCTTATTTCATTGGAAGAAACCATCACGATTTCATTTTCGGTTTCTGATCGGCACGCCACTGCCCAGTGGTTTTCGGACATGTTGGGGTTTGAAACGCTTTATCACGCGGACGAAGCAGGCTGGTCAGAACTGCAAACCAACACGGCAGGTGTGACGATCGGGATTGGCGAACACACGAAACCCGCCCCCGGCAATTGCGTTCCGGTTTTCGGGATCGCGGATCTGGACGCCGCAAGGCAGAAACTAGAGCAAGCGCAGGTGAAATTTGATGGGGAGACGGATGTCGTCGAGGGCATGGTTAAAACGGCTACGTTTTATGATCCCGATGGCAATGCGATGATGCTTGCCCAAGATTTGACGGGTGGATAACCACCAATTGGCGTGATCCCCCCAAAGGCAAAATGCCCAGCGGATCAGGTGATCGCTGGGCATTCAGTCTGATTATATAGTGGCAGCGTTAGCCAAGCCGGTCTTTGACCAATGGCCCTACTTTACCGAAATCCATCCGACCGGTGTATTTACCTTTGAGGATGCCCATCACCTTCCCCATGTCGCGAATGCTTTCTGCGCCCACTTCGGCGATGGCCGCGTCCACGGCTGCCGCAGATTCGTCTTCGGTCAGCTGTTTGGGTAGGAAATCTTCGATAACCTTGATTTCCGAAAGCTCTTTTTCAGCCAATTCGAGCCGCCCGCCTTCTTCGTAGGCACGCGCGCTTTCGTGGCGTTGTTTGACCATGCGGCCCAGAATCGAAAGCACTTCGGTGTCCCCACACCCCTTTGCTTCTTCTTCGGTCCCGCGCAATGCAATGTCACGGTCTTTGATGGCAGCGTTAATCAAACGCAATGTGGACAGACGCTCTGCGTCTTTGGCCTTCATTGCTTCTTTCAAGGCCGCCCCGACCTTTGTTCGCATGTCCATGATAACTCCCGTTCATGTCCCAACTGACAAGCGCGCAGGTTACGCTTTATTCACCATCAAGACAAGCGCCGTGCCGCGACGTGATCCCCTTGTTTGCAAGGCGCAGTTCTGGTCTTGACCCCATGGGCGTCAGACCGTAGGACCAGCACAATTTGCCGCCAATCAGGGGTGCTGCCCCCCGAAAAAGGATCTGATCATGTCCGACCACCTTACGCAAAAGCCAACAGCCTGCCTCGCCCTTGCCGATGGGACATTGTTTTACGGCCACGGATTTGGGGCAACCGGCCAAACCACCGCAGAGCTTTGCTTTAACACCGCGATGACCGGCTATCAGGAAATTATGACCGACCCGTCCTACGCGGGCCAAGTCGTGACATTCACCTTCCCCCACATCGGCAACACGGGCGTGACACCCGAAGATGACGAAACAGCCGATCCTGTCGCAGCAGGCATGATCGTAAAATGGGACCCGACGGATGCGTCCAACTGGCGGTCAACCGAAGAACTAACCACATGGCTGGAACGCCGTGGTCGGATTGGCATGGGCGGTGTTGATACCCGCCGCCTGACCCGCGCGATCCGCCAGCAAGGCGCGCCGCATGTTGCATTGGCGCATGATCCGGATGGTAATTTTGATATCGAAGCGCTTGTTGCCGCGGCCCGTGGTTTTTCCGGTCTCGAAGGTCTTGATCTGGCCAAAGACGTGACCTGTGCGCAATCGTACCACTGGAATGAAATGCGGTGGGCGTGGCCTGAGGGCTATACGCAGCAGAAGGACGCCAAGCATAAAGTCGTGGCCATCGATTTTGGTGCGAAACGCAACATCTTGCGGTGCCTTGCGTCTGCGGGTTGCGATGTAACCGTATTGCCTGCCTCCGCGACCGCCGAAGACGTTTTGGCGTTGAACCCTGACGGTGTGTTCCTGTCCAACGGTCCAGGCGATCCAGCTGCGACCGGATCATATGCTGTGCCGATGATCCAAGGCGTGTTGGAAAAAGACCTGCCTGTGTTCGGGATTTGCTTGGGCCACCAGATGCTGGCGCTGGCGTTGGGTGCGAAAACGATCAAAATGAACCACGGCCACCACGGCGCGAACCATCCGGTTAAAGACAACGAAACCGGTAAGGTCGAAATCACGTCAATGAACCACGGGTTTGCGGTTGATGCGCAAAGCCTGCCGGAAAGCGTTTCTGAAACGCATGTGTCGCTGTTCGACGGGTCCAACTGTGGCCTGCGTGTCAAGGATAAGCCTGTGTTTTCCGTGCAGTACCATCCAGAAGCCAGCCCCGGCCCGCAAGACAGCTATTACCTGTTCGAACGGTTTGCCGCGGCGATGGATGACCGCGCAACAGCTTAAAAATTCTCTAACGCCCGGTTAACCTTAACCGGGCGTTAATCGTTCAGACGCTATGCTTCTATCACCTAGACAGAGGCACAGATGTTCACCCAGCAGGCGCAATTTGACGACGGATCGCATGTCGGCTTGCACGACGCGACGGCCCTGACGATCGCGCAGTCCCAAGCCGTCCTGCACCGCTGCGCTATTATCAACCCGTGTGATCGTCCCGCTGATCCGGCCTTGGTCGATATCTGGGGCGCGCATCGCTGTTTACGCGACCATATCCTGCCGTGGCGACGCATCGGTGGCGCGGTTGTTATCCTGACCCATAAACCCGAGATTTTCCAGCAACAGGCCCTCGCTCTGACCCTGCGCTACGGCCCTGTTCGCATGGCGATTACAACGGAACAGCATTTGTTTCGCGCCATCAGCGAAAGCCATGTCGCAGCCCTGACCGAACGCGCCGAAAACCGTGTGCCTGATGCGATCAGTAGCCGGACGTGGAATGCGCGTTTGATGTTGATCATGTCCATTCTGGTGGTGCTTGGCACGCTGGTTTTGTTTGCGATGTCGCCTTTGACCGGATTTGTGGTGCTCAGTTTCTGGGCGGTGATCACGCTGGCTACGAACACGGTATTAAAGGCGGCGGCGGCCGCCATTGTCGGCGTGTTCAGCCGCCCGACCGATGCCGATCATCTGCCGATTGCAGCGGAAAACCTGCCGGTCTTCACCATCCTGATCCCGCTTTATAAGGAAAAGGAAATTGCGGCCCACCTGTTGGAGCGGGTTAAGCTAATCGATTATCCCCGCGACCGATTGGACGTTTGTCTGGTGATGGAGGCGGACGACGCGACGACCCGCGCGTCGCTGAGACTGACGAACTTGCCGTCATGGATCCGGCCTATCGCCGTGCCAAAGGGGACGTTGAAAACCAAGCCACGGGCGTTGAATTACGCGCTCGATTTCGCGCGCGGCACCTTGGTTGGCGTCTACGATGCCGAAGATGCCCCTGCCCCGGATCAGTTGCGCAAAGTGGCGCGGCATTTCGCGAACCGAGGCGAAAAAGTCGCGTGTTTGCAGGGAGTTCTGGATTACTACAATGCGCCAGCCAATTGGCTGACGCGCTGCTTTACGCTTGAATATGCGGGCTGGTTTCGGGTGGTTTTACCGGGGTTGGAACGCTTGGGGCTTGTCGTTCCTTTGGGCGGCACGACCCTGTTTTTCAGGCGACATGTGCTGGAAAAACTGGGCGCGTGGGACGCGCATAACGTGACAGAGGACGCTGATTTGGGCGTCCGTTTAGCACGACGAGGATACCGCACCGAACTGATCGCAACGACCACGCAAGAAGAAGCCAATGGCCGTTTCTGGCCGTGGGTGAAGCAGCGTTCGCGGTGGTTAAAGGGGTATGCGATCACCTACGGCGTCCATATGCGCGATCCGGCGAAACTGTACCGCGATTTGGGTGCGCGCCGGTTTTGGGGATTTCAGATTTTGTTCGCGGGAACGCTGTCGCAATTCGTGCTCGCGCCTGTGCTGTGGTCGTTCTGGGTGATGCCGTTCGGGTTCAATCACCCGATGGGGCATTACCTGCAGGGATGGGTTTTGATCAGCGTTGTCGCCATGTTCATCTTTTCGGAGTTGACCAATATGTTCGTGCTGGCCCTTGGGGTCACGAAGGCCGAAAAGATGTGGTTGATCAAATGGATACCGACGATGCACTTCTATTTCCCGATGGCGGCGCTAGCGGCCTACAAAGGGTTTTACGAACTGACGTTCAAACCGTTTTATTGGGATAAGACGACGCACGGTGTGCTGCTGCCCAACAAAGGTGCGGGAAAAGCTACTGGGTCGCCTGCGCGTCAAGCTTCAGACGGGTGATGTAGGCTTTTGAGATATGGTCGCGCAGGGCCGCGTCTGCTGCGTCACCATCGCCATTTTCGATCGCCGTGACGATGGCGTTGTGTTCGGCCAGCGTATCTTCGGGCCGTCCTTCGACGGCGATGGATGTCGTGGCCAAAAGCGCCATGGAGCGGTGGACCAGATCAAGCTGCTGCACCAGAAATCGGTTATGCGATGCGAGGTGAATTTGTTTGTGAAACCGACGGTTTGCGCGGCTGAGCGCATCGGGGTCGTTCAGGAACGCCTGATCATCGGACAACATGCCACGTAGCACGCCGACTTCTTCCGGGGTCGCGTGACGGGCCGCGAGCCGTGCGGCTAATCCTTCCAGTTCGCCGCGCACCACGTAAAGTTCTGCCATTTGCGTGTGATCCAAGGACGCAACCATCAAGGACCGCCCGTCGCGGGTTAACAGACCTTGGGTTTCAAGCCGTTGTAACGCTTCGCGAATGGGCGTGCGCGACACGCCAAACCGTTCGGCCAGTTCGCTTTCCACCAAACGGTCGCCGGGCACGTAGGAATGGCTATCAATCGCCTCTAGGATCAGCGCATAGGCGTCCTTTTGTCCGGCTTTGGTGTCGTACATCGCGAGGCTTTCCTTTTGTTGTTCAAGACCCTAGCGGCGATTACCCTTTAGCGCAACGTGCCCAAAACCACGCAATTTCCGGCCCTGCGGCCATATGGGCCTTTGCCCGCACGCGCGCACCGCCTATGTCTAGGGTATGAAACGGATAACATCAGATATTGTCATCTCGGGTGGCGGCGTCGCAGGGTTGACCGCCGCCGCGGCCTTTGGTGCGGCTGGGTTTAGCGTCGTAATCGTTGATCCGGCACTGCCAGTCACAAATGCCGCGTTTGAAGGTGCCGATTTACGCACTACGGCCTTCTTGCAACCTGCCCAATCCTTTTTGGACGACATCGGATTGTGGGGGCGTTTGGCCGAATACGCGACGCCGTTGCAAGTCATGCGGATCGCGGACGTCAGCGGTGAGGGCCGCGGCGCACGCGTGTCCGCGGATTTTGACGCTGCCGACATTTCGGACAAGCCGTTCGGGTGGAACCTGCCCAATTGGTTGCTGCGCCGCGAAATGCTGGCGCGGCTGAAGGAACTGCCGAATGTCGAATTCCACGCGGGCACCGGATTTGTATCGCTGTTGCCCCGCGAAACCGAAGCTTTGGTGATGCTGACGGGCGGATTACAGGTCCGCGCGAAACTGGTGATTGGCGCGGATGGCCGTCATTCAGCGGTGCGTGAAGCTGCGGATATCGACATCAAAACCCATCGCTACGGGCAAAAAGCGATCAGCTTTGCCGTGACTCATCCGTCACCGCACGACAATGTATCGACAGAAATCCACCGCTCTGGTGGTCCGTTCACGTTTGTCCCCCTGCCTGATCATGAAGGAGAGCCCTGTTCGGCTGTCGTTTGGATGGAAAAAGGTGCGGAAGTGAACCGCTTGATGGCGTTGTCGGACGAAGAGTTTGAATCAGAGGCATTGACCCGATCCGCCGCTCTTTACGGATCGCTGACCTTGGCGACGCGCCGCATGGTCTGGCCGATCATTTCGCAGGTCGCGAGCGCATTATCCGCACCACGCACAGCACTGGTCGCTGAGGCCGCGCATGTGGTTCCCCCGATTGGGGCGCAGGGATTGAACATGTCGTTGAACGATATTGCGACCTTGTTGGATTTGGCCCGCGAACATGACTTGGGCAGCCGCAAGATGCTCGACGCTTATCAAAAGGCGCGACACGGCGATATCAAGCTGCGGGTGAACGGAATTGATGCGCTGAACCGTGCGTCGATGTCGAATGCGCCATTCTTGCAGGACCTGCGGGTCGCGGGGATCAAAGCGTTGCATGACGCCGCGCCTGTCCGGCGCGGCCTTATGAAGCTTGGGCTTGGTGCGAGCTAGTTCCGCGCGTTAAAGCACGGTATCCAGAACCGGCGTGAGACGTGCCATTGTGGCGTCCACATCGTAAAGTTTGTCGAGACCAAACAGGCCCAGACGGAAAGTCCGGAAATCGTCAGGTTCGTCGCATTGCAACGGTACACCTGCAGCAATTTGCATGCCTTCTGCGCCGAATTTCGACCCGTTCTGGATTGCCGGATCGTCCGTGTAGCTGACCACCACACCCGGTGCGCCGAAGCCGTCAGCCGCAACTGATTTGATTCCCTTGCCCGCCAGATAGGCCCGTACCGCATCGCCCAGCG
The DNA here is from genome assembly GCA_025141675.1 of Rhodobacteraceae bacterium S2214. Classification (NCBI taxonomy): domain Bacteria; kingdom Pseudomonadati; phylum Pseudomonadota; class Alphaproteobacteria; order Rhodobacterales; family Paracoccaceae; species Rhodobacteraceae bacterium S2214. The sequence goes on from CP081161.1 coordinate 2,762,166, forward strand.
CCCATTGCGCGGTTTTCAATTTGTCGAAGCCATAGTCGCGGGTTTCAATCATCGTGTCGCGGAACGCTCGCAGCCCGTCCGTCGGCATGGTCGCGTGGTACGCGTGACCGCCGTTTTCGTAGGCTTGCATGATGCTGTGCCATTTCTTGAGGTCAGCGGCGAAGGAATTGGATGTGGTGTCGGCCATGCGGCTTACGGCGCGGTCAGACATCATCACGAGACCTGCACAAGGCGTGGCGGACCAGCCCTTTTGCGGTGCCGAAATCAGCACATCAACGCCCGTCGCTTTCATATCCACCCACGCGCAGCCGGACGCGATGCAGTCTAGCACCATCAATGCGCCCACTTCATGCGCGGCGGCGGCCATGGCCGTGATGTAGTCGTCCGGCAGGATGATCCCCGCAGAGGTTTCGACATGCGGCGCGAAAACCACGTCTGGTTTGGCGTCGCGAATGGCAGCTGTGACTTCATCAATGGGCGCAGGTGCAAAAGGCGCGCGGGTGTCGTTGCCGTTTTGGCGGGCTTTCAGGACGGTTGTTTTCGCGGTGAAGTCGCCCGCGTCGAAAATCTGGGTCCAGCGGTAGGAAAACCAGCCGTTGCGCACGATAAAGGCGTGGGCATTTGCGCCGAATTGACGGGCCACTGCTTCCATCCCGAAGGTGCCGCCGCCGGGGACAATCGCCACGGCATCTGCGTTATAGACGTCTTTGAGCATGCCAGAGATGTCGGTCATCACGCCTTGGAACGCTTTCGACATGGAATTGAGCGACCGGTCGGTGAAGACGACGGAGAACTCCATCAAGCCGTTCGGGTCAACTTGGGATGTGAATGTATCGGTCATGATGGTCCTCGTGCGTTAAGTTGCATCTGAGGTAAGCGGCGATGAGGGGAAAAGCAAAGTCAGAAAAAGTCAGAAATGGTCAAATTTAGAATGATCGGCCTGCGCGGTTCCTGCAAAGTTTCCGATCCACGTCACAATGGCCCCGCAAGGCGTTCTTCGCTGAGCAGCACGTTCGCTTCGACGTCCCCCACCCCCGGCATGGTCATGATACGCCGCCGCAGCACCCGTTCGAAATCCGCCAGATCGCGGGCCACCACCCGTAGGCGGTAATCATAAAGGCCCAGCACGTGTTCCACGCTTTGTACTTCGGCGATGGCAGAGACGGCGCGTTCGAAATCTTCAAGACTGACGCGGCCTTTAGTGGCGAGTTTGACCCCGAGAAAGACGGTGACGCCGAATCCCAATTTTTCTGCGTCCAACCGCAAACGGCGCCCCGCAATGACGCCTGCGTCTTGGAGGCGTTTGATCCGGCGCCATGTCGCTGGTTGCGACAGCCCCAGCTTTTCGCCCAGACGTCCTGTTGGTTGCGTCGCGTCTTTTTGCATCAGGCGTAGCACCGCGCGGTCTGTGTCATCTAGGATCATAGCGGCAACGCCTCTTCACGTTTGACGTTAGCAACCGTCATCAATGCTTCGATGTCGGCGATGTGGGGTAACGTCAGGACCTGATCACGGTAGATCCGTTGGTAATCCGGCAAATCGCGGGCGATGAGCAACAGACGCACGTCGACGCGCCCGAGAAACGTCTGGATTTCCAGCACTTCGGGGACCAGACGGGCGGCGGCCATGAAGTCGTCGAAGGCGCGAGACACGGTTTTATCCAAGGTGATCCGCAGCGCCACATGCACGGTGTAACCCAACGCCGCCCAGTCGATCACGACCTCTTGGCCCCGAATGATCCCGTCTTCGTGCAATTTATCCAGCCGCCGTGTCACACGGGCGGGCGTCATGCGGACAAGGTCAGCCAGTTCCGGCACTGTGAGGGCAGGATTGGCTTGGTATTGGCGCAGGATCGCGCGGCTTTCGTCATCAAGCATAAAAATCACACAAATTTCATGAATGACGCATAACAACTTTCATCTGGCCGCAACAGATCAAAAATCAAACCTCACAATCCACGCAAACGCCCGTTATACGTCAGCGCAGATACAAACATGGAGTGCTTGATATGCGCGTTTATTACGATCGCGATTGCGATGTGAACCTGATCAAAGACAAAAAAGTAGCCATCCTTGGTTACGGCTCACAAGGCCACGCCCACGCGCTGAACCTGCGCGATTCCGGTGCGAAAAACCTTGTTGTTGCTCTGCGCGAAGGGTCCCCTTCCCAAGCCAAAGCTGAAGGCGAAGGCCTTAAGGTTATGGGCATCGCGGAAGCCGCTGCTTGGTGTGATGTGATCATGTTCACAATGCCCGATGAGCTTCAGGCAGAAACATACAAAAAATACGTCCACGACAACATCAAGCCAGGTGCGGCAATTGCATTCGCACACGGCCTGAACGTGCACTTCGGCTTGATCGAGCCTAAAGAAGGCGTTGACGTGATCATGATGGCGCCAAAAGGCCCAGGTCACACCGTGCGTGGCGAATACACAAAAGGCGGCGGCGTGCCTTGCCTGATCGCGGTTGATACAGACGCGTCCGGCAAAGCCCAAGAAATCGGCCTGTCCTACTGTTCAGCTATCGGTGGCGGTCGTTCCGGCATCATCGAGACAAACTTCCGTCAGGAATGCGAAACTGACCTGTTTGGTGAGCAAGCAGTTCTGTGCGGCGGTATCGTTGAACTGATCCGCATGGGTTTCGAGACACTGGTCGAAGCTGGTTACGAGCCTGAAATGGCTTACTTCGAATGCCTGCACGAAACAAAGCTGATCGTAGACCTGATCTATGAAGGCGGCATCGCGAACATGGATTATTCTATCTCCAACACAGCTGAATACGGTCAGTACGTGACTGGACCACGCATCCTGCCATACGACGCAACGAAGAAAGCCATGAAAGAAGCGCTTGCTGACATTCAGTCCGGTAAATTCGTGCGTGACTTCATGCTGGAAAACGCTGTTGGTCAGCCAACAATTAAAGCATCCCGTCGTGCAAACGACGAGCACCAGATCGAGCAGGTTGGTTCCAAACTGCGCGCTATGATGCCTTGGATTTCTGCTGGCAAAATGGTCGACAAAGCGAAGAACTAAGTTCTGCTAGAATTGAAGAAAGGGCCGTTCCATTGGAGCGGCCCTTTTTTGTTGCGGTTGTTCTATCGGCTGCTAGGCAACCACCGCGTCGAGCTTTGCCGCACAGATGAAATCGTTCTCGGACAACCGCCCCAGTTCATGCGATGTGTAGGTGACCTGACAATATCCCCAGCCGAAGGATATGTCGGCGTGATGGCCTTCCTTATCGCTGACGAAGGCGGCAAGATTGGCAGTGTAGGTTGCTTTGGCGAACCCTTTGAATGTGAACCGACGCGACAGGCTTTGGCCATCCATGTCGATTTCCCACGCCGGATCGAGTTGCGATTTGAATTGCGTGATCTCTGCTTCGGTCAAAACAGGCACCCAACCGTCGCATGCCGCGCAAGTCTTTTGTTGCAGATCATCCATCGCCTTTTACCTCGTACGTTGGCGCAAAAAGACCCAGTGATTTTGCGTCGTGGATATCGCGGACAAGATCGCGCTTCGCCGCTTCAATCAGTTGATCGACACTATCCAGCACGAAATAGATTGGTTGATTGATGTCGATACGGTAAGGCGTTCGCAGGATTTCAAGGACGTCAAAGTCTTTGCGCACAACGCTTTGTTCTTCGACCGAATGACGCAGCTCCCCCGGTGATGACGCCAGACCGGACCCGAGCGCTTTGACCGTGTCGCCTTCGCGGATGAGCCCAAATTCGATTGTGAACCAATACAGCCTGATCAGCCATGCGTAGTCTGATTTGTCACACGCCAACCCTGTTTCCCCGATCTTTTGCGAGAAATCAGCAAGCCGTTTGTCGACAAGTAGCGGCATATGTCCGTAAATTTCGTGGAAGATGTCGGGTTCTTCAATGTAATCGAAATCTTCCCTGCTTCGGATGAAGGACGCTGCCGGAAAGGTTCTATTCGCCAGCATTTGAAAGAACCGCGAAAACCCGATGAGGGCGGGAACCGGTTCAACGGACCATCCCGTCATGCCCATCAGTTTTTCAGAGATTTCGGCGCATTGCGGCACACGGTCAATTGGGAGCTGAAGCGCTGCCTGACCATCGAGGAACGGTTTTGCGGCATAGTATTCAACATTTGGCTGCTGCTGGGCCACCAGATCGCGCCAAACCGCATCTTCGTCGGGCGTATAATGAATATGACCTGCGTCGTCAGGGTGCTTGGCGATGTATTTGGTATCTTTGGGCATTGAGCTCCTCCTGAGGTCAATGATTGTCCATTATCGGCGAGATTTCCTGCCTCTTCGCTCGCGCATTGATGAAAATGGGGTAATATATTTCTGCATATGCTAATTCTGAGGGTAATTTATGCTCGATAAATTTGAGAAACTGATCCTGAAATTCTTGCAAGTGGATGGCCGCGCCAGCACACAGGAATTATCGGACGCGGTCGGGTTGTCAGCGTCCCCCTGCTGGCGCCGCGTCAAACGGTTGGAAGAAGACGGCTACATCAAACGCTATGCCGCCATTCTGGACAGCAAAAAGCTGGGGCTTAGCGCATTTGGATATGTGCAGATTTCGTTAGTGGATCACACCGAAGGGTCGATCAAACTGTTCAACGATTTCATTCGGACCAACGAACAGGTGCTCGAATGTGCGTCGATTACGGGTGATTTCGACTTTCTGTTGAAAGTGGTCGCCGCTGATCCGGAAGCCTTGGAGCAATTCATCATGAAACACATCCTAAGGCTTGGCGTTGTGCGCACAACGACGACCAATTTTGTTCTACGTCAGATCAAAACATCTGGCGCTTTGCCGATTGACTGACAGCTTGCGCCGGATCAACCAGCGTTGGCGCAGATACGTTTAGAGGCTTTTGAGGTATTCGATCTCTTTCTTTTCGTCGCTCGCAGTCCAGCCTTCGTCCATGCATTTGATCAGCAAGGTGATGAAGGATTTATCGGCGCTCGCCAGCGCCTTCATTGTCGCCGCATGTTTCGTCCGCATGAGTTTGGAATAGATCACCGCCACATCATCGGCGTCCGAATTATGGTGCTTGTCCAGCCATTCAAAGATTTTCTTCAAACGGCGCGGGTTGTTCCCCATCTTGGTCAAATAGGTCGCAAGGCCCTTTTCATCCATGCTGGCCGTCATCCGGAAAGATCCCCAGCGGAAACGGTTCACAACGAATTCGGCGTCTTGGTTCATGTAGATATCGAAACCATGCGAAATCAGGCCCGGCGTGAACCCGACTTTGACGCTGGAAAACCCGATGTTGTAGTCGAGCCAAGACACTGGATCGAAGGTGAATGCGTTGTTTGTGCGATCCAAACCCGGCGGCCAATAGCGGCACGGCGACCCGAAACTGTTCACTTCCATGTTTTTAATCGCATCCTCGCCAAGCGCCAATGCCACGGCCGTTAGCGCGTTGGACGTGATCAAGTTACCTTGGGAATGACAGAAGATTTTCAGCTTGCTGCGTTCCTGCACCGACATTTCAGCGACGTAGCGATAAAGCGATGCGGTCGCTTTGTTGCTAGCCACAAGGCTTTCCATAAAGTCGATTTTAGTCAGTCCTGACTTTAGCTGCGCTGCCGCTGCGTAGGCTACATCAAACGCCGCGCTCCACGCGCTGAAACTACCTGCCTGCGCGCCAACAAGAACGCCTTTGTCCATCAGACATTGCCCAAGGTCGGACCAGAAACCGTCCTTCTTGTTATACACCCCGATGACCGGACAGCCCTGCAGCAACGACAGCGCCAGCGCGCTATCCATATGGTTTTCCCCTGAGTTCGCCATACCGTTAACGAAGACGACTTCGCGGCGATGATCGAACCATGCCATCCCAGAAGCCTCTTCGTTCACATAGCGATTAATTTCGCCATCTTCGGTCGGCTTAATGTTCTTTTTCATAGAGCTCAGGGCCATTTGGGTACTTTCAATTACTGATACTGGCGGCACGTTGGCAATTTTACGCGCATGAAACAACCTTCGATTTAGTTCCACACGAACTTCTTCGCGCGCTGGATTTGCCACTGGTCAAGTTGGGCCTGTTATGAAATCAAACGGCGATCCCATCAAAGGCACCCATTGTGACCACCCAACCGACCCCCGCCAATTGGTTTTCCGTCGCCGCCCTTGGCTTGATTTGGGGTGGGACGTTTATGGTCGTGGCCATCGCGTTGGAAGGCTACGGGCCGTTGACGGTTGCGGCGGCGCGGACGACACTTGGGTCGCTGGCATTGATCGGAATCATGGCGGCCATGCGCAGTCCGCTGCCGAAGTTTTCGGGCCAACTGATCAAATATTTACTGGTTATTGGTGTGATGAACACCGCCCTGCCCTTTGCGATGCTCAGTTGGGGACAGCAGTACGTCCCATCTGCGTTTGCAGGCATTTCGATGACGGCGATCCCGCTTTTTGTCCTACCGCTCGCGCATCTGTTTTCCGATGAAGTCATGACCCGACGCAACGCCGCAGGCGTGACGCTTGGGTTTATTGGTGCGGTCGTTTTGATCGGGCCGTCCGTCTTGCGGATTGGTACAGGCTGGGAACCATTGGGCCAGTTGGCCTGCGTGGCTGCCGCCCTGTCTTACGCGATCTCAAGCGTAATGACGCGGCGCTGCCCGCCGATCGATTCAATCACAATGGCAACCATTCTGATGATCATTGGGGCGACCACGCTCATCCCCGCGATGTTGATTGTCGAAGGCGTACCGCAGATCGCCGATACGCGCAGTACGCTTGCGATTGTGTTTCTTGGGTTCGTCCCCACAGCGCTCGCGGCGTTGCTGCGCGTCTTTACGATCCGCACCGCCGGCGCCGTTTTCATGACACTTGTGAACTACCAAGTCCCAGTTTGGTCGATGGTTTTTGGTGCCGTCATCCTAAGTGAAACGCTGCCACTGCGCTTTTTCGCGGCCCTTGCGTTGATCCTGACAGGGCTTGCCATCAGCCAATACGCCAGCCTCAAGCGGCTTTGGCGCTAATTCTTTTGGCTTCAAATTTCTCGGGGGTATGGGGGCTGGCCCCCAAGCTGTACGCGATTTAGGACGCCGCCGCTTCGACCTCTGCCACGATCCCGTCGACAACTTCGGTCAATAGATCAGGGTCTTCGCATTCTGCCATGACCCGCACCAAAGGTTCCGTGCCGGATTTGCGGATTAGCAATCGCCCTTTGCCCACCAATCTGGTTTCCGCGTCCGCGATTGCACCTGTCACGTTAGCCGCTTCGAGCGGGTTTTGCCCTGCTGCGTAGCGCACGTTTTTCAGCAATTGCGGCACAGTTTCAAAGGTTTCAGTCAGTTCGCTGGCCTTTTTGCCGCTATCAATCATCGCGGCAAGGAACTGGATACCTGCCAGCAAGCCATCACCCGTGGTCGCGTAATCCGTCATCACGATGTGACCGGACTGTTCGCCGCCAAGGTTGAACCCCTTTTCGCGCATCGCTTCAACTACGTAGCGGTCGCCAACAGCAGTCCGTTCCAAATGCAGCCCCTTGCCCGTCAGATACCGTTCGAGACCAAGGTTGGACATCACGGTCGCAACAAGCGTATCGCCTTGCAAACGCCCCTCTGCGGCCCAGCGCGACGCCATCAGCGCCATCAACTGATCGCCGTCTGCGACCTTGCCGGTCTCGTCCAAAATCATCACGCGATCCGCGTCACCGTCGAGGCAAATCCCCACATCCGCGCCGTGCGACACGATGGTTTCCGCCGCTAACGTCGGGTGCGTCGACCCGCAGCCATCGTTGATGTTGTATCCGTTTGGGCTGACGCCCACTGGGATCACTGTTGCCCCCATTTCCCACAGGACTTCGGGCGCCACGCGGTGTGCTGCGCCATTTGCGCAGTCGATCACAACTTTCAGACCATCAAGCCGCATGCCCGACGGGAACGTGCTTTTAACACGCTCCGCATAGCGGAACCGCCCATCGTCGATCCGTTTGGCCCGCCCGATGTTCACGGCTTGCGCCGGTTCAATGTCGCTCGCGATGAGCCGTTCAATTTCGGTTTGCGCTTCGTCGGACAGCTTGAACCCGTCCGGTCCAAAGAATTTGATGCCGTTGTCGTGGTGCGGGTTGTGGCTGGCAGAAATCATAATGCCAACGTCGGCGCGCATGGATGTGGTCAGCATGCCGACTGCAGGCGTTGGCACGGGGCCCAGCAACAGCACGTTCATGCCAGTTGACGTCAGCCCCGCCGTCAGCGCGTTTTCAAACATGTAGCCGGACAGACGTGTGTCTTTGCCGATCACAACGCGGTGGCCGTTTGATCCATCATTTCGGAAATAGCGTCCTGCCGCCGCCCCGATTTTCAACGCCATTTCCGCCGTCATCGGGTGAATGTTTGCGGTTCCACGAACGCCGTCAGTTCCGAAAAGTTTCTCAGCCATAATCACTTGCCCCACTTAATGCCATTTGCAGGTTCAGCGCCTGCTTTGTTTCTTTGACGTCATGGACCCTTAAAATCTGCACACCCTGTGCTGATCCATGCAGTGCCAACGCAATCGACCCACCGAGCCGCTGCATCGCGTCACTTTCGCCGGAAACCTCACCAATCAACCGTTTCCGCGACGCACCTAACAGTATCGGCAAACCAAGGTCGTGGTAAATGGCAAGATCCCGCAACAAGCTCAAGTTATGTTGCAAAGTCTTACCGAAACCAATGCCAGGATCAGTGATTATATTCGGACGGCGAATGCCCGCCGCTTCGGCCACGGCGATCCGATCTGCGAGATGGTCGAAGACGTCGAAAGTGACCGCGTCGTAATCGGGATCGTCCTGCATGTCTTCGGGCAGGCCTTGCGAATGCATCAGGCAGATCGGGCAGTCAGCCGCTGCCGCCACCCCTGCCATGTCAGGGTCAAAACGCATCGCGGAGACATCGTTGATGATGTTTGCGCCCGCTTCGAGTGCGGCTTGCGCCACTGCCGCTTTGCGCGTGTCGATGGAAATTGGCGTGGTGATCCCTGCCTCACGCATTGCGCGGATGACGGGCGCGGTCCGGTTGATTTCGTCTTGGATCGCAACCTCTGCTGCGCCTGGTCGCGTGCTTTCACCGCCAATGTCGAGGATATCTGCATCCTGCGCCATGACCTTCGCACGTGCGACTGCGGCCTCCACGCTTGCGAGTGTTCCGCCGTCCGAAAAGCTATCAGGCGTCACGTTTAAGATGCCCATGATACGCGGCACATCTAATGTCAGGCCACAGATCGCAGGACGATGTGTGCTGATCCGCGTCTGCGCGTCGGGCGTAAGATCATCGATCATGACCTCTTCATCCGCGCCGTCACGGTCCCGCAGGATCGCTGTTTCGGTAAAAACCCAAGCGCTGCCGCCCAAACGCCGCGCGTCGTCGTAGGGTGTCAGTTGTGGGACTGGCTGGATGTATTGTGTCAAAGCGAAGTCTCGATCGTTAGGCTGCGCATGGGCACCGTCGCATCTGGTGCGATGTCGCCGATCACAACCAGTTCTGCCGCGTCGATTTCAGTGGCGAACCAACTGACAAGCGCCAGAGCATCCCGCGCGGATGCCGATGGACCGTCCACTGCATCGAGAACGATTTTCGACGGTGCCCAGATGCAGATTTGGCCGTTCTTCATCGCCCAATCAAGTTCGGTCCGCGTTTCGACAACCTTGCAACGGTGATCTTTGGCCGCCAAGGTCCACGCGTTTTGCTCAATGGCAAGCAGATCAATCCGACGCTGTGTCATGGCGTGATCAGTTGTTGGGACAGGTAATGCACCCGCCCCCACGCAAAGGATAAGCGGGGCATCTTGGCCGGCAAAGTGATCAATCCAGCCTTTCAGGTTTCCTGACCCGATGGCGTCATTTGACAGGTACACGACGCAGGGGTGCGGCGCTTCTTGGTGGACTTGCGCGTCAGGTGTCGCCCCGTCGCGCGCGCGGACGATTTCGACACCGAGCGAAAACGGACCACGATCCAGTTTTTCGATCCGCACGAAAACGCGTTCAGCTTGGGGTTCCAGCAGGATACGTTCGGCCACACGGGCTGCCAATGTTTCCAGCAGATTGATCCGTTCGGCCTGCAGTTCGACACCGATGGCTTCGGTAACGCGGTCATAAGATAGGATACGGTCCACATCGTCATCGATTGGACCGGTCAGCGGCAAGACTTCAACAACGACGTTAAAGCGGACGCGCTGTAGCGTGCCGCGTTCCAATTGGAACGCCCCGATTTCCACCTCAACCGTGTAGTCCCGCAATGAAATACGGTCATAGGGCACATCGGCACTGGCCGCGGCCCGTTCTGATGGATGCGCGAACGCAAGATGGATGTCGTTGGTCATAGGCGTGCCTTTCCGCGCGTGTTGCTTGGCGGAATACGCGCAGATTGCCGCCCTCGCAAGGTTGTCAAAGGCGACAGGCTGGTCAGGCGTTGCGACGTTTAGTTCGACGCTGTGCGTGTTGGCTGACGATAGAACAGGTGAACGCCGTATTTCGCAGTGCGCGGGAAGACGCGCGCCCATGACGGGTTCACGGCTGTCGTGTGATAATGCGTGGCACCATCGGTCAGGTTCCGGTCTGCCCCGTCAATCAAAAGACGGGCAACTTTACCAACACGACGCCAAGCGGCAGGTTCAGAGATCACCTCTGGCCGTCCGTCACATGTGTAAGTGAATTGGCAGGCGTATTTACGGCCCGTGCCCTGATTGATCACGCCGCACAGTGAATTTGGATAGGCGTTGCTGTCGACGCGGTTCATGATGACCTCTGCCACAGCGAAAAGCCCTTTGGCCGTTTCGCCGCGGGCTTCGAAATACAAAGCCTCGGACAGGCATTGCCACTGTGGGCCGCCGGTCGCTGTTGGCAGGCTGGCGAGATACGCATTGTTGTAATCAACGGATTGCGGCGCGGTTGGGATATTTCGTTCGGATGCTGGCGGAAGCGTGGTCAAAGCGGTCAAACGCGCATCAGGGATCACAGCCAAAGCCTGGCGTTCCTGCCCCAAGAGTGCGCTTAAGCGGCTGGCCAAGACATCTTGTGCCGATGCGGCGCCGCCAGTGAATACCGCACATGCCAAGCCCAATGCCGGCGCAATGCGTCCAAAACCCAATTTCATCGCGACCTCATCGCGTTGCACGTGGTCAAGCCCCACGCAAGCGCTGCCCCTCTAAGGGATCGGGTTCAATGAGTCTACCCCTGCGGTCCGAAGCGGAATTTCAACTGTTGCATGTTTCCACATAGGCAACAATTAAATGGCAGATCATGCGGTTACAGCATGCAATGCATCTAAATCTACGAATTCAACTTATCGCTGAGCGTCAGCTGCGCGGCGGAAAGTCGCGCAACTGGGACGCGGAATGGCGAACAGGATACATAGTCAAAACCCTGCTTACGACAGAAATCAATCGCCGCACGTGTTCCGCCATGTTCGCCGCACAACGACAGGGTGATATTGCCACGCCCCTTGCGGCCGCGTTCTGCACCGATGGAAAGCAGTTCGCCAACACCGTCGATGTCCAGACTGTGGAACGGATCTTCTTCGTAAACGCCCTGCTGCACATAAGCGGACATAAACCGACCCGCGTCATCGCGGGACAGACCGTAAGTCATCTGTGTCAGGTCGTTGGTGCCAAATGACAGGAATTCGGCGTGCTGCGCGATATCTTCTGCCCGCAACGCCGCACGTGGAGTTTCGACCATCACGCCGAGTTTGTAAGCGAAATCGTTTTGCCGATTGGTCCGCACAGAGGCTGCAACTGCGTCGATCCGTGATTTGACCAGTTCGACTTCGCGCATGGCGCTGACCACGGGGATCATGATTTCGGGCGCGACCCCTGCCCCGTTTTCATTGGCATCCACTGTCGCTTCAAAAATGGCACGCGCCTGCATTTCGTAGATTTCGGGGATCGCGATTCCCAGACGGACGCCGCGCATCCCGAGCATCGGGTTGTATTCTGCCAGGGCCGCGACACGTTCTGTCACTTTCGCAAGCGGAAGCGCCAGTTGTTCGGATAAGTCGCGCAAACCCGCTTTGTCGGACGGTAGGAATTCATGCAATGGCGGATCAAACAACCGGATACACACGGGCAAGCCCGCCATGATTTCGAACAACGCCGCAAAATCAGCGCGTTGCATGGGCATTAGGCGGTCAAGCACCGCGCGACGATCATCCGCATTATCCGCAAAGATCATCTCGCGCATCACGCCCAAACGGTCGCCGGAAAAGAACATGTGTTCGGTCCGGCATAGCCCGATGCCTTCGGCTGCGAAATTGCGCGCTGTCTGCGCATCATCAGGCGTGTCGGCGTTCGCACGCACACCAATATCGCGCACGTCGTCGGCCCATTGCAGTAGCGTCTGGAATGCATCGTCTAGCGCGGCCTCGACCATTGCCGGCGCACCTGCCAATACATCACCTGTCGTGCCGTCGACGGTTACGATGTCACCTTCGCCAAATTTGCGGCCATCCGGCGCGATAATCTGTGCGCGTTTGCGATCAATCGTCAGTGCGGATGCGCCCACAACACATGGCAGCCCCAAGCCGCGGCCGATCACGGCTGCATGGCTAGTGATCCCACCGCGCATTGTCAGAACGGCCTGTGCCGCATGCATTCCGCGAATATCTTCTGGTGTGGTTTCACGGCGCACCAAGATACAGGCCTCACCGCGGGCCGCACTGGCCTGCGCATCGTTCGACGTAAAGACGATCCGGCCAGTCGCCGCGCCCGGGCTGGCAGCGATCCCTTTGACGATGAAATCACGCGCGGCACTGGGGTCGACCTGCCGATGCAGCAATTCTGACAACGCCGCCGGTTGGATCCGCATAACCGCTTCTTCGCGCGGGATGATTTTGTCGGTCGCAAGTGCGACAGCGATCCGCACCGCCGCCTGAGACGCTCGCGCAACCCGCACGGCGTCCAAAATCCATAATGTGCCAGATTCAATCGTAAATTCGACGATCATTTCTTCGCGGAGTTTCCGACGGCAGACATCACCAATGGCGATCAATTCCGCAAAAACACCAGGTGCGCGGTCTTCCAATGAGGGGCCGCGATCATCGCGGGTCAGGTAGATCGCGTTATCTGCTTCGATCAAGGCCTCACGCCGTTGGCTTTGCGCAATGTAGCGGCCGGTCACCTGTGGCAAACCCGTGCTACTGTTGACGTATTGGATCAGGCCCGCGCCACATTCGCCTTCACCCAGTCCCATCGCCATTGCCTGCACGACAAGACCAAGCCCTGCATCGATGGGGGCCCCTTTTGCTTCACGCAGCAAACGGGCCGATGTGCCATCCCAAGCGCGCGCCATGGACCGCAAAGCGTCACCGAGTTGGACTGCCGGATCATCCGGGAAAGTTTCGTCAGTTTCATATTCGTAGGCTTCGAGGGCACGTTTCAACGCCTCAGCATCCGAGCAATCCGGATATTCAAACGCCTCTGGATCAAGACGGTGAACGTGTACCGCATAGGACTGAACAAACCGTAAAAAGATGCGCGTTGCCGCAGCTTCACCAATTGTTTCGCAAAGGCGGGCGTGCTGCGCCGCATTCATACCGATGTTCAGGATCGCACCCGGCCCACCCCAATCGGGGTCTTGGCTAGATGGACGGATCGACAGCAGCGGCGCGTCACCAAAAGGCGCAAGGATGCTGGCCATATCCGGCATGTGCCCCTTCGCGATTTGGTTCACTGCATCGAAGCTGAGCGCGATCGTCTTGGGCACAGGCATATCGAGCCGCACAAGGCGTTGCAGGCATTTCGCCCGACCACCATGCACGTCAGCGGCCATCGCCGCCGTCGGCGTGATAAGCGTAATGGACTGGAAACGTGACATTTGCTGCACTGCGGCGATCCTTATATTCAACCGCAGCATAAGACCCTTAACGCTTGCACGTAAAGGTTTGTTCCCAGAAACGTGGCGTTTAACCCTCGATAAGGGTCAGATCGGCCACGCTGAGACAGATCGTTCTGATTCGGCTGAGCAGGTTCAGACGGTTGCGGCGGACGATAGTTGCGTCCGCGTTTACCTGAACATCTGTAAAGAATGCGTCAATCGGACCACGCAATTCTGCCATGGCGGTCATCGCGGTGCTGAAATCTTCGGCCTGCATCGCGGGTGCGATTTTGGCGTCAGCAGCGTCGAGTGCGGCAAACAACCCCTTTTCGCTATCGTGCTCAGCGTACTTTAGGTCCGCCCCGTAAGAGTATTCGACACCGTCTTTTTCTTCGGCCTGGGTCAGGATGTTGTTCGCGCGCTTGAAGCCTTGGATCAGGTTTTCGCCGTCGTCGGTTTTGAGGGTTTCCGCGAGCGCCTTTGCCCGTTTTACCAACAGCGTCAGATCATCATTGCCCGGCATCGCGATACAAGCGTCAATGATGTCGTGACGGATGCCTTGGTCCTTGAGGAAGACCTTGAGACGGTCGTGGAAGAACGAAAGAAGGTTCACGCTTGTGTCTGGCACCCGCTTTGCCACGCCGTCAATCCACGATCCTTCGCTAAAGTCGGGCTTGACCTCTGCGTCGTCGAAACGCTTTTGAACAGTCAGGAATGCTGACTTGAAGATACCATGTTCGGCGATTTCCCGCAGCGTTTCTTCCATCGTGTGCAAATCAGGTTCACTGACGTCGCTATTCACAGACCGGATTTCATGCCGCAAGAATTCAGCGTCAAACGCCTTATCCAAAGACATCCGCACATTATTGGTGAGGATCAACCGAATGACGCCCAAAGCAGAGCGCCGCAGCGCAAACGGATCCTTCGATCCGGTTGGTTTTTCGTCAATCGCCCAGAAGCCGGTCAATGTATCAAGTTTGTCCGCCAAAGCGACAGTCACAGAGACGGGCGCTGTTGGCACGTCGTCCGATGGGCCGAGCGGCGAGTAATGTTCTTGTGCAGCCGCAGCCACAGCGTCAGATGCACCCGCTGATTTAGCGTAATAACGCCCCATAAGTCCTTGAAGTTCAGGGAATTCATAGATCATTTCGGACCGCAAATCGGCCTTTGCGATCCGCGCGGCCTCTGCCACATCATCCGCGTTCGCGCCCACCACAGGCGCAATTTCACGCGCCAGTGCGACGATACGTTCGACCCGATCAAACTGCGATCCCAGTTTGTTGTGGAACGTCACGGCTTTCAGGCCTTCGGTCCATTCCGCCATGCCCGCTTTGGCCACGCGCAGATCGTTTTCCCAGAAGAATTTTGCGTCGGAAAGCCTTGCAAACAATACCTTTTGGTTACCTGCGAGAATGGTCGCGCCATCGTCTTTGGTCTCGATATTCGCGACGGTGACAAAGCGTTCGATGCGGTTGGTTTTTGGGTTCCGGACCGAGAAAAACTTCTGGTGGTCCTTCATCGAGGTTTGCAGCACCTCTGGCGGCATTTCGAGGAAGTCGTCAGCGATGGTGCCCATCAGCGTGACAGGCCATTCGACGAGGTTCGCAACCTCTGCCAGCAGACCGCGATCTTCGACAATCTCAAGGCCCTGCGCGAACGCTTGGTTTGTGGCGTCGTGCCAGATCAATTCGGCCCGTTCTTCTGCGCGCAGAACAACCTTCGCCCGCTTAAGCTTTGCCTCGTAATCCTCGAAAGACGCGACAGAAAACGCGTCTGACGCCATAAAGCGATGTCCGCGTGTTTGATTGCCCGCTTTGATGCCGTCGATGTCCAGCGGTACGATTTCCGCACCTGCTTCATCGCTGAGGATACAGATGATCGAATGCAATGGACGGACCCACTTCAACGCACCTTCACCCCAGCGCATTGATTTAGGCCACGGGAAATTCCGGATCGTTTTTTCCAGCACTTCGGCGATGATATCCGCAGCCATCCGGCCCGGTTTTTCAACAACTGCAAAGTAGACTTGGCCTTTTTTTACGTCGCGGATCTCGAGCTGATCTTTGGTTAATCCGGTGGACCGCAAGAAGCCTTCCAACGCTTTGTCAGGCGCCGTTGTTGCAGGGCCTTTGCGTTCTTCGCGGACCGCTTTGCTTTCCGATGTCAGCCCTTCCAAGGACAGCGCCAAACGACGTGGCGTGGCGAACGCAGCCGCACCCGCATAGGTTAAACCAGCCTCGACAAGCCCGTCAGTGACCAGTTTTTGCAGGTCTTTTGCGGCTTTGGCCTGCATACGCGCAGGGATTTCTTCGGAGAAGAGTTCAATCAGAAGATCGGCCATTATTGCAGTCTTTCCGGTGCTGGTGGGCAATGTTCGGGCGCGCGGTTGCCGTCGAAGACAACTTCGCCACATTCGTTAATTTGGTGCCACGCAAATGCGCGACCGTCGGGGTAAACCGCGATCACGCGGTCGATCCCGTATTGGATGTTTTCGATGCCCATGAAGGCCACGGCAACGCCAGACGACAGGTCGTCACCCAATTCACCAGCTTGGAAGCAGTCGAACCAGCCCGGTGCATTCAGCGGTTCCGCCGCGTCATAGATCTCGTACGTCTCGGTCAGGAACCCGAAGCTGAGCGAAGTATCAAAGCACGCGCGGAACCGCAGCGGGCTGCTGTCGCTATCAATTGCGTTGAAGTTTTCGAACAAAATCGGTTCCGGTTCGCCCGTGAACAACGACGTCATTTGCACATCTTCAACTTGAAGCGTGACTTCTTCGTAGTAGGCATAAACCTGAAGATAGTAGAGCGCGATGCCCGCAGCGATGGCTGACATGATGATCCCTCCTATAACGAGACGGGCAATATTCATGCCGCGTGACCGGCGGCAGCTGTGAGTACAAACGCATCCGCGCATGATTTCGTCAGCGCCCGCACCCGCCCGATATAGGCTTGGCGTTCCGTGACAGAAATCACCCCACGTGCGTCGAGCAAGTTGAACACATGGCTGGCCTTGATCGCTTGGTCATAAGCCGGATGCGCCATGATGATGCGTTTGCCGGTTTTCGGGTCAACGTGTTCTTCGGCCAAAATGCGGGCACATTCGGCTTCCGCGTCCTTGAAATGCTGTAAAAGCGTGTCCGTGTCGGCCACGTCGAAGTTCCAGCGCGCGTATTCTTCTTCGGTCTGCTTGAACACATCGCCGTAAGTCAACGCGATGGGCGCATCGGGGTCGTTATACGGCATATCCATCACGTGATCGACGTCGAGAATATACATCGCGAGACGTTCCAGCCCGTAGGTCAATTCGCCTGACACAGGTTTACAGTCGTAACCTGCAACCTGTTGGAAATACGTGAATTGGGACACTTCCATGCCGTCGCACCAGACTTCCCAGCCAAGCCCCCACGCGCCCAAAGTCGGGCTTTCCCAGTCGTCTTCGACAAAGCGGATGTCGTGCATGTCCGCGTCGATGCCGATCGCTTTCAAGGACCCAAGGTAGAGGTCCTGAAGATCAGGTGGGCTTGGTTTGATCAGCACTTGGTACTGATAGTAATGCTGTAGGCGATTCGGGTTTTCGCCGTAACGCCCGTCTGTTGGCCGCCGCGACGGCTGCACGTAGGCCGCAGCCCACGGTTTTGACCCGAGCGAGCGCAATGTTGTGGCAGGGTGGAACGTGCCTGCGCCGACTTCCATGTCGTATGGTTGCATCATGGCACAGCCTTTGGTCGCCCAGTATGACTGGAGACGCAGGATGATTTCTTGGAAACTACGTGGTTTGTCGGCCATTTCGCCCTCTTTTCGGTTTGGACGTTCAATAGGCTGCACTGCCGACAGGGTCAATTAGCAGCTATGGGGTATTTCCCCAGAAGAAACTCGCTTATGAGGTCTAGAATCTTGCTGCACCTGTTTGGTTCTCTGCTAAGTTCCGCGTCGCATTAAGGTTAACGTAAGTTTTTGAAGTCTATGGATCACACATGATCAGAGTTTTTCTCGCAGTAATCGTATTCGCATTCACGCCAATCGGCGCGGCCGCACAACAAAGCCCGGTTTGGGTGCAGGTTGAGGCACAGCCAACCCTGACCGGCGCGCAGAACCGCGCCCGTGCTTTTGACGCACGGCTCGACAACGTGGCGGGCTACTACATCGGATCAGGCTGGTACGGCATCGTCTTGGGCCCATACACACGCGCAGACGCAGACGTGTTGTTGGCCAACCTGCGGCGCAGCGGCCAAATCCCGAGCGATAGCTTTATTGCGGACGGTCGCAATTTTCGCCAACAGTTCTGGCCAGTTGGCGTCGGTGCCCCCACGACGGCACAACCGTTGCCGACGACAGAGCCGTCGCTAGAGGAATTGGCGCGCGCGATTGCGAACACACCTGATTTGCCGTCTGATGCTGAAGACCTGGTGGTCGTGCCGGTGATTGCCCCAGATGAAACGCCTAACGAAGCCCGTGCGTCTGAGGCCGCGTTGAGCCGCGCCGCGAAGGAGCAGCTGCAAACCGCTTTGAAATGGGCCGGCTTTTACGATGCTGCGATTGATGGTGCTTTTGGGCGCGGGACACGGCGGTCGATGGGCGAATGGCAGGTAGCCAATAATTACGAACCGACCGGCATTTTGACGACAAAGCAGCGCACCGAATTGATTGGCGCATACAATGCCATTCTGGATGGCATGGACCTACAGTTGATCCGTGATGACGCCACGGGCATCGAAATGGTGATTCCGACAGGCGTAGTGGCTTTCGACAAATATGAACCACCCTTTGCGCAGTTCGAACCAAAAGGCGATCTGGCCGCGCGCGTATTGTTGATTTCGCAGGAAGGCGATCAGGATCGCTTGTTCGGCCTTTATGAAATCTTGCAGACATTGGCGATTGTTCCGACAGAAGGCCCCCGCCGCCGCCGTGACCAATCGTTTGAAATCGAAGGCATTGGCGAAGGCATTCATTCCTACACCACAGCCACATTGCGCAATGGCCAGATCAAAGGCTTTTCATTGATTTGGCCGACGGGTGACGAAGCACGTCGCATTCGGGTTTTGGACGCGATGAAGGCCAGCTTTGCGACGGTTGACGGTGTCCTAGATCCCGCAATCGCAGCCCCAGACGACAGCCAAGCGATTGATCTTGTGTCCGGTTTGGCCGTGCGCAAACCAAAACTGTCGCGGTCCGGTTTCTTTGTAGATGGTCAAGGTGACGTTCTAACAACGGCGGAAGCAGTTGGCGAATGCAGCCGTATCACAATCGACGAAGTCCATGACGCACAGGTCGTTCACACGGACGAGTCATTGGGTTTGGCCGTGATCCGGCCCAACACACCGTTGGCCCCTGCAGACGTGGCGCAGTTCCAAACCGGTGTACCGCGTTTGCAGTCCGAAATTGCGGTCGCGGGCTACCCATACGGCGGAGTATTGACCACGCCGTCGCTGACGTTTGGCCGTCTTGCTGATATTCGCGGCCTGAACGGCGAAGATGAATTGAAGCGTCTATCATTGACCGCCCAACCGGGCGATGCGGGCGGGCCTGTGTTTGACAATGGTGGTGCGGTCTTGGGCATGTTGTTGCCTCGCGCCAGCCGGAACGGGCAGCAATTGCCGCCCGAAGTCAGCTTTTCAATCGACGCGACACGGATCGTGGCGTCGCTGCTGCTGGCTGATGTGCGGCTTGAGACGACGGATACCGTCGCCTTCCTGCCGCCAGAGGCGTTGAACCAGAAGGCCGTTGATGTGACCGTTCTGGTTTCTTGCTGGTAGGTTAGATCGCGATTTTCGCGTTCACATAGATCAGTGTAGGGCCTTGGGTTTCCAAGGCCTTACGCACAGCATCTTGCAGTTCGTCCAAAGACTCTGGCGCAGCTGACGCGGCCCCGAACGCTTCTGCGAATTTCAGAAAATCAGGGTTCTGCTGGATCACTGCGTTTGGTGCGATTTGGGCGGCCACCATCGAATCTTCGATTTCGCCCAGCTTTCCGTTGTCCCAAAGGATAATGGGCAAGTTGAGCTGCAATTCCACCGCAACCATCAGTTCTTGCAGGGTATATTGGAAGCCATAGTCGCCTGCGATGGCGACTGTGGGCTGTCCTTTGCGCGCAATCGCCCCGCCAATCGCCGCAGGTAATGCGTAGCCGAGCGTGCCAAAACCCGTGGGGTGGTGCCACAGGTTTGGCGCGGACATCGGCCAGATTTCCAACGCGGCATAGGCAAATTGGGTCATGTCAGAGTAAACGACGGTGTCCGCAGGCAGGGCCGCGTGCAACGCATCGGCGACGGGCAGAATACCGGGCCGTTCGCTGTTCACCTCTGCGCGCCACTTTTGACGTTGCTCCGCGACGGCGGTTTCAGTCCATTCTGTCTGTCCGGACCAATCGCCGCGCATGCGCCAAAGTTCTTTTGCGATTTGCCCTGCATCCGCATGAATCCGCGCAGTTGCCGGTCGGTCGTTCAATTCATCAGCGTCAATGTCGATGCGAATGAATGTGCCAGATTGCCCCAGATCGTCGCGCCACAGGTCGGTTTCGGACAATTCCGTCCCGACCGCGATCACGACATCCGCGCTTGCGATCACTTCCGCGGCCCCAGGCCGCGCAAGGCTGCTGCCGAAGTGCAGACCGCCCTCGGGGAACATGCCCATCGCGGCGTAGGTCACGAAACTGGCCGCCCCTGCAGAAGTTACCACGTCGCGCCAAACGTCGGCACCATCGCGCGCCCCACCGCCGAAAACGAACAGCGGGCGTTTAGCAGCCGCAATCGCGTCGAACACGATTTTTGTCACGTCGTCAGGGATATAGCCTGCGGTGACTTGCGTCGTTGGCGGGGGTGCTGCAGGTGCCAATGCTTCGAGCACCTCGATCGGCACTTGGATGTGTTTCGGGCGTTTGCGGCCTGTCGCGAATTCAGTCAACGCGCGGTCGATCAACTGGTAGGCCGAATCCGCGTCCATCGCGGTCAGCGACCAGTCACAAACGGTGCCCGCCGCGATTTCCTGATCCTTCATTTCGTGCAACCGTCCGCGCCCCATGCCGAGGTCAGCGCGATTGAGGCAGCTAGAGATCACCAACATCGGCACTGAATCCGAATAGGCCTGCCCCATCGGCGTCATGATATTGCAAAGCCCCGGCCCCGTGATCACGTAGGCGACCCCCGGTTTTCCGGTCGCACGTGCGTAGCCGTCGGCCATAAAACCCGCACCCTGTTCATGACGGGCTAGCACGTGTGTCAGCCCCGCTTCTTCGATACCACGGTACATCTCTTGGTTATGCACGCCCGGAATCCCGAAAATAACCTCGACGCCGCGTGATTTCAGCATGTGCGAGATTTGCGCACCGAGCGGGCGTTGAGTCATGTTAAGATCTCCAGAACTTGGGGGTAAGGATGGCCAGAACCACCATGATTTCGAGGCGGCCAACGAACATCGCGATGGCCAAAATCCACTTTGCCGCGTCGTTGATACCTGCGTAATTGCCTGCCGGTCCGATTTCCGTCCCCAGCCCCGGTCCAATGTTGGCCACAGCCGCAGCAGCGCCGGAAACGGAGGTAATAAAATCCAATCCCGTCATGCCCAAAAGGACGGCGATGAAGCCAAGCAACAGCAAGAACGCCACGAAAAACGCCATGACTGAATTGAGGACGTCCTCGGACACAGTTTTACCGTCATAGCGGGGCGTGAAGACGCCGTGGGGCGAGTGGATTTGCCGGATTTGGCTTTTGATCGACGCGAAAAGTAGTTGATAGCGGAAGACTTTGACGGAACATGATGTTGATCCCGCGCAGCCCCCGACAAGCCCGATAAAGAAGAACATCACGACGGGGAATGTGCCCCACGTCATGTAGTCCGCGCTAGCGTATCCGGTGCCCGAAATGATGGATGTCACGTTAAAGAGCGCCTCGCGAAAGGCGAGTTCCGAGAGGACGCCTTGCCGCCCCCAGACCCATGACGTGATCAGGAGCACGCAGATCGTGATAACGCCAAGAAAGCCGCGGATTTGGGGGTCAGACCACAATGGTTTTGCCGACCCCGCCATCAGTTGCACAAAGCGGACAAACGGCACCGCCGCGAGCAGCATAAAGACAATCGCGATGTAATGGGTCGACGCGCCGAACCGCGAAAAGGATGCGTCGGTGTTGGCCATGCCACCTGTCGAAACCGTGGTCATCGCATGCACGACACTGTCAAAACGCCCCATGCCGGAGGCGGCATAAGCGAACGCGCAGGCGATTGTCAGGCCGATGTAGATGGTCGAAATGGAACTCGCAATCTCCCCTGCTCTGGGTAGGATTTTCCCCATGGTATCAAAGCCTTCGGATCGGAAGATTTGCATACCACCAACCCGCAGTTCAGGCAGGAACACCATCGCCACAACAATAATCCCGACGCCGCCAAGCCATTGCAGAATGCCGCGCCAAAGCTGCAATCCGCGCGGCAACCCATCGAGGCCGGTAAACACGGTCGCACCAGTTGTCGTCAGGCCAGACATTGCTTCGAAAAACGCGTCGGTAAAATTCGCCTCTGTCGCGCCCAGTACAAATGGAATTGCGCCGAAAACAGGCAGCGTGATCCAGACCAGTGACGTCAATAGGAAGGTCTGGCGCAGAGATAACCGCGCAGCCGTCCCGTTCGAACAGGCCATTGATGTCAGAACACCCGCAAGAATGGTCACAATCGCGGCCTCGAAGAACACGGGCCATTCGCCGTTTTGATCCACGATATCAATGGCCAAGGGCCCGAGCATGGTCACGCCAAGCGAAGCCACGAGCAGGCCAATAACATATCCAACTGGGCGTAAGTCGATCATCCTGCAGGGTTGGCCTGCGGGGGGTATGGTGTCAAGAGACTGCGGCGTGAGAACGGCCACTGCCGTGGCCATTCGTTCACAGGTTCGGCGGGGCTATTCTAGCCGACGTGGAACAACGTCACGAACATTTTGGGGTCGATGCTATCCGCCGCGAAGGTTTCGCCTTCCGTCAGCACTGACACCGCGTCATGGCTGTGCAGGCTTTCCTGATGGCTTGCCACGACGCGGAAATCGCCGATACGCGGGTCTTTCAGTAGTTGTTCACAGAAAAGCCGCGCTGCATCTTCAACGAAGATCGGGTTCGCTGCGTTCAGTTCGGCAAAGGCCTGTTCATCTTCACGTTTGACCATCACTTGCGTTTCCGTAGGCACAGCTGCGCGGGCCATGTCGATCAGGTCTTCGAACCAAAGGATGCTTTGCCCTTCTTCCAGTTTCACCGAAATCCGCGCGACGGACCGCTGCGAATGTGGTGTCGCCAATTGCCCACGGAATTGGCGGGCATGTTCGGAAAGTTCAAGCGAACACGGGCATGTAGACGAATAGACATAGTCGAAATGTACGATTTTGCGTCGTACGCCGTCTTGTTCCACAAGTTCCAACGCGATGTCGTAGTACTGGTATCCAGACAGACCGGACCGCAGGCTTTCAACTTTCATTGGGAAAGACAGCCGCATTTGAATGCGTGCATCAAAGCTTTCAAGGTCGGTCTTATAGGCATCCAGCGCCCGTTCGATCACGTCGAAGCTAAAAGTTTCTTCGGCGTGTTTGTAGAATGTCCGCATGATGCGGGACATGTTGATACCCTTCTTTTCGGCATCAAGCGACACTGTGCCCGTCACAGATGTTTCCAGCGTCAGATCGCCATTGTCACGGGTGCGGAACCGGATTGGCAAGCGGAAATTGGAAATGCCGACGTGTTGGATTTGCTGTTTCGTGCCACGGATCAGCGACGACGGGCCGTTTTGCAAATCAGGCATGCTCGCCTTATAGGCGTCATCGACTTCAAACGCGTCGGGGTAAGCGCGCGCTAGTGCGGGATAGTTTGAGACTTCCTGCCCCGGGATCAGGCGTGATACGAGCGGGTCCAACGTTGCGACTTCTTCTGCTGTGACGTCTCCTGCCCAGCGCCGTAGCAACGCCAATGCGGCCTCGGCTTCTTCGCGCGATGGTTCACGGTCTAGGTCTGGCGAATGAATATTCATGGCAAGGTCTCCCTGCTGGCTGCCCGCTCCATCCATATGGGGCGATTGTGACAGCTTTCCACTGATACCATCTAAAATACGCGTGATAGCGTCGTTTGGATCAGACATGAGGGCATTCTTTCGCGTGTTTAGGTCTGGCTAGCATAGCCATGTCTGACCTGAACGCGACTGTCTTTTTCGACAGGTTTTAACCGGAACACGCCGCATTGGCGTGTTCCGGATTGTTCGGCGTCGACTTAGGCGATG
The DNA here is from genome assembly GCA_025141675.1 of Rhodobacteraceae bacterium S2214. Classification (NCBI taxonomy): domain Bacteria; kingdom Pseudomonadati; phylum Pseudomonadota; class Alphaproteobacteria; order Rhodobacterales; family Paracoccaceae; species Rhodobacteraceae bacterium S2214. The sequence continues at coordinate 2,786,184 of CP081161.1, forward strand.
GTATCAAGTGCCGATTGTAGATCAGCGAGAAGATCGCCTGCATCTTCAAGCCCGCAGGAAATCCGCACGATGCCATCGCTGATCCCCAGCTCAGAACGGTGTTCGGGTTTCAGCCGCTGGTGCGTCGTGGTGGCCGGATGGGTGACGATAGATTTACTATCGGCAAAGTTGTTGGAGATCGTGAAAATCTCGAGAGCGTTAAGGAATTTGAACGCCTCTTCTTTGCCGCCTTTGACTTCGATCGCCAAAACCGTCCCACCGCGTTTGCACTGCCGTTTTGCCAGCGCATATTGTGGATGCGACGGATGCCCTGGATATACCACCTTGTTCAGCTTGGGATGATCGGCAAGACCGTTGGCCAACACTTCTGCGGTATCGCATTGTGCATCAATGCGCAGGTCCATCGTGTCCAATGACTTCAGCATGACCCACGCGTTAAACGGCGACATCGCACCGCCGGTGTGTTTTAGGTAGGCTTCGACCGGGCCACGCACGATGTCACGTTTGCCAAGGATGATCCCACCCAAACAACGCCCCTGCCCGTCCACGTGTTTCGTGGTGGAATAGACCACAAGATCAGCACCAGCTTCAATCGCATAGGAATATGTCGGCGTCGCAAAGACGTTATCGACCACAACCATTGCACCAACCGCATGCGCCATGCCAGCGACCGCTTTCAGGTCGATGACCTCAAGCACTGGGTTTGACACGCTTTCAAGGAAAACCATGCGTGTGTCGGGCCGAATGGCCGCTTTCCACGCGTCCAGATCGCGCCCGTCAACCAGCGTGATTTCGACGCCAAAGCGCGCAAGGATGTCTTCGAGGATATACAAACAGGACCCGAACAAAGCCCGCGACGACACGATGTGATCGCCCGCTTTGACCAACGACATCAGCGCACCATTGACCGCCGCCATGCCTGACGCGCATGCAAAACCGGCTTCTGCGCCTTCAAGGGCTGCCATCCGGTCTTCGAACATCGCAAGTGTCGGGTTGCCGTAGCGGGCGTAGATAAATTCGTCGCCTTCGATCTGGATGAAGCGCTGTTCGGCGTCCTCTGCCGTGTCGTAAACAAAGCCTTGGGTCAGAAAAATTGCTTCGGACACTTCGCCGTATTGGCTGCGCCGCGTACCGGCATGGACAGCCTGTGTGCGACGGGACCAGTTTGATGAGTTGGACATCTATTCGTTCTTTCGGTTCAGGGGGGCGCTTTTCAAAGCAAAACCCCGACACCGGGCAAGGCATCGGGGTGTAAAAACCCGCAGCCTTTTTAGCGAATTATTTAACGTGGCCCGCAATCCGGTCACAAATCACCACGCCTGTTCGGATAGTCAGCAGGACGCGAGAGGTCAACAGGCGTTCACGGAGGGCCGTTCACATTCACGTAAAAAGGGCCGCCAATTGGCAGCCCTTCTTTGTCTTGATTTAGGATCAATTAATCCGCTGCGAAGATAATCGCGAATGCGTCGCTTTCCGCGAAATCTTCGAGTTCCTCGATGTCGTCTTCTGTCAGATCATCGATATCGGTTGTCGATGTGATTGGCAGGCCAACCCCAACGCCAATGACGCCTTCAGTTGTGAAGCTGCCGAAGACGAGCCCTTGATAGCGCCCGTTACCCGCACCACTGCCGCTAAGGGTGCCGTCGATGCTGGCTGCCATGAAAGCATCCCCTTCGAAGTCTTCAGTCACTTCGCCTTCGGAAAGCGTGATTGTACCCGTTTTGCTGTTCCCGTTCGAATCGACAAAGTCACCAAAACTACCGGTCAGAGTGCCTTCGTCACCTGAAAACGATGTTTGCAGAGCAACGCTGCCGGCCAATGTTGGGGTTGGCAAATCACTGATGTCGTCAACCTCGTCAATATTGAGCGTACCAATTTCGGAATACACAATTGCGTCGCCTTCATAGCTAGCGCCACCAGCAGCAGACAGCGTTGAAAACTGCGCGTATTCGACGGAATCATTCAAACCCGCCGTCAGAACCGGATTGGTTTCGAAGTCGTTCAACACGTCATCGAAAGTTGAGCCGCCGCCACCGCTGCCGCCACATGCAGCCAGAGCAAGAATGGAAGTTGAAATGAAAAATGTCCGTATCATGGGTAACTCACTATTTGTTGGTTTCAATTGCTCGCGAAGGTGCCAAAAGTTAACGAAATCGTCCACCCTCAACTTAAGATTTTAAACGGCGTATCCATGTTCGCCTGCAAACCTGTCCAACGCGTTGCGTCTTGTTCGGAATTGCGTAGGCTGCGCGAACGCCAACAGGAGAAACGCATGACCGCCCCCATTGATCTATATTTCTGGCCGACACCAAATGGTTGGAAGGTTTCCATTGCTCTTGAAGAGATGAAGCTGGCCTATAATATCCACCTGATCAACATCGGCGCGGGCGATCAGTTCAAACCTGAATTTCTTGCAATCGCCCCCAACAACCGAATGCCAGCAATCGTTGATCCTGACGGCCCCGATGGCGCGCCTATCAGTATCTTTGAAAGCGGCGCGATCTTGCAGTATCTCGCCCGCAAAACGGGGTCATTTTACGGTGAGACCGAACGTGACCGGATCGCCGTGGATCAATGGTTGATGTGGCAAATGGGCGGGCTGGGACCGATGGCGGGTCAGGCGCATCATTTCCTGAAATACGCGCCTGTCATGGATCCACCGCAGGACCTGCCATATGCAAAGGACCGCTACCGCAATGAAACAGGCCGCCTTTATGGTGTGATGGATCGGCAGTTGGCTAAGTCCGAATACCTTGCGGGTGATTTCTATTCCATCGCGGACATGTCGGCTTGGGGCTGGTCATCGCTTTGGGAAGGGCAACAGCAAACGCTTGATGACAAGCCAAACCTGAAGCGCTGGTTGGATACGGTTGGTGCCCGCGCAGGTGTCGTCGCTGGTCGTGCATTGGCAGCAGATTTGCGCAAGGAGCCGAAAAAGGATTCTGGCACGCAAAATGCGCTTTTTGGCAAACGCGATTAACGCTGGTTTAAGTGAATGCGCCTAAAACTGTCGACAGACGACAAAGAGGCCATTCATGCAATATCCAAACCGACCCTATCGCTACCAGACACACATTCCGGTTCATGTGATCCGCCCCGGCGGGCCGCAAGTTGCTTATATCGTTGATATTAACGAAGCTGGCGCATGTGTTGCGGGTTTAACCGGTGTCGCTGTTGGTGAAGCCGTTGTTTTGCGGGGCAGCGACGATGCCAATGTCGCGACGGTGCGTTGGGCTGCGAACAACCGTGCAGGCGTTGCATTTGATCGGCCTATTCCACCCAAATACCTGAATATGATGCGGTATCGTGATCCGGCTATGTTGGCGGCTGCCACGAATGACAACCACCTTAACTGATCAGGATTTCGCGTCGGGATCGATCAAGAAACGCTGGAGACCGATGATTTGAAGCCATAGGAAAACGAATAGAACGGCGGGGAACGCGAAGGTTTCAAGCTTGACCCAAAGTTCGGTCGTTTGTGTCCGCCAGATCAGTTCGTTCGCGATCGCCAATGCGATGAACATCACGGTGATCCGTTTTGTCAGGATCATCCATCCTTCTTCTTTCATGGGCAGAAAATCCCCCATGACCCATTCAAGATAGCTTCGCCCGCGCAACAGGCCGATGCCGAGAATGGCGGCAAAACACCCGTAAACGATAGAGGTTTTCATTTTGAAAAACCGTTCATCGTTGAAATAGGCGGTCAGCCCGCCAAAGAAGATCACCATGAATGCGGTAAACAATTGCATCCGGCTGAGCGATTTTGTCAGCGCCCATAGCAGCCCCATCGCGACCAACAGAACAGGAACAAAAATCAACGTCGCGACAATAAAGCCGGAATAGTCAGTGCCCGCGATTGTAAAGGTATCGTCCTTGATCCGTAGATAAATCAGGAAAAAGACAAGCGTCGGCCCCAGTTCGAGGACTTGCTTTAGGATCGGGTTGATTGGTTTGGTTTCCATAAGTGGGTTTTAGCGCAAGCATCGTGCGACGCCAGCCCGAAAACGCACATGTTACCCGCCAAGTTCAACGATCACGGCACCCAAGCCGATCAGACACATCAAAAACAGTCGGCGTGGCCCTACCTTTTCGCCCAAGATGAACCAGCCGATGAGGGCTGCAAAAACTGTCGACGTTTCGCGCAGGACAGCCGCCTCACCAACTTTATCGAGACGTGTTGCAAGCATGACGCCGCCAAAACTCAGCCAGGCAATCACCGCACCGATCAAACCGCGCTGCAACAGCGGCCCAAGGTCAGGCGGCTGCGACATCCGGCGGTAGCGCCACACGGCGATAAGCGGCATGTCGAACGCGGTCACAAAAAAGAACCACGCCAAAAATGTAAAAGGATCAGGCGTTTGGCGAATGCCATAGGCGTCATATGTCGTGTAGATTGCAACGAGGATACCCCCTGCGATTGCCCACCCCAAACCGACCTTCAAGGTGTGCGGATCGAGCGTTTCTTCCGACAGATTTCTGAGCGCCAGCAGGAGGATACCACCGGACAAACAGGCGACGCCAAGCCACTGCACAGCCGAGAAATGTTCGTTAAAAAACAATGTCGCCGCAATCACGGTGACCAATGGCCCGGTCCCCCGTACGACCGGATAGACCACAGTATAGGCGGCCCGTTCATAGGCCAGCGCCATCGTCACTTTATAGGCGAAATGAACGATGATGACGCCCACCAACAGGATGGCAGTGGTCTGATTGGGCCATGGCACCAGAAACAATGCGATGGGCGCGGATAAGACTGCCAACCAAAAATCAACCGCGCCGCGCGTCAGCCAAGGATCGTGCCGCCCCTTTTGCAACGCCCCAAAAACGGCATGCGCGAGCGCGGAAAACAATGCGAGGAACGTCGCAAGCCGCGCACCTTCGGGTGTGCCGGCGATGGAAACAAGCCATTCGCTCATGTTATGCGACTACCGCGTTCATTATTGATCAAGACGATAATCCGTCGCAAATCAGTGGCACGGTGTAGTCTTCTGCCTCGAAAATGATCGTTGTGTCCGGTCGTGTGGTGAAAACAGCCCGCATTCCGTCACCTTCGCGATAGATCGCCCAACACTTTGGTTCTGGATCGCCATCGTAACGGAAGCAAATATCGCCTTTGCTTTCGTACCAGACCCCGCGCGTACAGGTGCCATCCCCTGGCGACCATAGCACCCGACGGCCTTCAAGGTATTGTTCCACGCCGAAACCCGGATTGCCTTCGGTGCCGAAACTCACGATCCGGCCCGTGACATGGGCATCAAATTCTGCGGCTGTCATTGGGCTTTCAGCGATTGAGGGGGTCGCCAGAGTGGCGAACAAAAAGACGATAGATCGCATAGTCATTGTCCAATGATGCGTTTTGATCAGCCTATCACGGCGTCGGCGTATCTTTCCAGTGCTGTACGCGGGGATCCATCACCTGACGCCAAAATGGCGGGAACAGCGCCAGAACGGCCATCACGGGCAACGATCTAGGCAGAATTGGCCCATCTGCAGGCATCGCCAGCATGGGATAGGGCCGATAGGGATGTGCGTGATGGTCCGCATAGCGCGGCGCGTACTGCATCATCCCTGACGCAAACCAATGTGGCGCATTCCAACTGTGCCGATCCCCAATCGGTTCCAGCCGACCCGCGCTGTCGCGGTGCCGCAGCAAACCGTAATGCTGGACGTAATCGCACAGTAACAATTGTTGTTGTGCGAACACCGTTAACCCCACGTACCAGACAAGCCCTGTGATGCTACCGACCGCATATGCCCCCACCAAAAATATAAACGCACCAAGGGTATAGGTTACAAACGGCGTTTCGAGGAAAGATCTTTGGACATGCTTGAGCCTACGCGCCTCGGCCATATAACCTGCGGTGACTGCGCCAGCGTAGGCACGACCCAAATACCGATAGTAGCTTTCCCCCAGACGCGATGTACTGGGGTCATCCCGCGTCCCGATAAATCGGTGATGGATCAAAAGATGTGCGGAAACGTGATGACCGAAAAGCAACGAAATGTAGGTCCACACCCCAAGCCCGAACAGGTGTTGTTCGCGTCGATGGATCAGTTCATGCGCATTGGCATTGCTGACCTGACCAAAGAAAATGCCGCTAGCGACAAACAGACAGATTTTGTCGATAGTCGTCAGCAAATCCCCAGCAAGCGCCCAGACGACAAGCGGCACGAGCCCTAGGTGGATAACGGCAAGGCAGGCCGACAACCGGTCTGCTGTCTGATTTTCATCCTCGGGCAATGGTGCTGCCACCCGCCCGACAAGATGATCCAGTCCCGCCACCATCAAGGTCAAAGACAGGACCGCCATGACCGGCCAAGGGCCAGCAAATACCGCCGAGATGGCGATCAAGAACGCGGGAAGGCATGTCGTAAGTACAAAAAAGGCCATGCCGACCTTCAAAACACAAAGGTCCTAAATCGGGGTGAACGCACCGTCCCGCGCACTCTATCCGAACATTTTTCCACGCATCGGCACCAAACACTGCGCCTTAGGCGATTTACATGTCGTTTTCGCGTAGCGACGCCCGCCGCGGACCAGCTATGCATGATCAACACTTGCAAGGGGACGGACCATGGCGCTGGACGACAAAAAGGGCGTTTGGAAATCAGGCAAAGGCAAAGGGCGGCACACGCCCAAAGGCAGGCAGCTCGACGATCAGGCGTGGGAAGAGGTTCGCGCGCTGCTCGGTGATCGTCCGCGTCGATCCGATTTGTTAATTGAATTCTTACACTTGATCCAAGATGCCTACCGGTGCCTTTCGGCTGCACACCTGCGCGCATTGGCTGAAGAACTGCGGATGTCGCAGGCGGAAGTTTACGAAGTTGCAACTTTCTATGCTCATTTCGATGTCGTGAAAGAAGGCGAAGCCGTCCCCCCCGCACTAACGATCCGCGTCTGCGATTCCTTGTCTTGTGAACTGGCCGGTGCCGCTGCTTTGCAGAAAGCGCTTGAAGATGGCTTGGACGCAAATGACGTCCGCGTTCTGCGCGCGCCCTGCATGGGACGTTGCGACACCGCGCCTGTGCTTGAAATTGGTCATAATCACATCGACCATGCGACTTTGGAAAAGGTCGAAGCCGCGATCACAAATGACGATACGCACGCGCATATTCCGGATTATGAAACCTACGCGTCCTACGCTGCATCAGGCGGTTACACCGAACTGACAAAGCTGCGCGACGCCGGTAACTGGGAAGCCGTCCAAGATCAGATCCTTGAAAGCGGTCTGCGCGGGCTTGGCGGGGCGGGCTTTCCGTCCGGTAAAAAGTGGGGCTTTGTGCGCGCCAATGAAGGCACTCGTTACCTTGCCGTGAATGGCGACGAAGGCGAGCCGGGCACCTTCAAAGATCGCTACTATCTTGAGCGCACACCGCATCTTTTCCTTGAAGGTATGTTGATTGCCGCTTGGGCGGTCGAAGCTGAAACCTGCTTTATCTATATGCGGGACGAATATCCGGCTGTGCTGGAAATCTTGCGCCGTGAGATCAAAGCGTTGGAAGATTCGGGCGTTGTCGCAAAAGGCTATATTGATCTGCGTCGCGGTGCCGGTGCTTACATCTGCGGCGAAGAATCCGCGATGATTGAAAGCATCGAAGGCAAACGCGGCATTCCGCGCCATCGCCCACCTTTTGTGGCGCAGGTCGGTATCTTCAATAAACCGACGTTGGTTCATAACGTCGAAACCCTGCTTTGGGTCGCGCGTGTGGTCCGTGAGGGCCCAGAATGTCTGAACGCGACAGAATTGAACGGTCGCAAAGGGTTGCGGTCCTATTCGGTTTCGGGTCGCGTGAAAAATCCGGGCGTGCATGTGTTGCCCGCAGGATCAACCATCACCGACATTATCGCGGCGGCAGGCGGGATGATGGATGGTCATACGTTCAAAGCCTATCAGCCCGGCGGCCCGTCTTCCGGCCTGTTGCCTGCATCCATGCATGACGTGCCGTTGGATTTCGACACGCTGCAACCTTATGGCACCTTCATCGGGTCAGCCGCAGTCGTTGTTTTGTCGGACAAGGACAAGGCGCGCGATGCGGCGCTGAATATGTTGCGGTTCTTTGAAGACGAAAGCTGTGGCCAATGCACGCCGTGCCGCGTCGGTTGTGAAAAGGCCGTAAAGCTGATGCAGGCGGACACGTGGGATCAGCCATTGCTGGACGATCTGTGTACCGCGATGACGGACGCAAGTATCTGTGGCCTCGGTCAAGCCGCGCCAAATCCGATCAAAATGGTGATGAAACACTTCCCAGACGAGGTGTAAGCGCAGCTTCACACGGATACGGAAATCGCCCTGCCCCTTTCCCTTCGGGCATGGGCGTATTAGGTGAGGAACATCAACGTTTCCAAAGGCTGTCGCATGGCGTTCTTCAAAAAGCTCAAAGACCGGATGTTCAAGTCGTCCGCAAAGATTGACCAAGGTCTGGATGCCATTGTCAGTGATGGTGGCGAACAAGAAATAGTCACGCCCGAAGATGTGGTACAAGCGCCAACTGAAACGCCAGAACCCGTGGTTGAAGCGACTCCAGAACCCGCGGTCGAACCAGTTGTAAAGCCTGAGGCTGAGGCTGAGGCTGAGGCTGAGGCTGAGGCTGAGGCTGAGGCTGAGGCTGAGGCTGAGGCTGAGGCTGAGGCTGAGGCTGAGGCTGAGAGCATCACGCCTTCTCCGGCTCCACAAGCCCCTGCGCCATCAATTACCCTGTCGACGGAAATCTCGCCAGTAGCACCGTTGCTGGAAGAAACTGTCACGGATGTCCCTGAAAAGAAATCCGGTCTTTTGGGACGGCTTTTTGGCGGGGCTGAAAAGAAAACCGTTGTCCGGCGCACGCTCGACGATGACATGCTCGAACAGCTCGAAGAACTGCTGATCAGTGCGGACATGGGGGTCGATACGGCCCTGCGAGTAACCGCAAATATGGCCGAAGGGCGGATCGGTAAGAAGCTTTCCGTCGATGAAATCAAGGCGCTCATGGCGTCCGAAGTCAGCCGGATCATGGAACCTGTCGCCCGCCCAATGCCGCTTTACACCCATAAGCCACAGGTGGTTCTGGTCGTTGGCGTGAACGGGTCAGGCAAGACAACGACAATCGGCAAACTGGCTAGTCAATTTAAGGCGGCAGGCAAATCGGTGGTCATCGCAGCGGGCGACACGTTCCGTGCGGCCGCAGTCGAACAATTGCAGGTCTGGGGCGATCGCGCGGGCGTGCCTGTGCTGACCGCACCTGAAGGATCCGATCCGGCTAGCCTCGCGTTTGATGCAATGACAAAGGCGGAAGCCGATGGCGCTGACCTGCTGATGATCGACACGGCAGGACGTCTGCAAAACCGCAGCGACCTGATGGAAGAACTGTCAAAAATCGTCCGCGTCATTCGCAAAAAAGACCCCGATGCGCCGCACAACACGCTGCTCGTCCTTGATGCGACGACAGGTCAGAACGCAGTCCAACAGGTCAAGGTTTTCCAAGACCTCGCCGATGTGTCCGGACTTGTCATGACGAAACTCGACGGGACAGCAAAGGGCGGTGTTCTAGTGGCACTTGCCGACCAATTTGGTCTGCCAATTCATGCCATCGGCGTTGGTGAACAGATCGACGATCTGGCCCCGTTCGACCCCGACGATTTTGCAAATGCGCTTGTCGGCATCGAAACCGCTTAACTTCTTTTGGTCTTAAATATCTCGGGGGGCCGCAGGCGGGGGCAGCGCCCCCTCACCGGCTCGCCGCAGGCGCAAAGTAATCCGTTCCGCGCAGATAACCAGCAGCCTGTGCGGCAGCGGCCCAATCTTGTTCGAACATCGTCTCGCCCACCAGAACCCAGCGGTCCGCAGGGTGGCCAGCAGACACGGCAATCGCTTTCATTCGGTCACGCATTGCTGACCACGTCAAATGCGGTGCCGGGGCATCATCGATACGGTCCAAACCGTCAATCTGTGTCACATCAATGCCTTTGTGCGCTAAAGCAACACGCGTCGTGTTCTCGAGCGACGCCAGCTTTTCGGTCACCACATCGGGGACAATTGCCCGCGCGCTCGGCTTTCCCAAACCATTGGTCGAAAACAGAAATCCGACCAGATCGTGCCCTGTGCTGGCGCGGATGCCTGCGTAGGTTTTATAGGGCAAGCCCAGTTCTTTCGCGCGCTTTACGCGCAGACGTACCACCTCGATCGGGAGTGTTGGCAAGAGCTGCCGCCGTGCCTTGCTCCACGCGTGTTTGCGCCACGCAAGACCGGATTCCATTGACGGTCCGTTGTTATGCCCCAGACCAGCGATCATGCGTATTCTTGCAGCCGCGCGACATAGCGGGCCATGGTATCGACTTCGAGATTAATCGCATCGCCCACTGCCACATCGCCCCATGTCGTCGCGACCTTTGTGTGCGGAATGAAATTAACGCCGAACACCGCCCCGTCGACTTCGTTCACAGTCAATGACGCACCATTTAATGTGACCGAACCTTTTGGCGCAATGAACCGCGCGAGGTCTTCAGGTGCGCGGAACTGGACCCGTGTGCTGTCGCCTTCGTCATGCATTGCGACAACTTCGGCCACGCCATCCACGTGTCCCGACACGATATGTCCGCCCAGTTCGTCCCCGACCTTTAACGCCCGTTCCAGATTCAGGCGATGCCCTTTGGACCACGTTTTGCGGCCGATATTCGTCGCGGCCACGCTTTCAGCTGAAATTTCAACATCGAACCAGTTTTGCGGATCGCGGCCCAGCGCGATAACTGTCAGGCATACCCCGTCGCAGGCAATCGACGCCCCGATGTCGATCCCGTTGATATCGTAAGCGGTGCCAATCCGCGCCCGCAGGTCGCCGCGTTGTTCAACCTCTAAGACCTGACCAATATCCGTAATGATGCCAGTAAACATGGGGCGTCCTTCTTTTTACGTGTTATACGAGAGTTAGCGCCACACAGGCCGACAAACAAGCGCAAGCCGCATTGACAGTGCCGCCATATTTTCGCCAGACAGATGCTGGATACGTAAACGTAACCATTTTTAGTTAGCATGTTTCCCGTGACCGACCCTACAAACCGCCATTTCCTGTTCCTACAAGGACCGCACGGCCCCTTCTTTCATCGGTTGGGGGTGATGCTGCGCGCTGCTGGCTGTGATGTGTCGCGTGTTGGATTTAATGCAGGTGACCGTGCTTTTTGGTTCGGCAAACCAGGCTACATCCCATTTCGCGAAAAACCCGAGGATTGGGATCAAACGCTAACGGGTATTCTGCAGGATCGGCAGATCACGGATATCGTTCTCTACGGGGATACACGGCCTATTCACGCGCAGGCGGTGGCGCTTGCGCGGTCCAAGAATATCACCGTCCACGTCTTTGAAGAAGGCTACATGCGCCCTTATTGGGTCACCTACGAACGCGGTGGCACCAATGGCCATTCCCGTCTGATGGGTATGGACGTACCGGACATGCAAAAGGCGCTCGCGCGGTCTGATCTCGAAGTCCCGACACCGCCTGCCCATTGGGGCGACATGCGTCAGCATGTTTTCTACGGCGCGCTGTACCATTGGTTTGTAATGTTCCGGAACGGTGAATATCGCAACTTTACCCGCCACCGCGAATTGCCCGTCGCGATGGAGGCGTATCTTTACACTAAGCGCCTGTTGCTGATGCCGATTATTGCACTGGATCGTCGGATCGCATCAGCGCGGATCAGGCATGGCGGCTTTCCTTACCACCTTGTTTTAATGCAATTGGAACATGACGCCAGTTTTCAAAAACATTCCCCGTTCAATCGCATGGGTGAGTTTATTGATGTCGTTATGGATGGTTTTGCGACAGGTGCGCCGCGTCATCATCACCTTGTTTTCAAAGCACACCCTTTGGAAAATGACCGCTCGCCGGTGCGGAAACTGATCCGTCAGGCCGCCAAGAAACATGGTGTGCAAGATCGTGTGCATTACGTGCGGGGCGGAAAACTCGCGCGGCTTTTGGATCAAGCCCGCACTGCTGTTACCGTAAATTCGACGGCGGGCCAGCAGGTTCTTTGGCGCGGGATCCCGTTGAAAGTATTCGGGCAGGCCGTTTATTCGAAGCCGCAGTTTGTGTCTGAACAACCCCTTTCGGAATTCTTCGCAAGCCCTAGCCGCCCCGATAGCAAAGCCTACAAAGACTATCGTCGTTACCTTTTGGAAACATCCCAAATCCCGGGCGGTTTTTATTCCGCACGCGGGCGTCGCCAATTGATGCGGCAAGTGGTCGATATGATGCTGGCAGCAGAAGACCCCTATGACGCGCTGAAGGCTGGCAAGAACCCACCGCGCCAGCCCTTGCGGATCGTCAACTAAGCCCCACAATACCTTGTGGTCGAAAGGTCCGTCGCGGCTGAAAAGCCACAGTTTTGCCATACAACATGGACCTTTTCGGACCTGTATCTGGTTTTCGAAGCTGCTTTCGCCTAGCCTGACAGCAATTACAAAGGCCTGCCGCCAAAAGGTGGGCCACGAGGCAGAATAATAATAGGTCGAGGAGACCAAGCAGTGAAAACCCTGACATTGCGCCTTGCGAAGGGCGTTGCCATCGTCGTGACTCTTGGCTTTGTGGCGTCTTGTGGCCTGCCAAGCTCTGGTCCAAACAAAGCTGAAATCTTTTCCGGCTCCGTTCTTGAACAAGGCGACGCCTTTATCTTGACCGTTGATGACCGTGTGAATGCGATTGCATCCGTGACCCCTGCCCTTGGGTTTGCCGCAAGTTTCCGCAACGCGTCGACCCTTGGGTCCGATACAATCAGCCCGGGCGATGTGCTTGGTTTGACGATCTGGGAAAACGTTGATGACGGCTTGTTGGTCCCAACCGGCCAAAACGCGACTGTGCTTGAAGAAGTCCAAGTCGACGGTTCAGGCTTTATTTTCGTCCCTTATGCGGGCCGCATTCGCGCAGCTGGCAACACACCAGAAGCGGTACGCCGGATCATCAGCGAAAAACTATCTGACCAAACACCGGACCCACAAGTTCAGGTGCGTCGCCTCGCAGGTGATGGCGCGACCGTTGCGATTGCCGGCTCCGTAAACGCACAAGGCGTCTATTCGATTGAACGTCCAACCCGCACATTGGCTGCCATGTTGGCGTCTGCCGGTGGTGTCAGCATTCGTCCTGAGATTGCACAGGTGACTGTCGTGCGCGGCAGCCATTCCGGTTCGATCTGGTTTGAAGACCTATACGATCACCCTGGTCACGACATTGCCTTGCGGTCCGGCGACCGGATTTATGTTGAAGAAGACAGCCGTACATTCACCGCGCTGGGTGCCACAGGTACGCAGACCGAAGTGCAGTTCGAATCCCAAGCGATTTCCGCGATTGAAGCGATTGCCCAAGTCGGCGGCCTGTCTACGACGCTTGCTGATCCAACCGGTGTGTTTATTTTCCGTAACGAACCACAGGAAATTGCCAACCAGTTGACCGGCCGCAACGACCTGATCGGCACACAACGCGTCGTCTATGTCCTTGACCTGACACAGCCAAACGGCGTGTTCATGGCCCGTGACTTTGCGATCCGCGACGAAGACACTGTCTACGTTACAGAAGCGCCGTTCAGCCAGTTTAACAAAACGATTGCGGCACTGACTGGTTCACTTTCAGCGGTCACTGCGCTCGATTCTGCCAGCACCACGCTGACCGGCAACTAAACATGACGTCCAATGCTGGACATGCCGCCGCAGAGGACACCCCTTTGCGGCGGCTTTACGTTTATAACGGCGGGTTTCTGACGCAAAAGCGCATCCGGCGGATCATGACGCTGTCCGGTTATGACATCACATTGGGCAAACCAAGCGATGGCGATCTGGTCGGCGTTTGGGGCAATAGCCCGACGTCCCATCGTGGCGAAGCAGTCGCGGCTTGGACTGATGCCCAGATGGTGCGTGTCGAAGATGCGTTCTTGCGGTCGGTGCGCACGGGTCGCGACGGCGACGATCCCATTGGGCTGCATATTGATACAAACGGTGTTCACTTTGATCCGGCCACCAAGTCTGATCTTGAACTGTTGCTCGCCGAACACCCGCTTGACGATACCGCTCTGCTCAACCGTGCCAAATCTGCGATTGAGCGTCTGCAAAAACTGCATCTTTCGAAGTATAATGCATTCGATCCGGCCACCCCTGCCCCGGATGCGGGATATGTCGTGGTCATCGACCAGACGAAGGGCGACGCGTCGGTCAAAGCGAGCAACGCCGATCTGAATACCTTCCGCGAGATGTTGTACTACGCGCAAGAAGAACATCCCAAAGCCCAGATCATCATCAAAACCCATCCGGAAACAGCAGCAGGCCACCGTGAAGGGTATTTCAAAGACACCGACTGTACGGACCGGATCACATTGGACGACACGCCGATGTCGCCCTACGCGTTGTTTGAAGGCGCGATCGCCGTTTATACCGTGTCATCGCAGATGGGTTTCGAAGCCATTCTGATGGGCCACAAACCCGTTGTGTTTGGCCAGCCTTTTTACATAGGTTGGGGGTTGACCGACGACCGGCAGCCGCTTGATCGCCGGCAACGGTCACTGACCAAGGCGCAGCTTTTTGCGGCGGCCATGATCCTTTACCCCAAATGGTTCGACCCGTTCCGTGACCGGCTTTGCACGCTCGAAAACGCGATTGATACATTAGAAGCGAAAGCCCGCGCTTGGCGTGAGGATCACGCCGGGTGGGTGGCGTCCGGGATGCGGATGTGGAAGCGTAAGCCCCTACAGGCAGTGTTCGGACACGTGAAACCTGTGGTGTTCGCAGAGGGACAAGATGCTGTTTCGAAAGCAGAAACTGACGGTAGACGCTGCATGTCATGGGCCAGCAAAGTATCAGAAGACATGGGCGACGTCGTGCGTGTTGAAGATGGTTTTTTGCGGTCGCGCGGGTTGGGCGCCGACCTGATCGCGCCGCTGTCGTTAGTTTGCGATGACTTGGGCATCTATTACGATCCGACACGCGAAAGCCGTCTGGAACGCATCATTAACACGCAGACTGCATTGTCCGATGCGGAACGGGATCGCGCGGTTCGACTGATCAAATCGCTCAACACCGCTGCCCTTTCGAAATACAATACAGGCACGGCGGCGTTGCCGACTGGCCTGCCTGCTGGCCGTCGCATTCTGGTGCCCGGACAGGTCGAAGACGACGCGTCGATCAAATTGGGCGCCGGAAACATCAAGACGAACCGCGATCTGCTTATTGCGGCGCGCAACGCGAATCCAGCGGCTGTCATCCTTTACAAACCGCATCCGGATGTAGAGGCGGGTCTGCGCGCCGGTTCCATTCATGACGCGGGCGACTATGCCGACGCGATCTTGACGGACACGAACCCGATTTCCGCTTTGTCGATGGTCGATGACGTTTGGACAATGACAAGCCTGCTTGGGTTCGAAGCACTTTTGCGATCAAAGAACGTCATTTGTACGGGCATGCCATTTTACGCCGGCTGGGGCCTGACCGATGATCGCGGCGTCCCTTGCCCGCGGCGGACGGCCTGCCCCGATCTAACGGCGTTGGTCCATGCCGTCCTGATCAATTACCCCCGCTACTTCGATCCCGTAACCGGGGGGGCATGTCCGGTCGAAGTTGTCGTCGAACGTCTGGCCAACAACGACATTCCACCACCGTCGCGTTGGAACAGAACCATCGCAAAGCTACAGGGGGCGGTCGCAAGTTATGCCTACCTTTGGCGTTAGCTTCGGTCCCAAGATGACAACACGTCATCACCGATGCGCCGCGTTTCGATCAAAGAAAACCGAGCCGCATCAATAAGGTGCGAGACATCCATGGGCGCGACCGCCGGAGTGCCATCGCCACCGATGACCTTGCCGGCCTGAAATACTTCAAGGCGATCCACTAAATCCGTGCGCAACAAAGAAGCCGCCAGTCCACCGCCGCCTTCACAAAACACGCGGGTGATGCCACGGGCCGACAGTGCTTTCATCGCGTCGTTCAGGTCGAGCCTATCGTTGTGGAGCCCACAAGGCAGGCTTTCCGCCCCCATCGCCGTAAAATCCGCCGGATCGACCGGACCGTGACACAAAAGGACCGGGCTGGTTTCGGTGTCTTGGAACAGGCGTGACTCTAATGGGAAATTCAGGTCAGATGAAACAATCACACGCGCCGGTTGGCGACGCGACCCCATGCCCCGAACGGTTAACTGCGGATCATCAGACCGCATTGTTCCAGCACCGACCATGACAGCATCGTGGCGCGCGCGCATGCCATGAACCGCAGTCCGTGCAGCGGGGCCCGTGATCCACTGGCTTTCGCCGGTTCGGGTGGCGATCCGTCCGTCCAACGTAACCGCAAGTTTCAAGGTTAAGAATGGGCGTTGCTTCAAAACACGTTGAAAAAAGCCTTGATGGTCGCGATCTGCCTCGGACTTTAGGATGCCGGTTTCGATTTGAATTCCTGCGGCTTTGAGCATTGCAATGCCGCGTCCGCTGACGCGCGGGTCAGGGTCTCCGGTCGCGATAACGACTTTAGCCACCTTGGCGTCAATCAATGCGTCGGCACATGGCGGCGTTTTGCCGTGGTGCGCGCAAGGTTCCAACGTGACATAGACGACCGCACCCTTGGCCGCGTTACCGGCTTCGGCTAAGGCCGCAACTTCAGCATGTGGGCGCCCGCCGACCATTGTCCGGCCCCTGCCGACGATGCGACCGTCACGTACAATGACGCAGCCAACTGCAGGATTAGGCCAAACCTGACCTTGGCCACGCCGCCCCAATTGAAGGGCGAGCGACATATATCTTTCGTCGACTTTAGAGTAGGTCACGTGTCGGGCAGGTTATCGGGCCGCAGTTCGCTCACAAACTTGTCGAAATCGTCCGCAGCCTGGAAATTCTTATAAACACTCGCAAAACGCACGTAAGCGACGGTATCAATACGCGCAAGACTTTCCATGACGATTTCACCAATGGTCGTTGATGGAATATCAGTTTCACCCATGCTTTCCAATCGACGCACTATACCGCTTATCATTTGGTCCATACGTTCCGGTTCAACAGGGCGTTTTTGAAGCGAAATGCGGATCGAGCGTTCGAGCTTATCACGGTCAAAGTCTTCCCGACGTCCGTTGGACTTAATCACCACAAGATCGCGCAATTGCACACGTTCATACGTCGTAAAGCGCCCGCCGCAAGCAGGGCAAAAACGGCGACGGCGAATTGCAACATGGTCTTCGGCCGGACGTGAATCCTTCACCTGGGTATCGACGTTTCCGCAAAATGGACACCGCATCTTGATCCTCGTTCTCTGCACATCGTGAGTGTATCGCCCACTTATCCACAGGTACTATAGGTCACCCGCTAAACTTTGGGTAGTCTCCTTTTTCAAACGCTTCATGTTGATCTAAATGGGCTTCACGATGGCGGGCCTTCCTGGTTGTTAGCAGCGATCTTTCATCAGAATAACACTTGAACTTGTAAACAAGCGAAGATTTCTACGGGACCTAGCAACGACAATTCGATCGGGCCCGAGCAACCTACCAACGCTAAAAAAACATGACTTCAGATGGCGATTTACGATGCGACGTGATTTCTTCAGTTACGGTTTCAGCCTCACTTTGGATGAGCCTCACGTCGACCTTACCGATAGTGGGTAGCATTGTGATCCGCCGCGCAAGGGTTCCGCCAACATCTTCAAACTCTAGTGGGATACTCTCATTTCCCAAATACTCGCGGGCAAACGCAATATTGCGCGCGCCGACATCGCCTAATGCGGCATTCATCTTGCCGCCTCCGTATAAGCGAGCCTTCATTGATTCTTTACTCGCTCCAGCTTTCAATAGTTCGTTCACCAACAACTCCATCAAAAACGCACCATACTTTACGTTACTTGCGGAATCGCCGTTTCCCCCGGGCAAAAGGAAATGGTTCATGCCACCAATTTCAGCCTTAACGTCATAAATACAGGCCGCGATACAGGACCCCAAAACGGTAGTCAGTTGATCTTCAGCCAAAGATGAAACCGAGTATTCGCCTTGAACGACACTTTTGATACTCATACTGTCTCCAATCCAGAAACTCCCCACTAAGACGCAAAATTAGATGAAGCTATTTTCAACCTTCAGCAAGGCGCTTCGCCAACCATCTTTGCCAAGCTATTCCAGCACTTTTTTCACAATCTCGAATAGTCGCCGCCAAAGTTGGTTTGATAAACTTCCGCAACCAAACATCCCTTAGATTTCCCGATGGATAACCGACTTATCTTTCAGGTAAAAACCATTGAAATAACATACACGACTTCGGAATCTGAATGAGGCCCAAGACATTACGCGCTTAAATTCAAAGCCGCCCAACAACTTGCTCGATACATGCCTTGAGTTGCTGGGTCGTAAATGGCTTTTTTATCATGTTATTCATACCCAACGCTTTTCCTTTTGCGACTATCTCCGCAGTCGGCTTTCCGGTGATAAGGATAAAGCCTACACCCTTTGTGAGGCGGTTAGAACGTAGCTTCGCTAACAATTCCAATCCATCCATGACGGGCATATTCATATCAGACAGAACTAAGTGCACCGGCTGCTTTCCGATCCTCTCAAGGGCCGATTGACCGTTATTTTCGGTCGTATTGTTCCATATTTTCATCTCCTCTAGGGATTGCACGATCAAGCCTCGACTAGTTGGCATATCATCAACAACCATAACTTTTAATGCATCGCGTAGCGACATTTCGGACCCCTTCAAAGATTGCCTTTTGTTTTTTCAAACGCTGTTGTGCCAATTTTTTTAAAATGTTTCTCCGCAACACCGGATAGTCGTTCTGCCTGCCCAAGAAATAGGACGCCGCCATCTTTGATCCGGCCATGGAACTGCTTCCAAAGCCGGTCTTGTGTCGCACGGTCAAAGTAGATCACGACATTTCGGCAGAATATAAAATCAAATCCTTGGACTTCTGCTCCGATGTTCATCAGATTAATATTGCAAAAACTAACCCGGCTCCTCAATTTGGGCTTAATCTCAAATTCGCCCAAGCGCAGTCGGCTTTGACAAAAAAGATCGCCTATTCTTGATCCGTCCAAATTTAGAGTTTCCTCTTTCAAATATTGACCTGACTTTGCCTTACGGAGCATAGATTCGTCGACATCGGAAGCAAGAATGTCGAAATCCACATGGGGAAAAACTGAACATAGTTTGTCCAAGACAAGTGCGATCGAGTACGCTTCCTGCCCCGAGGAGCAACCTGCGGACCAGATCCTAAAGTGCGTTTTTTCCGCAGTTAACTCGCACTTCCGAGCTATGACGTTACGCAACAACTCAAAATGGTGGCCTTCGCGAAAGAACGAAGTGACGTTTGTCGTGAGCAACGAAATAAAGTGCTTTTCTTCATAACCACCCACTTCGAGGGATCCAAAATATGCTTCGAAGTCCGTCGCACCGACCAACCGCATACGCCTAGCTATTCGAGAATACAACAATTCGGTTTTGGCTTCACTTATGGTCAAGCCGATTTCATTCTTTGCGAAACCTGATACCTTTTCGAAATCTGATTGGCTGAATTCTATATCGTTGGAAACTGTAACAGATCTATCAGATCGCATTTTCAAGAACTTCTTGGTGTGCGAGGAGAACGTCAATATCCACAATGCGCGTCATGTCATCTCCATTTGTAATAACGCCCCGTACCAAGTGGTTAATCGTCCCAGAGTTCATCTTTGGAGCCTCTTTAATGTCCTCATTCGTTACTGTCAGAATCTCCGAAACTGCATCGACAAGAAAACCCACCATCTTCGTTTCAAAGCTGGTAATTATTATTACATTTCTCTTCGTAGGTGATATAGGATCGAAACCCAACTTAACAGCGAGATCTACAATTGGAATTACGGCCCCTCTTAAGTTAACAACCCCCAAAACATAGTTCGGAGAGTGCGGTAACATCGTGATCGGCTCCCACCTTCTAATTTCTCTTATTCTGTCAATTTCAATGCAGAAGCTTTGTTTTCCAACAATAAGTGAAATGAATTCTAAAGAGAAACGTTCCATTGCGTTCACCTGCCCGTCAAGCATGCGTCACCTCCATCATACCCACCGCTTCTTGGCCTTTGAAATCTACACCTTTACTAGGAACAGAATCAGCAATTCCATCGGGGTCTATGATCAAGGCGATCTTCCCGTCTCCCAAAATGGTGGCTGCCGAGATCCCAGGAATCTTCCCGTAGCTACCCTGCAAGCTCTTGATAACGACCTGCCGCTGATCTGAGATTGAATCGACAACAAATGCGCACTGAGAAAGTTTCTCGGTTCTTACCAGCAGTAATACTTTGTTTGATAGCGGTTGAGCACGCTCTAGCTGACCAAGCGCAATCGCCACGTCAACGATCGGGACATATTCCCCCCGAACACGGAGTATTGGATTACCGTCCCCAATTTGGAAGATCTCTGACGCTTTCGGTTGAATCGTTTCAATTATGCTTGAAACCGGAACGACCATAGTTTGCTTGCCGACGTCCACTACCATGCCGTCCATAACAGCCAACGTCAGTGGAAGATTAATAGAGAATGTGGAGCCATTGCCAGGAATGCTAGAAATTCCAATTCGACCACCTAATGCGGAGATGGCAGTCTTGACGACATCCATCCCGACGCCCCGCCCCGACAGGTTTGTCACCTCTTTCGCAGTGGAAAAACCAGGTGCAAACAACAGTTGGTCAATCTCACCATCGGTGAGTTCAGCTTCCTTATTCACAATACCTTTTTCAACTGCAATGTTTTTGATTCTTTCGCGATCAAGACCTGCACCGTCATCTGTGATTTCGATAAGGACGCTGCCGGACCGATGTTGCGCGGACAGCGTCACGGTTCCTGAAGTGGGCTTACCGGCGGCTAACCTACGTTCTTCATCCTCGATACCGTGATCAATAGCATTTCGGATCATGTGGGTTAATGGATCACTCAACCGTTCTACCAGCGTCTTATCTACTTCAGTTGCCTCGCCTTGCGTCACCAATTGCACTTTCTTACCCGTCGACGAAGTCACCTCTCTGACAATACGTGCCATGCGTTGGAAAAGCGGCTTAACGGGCTGGGCGCGAATTGCCATAACACCTTCCTGAATTTCGCGTGCCAAATGCTTGTAATCTTCAAGGTCCACTTGAATATCATCCGACTTTCCAAGGCCGGCGTCTTGAATTCGCTGCGCGATAACCGATTGATTGATGATGAGTTCACCAACGGAATTTATGAGGCGATCGACCCGCTCCAGGTCAACGCGCAATGTTGCCTTTGCTTCGCGATTGTTGCTCGCAGCTGCGCTTTTAGCTATTGGAATCTGTTCTTGTGAGTTCCCTGTACCTACATCTTTTTTATGGTCTTCCTCTACAATTCTGGAGGGAGATATCACAATTGGCTCAGCAGCACTTTCGACCGGCGTTTGATCCGGTGCACTGAGCCGACGAGTAATCGTAATTTCACAAAGGTCATCGACGAAGCTGAAAACTGCGGAAATTACATCTTCGTTCTCTGCAGTTTTGAGGCTCAGTCGCCATTTGAGATAGCTCGATTCCCAATCACCTTCTTCCAGATCATCCGGCACATTGGACGCGTCAGCAACTAAACTCAGGTCCCCAAGCCCCTTCAGCGCACTGAATAGGTGCTGAGGTTCGTTACCGACTTCATAGAAATTTCTGGTAGGCGCGAATTCGATATCGAAACCATCCGTTCGCACTTCGTCAATCTCCGCAGGACCTGGGATATCAAGGACCATGGGCTCGAAAGTGAACTCTTCTTCAGGTTCGTCTTCTTCAATCAAGAATTCGTTCAATGCCGTTGTCGCCGTATCAACAGCGGCCTGATTGATCTCTGTCTCCATTCTGGCCGCGTCGATCAGCTCGATCAGGACATCGCCGGATCGTAGCAAAACGTCTGTCAGTTGTTCGTTGATCGTTAGAGTTCCAGATCGAACCGCGTCGAGAACCGTTTCGAATTTATGCGCAAACCCAACGAGGTCCTCTAATCCGAATGCCCCGCCTGATCCCTTAATCGAATGAACGGCACGAAACACTGCATTTACGGTTTCATTATCGCCTGTACCGTCAGCAATATCGTTTAATCCATCGGTTAATGCGTCGGAGAGGTCCTCGCATTCTTGAAAGAATATATCGCGAATACTGTTGCCACTCATGTCATGCTCCCGTGACACGTTTCAGGGCAGAAATAAGAGACACATCGTCAAATGGTTTTACAATCCACCCCGTCGCGCCTGAATTGCGCGCGCGTGACTTAAGGTCATCGCCGCTTTCCGTCGTTAGAACGAGAATGGGTACACGGTTATTTACATCACCTTTTCGAATTGAGGAAATGACGCCGAAACCGTCCATGTTTGGCATATTGATATCTGTAATGACAACGTCGGCATTTGCATCTTGAAAAGCCTTCACACCGTCCACGCCATCATCTGCAGTCGTCACATCAAACCCGGCACCGACAAGTGTCTCTGTCAGCAAATGTCGAATTGTACGGGAGTCATCAATGGCCAGTACCTTAATTGTCATGAGAAATCCCTTCCATATTGACCATTTGAGTAAGGCCTAGGTTTTCCATCGTGGTCACAAGGGGATCCGATGGGGATGCAATTTCGAAATCGTGGCCATCATGTGACCAAGTTTTTGCAGCCATCACAAATAGTTGCGCTGCGATCGTGTCCATCTTGGTTACGGCTGATCCATCAAATGTAACGGAATTCCCTCTATTTGCCTTGAGCGCATCAAAAATGGGCCCACATGCCGCAGCGCGCATATCCGCAGGGAGAACAAGGAGATCATCGAGAGTCGGCATTCAGGCTTCATTCCCATCACTTCGTTGAATCAAGTGGCACGAACCACGGTCAAACGAATAGCAGTTAGAGAACTAACAAACGGTGAAGCGTCGCAAGATAATTGCGGTTTGAGAATGCAGAGCTTAATTCAAATCGTCGAGCTTAGGCCGTAAGTGACGTGCACCGCCGAGGCTTAACGAGAAAGATGCGCGACAACCGTCCTTTGATGCGCAAGGTCGCGATGTTCGAAAAGGTAAATACCTTGCCACATTCCCAAGCGCATTTTGCCATGTGTGACAGGAATTGATAATTGCGTCGGCACCATCGCTGCTTTGATATGCGCTGGCATATCGTCCGGCCCCTCGTAGGTATGGGTCAGGTAGGACATCGACGGATCGGTCGTTGGCGGCACCAAGCGCGAAAAGAAGTTCTGCAAATCCAATTGTACTTCTGGATCAGCATTCTCCTGTATCAGCAGGCTGGCAGATGTATGTTGGACCATCAACGTGAGCAGGCCGGTGCCGCTAACCCATCGTGCGACGTCGTCTGTAAATTCATACAATCCAGGGCCGCGTGTAGAGATGGAGAAGTCGGTCTGCAAAGCACCCTCACGTCAGTCGAACAGACGGTCGCCTTGTTGGTCAATAACCTGTTTGGCCTTCGCCTGCGATGCGGCGACAGCCGCTTCGAAGCCTTCTAACGTATCAGCGCGGATCAATTGGTGTGACTTCAGTTCGCCGTTCACGTCTTTTTCAATACGCGCGGCGATGCGGAACCGTTTTCCGTCTTTCATCGGTTCCGCAAAAATTCGGAAACCGTTGTATTCTTCGGCGACGGGCCCCTTCGGAGCACCGCCACCAAATAGCTTTGAAAACAAAGACATCTTATTGATCCAAGAAGGACCGCAGTTTACGCGACCGGCTTGGGTGCTTCAGTTTGCGCAGTGCTTTCGCTTCGATCTGGCGAATACGTTCGCGTGTCACGCTAAACTGTTGACCAACCTCTTCCAGGGTGTGGTCTGTGTTCATCCCGATGCCGAAACGCATCCGCAGAACGCGTTCTTCACGCGGCGTAAGCGACGCCAGCACACGTGTTGTTGTCTCTTTAAGGTTCTCTTGAATCGCAGAGTCCAAAGGCAAAATCGCGTTTTTGTCTTCGATGAAATCGCCAAGCTGTGAATCTTCTTCGTCGCCGATTGGCGTTTCCAGAGAGATCGGTTCTTTTGCGATCTTCATAACCTTGCGGACTTTTTCCAAAGGCATCTGCAGCTTTTCTGCCAATTCCTCTGGTGTCGGTTCGCGACCAATTTCGTGCAACATCTGGCGGCCGGTCCGGACCAGTTTGTTGATCGTTTCGATCATGTGAACCGGAATACGGATTGTACGGGCCTGATCCGCGATAGACCGCGTAATGGCCTGACGGATCCACCATGTCGCATAGGTCGAGAATTTATAACCGCGGCGGTATTCAAACTTATCAACCGCCTTCATCAGGCCAATGTTACCTTCCTGAATAAGATCAAGGAATTGCAGGCCACGGTTCGTGTACTTTTTCGCAATCGAAATCACGAGACGCAGGTTCGCTTCGACCATTTCTTTTTTGGCCTGACGCGCTTCTTTTTCGCCCTTTTGAACCTGCTGCACGATGCGGCGGAATTCAGTGATATCGACACCGACATATTGGCCGACTTGCGCCATATCGCCACGCAGACCTTCGATTTTGTCAGTCGAGCGTTCGATCAGCATCTGCCAACCGCGACCAGCCTTCTGACCCATTTCTTCGAGCCAGTTCGGGTCAAGTTCACGACCACGGTACGCGTCAACGAATTCGCGACGGTTAATACGCGCTTGGTCAGCGAGTTTAACCATAGAGCTGTCAATTTGCATGATACGGCGGTTGATGCCGTACAGCTGGTCAATCAGGGCTTCGATCCGGTTGTTGTGCAGGTGAAGTGAATTCACCATTTCAACGATTTCAGAGCGAAGTGCCTGATATTTATCTTCTTCTTTCGCCGAGAACGATGAATCTTCGTTCAATGTCGCAGACATCCGCGCGTCTTGCATGTCAGACAACATCGCGAAGTCACGGGCGATGATTTCCAGCGTTTCAAGCACACGTGGCTTTAGCGCAGCTTCCATCGCGGCCAATGACATGTTGGCCTGATCTTCTTCATCGTCGTCGTCGTCTTTTGCGATCGGGTTGCCATCAGCGTCCAGCTCTTGCGCTTTTTCGCCTTCAGCCGGTTTGGCTGCGGTGTCGGTACCCGGCGTCACAACCGCAACGTCGTCGTCGCCATCTTCGCCCATCGTGTTACCGAAGGTCGTTTCGAGGTCGATCACATCGCGCAGCAGGATGTCTTCGCTCAACAATTCGTCACGCCAGATCGTGATCGCTTGGAATGTCAGTGGGCTTTCGCACAGCCCGAGGATCATCGTATTGCGGCCCGCTTCGATGCGTTTCGCAATCGCGATTTCGCCTTCACGTGACAGCAGTTCTACGCTGCCCATCTCGCGCAGGTACATCCGAACAGGATCGTCCGTGCGGTCAAGTTTTTCGGCTTCAGCCCCACCAAGCACCAGTTCGCGCGCGCCAGCAACGGTGGCAACTTCGCGTGATCCCTGATCGGTTTCTTCGCTTTCTTCTTCTTCAGTAACCTGAATGCCCATTTCAGACAGCATCGACATCACGTCTTCGATCTGGTCCGACGACACCTGATCCGGCGGCAGCACCGCGTTCAGTTGGTCGTATGTGATGTAGCCACGTTCACGGGCGTCCGCGATCATCTTTTTGACCGCGGCTTGGCTCATATCTAAAGAGCCATCATCCTGGTCGCGATCTTTGCGGTCGTCGTTATCCTTAGCGGCCATGGGCGGCTCCTTCAGAGTCGTGTCGCGGGCAGGTCAGCCCGAAAAGTGATTCGCATGATTCGGTTAAAATCGAATCAACGAGGAATTTGGGTGATTCGCAACCACATCGGGCGCGATTTATTGTCGTTGTTGCGCTGAATTCAGTGCGAGATCAGGATCGTGTCCCTTTTCCAGGGCGCGCATTTTCCATGTTTTCCAACAATTTATCAAAAGCGCTGCGTTCGTCTTTGTTCAGCATTGATCCGTTTTCTACTTTTACAAAGTCCGCTGTGTCGTCGGTGTCGGGGCGTACGGAGGTGTCGATCGACTTTGCAGCCTGCGACAGCCGCCATGTCAGGCCTTCATCCACTTGGCCCTGCATTTCTTCCATACCGTCACGCAATTCGCGGTCATGGCCCCGTTTCGCGGCCAATTTCCCGAGTTCTTCACCCAAACACATCGCAGCAATTTCAACTTCACCCGCGCGGCGGACCGCTGGGCTGATCTTCACGTGGGTCTGGGAAAATAGCTTTTCAAGTGGCCCTGCTCCAACTTCTTGAAAGATTGCTTCTTTGATGTCGTCGGCCTCTGCATGACGCAGAATGACGTCACGCAGCATCGCGTGATCAGGGTCCGCGCAATCCATCCGTTCGATCTGGTCTTCGAATGTAATAATCACAGATGGCGTCGCAATCAGCGTCGCCAAAATCACCGCTTCGCGCAGGTGTTCGGTGCGCGCGGCCCCTGCCCCAAGCGCCGAAGATTTGTTCGACGCAACGGGGCTCATCTGGTTTTGCCAAGGCACACCTTTCGTGAACGCCTGCCGCTTGCCAGGCACATATTGCGCCTTTTTCGGTTTGAACAACGCCCAGCGCAGTTCTTTGATGGCTTCCCCATAGTGTGACCGGATGGACGGGTCCTGAATCAGCTTAATCTTTTCGCGCAACGCCTTATCAAGCCCTGCTTTGCGTTCCGGACTGTCGAAAACCTTACCTTCGGTTTCGCGCCGCCAAAGCAACTGAACCATCGGGATCGCCTGATCCAACAGGGCCTGCATCGCGCTGGCCCCTTTCTGTTTAATCAGATCGTCAGGGTCCATGCCTTCGGGCATCAAGGCAAAGCGCAGCGACTGCCCTGCTTCCAGCAAAGGCAGTGCAATATCAATGACGCGCATCGCAGCCCGCAAACCCGCCGTGTCGCCGTCCAAGGCGATGATGGGTTCCGGTGCCATGCGCCACATGAGGCGCAGTTGGTCTTCTGTAATGGCGGTGCCAAGTGGGGCGACGCAAGACGGGAACCCCGCCTCTGACAATGCAATCACATCCATGTAGCCTTCAGCCACAATCAGCGGAGTACCTTTGCCAGCCGCTTCACGCGCGGGACCGTGGTTGAATAGTGACCGCCCCTTATCGAACAGAGGCGTTTCAGGAGAATTGTAGTATTTGGCCGGATGGTTCGGATCCATTGCCCGCCCACCGAAACCAATGGCGCGCCCGCGTGCGTCGCGAATGGGGAACATGATCCGGTTGCGGAACCGGTCATAAGGCGACCCGCCCCGATCACTTTCAGCCGCAAGACCCGCTGACATGACCAATTCCAACGGGACATCTTTTCCCGTCAGGTGCCCCATCACACCGCCGCGTTCCGGCGCGAAACCAATTTCCCATCGCGCCTGCGCATCAACAGACAGCCCGCGCCGTTCGAGGTATTCGCGCGCCGCAGCGGCCGCGCCGGTCTTCAGCTGGAGTTTGTGCCACTGCACGGCCTGCTCCATCACATCAACCAGCTGTGTTCGCTTGTCGGCCTTTTCTTGGGCGCGTGGATCGCGTGCGGGCATCGTCATGCCAGCTTCACCTGCCAGAATCTGAACAGCCTCCATGAACGACACGTTTTCTGTTTCGCGTACAAAGGAAATCGCATCACCTTTGGCGTGGCACCCGAAGCAATAATAAAACCCTTTGCGATCATCGACATGGAAGCTCGCTGATTTTTCCTGATGGAACGGACACGGCGCCCAGAAGTCACCTTTACCTTGGTTCGACTTACGGCTGTCCCACATGACTTTACGCCCGACTACGTCACTAATGGACAGTCTGGTACGTAGTTCATCGATGAATCCGGGGGGTAAGCTCATATCCTTTTTATCACCAAATCCCTCGGAAGAGTCGAGGACAAGCGTATCAATTTTATCGTAAATGATTCTCTAACGAGTTAGCTGCAAGGAGCCGACGCATTGCGCGTTTATGGACAATCAAACCCATCTTAAAAAACCGTTTCCAAAACTGTAACCAATCGAAAATTTGCCCCAAATGATCCGTGAAAAAACTTCGCGGTACCGCAGACGTGCATCCCCCTTATTTACAGGCCATTGGATAAACTCGGGTAAATCGTGACACGGTTTCGCCACATTTCAGGTCCGTTCGCCACATTTCAGCCAAAGATGCTGGTCTAAAACATCACCCATATTGCTGTCGCACAGGCAAAAGGCGTGGGGACCGATCGTTTTGTGCAGCTTAACCAGGGAATACGTTCATGCGCCAACTACCCAACTGCGATGACCGCAGAAAGCTTGCCGCCAGAAGGCAAGATATCATCCGGAACTTTATATACCGTGAGGACGGCTCTTTAGTCGTATTCGCATTGTTCCTCATTCCAATGATGCTGATCTTGGGCGGTATGGCCGTCGACTTCATGCGTTACGAAGGTAAACGTGCTGTCATCCAAGACACTGCCGACCGCGCTGCTCTGCTCGCGGCGAACCTAGAGTTCACGAACGTGGGCGAAGGTGCTGCAGTTGTCGAAGACTACTTCGCCAAAGCTGGTCTCGACGAGTACTTGGACGGCCCTGCCATCGTCACCGAGAGCATTAACAACCGGACGGTAGAAGTGAACGTGGCCCAGCCAATGAACACATTCTTCCTGAACATGGTTGGTATTGATCAGATTGACGCATCCGCGCACTCTGTCGCCACCCAAGGTGTTGGTAATGTCGAAATCTCCCTGGTGCTCGATATCTCTGGCTCAATGCGTAATGCGACGAAAGACGCAGACGGTAACGCTACCGGCTTGACCAAGATGGAAGCGATGAAAGCTGCCGCAACAACGTTCGTAAACACTGCCCTTCAGGACAGTAACCAGGACCGCGTTTCGCTGTCGCTTGTGCCTTACTCTGAGCATGTGAACATCGGACGGACATTGTTCGACCGCCTGAACACAGACCAGAAGCATAACTTCTCGCATTGCGTCGACTTTGACGATGCTGACTTCGGCGTGTCCGGGATCGATGCCGGCCGTACCTACAGCCAAGGTCAGCACATTGATCACTGGTCAACAGGCAGCACGATGCACAGCCCGAACTGCCCTAGCGAATCCTACGAGCAGGTGACTGCTGTTTCTCAGGATCGTGCGGCATTGGTTGCGCAGATCGCTCAGTTCCAACCAACCACTCAAACGTCGATCTTCCTCGGCATGAAGTGGGGCCTGGCACTGCTTGATCCGTCAACAAAAGCGCTGGTATCACCTGATGTTGACGGCGCTTTCTCTGGTCGCCCGGTTGCCTTTTCGACGGACACCGTAACCAACGACACACGTAAGGTTCTTGTGATTATGACTGACGGTCAGAACACTGAATCCACACGGGTCAAACCAGAAATGTACACTGAACCAAGCCATTTTGCGCATTGGGGTCAGCGTCCAGTTCGCAACTGGAGAGACAACAACCTCTTCACAGACAGCCACAGCTGGTCCGAGTACACAGAGCAGCATTACACGAACTCTGAAGGCAACGCGCTTTTGGCAGCTTCTTGTGACGCAGCCCGTGAAGCCAACGTGCAAGTCTTTGCCATCGCTTTTGAAGCAGGCAGCAACGGCGAACAGGTTATGGCCAACTGTGCGACTACTGTGAACCACTACTTCAACACCAACGGTGATGACCTGAACGCTGTGTTCCGTGCCATTGCCGAACAGGTAACAGACCTGAGGTTGACACAATGATGACCACTCTTCAGAAAATGGCGCCTCTTTCCAAACTGGCGAGCGCCGCCAAATCCTTCTGCCGCAAAGAAGACGGCACCAGCACGATCGAATTTATGATGGTCCTGCCTGCTGCTATGTTCTTCTTCGCTGCAACATACGAAAGCGGAACAATCGGTCTGCGTAACGTGATGCTTGAACGTGCGGTCGACGTGACTGTTCGCCAAGTTCGGATCGGTGCGATTGAAAACCCGACGCACAGTCAGCTCAAAGAAATGATCTGTGAATCGGCTGCAATCATCCCGGACTGCCTGAACAGCGTAAAGCTGGAGATGGAACGTAAAGACCCGCGCAACTGGACAGACATGAACACAGACCGTGATTGTGTGGACCGTGCTGCAACCGGCGAACCAGTGATCAACTGGACCACTGGTGGGAACAACGACCTGATGGTTCTGCGTGCCTGCGCGATCTTTGATCCGATGTTGCCAACCAGTGCTGTTGGGGCCGCAGCCCAAGACGCAGGTGGCGTTTATGCCCTTGTTGCAACCTCATCCTTTGTTGTGGAGCCATACCAATGATACATATGCCTCGTATCCGCGCCGCAGTCGCCGGGTTCCGCAAAAGCGAGAACGGATCTGCCTCAATCGAACTTCTGTTCATGGTACCGCTGCTGTCTTTGATCACCTTCTCGATGGTGACCTATTTTGCAGCGTTCCGCGCACAGACCCACGCCACACGTGCAGCGACCGTTATGACCGACATGGTCAGCCGCGAAGTTGCCGCTGTGACACCTGATTACATCGCAGGTGTTGAGGGTCTGATGAAGACGCTGGTGCACACAGACGACACCCCAGAGTTCCGTTTGACTGCATTCACATACGATGAAGAAGACGAAACCTACATGGTGGCTTGGTCGAAAGATTCAGGCATGTACGGCGCGATGGACCATGCGGCCATCAACGAAGTGTCGCACCGTTTGCCAACACTGAAAGACGGCCAGCGTGCGCTTTTGGTAGAGAC
This sequence comes from Rhodobacteraceae bacterium S2214, assembly GCA_025141675.1. Lineage (NCBI taxonomy): Bacteria > Pseudomonadati > Pseudomonadota > Alphaproteobacteria > Rhodobacterales > Paracoccaceae > Rhodobacteraceae bacterium S2214. The sequence continues at coordinate 2,816,764 of CP081161.1, forward strand.
AAGCGTAGAATACACACCAATGCTGGACATCGGTTTGGGAACACGGACGTTTGAAAACTTCAACGTCGCTGCGCCCCGCTTTGTTCCGCAGCTGTGCTTCTTGCCAGATGAAAGCGCTGATCCAACTTCGGCAGAGTGCTAAGAAAATGCGTGGTGCTGATTATTCGGCACCACGTGCGGCGACCCGCAGTGCGATTTGTTCAGCCATGAATTTGGATTGACCAGCTGACACGGCACCGCCCACACCAACATAGCGCCCAAAGCGCCACCACAACCCCGGGGCCCAGCCACGGGGTTGTTTTGTTTTAAGCTTCAGCGTGAAACCGTTCGATGGCTTAAATGCAAATGCACCACGATCAACGTTGATGATATCGTCCAGCTTTGCGATGAGCGTCCCATCGCTGCTGGTCAGTGCATCCGCCGACATGAAGATCTCTGTCCGCGTGGATCTGCGCAATGCTTCCGCCAAGACCAGCGATCCGACGCCCAGCGCCAGCACGATGATCAGCAATGGCAATGCGGGCGGATCACCCAGTGCCACGTAGATCAGCAACATACCCAAAACGTAGATAACGCCACACGCCATGATCCGCCGCCCAGCTGATGCGCCAACGACCGCCAAAATACCGTCTTCGTCCGGTTGAAACATGAAGAGCCCCCTCTTTGTTTGAAGGCCCCTTACCTGCTCTGTGCTACTTGCGAAAGGGATTACCGGTTCGGAACGACCTCGTATCCCGGTTCCTCGGGTTCATCATCGATCAATTCATCGGGAAATCCGGGTGCTGTGATATCAAGTCCAGTGATGTCTTCGAGCCTGCGGATAATGTCGTCAGATTGCGTCCGTTCGCCATATTTTGCGATGCCATCTTCGAAGATCGACACCATGAGCGGGCTGATTTCAAGCGGCACGTTGTGACGTTCTGCGATGGTCTGAAACAGACCGATATCCTTCTTAACCAAGTCCATTGTAAAATTCACGTCGCGGCAGCCGTTCAAGATCAACTGACTTTCCGTTTCGTGGACAAACGACGTGCCAGAGCTGATTTTCATCGCCTCATATGTCGTCGCCAAATCTAAACCTGCCGCTTTCATCGTGACCATCGCTTCGCAGACGGTGAGCAAATTCGCGGTCGCGAGATAATTCGTCATGACCTTGAGCGTGCTTGCCGTGCCAATCTCGCCAGTGTGCAAGACGCGGCGCCCCAAAACCGTCAGAATCGGCAAGACTCGTTCGAACGTCGCCCTGTCACAACCCGCGAAAATGCTGATGTTACCCGTGTCGGCGCGGTGGCACCCACCCGAGACAGGACATTCCACCGCCATGCCGTCTTTTGCGATCACGGCCTTCGCAAGCCGCGCGACTTCTGCCGCGTCAGTCGTGGACATTTCCATCCATATTTTACCTTCACGCACCTCGGGCAGCATTTCGGACACGACGGCGTCGCAAGCGGCAGGCGATGGAAGGCACGTCACGACGACGTCGCAATCGCGCATCAGTTGCGAGGCACTTTCGCCTGCTTTGGCACCTTTTTCGACAAAGCTAGCGACGAAATCCGCGTTCAGATCATAGACGTGTAAGTCCTTGCCATTGCGCAACAAACTTCCGGCCAGCTTGCCGCCGACGTTCCCCAAACCAATAAATCCGACCTGCATGATATTCCCTCTGAAGTTTCCCACACGCTGTGGCGAAACGCCTGCCCCGTCTAGTCCAATTCCGACACATGCTGTGCGCAGCTGCACAGTAGTGATTATTGTTGGGCAGCCCTGCGCGCCCTATCTTTGCGTTAAAGGAGATACACCATGTCCATTCGACCAACGTTAGAGACACGCGCCGCCGTTCCCACGCTGGAAGGCGCAGGCGTCAAGTTGCATCGCGCATTCGGATTTCATGATCCGTCCGAGCTGGATCCGTTCCTGCTATTTGATGATTTCCGAGGCGACACGCCGTCGGATTTCGAGAAGGGTTTCCCTTGGCATCCGCATCGTGGCATCGAGACGATCACATATATTCTGGACGGCACCGTGACCCATTCAGATAGCCTTGGTAATTCCGGTGATTTGAATGCTGGCGATGTGCAATGGATGACCGCAGGGTCCGGCATTTTGCACCAAGAAATGCCGACGGGCAACGCCAAGGGCCAGATGCACGGGTTCCAGCTTTGGGCGAATTTGCCCGGATCGATGAAGATGACCGCCCCGCGCTATCAGGATGTTACTGCAAACGATATTCCAACCGTCGTTGATGACGACGGCACGTCTGTTCGGATCATCGTTGGTGATTTTTGGGGCAAGAAGGGTCCCGTTGACGGGATTGCCGCAGACCCGCAATATCTTGATATTTCGGTACCTGCAGGTGTGCGAAAGACGTTCAAAGTTGATACGTACCGCCGCGCGTTTGCATATGTTTTTGCAGGTGCGGGGCGATTTAGTGACGCGTCAGCCCCGTCTGGTGTTCTGCTGGAAAAAGAAGTTATGGGCGAAGAATACAACATCCGGGATCTGTCCGGAAACCGTACTTTGATCCGCTTCGGCACAGGTGATGAGGTGACCGTTCAAGCGGGCGAAGAAGGTATTCGGTTCTTGCTGATCTCAGGTGCACCGATCGAAGAACCCGTCGCGTGGCACGGTCCGATCGTCATGAACACCAAGGATGAAATTCGGCAAGCTATGCGGGATTTGAACAACGGGACATTCATCAAACCGGCCCACTAGTGACGTCCTACAGGTCGCCCTCATGGCGGCCTGTTTTCTCGTCAATTCGGATTCATCTGTTTGCAGACACCGCGCGCAACACCAGATCGCAGAACGCTTCTTCCAGCTCTGCCTGTGACAACCGCCCGTCAGCACGGTACCAATTTGTCACACCTGTCAGCTGGGCAATGACAGACAAAACGGCGATCTTGCGGTCTACGAATGAAAATGACCCGTCCGCCTCGCCAGCGATCAGGATGTTTTCCAGCGCTTTTTCGTAATTGTTCCGCAGGTCCTGAATTGCCGCGAAGTTTTCCTCGGACAGATTCCGCAGTTCCATATAGGACACGAAGACTTCGTCGCGCCGTGGCAGGTGAAAGCGGATGTGGAAACGTGTGAAGGCTTCAAGCTGTTCAACAGGTGTGCCTTCAATCGGCGTTTCGGCGTAAGCGGCCAGCAGATTTTCCATATGATGGCGCATCAGATCGAACAAAAGCGTCTGTTTATCAGGTGTATAGTTGTACAAAGCGCCAACCTGAACGCCGACATCTTCTGCAATTTTGCGCATCGAAACGGCGGCACATCCATACCGCGCGATCAACCGCAAAGCAGATTCCCGAACCTTGGGTCCGGTGGTTTCGGAATGAGAGCCTTGTTTACGTGCCATACGCTACTGTAAATGAACGCTTGTTCATATGGGAACCCCCAAATGGCATTCCTTTGCCGACCTGCCTTGCACCTGTTGCGCCCCCATGGGTAAATGCGCCCAAACTACAGGACGTGTTAATGCTGCTTCGCCAATTCATTATGCTAACTGCGTTTGCAGGGTTGGCGCATTGCGGGACAATCCCCGATGTTGGCGGCACATCTGCGGACGCTGCGCGGGCCGCGGATTTCCCTGAATTAGTAGCAATTGATTCTTTGATTGAACGATCTGAGACAATCGCGCCGCAAATCACGCCAGCCTCTATCGTGACAACCAACGACAGAATCGCTCAGTTGCGTAACCGTGCCGGTGCCCTGCGTCGCCCAGTCGTTGATCAAGCAACACGTGCCCGCATGCGTGCGGCAATTGCACGAGCCGCGTTGCGGTGACCGCCCAGATTGGGTAACAGGCCCTAGATTTTCACGACAACGACGGATGCCCCCATGACACAGCCCCTTCGCCTTGGAATTGCCGGTCTTGGTACGGTCGGTGTGGGCGTCGTCCGCATCGTTCAAAAACACGCAGAATTGCTTGAGGCACGTTGCGGGCGCAAGATCGTCATCAGCGCCGTTTCGGCCCGTTCCCGCAGCAAAAACCGCGACGTCAATTTGTCCGACTACGCGTGGGAAGACGATCCAGTTAAACTGGCCGCCCGTGATGACGTGGATGTCTACATCGAACTGATGGGCGGGTCCGAAGGCCCTGCAAAGGCATCGACTGAAGCAGGCATCGCCGCTGGCAAAGACATCGTGACGGCTAACAAAGCGCTGCTTGCGATCCACGGTCAGGCGCTCGCCGAAGCAGCAGAGGCCAAAGATCAGGTGATCCGGTTTGAAGCTGCGGTCGCGGGCGGTATTCCGGTTGTCAAATCCCTGACCGAAGGGTTGGCTGGCAACGAAATCAACCGGATTATGGGCGTTATGAACGGCAGCTGTAACTACATCCTGACACGGATGGAGGACGCGGGCCTGTCTTACGAGGCCGTCTTCGATGAGGCGAACCAACTTGGTTACCTCGAAGCCGATCCTGAACTGGACGTGGGCGGGATCGACGCGGGCCATAAGTTGGCGCTGTTGGCATCGATTGCATACGGCACAAAGGTGAACTTTGCAGGCGTTGATCTTGAAGGTATCGGGTCGGTCACCATCGAAGATATACATCAAGCTGCTGATATGGGTTACAAAATCAAGCTTTTGGGCGTCGCGCAAATGACGGGCCGCGGGCTGGAACAGCGCATGTCGCCTTGCCTCGTGCCCGACACATCGCCGCTTGGTCAGCTGCAAGGCGGGACCAACATGGTTGTGCTCGAAGGCGATAGCGTCGGCCAAATTGTGCTGCGCGGCGCTGGTGCGGGCGAAGGTCCTACGGCAAGCGCCGTGATGGGCGACGTCATGGATATCGCACGTGGTCTGCGCATTTCAACGTTCGGGCAACCGGCCATCGGTCTGCGCGAAGCCCGCTCTGCCCATTCCGCAATTCCTGCGCCGTACTACCTGCGGATGCAGTTGCTGGACAAACCGGGTGCGCTTGGAAAAGTCGCCAAGCTGTTGGGTGAGGCTGGCATTTCCATCGACCGGATGCGCCAGTATGGCCACGATGATACCGCGGCACCCGTCCTGATCGTGACGCATAAAACAACAAGGACCGCGCTGAACGAAGCGCTTGAAGCGTTCGAATCCACCGACGTCGTGAGCGGCACACCTGTTGCTATTCGGATCGAAGCAGTCTGATCTGTAGCCCTTGTCGGGTTAAGTTTTTCGTTGAATGTTAGCGTTCACAGCGTTGTCTTGCGCTGTGTCTTCACGCTAGGTCGGGACTGAATTCTCCCGAAGGACTGCCAGATGCCTGATCAAACTGACTTTAACGACCGTTCCCTTTCGCTTGGCCTCGCCCGCGTTTCTGAGGCCGCAGCCATCGCTTGCACCCCGTTGATCGGGCGTGGCGATGAAAAAGCAGCGGACCAAGCAGCCGTAGACGCGATGCGGACCCAGTTAAACAAATTGGATATCTCTGGTGTCGTTGTGATCGGCGAAGGTGAACGCGACGAAGCGCCGATGTTGTTCATCGGTGAAGAAGTCGGCACCGGCAAAGGACCCGGCGTTGATATCGCGCTCGACCCGCTGGAGGGCACGACGCTGACTGCCAAGGACATGCCAAACGCGCTGGCCGTGATTGCGATGGGCCCGCGGGGGTCGATGCTGCATGCACCTGACGTTTACATGGACAAGTTGGCGATTGGACCGGGTTACCGCGATGGCGTTGTGACGCTGGACATGTCGCCTGCGGAACGTGTGTCTGCATTAGCAGCCGCAAAAGGCTGTTCCACGAATGACATCACTGTCTGCGTCTTGGAACGCCCCCGTCACGAGCAGATCATCGAAGAAATTCGTGGCACAGGTGCTGCAATCCGCTTGATCACAGATGGTGACGTCGCAGGCGTGATGCATTGCGCAGAAGCCGCAAAGACGGGCATCGACATGTACATGGGATCTGGTGGTGCGCCCGAAGGTGTACTGGCCGCCGCTGCGCTGAAATGTATGGGTGGTCAGATTTATGGCCGCCTGACATTCCGCAATGACGATGAACGCGGCCGTGCGGCAAAGGCTGGTATCACGAACCTTGACCGCGTTTACACGCGTGATGACATGGTGACCCAAGACGTGATTTTTGCCGCGACCGGTGTGACAGATGGCAACCTTGTACCGGGTATTAAGCGGGAAGTCGGTTTTGTCACCGCAGAAACGATCCTGATGCGGTCAAAGACTGGTTCAGTGCGGCGCATGCAGTATCGCAATCCTATCGCTGGATAAAAACGACGCTCCAATAGCGATACGCGTTGTTTTGATGAAATGAGGATAAGGGGCGTGGCCAAGGCTGCGCCCTGTCTGTATTGTGCCGTCTTATGAATACACCACAAGATAAAGCGTTTTTGGGCGTTGATTCTTCGGTCACGGGACGCCGTTGGATCGGTCCGGGATTGGTCGAAGATCGCGCGTCAGAGGCTATGGCACAATCCACTGGGCTGCCTGCCCCATTGTGCCGCACCTTGGTGCGCCGCGGCGTGGCCCCTGAGGACGCAGAGACGTTCTTGGCCCCGACCTTGCGCAACCTACTGCCGGACCCACGATCCTTGAAGGATATGGAACCCGCAGCCGCCCGTTTTCTAGCCGCCTTGAACAAGCGCGAACGGATCGCGGTTTTTGCCGACTATGATGTGGATGGCGGCACTTCTGCGGCTTTACTGTTGTCTTGGCTGCGTGACATGGGGCATCGCGCCACACTTTACGTGCCAGACCGCATTGATGAGGGTTACGGACCGAATGACGAAGCTATGGCTGCACTGGCTGCTGATCACGATCTGATCGTTTGCGTGGATTGCGGCACCCTATCCCACGGGCCAATCGCGGCTGCGGTTGGGGCCGATGTCATCGTGTTGGACCACCACTTGGGCGGTGAAACTTTACCCGATGCGTTGGCCGTCGTGAACCCGAACCGGCAAGATGAATCCGGTGATCTGGCTCATCTTTGTGCCGCTGCCGTTGTTTTCTTGATGCTTGTTGAAGTGAACCGCCAGATGAAGGTTGCGGGTCAAAAAGGTCCAGACCTGATGGCTTTGCTTGATCTCGTGGCACTCGCGACTGTGGCGGATGTCGCGCCGTTGGTCGGTGTGAACCGTGCACTGGTGCGCCAAGGCTTAACCGTGATGGCGCGCCGCCAACGGATTGGCCTGACGGCCCTTGCCGATGTTGCGGGCATGGATCAGGCCCCGACGTCGTATCATCTTGGGTTCTTGCTGGGGCCGCGCGTAAATGCGGGGGGCCGCATTGGCAAAGCGGATTTGGGTGCGCGTCTATTGGCAACCGATAATCCGCAAGAAGCCAGCGACATAGCTGCGCGTCTGGATGAACTGAACACGGAACGTCGTGAAGTCGAAACGCAGGTCCGTGATTTGGCGATGGTGCAAGCCGAAGATCGCGGCTTTGACGCGCCTTTGGTTTGGGCTGCGGGCGAAGGATGGCATCCGGGTGTCGTGGGCATCGTGGCATCGCGTTTGAAAGAAGCGACCAACCGCCCCGCGATTGTTATTGGCCTTGATGGTGACGAAGGCAAAGGATCAGGTCGGTCCGTGTCCGGCATCGACCTTGGCGCGGTGATCCAACGGGTCGCTGCGGAAGGATTATTGATCAAGGGCGGCGGTCACAAAATGGCAGCGGGCCTGACCGTCGCGCGTGACAAGCTTGATTCGGCGATGGCGCGGATTTCAGAACTGCTGGCCAAACAAGGCGCAGGCGACATCGGCCCTGCCGATCTGCGTCTGGACGGCATATTGATGCCCGGTGCCGCGACTGTTGAGCTGATTGAACAAATCGAAAAAGCGGGCCCCTTTGGTGCGGGCGCCCCTGCCCCACGTTTTGGCTTTCCCGACTGCCAAATTCTGTTTGCAAAACAAGTTGGTGCAAATCATCTCAAGGTCACGTTCGGCGATGGCCTAGGTGCGCGGATCGACGCAATCAGCTTTGGCGCAATGGACGGACCGATGGGGCCAATGCTGTTGAAGCATAACGGCGCGCGGTTTCATTTGGCTGGACGTTTGGAAGTAAATACGTGGCAAGGCCGCCGGTCGCCGCAGCTGCGTTTGGAAGATGCGGCCCCTGCTTAGAAAAGTGCGAAAAGTCCGAAAAAGGGACTTGCTCTTGGAGTTGCCATTTACTAGAAGCCGCGTACCAAGCGTGGTCCCTTCGTCTATCGGTTAGGACGCCAGGTTTTCAACCTGGAAAGAGGGGTTCGATTCCCCTAGGGACTGCCATTGGTGCAACATTTGCGGTTATACCCATAATCGCAGACCAAGCGCGGTCCCTTCGTCTATCGGTTAGGACGCCAGGTTTTCAACCTGGAAAGAGGGGTTCGATTCCCCTAGGGACTGCCATTGGATCTGAACACCCGCCAAAATCAAATAGTTACATGCCGCGATTGGCATCGCTTGGATTGGCGTGTTTTCTGAATGGTCGTTGAATTGACGGTCGTCCTCCGAACTGCGATGCGCCCTCATTTGTATAAAAATTAGACGCCAGGCTAATTTCTGCACACTTTTTAGACTTTACTGATCGATCATCCGTACATTCACCTGCTGTTCTCTGGGCCTCATTCCACATTTACGGAACGGTCACTCTGTCACACCACACGGGGAATCTTTCATGTTTTACAAATCAATCTCGGCAGTTGTCGCGATGACGTTGGCGTCTTCGGCTTGGGCCGAGACAGACCTGCCCTTCGCGCTCGACTGGAAATTTGAAGGGCCATCAGCGCCTTATTTTCATGCACTCGACGCAGGCTATTTCGCAGCCGCCGATCTGAACGTCACGATTAGCGAAGGATCTGGTTCGCTGGATGCCATCCCGAAGGTCGCAACAGGCGCCTTCCCTGTTGGATTCGCCGATATCAACTCCCTGATGCGCTTTCTCGACCAAAACCCGGGCGCGCCCGTCACTGCCGTGATGATGGTTTACGACAAGCCGCCGTTCGCCGTAGTAGGCCGCAAGTCGTTGGGCGTCGAAGCCCCAGCGGATTTGGAAGGCAAGGTATTGGGCGCACCTCCACCTGATGGCGCTTGGGCGCAATTCCCGATTTTTGCAGCGGAGACAGGCATCGACGCAGATGCGATTACAGTCGAACCCGTTGGCTTCCCGACGCGCGAACCGATGCTGGCTGAAGGTAATGTTGCCGCCATCACTGGCTTTTCGTTCTCGTCCACTTTGAACCTGAAACGTTTGGGCGTGCCTGATGATGACATTTCGGTTTTGTTGATGGCCGATTACGGCGTCGATTTGTACGGCAACGCGATCATCGTGAACACGGATTTTGCAGCCGCGAACCCTGAAATCATCACTGGCTTTTTGTCCGCTGTCGGCATGGGCTGGAAAGACGCGATTGCGACGCCTGACGCCGCAATTGCAGCGCTGATGGAACGTAATCCGGCTGCGGATGCTGCACTGGAAACAGAGCGTCTGCAAATGGCGATTGATGCCAACGTCCTGACGGATTTCGTAGCTGAAAACGGCATGGGCACGATTGACGCGGACCGTATGGCCAGCGCGATTGAACAGACGAAGTCTGTGTACGAGTTCACGACTGAACCTGATGCGGCGCTTTACTTCGATGGAAGTTATTTGCCGACAGATGGCAGCTTGATGCTGAAATAAGGAATTGGGCCGTCGCGACTGTCGGCGGCCCATCTACCAAAGGCTATTACAATCGAAAACCTTATCGAAATCAAAGGCGTAACCCACGCATACGCCACGGACAGCGGCCCTCTCCCCGTGCTAAACGGTTTAGATGTCGCTGTCCCGACGGGCACTTTTGCCGCTGTCGTCGGCCCATCCGGTTGTGGCAAATCCACGCTGACCCGATTGGTCGCAGGGCTATTGAAGCCTGACGAAGGCGAAGTGTGGCTGCACGGCGAACGCGTCAAAGGCCCGCGCAATACCGTTGGCATGGCGTTTCAAAATCCAGTGCTGCTGGAATGGCGGACGATCCTTGATAATATCATTCTGCCGCTTGAAATCGTCGCCCCCCGCATGTCCCGTAAAGACCGCGTCGCCCGCGCGATGGATCTGCTCGATATGGTTGGGCTGACGGGGTTTGGCGACAAACGCCCGTCTGAATTATCCGGCGGGATGCGCCAGCGTGCATCGCTGTGCCGATCAATCGTTCACAAGCCGGATGTGCTGATTATGGACGAACCATTCGGGGCTCTGGACGCGTTTACCCGCGAAGATCTGTGGCAGACAATGCGTGATCTGCGCCGCGCTGAACCGTTTACGGCCGTTCTGATTACCCATGATCTGCGTGAAAGCGTCTACCTTGGCGATCAGGTCATCGTTCTATCGGGTCGCCCCGCGAAAACCCAGTTTGTGATGGACATCGACCTGCCCGAAGATCGCGGTCTCGATGTGCTGTACACACCAAAGGTCGCGGACATGCTGCATGTGCTGCGCGATCAAATCAAAATCGCGCAAGGCCGCGACGCAGAGGTGCATTGATGCTGCGTAAGATTGCCGTTCCAGTCCTGGCCGTGTTGGTTTTCCTCGGACTTTGGGAAGCTTTGGTTTGGGTCAATGACTGGCCGAACTACAAAATGGCGTCTCCGTCCGATTTGCCGCCAGCATTCTGGAAATACAAAGAGCTTTTCTTCACGATGGGCTGGCAAACGCTTTGGCGGACAGTCGCGGGGTTGTTGCTGGCGGTCATTTTCGGCACGGCCCTGGGCATGATCATTGGCTTTTCGAAGATCGCACGCGATGCACTGTACCCGCTTTTGGTCGGTTTCAACGCGATTCCAAAAGCCACATTGGTGCCCGTGATTTCCTTGATTTTCATCGGACAGCACGATTTCAATACGGTGTTGATGGCCTTCATGATTTCGTTCTTCCCGATCGCGGTTTCTGTGGGGATCGGCCTGTCGACGCTTGAACCGGAATACCGCGATATTTTGCGTGCCCTTGGTGCGTCTCGCTTTACGATTTTCCAGAAAATCGCGTTGCCAAAGACGCTGCCTGAATTCTTCGGTGCGCTGAAAGTGTCAGCGACGTTGGCCTTTATCGGCACGAATCTGGTCGAAATCGTCAGCCCGCATGGCAAAGGTTTGGGCGCGTTGTTCAAGTCCGGCGAAACCAACGGCGACTATCCCTTGATGTTTGCGGTTCTGATTGCTTTGGCCTTTCTCGGGATTGTTTTGTATTATGCTGTTATCGTGCTTGAACGTTATTTTGCAGGCTGGGCAGAGCGGGAGGCAAACTGATCAATTTCGCCTTCACATCGCGCGCAACGGTCTCTGACTTAGGGGCATTCTAATATGGCTAATCGTTTGCCATTGATGGTTTTCACAGACCTAGACGGGACGTTGATTGATCACGACACATATGCGTGGACGCCGGCACAACCTGCCTTGTCAGCCCTTGCAGACATCGGCGCGGCGGTCATTTTAGCCAGTAGCAAAACAGCTGCCGAGGTTAGCGTGCTCCGCACTGATCTTGGGTTAGATCAATGGCCCGCGATTGTCGAAAACGGCGCGGGACTGCTGCCCGCCGAGACGACCGAGGTTGGCAAAACGAAGACTTACCCCCAGCTGAGGAGCGCGATTGACGACGTCCCCGCAGAGTTGCGCGCGCAGTTTGTTGGTTTTGGCGATATGTCCGCGATACAGGTTTCAGACATCACGGGCCTGCCAGAAGACGGCGCAAAACTGGCGCAGCAACGCGCGTTTTCTGAACCGGGGCAATGGCATGGCACTGACGCGCAAAAGACCCGTTTCATTGACCATCTGAAAGACCACGGGATCATTGCCCAGCAAGGGGGTCGGTTTCTGACCCTGTCTTTTGGTGGCAACAAGGCCATTCAAATGCGCGACATCATTGAAACATACGCGCCCAAACACACCATCGCGTTGGGTGATGCCCCGAACGACGTACAAATGCTGACGACCGCAGACTACGGTGTCGTGGTCGCAAACCCGCACCGTGCGCCACTGCCCCCTTTGGCGGGTGAGACCGAAGGCCGGATCATACGAACTAGCGCTGCGGGGCCCATCGGCTGGAACGTGGCCATTATTGAATTGCTCGACCGACTAAAACTGTAAAAGGACCATCCATCATGGCTGACTTTCATCAAAACGGAAACATCACGACGCTACACAACCTGCGCACACGATCGACCGACGAGATGGAGCACGAACTGGATGTCTTTTCGCAGACCCGTAAGATTTCGCTGATCCTGCCGTGCCTGTATTCGGAACTTGAACGCGAAGCGATGCCGAACATTCTGTCTGAGCTGTCGCAGGTGAAATACCTGCATCGGATCATCATCGGGCTAGACGCAGCAGACGAAGCGCAATTTCGGCACGCCAAGTCGTTCTTTGAAGGCCTAAACCAAGATCACATCGTCATTTGGAACGACAGCCCACGGATGTTGGCGCTTGGTGCGCGACTAGAGGCGATGGGTCTTGCCCCGTCTGAGAAAGGTAAGGGCAAAAACGTTTGGGCCAGTTTGGGTTATCTGCTGGGCTGTGCCGATAGCGACGTCATGGCGATCCATGATTGCGATATTTTGACGTACGAAAAAGATATGCTCGCCCGCTTGGTTTACCCGGTCGTGAACCCGAACTTCCCGTATCAGGTCGCCAAGGGATATTACCCGCGCATTGGTGGCGATCAGCTAAACGGACGAGTAACACGCCTGTTGGTTAGTCCGCTGCTGATCGCGCTAAAGCGAGTGATCGGCGACCGCGATTACATCGATTACCTGCGTAGTTTTCGCTACCCATTGTCCGGCGAATTTGCGATGCGAACTTCGATTTTGCCCGACCTGCGTATCCCGTCTGACTGGGGCCTCGAGATTGGGGTTCTGTCTGAGGCATGGCGTAACCTTGCGCCCAAAGCGGTGTGTCAGGTCGAAATCTCGGATGCCTATGACCACAAACATCAAGAGCTTAGCATTGATGAAGCCAGCGCCGGTCTGAACCGGATGTCCACCGACATTTGCAAGGCTGTCTTTCGCAAACTTGCCGCTGATGGTACTGTTTTTACTGCCAATGTGTTCCGGACGCTGAAAGCGACCTATTATCGCTGCGCGCTTGATCTGCTGGAATCCTATTACAACGATGCCAAGATGAACGGGTTGTCGATCGATCGCCATGCGGAAGAAAGATCAATCGAATTGTTTGCTGAAAACATTATGCGCGCAGGGCACGTCTTCTTGGAAAACCCGCATGAGACGCCATTCATCCCGACATGGAACCGCGTTCACGCGGCTGATCCGTTGTTCTTGGCAGATATGAACGCCGCAGCACTTGCGGATGTTGCAGAGTTTCAGTGACTTACCCGCGGTTGCTGATCCAACGACATTGATAGGGGGCAAGCGTCAGGCCCCCTGCATCCATGTCGACCGGATCGCCGCTAAGCAGATCGATCCATGGTTCATCGTCAATTAGGTTCATTGACATGTGGTCCACTCGAACCGTTTCAGCGCTGACGTTATGCAGCGCAAAAATGGATTGGTGCCGGTCCAGACTTTGCCGCCATACGCCGAACACGCGATTATCCAGCGGCATCGTGAATTGCGTAGCATTTGGGTGAAATGCCGGTTGCGCGGCCCTAATCCGCAAGCGTTCCGTCAAAGCGCCCAAGACGCGCGCTTGCGGTGTTTCAGCATCATCTAGCAGGTCATTCAAGGTCGGATAATCCCACCGATGGCGGTTGATCGCACGGTTCATGCCGCGTCTTTCCACCTGCGCGTGATCGTTTGGTGTCGCGAGCATAGAATGGATATAGAATGCCGGAATCCCTTCAAGCGACATGACGATGGTCTGCGAACAGACAAACCGGTCGAAATGATAATCGTCTTGCCCCGTAAAGGTTTGCGACGTTGCATCGTAGAACGTCGTGTTGATTTCGTATGGCGCCTGCCCCCCGTCCGGCAAAGCACGCATCGAGACAAGACCGCCGATATCTTTGATTGTGTCGATCATCTTGGCTTGTTCTTCAGCGGGCAAAATACCCTCAACGGGACGCATTCCGATGCCGTCATGGCTGGCCGTGAAATTGAGATAGGCGCAGCCAAATTGCGCAGGCGGCATCCCACTTTGCCAGCGACGCAGGTAATGCGCAGACCCCGACATCATCGCATGCAGGATCAATGGCGGCAGGGGAAAGTTGTAGATCGCGTGGGCTTCGTTCCGGTTGCCGAAATAGCTAAGGTTTTCGGCTTTTGGAACGTTGGTTTCCGTCAGCAATATGATTGTTTCGGCGGCAAAATCGCACAACACCCGCATCAACTGCACAATGGCGTGGGTTTGCGGCAGGTGGATGGATGGCGTCCCGATCTCCTTCCAAAGGAACGCAACCGCATCAAGCCGCACAATACGCACCCCGTTATCCACATGCAGGCGAATGATGCGCAGGAATTCCAGCAGCACCTCTGGATTGCGAAAGTCGAGGTCGATCTGATCATGGCTGAACGTGCACCAGACGTGGCGCGGACCATTCGTGGTTTCGACCTTTTGCAACAGCGGTGTGGTCCGCGGGCGCACGACTTCGTTCAAATCATCGTCTGGCGAGGCTTCAAAAAAGAACTGATCGTAGGGTTCTTGTCCTTGCAAGTAACTGTTGAACCACGTGCCTTGGCTGGAAACATGGTTAAGGACCAGATCGGACATCAGATGAAAGTCGTCCCCGATCCGGTTGATATCGGCCCAGTCACCGAGCTGCGTATCAACGGACCGAAAGTCGGATACCGCAAAACCATCATCAGACGTGTAGGGAAAAAACGGTAGGATATGGACGCCGTTCACCGCGCCTTTCAGACGGCGCAGCAAGAAATCATGAAGCAAATCCAGCGGCTTGTGTGCCCCGTCCAGTATTGAATTCCCGTAGGTAATCAACACCGCATCATGTTCGGTCCACAGATCATTGCTCGGCGTTCGGCCATGTTTGCGTGGTTTAGTCCCATCCGGCCAAAAGGCATCGACGATTTGACTAAGCAGGATATCCGCGTCGATTTCTGGATAGACCTGCGCGATAAGAGGCAATAATTGCGTGCGAAGCGTCGTTGTCTTTGAAGTGTCCATAACGTCAGAAAAACAGAGTTATCGCTAAGATCAAGCCGTTGCACGCAGTCTGCTTGCATTCGGGCCAAGTTCGACATGCAGGCGTCGCGCGCGCTTCGCATTTTGTAGAAAAACGCCTACTTATTGGGCAGAAGAATTCTGATCGCCCCTACATCAGACAACCCATGGGACAATTTTTTCGTTTGACCCGCATGTCCCGTGCATTTACGCAAGCCGTACCAGGGGCGCCGAAAGGCTGAGACGTACCCTTTGAACCTGAACCAGATAATGCTGGCGGAGGGAGGTAGTGCGTTCCGGGCTTTGCGCGAGCGTCGTCTCTTTTTTCCGCTGAAAAAGGAGACATCATGGCCCCGCAACACGTTTTGGCAATGCTGCGCGAACAGAACCCGTTAGTGCAATGCATCACGAACTACGTCGCGATGAACGTGGCCGCGAACGTTGTTCTCGCAGCCGGTGCTTCGCCAGCAATGGTCCACGCATCAGAGGAAATTGCAGAATTCACCCCAATTTGCGGCGCGCTGACCATCAACATCGGCACGTTGTCGGCCCCATGGACTGCCAGCATGTTGGCGGCTGCAAACGCGGCGAATGACAAAAACATCCCGTGGGTGTTGGACCCTGTTGCACATTTCATATCGACTTATCGCAAGGGCGTCGCGCAGGATTTATTGGCGTTGCGTCCCACGATCCTACGCGGCAATGCGTCCGAGATTTTAGCGATGGCTGGTGCGGTAGGAGCTGGTAAAGGTGCCGATAGCGGCGACAGCGTGGATGCCGCAGAGGATGCCGCACGCGCAATCGCCAAGGCACACGGCAGTGTGGTTGCGGTCACCGGACCGGTTGATTTTGTGACAGATGGCACCCAATCAGCAAAGGTCACTGGCGGGTCCGACATCATGCCCAAGGTAACCGCGTTGGGGTGCGCACAAACAGCGCTGATGGGCGCCTATGCCGCCACTGGCCCCGCTTTTGACGCTGCTTTGGCGACGCTGGCGCATTACAAAGTCGCAGGAACAATGGCCGCACAGCAGGCAAAAGGCCCCGGCAGTTTTCAGATGCATTTCCTTGATGCGCTTAGCGCGGTACAGCCCGACGATCTGCCCAACGTGATCCTCTCATGACCAGCCTGTGCCAACAATTGCGGCTGTATCTGGTGACAGACACAGCACTGTGCCGCGGTCATGGGTTGGTCGAAACCGTCCAAGAGGCGGTCGCGGGCGGCGTCACAATGGTGCAACTGCGCGCCAAAGACGCCACCACACGCGAACGGGTCGACATGGCCCGCGCAATCAAGGCCGCACTTGTCGGCACCGGTGTTCCGGTCATCGTCAATGATGATCTAGACGCCGCGATCGAGGCCGATGCTTGCGGTGCGCATATCGGTCAAAGTGATTTGGCTCCGGCAGACGCACGCGGATTGTTGGGCCCCGACAAAATCTTGGGGTTGTCTTGCGAAACAACTGCAACTGTCCAAGCAGCGGACACTGATATCGTGGATTACCTTGGGATCGGGCCGGTATTCGGCACGACGACAAAGCAGGATCACGAGGCACCGATCGGTTTTGATGGCTTGGCAGAATTGGCCGCTCTGACGTCGCTGCCAACCGTCGCGATCGGGGGGCTTAAAGCCAAGCATCAAGCGGACGTATTGGCATCAGGCGTTGATGGCCTCGCTGTCGTTTCTGCCATTTGCGGGCAAGCCGATCCGAAGGCTGCCGCCCAATTATTTTTTCAGGAGCCCGCCCAATGATCCCGAACATACTAAGCATTGCGGGGTCTGACCCGTCTGGTGGCGCGGGCATTCAGGCAGATCTGAAAGCCATATCCGCCAATGGCGCATTTGCGATGGCGGCGATCACCGCCCTCACCGCGCAAAACACGCAGGGCGTTAGCGGTGTTCATTTGGTGCCGCCAGCGTTCGTGCGCGACCAGATCAACGCAGTTTTTGATGATATCCGTGTCGATGCCGTAAAGGTCGGGATGATCGCAGATGCCGATATTGCACAAGCGGTTGTTGATGCGCTGACTGACCGCGACGTCCCTATCATCCTTGACCCGGTTATGATCGCAAAGGGCGGTGCGTCCCTTTTGGACCCCGATGCGATTGCCGTGTTGCGCGAGGCGTTGCTGCCCATCGCAACCATCCTGACCCCAAACCTGCCGGAAGCAGCCCAACTGCTGGACATGCCGGTGGCGCAAGCACGTGATGAGATGGCGGATCAGGGGCGCAAGCTTTGTGCGCTTGGAGCAGACGCGGTGTTGATGAAGGGCGGACATCTGCCGGATGCCGATAGTCCTGATTGTCTGGTCACCCCGAGCAACATCACTTGGTTCGAAGGCGCGCGCACCGCTACCCGCAACACACATGGGACCGGATGCACCCTGTCATCAGCGCTGGCTGCGCAACTGGCCAAAACAGTCGACGTCCATGCCGCCGTTGCCGCAGCCAAATCTTATGTGTCCCACGCAATCGCCCACGCCGATCAGCTTTCCGTTGGATTAGGGCATGGGCCAACCCACCATTTCGCAGAACTGCATCGCGCATCAAAGGAACCACTTTCATGAAAACAGTATTGCTGGCCTCGGCCTTTTCCGTGTTTGCAGCGCCGCTTTGGGCGCAAGATCAAATGACACTTTTGCTCGATTGGTTCGTTAATCCCGACCACGGGCCAGTCATCATCGCGCAAGAGAAAGGCTATTTCGCAGACGTTGATCTCGACGTTGACGTGATCGCCCCTTCGGACCCTTCGGACCCGCCCAAAATGGTCGCGGCGGGGCGTGCGGATTTGGCGATTTCCTATCAGCCCCAACTGCACCTCCAAATCCACGAAGGCCTGCCTTTGCAACGGGTCGGCACGCTGATCGCGACACCGCTGAATTGCTTATTAACTCGTGCTGACGGCCCCATCGCATCACCCGCCGATCTCAAGGGACGTAAAGTCGGGTTTTCAGTGGGCGGCGTCGAAGAAGCCGTTTTGGGGCACGTGTTGAACACGCACGGGCTGACGTTGGATGATGTTGAATTGATCAACGTAAACTGGTCGTTGTCCCCTTCGTTGATGTCCGGTCAGGTCGACGCCGTTATCGGTGCATTCCGAAATTTCGAACTGAACCAAATGGATATCGCAGGCGTGCCGGGGCATTGTTTCTACGTCGAGGAAGAAGGGCTGCCAGCCTACGATGAACTGATCTACGTCGCCAATTCCGAAACCATGGACACCGATATGATCATGCGTTTTCTCGCGGCGACGGAAAAGGCCACACAGTACATCGTCAATCATCCGGAAGAGGCATGGCAAATATTCGCAAGCACAGCGCCAGCACTGCAGGATGAGCTTAACGCGCGCGCATGGGTAGACACCCTGCCCCGATTTGCATTGCGTCCGACAGCGATGGATGCTGGCCGCTATGAGACGTTCGAAGTATTTTTACACGACGCGGGCCTGATACCAGACGTCCATCCCGTATCGAAAATCGCCATTGATGTGACGTCACAATGAGCAATCAGCCTTACGGTCAAACCTTTGCACAATGGCGGGCCGGTTGCCCCACCGCATGGCATGCCTACACGCACCATGCCTTCGTTGAAGGACTTGGTGATGGGACTTTGCCGCGTGCAGCCTTCATCCATTACCTCATCCAAGACTACGTGTTCTTAGTCCATTTCGCGCGGGCGTGGTCCTTGGCCGTGGTGAAAGCCGAAACACTTACGGAAATGAAGACATGCGCCGCGACCGTCGATGCATTGGTCAATCACGAGATGGCCCTGCACGTCGCAACATGTGCAGCCGAAGGCATCGACGAGCAAACCTTGTTCACCGCAACCGAAGAATTCGAAAACCTCGCCTATACGCGGTACGTCATGGATGCAGGGCTGCAGGGTGATTTTCTCGACTTGATGGCAGCACTCGCGCCCTGTTGCTTTGGCTATGGCGAAATCGGGTTACGATTGGAAACGTCAGCAGTCAAAGACACGCCCTACCGCGACTGGATCAAGACGTATTCGGACAATGATTATCAGACCGTGATGTCCAACGTCGGGCGCATGATCGACCAAGCTGTTGTGCGTAGATTGGGAGATCGGCCGTTTAGCGCTGCGCGTTGGCCACACCTTCAAGACCGGTTCACAACGGCCACGCAACTAGAAGCCGCTTTTTGGGATATGGGGTTAAAGCGCGCGTGATGGCGGCACCTGACATTCACGTTTCAGGTCAGTACGACATCGCTGGCCAACGCATTTTTGGCCCCATTGATCTAACGCTGCACGCGGGACAATGGACCTGCCTTTTGGGACAATCCGGTGTGGGTAAATCCACGTTACTGCGGCTGATTGCAGGGCTGGATTGTAGTGGCGCGTTTTCCGGCACCATCACGACCTCTGACGGCGCAACACATGACGGGCAGATCAGTTTAATGGCACAATCTGATCTATTACTGCCTTGGCTCAGCGTCTTGGAAAACATAGTCATCGGCAGCCGCTTACGCGGGACGGAGCCGGATTTCGAACGCGTCGAAGATCTTATCGCCAAGGTCGGGCTGACGCCATATCGCAACGAAAAACCCGCCGCTTTATCGGGCGGGATGCGCCAACGCGCGGCATTGGCACGCACGTTGATGGAGGATCGGCCCGTTGCGCTTCTGGATGAACCATTCTCGGCACTAGATGCAGGCACACGTGCCGACATGCAGGATCTGGCAGTTGACGTTTTAAAAGGAAAAACAGTGTTGTTGGTGACGCACGATCCCGCCGAGGCCGTGCGGTTGGGACATCAGATTACCGTTCTGACACCCGACGCGGCAATTCAATGGCAACCACCCGCAACAGAGCCGATCCGCGACCAATACGCTGCGGAAACTACGGCATGCCAAGCAGCGCTTCTTGATCACCTGAGACGCGACAAATGATCAAATTAGCGTATATTTTGACACCTATTCTATTCGGGATATCCCTTTGGCAAGGCGTAGTTTGGTTAACCGACGTGCCCCAGTTCATTCTTCCATCGCCATGGCGCGTGGCGCAAACAGGATGGGAATATCGCGGTTTGATCCTGGAAAATGCCTTGGTCACAGGGACTGAAGTCGTCTTGGGACTTGTCCTTGGCACAGTCCTTGGCGCATTAACCGCGATCCTATTGGCCAGCTCTCAAAGGCTTCATCGGTTGGTCATGCCGTTGCTTATCCTGACGCAAGCCATCCCGGTTTTCGCGCTCGCTCCGATCCTCACGCTCTGGCTAGGATACGGGATCGCATCGAAAGTTATGATGGCGCTACTGATCATTTTCTTTCCTGTCACCAGCGCATTTTTTGACGGCTTAAGTCGCATCCCAAGCGGCTTTGCAGATTTGGCGAAGACAATGGGCGGGACGAAATGGCAGATCATGCGGCACATCAGAATACCGCATGCGATCCCTTCTCTAGGAACTGGACTGAAACTTGCGGCCGTTTATGCTCCCATCGGCGCCGTAATCGGGGAATGGGTCGGCGCATCGCAGGGGCTTGGATATCTGATGCTGCTGGCGAACGGGCGGGCGAAGACAGACTTAATGTTCGCGAGCTTATTGTGTATTTGCCTCTTGGCGACACTCCTATATCTTGCGGTTTCACTTTTATCGAACGGATTGTACCATGAAGAACGCTGAAATCTTGGAGGTGTATTACCGGAGATGATCGACGGATCCACATATGGATTCCGTCGTATTCGCAAAGTCGGATGCTATCACAGCGGCAGCATCAGAACTGACGCTCCGATTATGCCTTCAGGAGTCATTTTTGCCAACGGACTGTTGCCAACCACGATCTCGAACGAGCGATCTATTTTTGAGATTGTCGCCCAATAGAGGGTCCGGTGAACGCTAACGTTATGCCGCGTGTTACTTATTTGCTATTTCTTGTGTTTATCGTCGAGAGATAGGGTTGGCTTCTTATTAGATTTGGCAGTGACTTACTCTCCCACGCCTTAAGACGCAGTACTATCCGCCGACCGACAGGCGTTTGCTTGCCAAACGCCGTAAGGGGGCGCAGCGGCACTTAACTTCCGCGTTCGGGATGGGATCGGGTGTTTTGTCCCTTTCAAAAAACCACTGTGTTTTTTGAAGGCGTAGCAAGGTTACTTTGCTTGCAAAGTGACAGCTACTCAGACGTTATGACCACTGCCATGTTTTCGGGCTTGATTGTTGGATTGGTATTTTTATCGTTGAGAGATACTTTTTTGACGTTGCTCATTAGATTTGGCAGTGACTTACTCTCCCACGCCTTAAGACGCCGTATCATCAGCGCAGCCGCCTCTATTGGGCCCACGTTCGGTATTGGATTTTGTGTTCAGTCCCCTTCAAAAAAGCATTGTGTTTTTTGAAGTCGTCTCAAGTTTGTTTTGCTTGCAAGGTGAGTGCGACTCGGACGTGATGCCGATTGGCTTGCTATCAGGTTTGATTATTGGGGGGAGTGGTTTCATCGTCGAGAGATACGGTTGGCTTCTTATTAGATTTGGCAGTGACTTACTCTCCCACGCCTTAAGACGCAGTACCATCAGCGCAGCGGCACTTAACTGCCGAGTTCGGGATGGGATCGGGTGTTTTGCTCGCGCTATGACCACCAAATCAAAAAAGAAGCCAACGATCAGGCTGATATCCTATGCGGGATTTCTGCTTGTTCCGTATCAGATATACTGATGGTTGTGTGTGTATGTATCATGATTTTAATTCAGTAAAGTCAGACTATTACTGGATCAAATCAAGCCTATCGGACCATTAGTACCAGTCAACTGAACGCATTGCTGCGCTTACATCTCTGGCCTATCGACGAGGTGGTCTACCTCGGTCCTCAGGGATACCTTGTTTTGAGGGGGGCTTCCCGCTTAGATGCCTTCAGCGGTTATCCTGTCCGATCATAGCTACCCTGCACTGCCGTTGGCACGACAACAGGTCCACCAGTGGATCGTTCACCCCGGTCCTCTCGTACTAGGGGCAACTCCTCTCAAGTATCCTACACCCACGGAAGATAGGGACCGAACTGTCTCACGACGTTCTAAACCCAGCTCACGTACCTCTTTAAACGGCGAACAGCCGTACCCTTGGGACCTGCTCCAGCCCCAGGATGAGATGAGCCGACATCGAGGTGCCAAACGGTGCCGTCGATATGGACTCTTGGGCACCATCAGCCTGTTATCCCCAGCGTACCTTTTATCCGTTGAGCGATGGCCCTTCCACTCGGGACCACCGGATCACTATGGCCGTCTTTCGACTCTGCTCGACTTGTCAGTCTCGCAGTCAGGCTGGCTTCTGCCATTGCACTCAACGAGCGATTTCCGACCGCTCTGAGCCAACCTTCGCGCGCCTCCGTTACAATTTGGGAGGCGACCGCCCCAGTCAAACTACCCACCACGCAGGGTCCCGGATCCGGATAACGGACCGCGGTTAGACATCAAACAGAATAAGGGTGGTATCTCAAGGGAGGCTCCACCGAGACTAGCGTCCCGGTTTCAAAGCCTACCACCTATCCTGCACATACTGTGTCTGATGCCAATGCGAAGCTATAGTAAAGGTGCATGGGGTCTTTCCGTCTAACCGCGGGGAGCCTGCATCTTGACAGGCAATTCAATTTCGCTGAGTCCACATTTGAGACAGCGGGGAAGTCGTTACGCCATTCGTGCAGGTCGGAACTTACCCGACAAGGAATTTCGCTACCTTAGGACCGTTATAGTTACGGCCGCCGTTTACCTGGGCTTCAATTCGGAGCTTGCACTCCTCCTTTTAACCTTCAGGCACCGGGCAGGCGTCAGACCCTATACGTCGTCTTGCGACTTCGCAGAGCCCTGTGTTTTTAGTAAACAGTCGCCACCCCCTGGTTTGTGCCCCCGGCAAAAACTTGCGTTCTCACCGGGCCTCCTTCTCGCGAACTTACGGAGGTATTTTGCCGAGTTCCTTAAATGTGGTTCTCTCAAGCGCCTTGGTATTCTCTACCAGTCCACCTGTGTTGGTTTAGGGTACGATCTCATGGAGGGCTATTTCCAGGAACCTCTCAACGGCCTCCCCAATCCGATAAGGGGAAACAATCTTCGAGATCCGTCACATCCTCCTGGCCCAGGAATATTAACCTGGTTCCCATCGACTACGCCTTTCGGCCTCGCCTTAGGGGTCGGCTTACCCTGCTCAGATTAGCTTTAAGCAGGAACCCTTGGACTTTCGGCGAGGGAGTCTCTCACTCCCTTTGTCGCTACTCATG